>NZ_CP053985.1:1288346-1932519 GCF_013267355.1 Achromobacter pestifer
GCGCGAGGCGCGGCATTGATGGTCAGCAATGGCGATCTCACCCATCCCGGCCCGCAAGGCGCCATCGTTCCCGAGACGGGCGCGCTGCTGCAATCAGTGCTGGCCTGCGCGCCCGGCGCACGGCCGCGCATACTCGGCAAGCCAGGCGCCATGCTGCTGAAGGAAGGATTGCGCCGGCTGGGCCTGGCGCCGGCGGACGCCACGGTCATCGGCGACAACGTGCGCACCGATGCGCTGGGCGCAGTGCGACTGGGCATCGGTTATCTGCTGGTCGGCAATGCGCCCTATGCGGATGCGCCAGACGTGGCGGGCCTGCTGGATAGCGCATGCCCACGCCGGCACGCGCTGCCGGCGGGCATTGAAGGTGGTCAGTAGCGCTTGTTCGACAGCACGTCGAAGGTGCTGCGCAGCGTGGAGACGGCCTTGTCATAGTCGGACAAGGCCAGGCAGGCGATGAGGGTGTCGATGATGGCGAGCTGGGCCAGCCGGCTGGTCATGGCCTCGGTGCGGAAACGGGTCTCGCGCGACATGGTGTGCAGCACCACGTCCGCGTGTTCCTGGATCGGCGATTTGCCGAAATTGGTGATGCAGATCGTGCGCGCGCCGGCTTCCTTGGCCAGCCGCGTGGCCAGCACGGTTTCGTGCGTGCTGCCCGAGTGCGAAATGGTCAGCACGGCGACGTCCGGCCCGGTCAGCGACGCGCTGATGGCCTGCACGTGGGAATCGGTCACTGCCGTGGCATGCAGCCCGATGCGCAGCATGCGGTAGTGCGCGTCGTGCGCGATGACGGCCGAGCTGCCGATGCCATAGATTTCCACGCGGCGGGCGCCGCGGATCAGCTCCACCGCGGCCGACAGCGCGGCGACATCCAGCACCGATTCGGTGTCCTGCAGCGTCTGGATATTGCTGTGGAAGATCTTGCTGACGACCTGCTCGGGCGTGTCCTGGGCGGCCAGGTCTTCGTGGATGTACTGCACCGGCTGCACGATCTGCTGGGCCAGCGCGATCTTCAGCTGCTGAAATCCCGTGGCGCCCAGCAGCTTGCAAAAGCCCACCACGCTGCCTTCGCTGCACTGGGTGCGCTCCGCCACTTCGCTGACCGACATGTGCACCACCTCGGCCGGGTTGCGTATGACGAACTCGCCGATGCGCTGCGAGGCCGCCCCCATCGACGGCAACAGGCTCTGGATGCGCGCCAGCATGGCCTGCGGCGAGCCCCGCTGCGGATCGGCGGCGGGTTGCGTGCGGGGAGAGCGTTTGGATGTGGCCATGGCGGAGATCGAGGAACGGAAACCGGATGCGCAGGCAACGATACCCTACACCTTGCCGGCGCGGCGACGGCGCATGCTACCGGCCGCTGATGACAGGATATCCGGGCAGCCGCAAGCCGCCCATGAAAAAGGCCGGCATGTGCCGGCCTTTCCGTTTGCTGTGGCTTACTTCGCCGGCGCTGCGGGCGCTTCGGCGGGCTTGTCGCCAGCGGCCGGAACGGCCGGGGTGGCGGGCGCCGCCGGCACCGAGGCGTCGGGCTTGGCCGGAGCGGCGGGCACCGAGCTGGCGCCCGGGACCGACGACGCGCCAGCGGGAGCGGCAGGCGCAGCGCCCGGCACTTGCGGCACCGAACGGTCCGCCGGGAAGCTTTGCATCACGCCGGAATCGACGGCCGGGCCGCTGGTGCCCTTGTGGCTGACATAAGCCAGGCCGGCGGTGGACGCGAAGAAGACCACGGCGGCCCACTTGGTCGCGCGCGACAGGAAGTTCGCCGCGCCGGTGGCGCCGAACAGGCTGCCGGACGAGCCGCTACCGAAAGCGGACCCCATGTCGGCGCCTTTGCCCTGCTGAAGCAGAACCAGGACGATGATAGCCAGCGCCGAGATCACTTGGACGGCCAGCAGGATTTTGAGCATCAAGGGCATTACAGACTCCGGAACGGAAACTTAGATAGCGGCGATTCGCAAAAATTCTTCGGCCACGAGCGACGCGCCGCCGACCAGGGCCCCGTCGATATCAGTCATGGCGAACAAACTGGCGGCGTTGGCAGCTTTGACGCTGCCGCCGTACAACACTTGCACCTGCGCCGCGCCCAGCGCGCGCAGGGCGGCGCGGATGGCGCCATGGACTTCCTGCGCCTGCTCGGGGCTGGCAGTGCGGCCGGTGCCGATGGCCCAGACGGGTTCGTAGGCCAGGACCATGCGCGAAACCGCGTCGGCGCCCAGCGCCAGCACAGGCTTCAACTGGCGTTCGATCACGGCCAGCGTATTGCCGGCTTCGCGGTCGGCCAGGGATTCGCCCACGCACACGACCGGGGTCAGGCCGGCGGCCAGCGCGGCCTGGGCCTTGGCGGCCACGGCTGCGTCGGTCTCGCCGTGCAGCACGCGGCGCTCGGAGTGGCCGGCCAGCGCCCAGCGGCAGCCGAATTCCTTCAGCATGGCGCCGGAGACTTCGCCGGTGTAGGCGCCCTTTTCATGGGCGCTGACGTCTTGCGCGCCCCAGGACACGCTGCTGCCGGTCAGGGCCGACGCCGCTTGCGCGAGGTAGGGGAACGGCACACAGATGCCGATTTCGCAGTGGCTCGCAGCATCCGCGGCGCGCAGCTCGGTCAGCAACGCGGCGTTCTCGGCCAGGTTGCCGTGCATCTTCCAGTTGCCCAGCACGAGGCGGGCGCGGTTTTCGACTGAAGTCATGGCGAGGTATCTGTATCGGTTGGACTGGGGCGAGCCAAGGGCTGCATAGCAACCGCCCACGGGCCTGCCTGGAAAAAATTCCAGGCGAAACCCGTGATTGTATCCTGTTGCGGGACGCTACGCCGAGCGCCCCCCATTTCTTACATGGTCAGGATGATTTTGCCAATATTTTCACCGCTTTCCATCATGGCATGGGCGCGCGAAGCCTCGGCCAGCGGGAAGGTGGCGTGCACGATGGGCTTGATGGCCCCTTTTTCCAGCAGGGGCCAGGCCTGTTCGCGCAGGGCGCGGGCGATGGCGCCCTTGAAGGCGACCGGACGGGGACGCAAGGTCGAGCCGGTGATGGTCAGGCGGCGGCGCATGACCTGGGCCGTATCCACGTTGGCGTGGGAGCCGCCCAGCTGGGCGATGATGACGATGCGGCCGTCGTCGGCCAGGCACTGCATGTCGCGGCCGATGTAATCGCCGGCCACCATGTCCAGGATCACGTCCACGCCGCGTCCGCCGGTGGCGTCCAGGACTTCCTTCACGAAATCCTGGGTCTTGTAGTTGATGCCGCGCTCGGCGCCCAGCGCTTCCACGGCGCGGGCCCGGTCATCGCTGCCGACGGTGGCATAGACCTTGTGGCCCATGGCGCGGGCCAGCTGGATGGCCGTGGTACCGATGCCGCTGGCGCCGCCGTGCACCAGCAGCGCTTCGCCTTCGGACAGGCGGCCGCGGTCGAACACGTTGCTCCAGACGGTGAAATAGGTTTCCGGCAGGCCGGCCGCCTCGATGTCGGACAGGCCCTTGGGGATGGGCAGGCATTGGGCCGCGGGCGCGACGCAATACTCGGCGTAGCCGCCGCCCGCCACCAGGGCGCAGACCTTGTCACCCAGGGCGAAACCGCTGCCGGCCAGGTCGCCGCCGACGATCTCGCCGGCCACTTCCAGGCCCGGCAGATCCGAGGCGCCGCGCGGCGGCGCGTAGTTGCCCTTGCGCTGGAACACGTCGGGACGATTGACGCCCGCGGCGCTCACTTTGATCAAGACTTCACCCGCGCCGGTTTCCGGCGTGGGCCGTTCGACGGGGACCAGGACCTCGGGGCCACCAGGGCGAGAGATTTCTACGGCGTGCATCGCGTGCCTCCTTTGCAGCAAATGGATTATTATTGCGCCCTTTACGGCGTATCGTGTCCCCACCCAGGCAGATTGTTTGCCTGATGGCCGGATCGCCGGAATATACGCAATACCAGGAAGCGTGGCAGAGTGGTCGATTGCACCGGTCTTGAAAACCGGCAACGGGCAACCGTTCGTGAGTTCGAATCTCACCGCTTCCGCCAGAACACCCGATGCCAGCGCGCATCACCGCCCCCCAAGGCGGCAGAGGCCTATAGGCTGCCGTACGAATGCAGCCCCGACAGGAACATGTTGACCCCCAGGAAGGCGAAGCTCGTCACGACCAGTCCGGCGAGCGCCCAGTAGGCCGCCACCTCTCCCCGCAAGCCCTTGAGCAGCCGCATGTGCAGCCAGGCGGCATAGTTCAGCCACACGATCAGCGCCCAGGTTTCCTTGGGATCCCATTGCCAGTATGCGCCCCAGGCGTCGGCCGCCCACAGCGCGCCCAATACCGTGGCCACGGTGAAGAAGGCGAAGCCCAGCGCAATGGCCCGGTACATGATGTCCTCCAGCACCTCCAGGGACGGCAGCCGGCGGGCGATGGGCCGACGCAGCGCCAATACCGCGCCGACCGCCATGGCGCCCACGCCGAAATACAACATCCACACGCGAGAAAACCGCCCTGAGCCGAAGATCATCGGCTCGGCGCATAGCAGCGCGCCCAGCAGGAACACCGGAATCAGGCGCTTGCCCGCGGCGCTCTGCCCGTGCAGCTTGACCAGGTACGCGAAGCCCACCGCGCCCGCCAGCGAGAACGTGCCGTAGCCGACGAAATTGGCCGGCACGTGCAGCTTCATCCACCAGCTTTGCAGCGCGGGAACCAGCGGCTGGATCTGATGGGCGCCGCGCGTGAGCGAGTACCAGGACAGGAACACGACCATCGAGGCGACCACCAGCATGACGAAGCCGCCCAGCGCCCGCGTGGCGTAGCGGGCCTCGTAATAGAGGTAGAACAGCGCCGTGACCAGCGCGAAGAAAACGAACACCTCGTACAGGTTGCTGACCGGAATGTGTCCTACATCCGGTCCCAGCAAATGCCCTTCGCGCCAGCGCACCAGAAGACCGGTCAGGCCCGCCCATACCCCGCCCCAGGTCAGGACCGTGCCCAGCCAGGCGATCGCGGGCCTGGCCAGGCCCGCCCAGTAGCAGAGCGTGCCCAGGACGAACAGGCAGCTCATCCAGAGTATGGCCGACTGCGACGACAGCAGGTACTTGAGCAGGAAGACGCTCTCGGCGCGCCCCAGATCGCCCTGGAGCAGCCCTGCCCCGCCCGCATACAGCCACACCGCCAGCAGCGCACTGGCGCCGCTGGCCAGGACCAGAGACCGCAAGGGACGCCACAGCCACCCCAGCCACGCCAACGCCGGCACGGCGCCGACCAGCATCGCTTTCTCGTAGCCGTTCAGGAATTGACCAAAATCCGCCAGCGCATAGGCGCAGCCGGCAAGGCAGATCAGCAGGAACCCGGCATCGGTCCGGTTCAAACGCCTGCCGGTCCGGGCTGCGGCATTCGCAACATCCGGCACGGACTGGCGGGAAGTCAGCGGGGCGGGCCCGGCGGCGGTAAGCGGCATCGCAGCATCTCCATGCGTGACGGCCCGCCCGCAGCCTGGCCGCAGGAGAGTCCAATCACATATTTGTCATAGGACAAATTCATTCTAAGTACGACCCAGTAACGCTGCATAGCCACGCCGCCGGCCCTCGCGCCGCGCCGCCATCCCTACCGGAAACGCCGCAACCGTGCTAAATGCCCCCGCAGCGCGCTTCCTCCAGGGACAGGCGGGACGCTGCCCGCCCAGGACAGCTTTCCTGCAGCTGCGTGCAGGCCGCAAGCACCCGCGCCATGGCCTGGGCGATTTCGCCGGTTTCCAGGCCGGCATAGCCGAACAGCAGATGCCGGGGCTCGGCGCCGTCGGCCGCGCTGGCGGCGGCCTGGGCCAGCGGGTACAGCCTCACGCCCTGCGCCAGCGCGGCGGCGGCGACCACATCGGCGTCCGGACTGTCCGCCGGCAGTTCGAAGGCCAGATGCATCCCCGAATTCTGTCCGCTGACCCGGCCGCGTCCGCCCCAGACCTTGCGGATGCCGCGCAGCAGCTCGTCACGCTGCGCCTGATAGCGCCGCCGCAGGGTTTGCAGGTGGCGCGCGAAACAGTTCTCGTCGAAGTAGCGGGCCAGCACGGCCTGCGTCAGCCATGGACTGCCGTTGTTGAGCAACGCCTTGCGCTCGGTGAAATCGTCGACCAGCGCAGGCGGGCAGACCATGTATCCCAGCCTCAGGCCAGGTCCCAGCGTCTTGGAGAACGTGCCCAGGTACGCGACCTGCCGCGGGCTCATCGCCGCCAGCGGCATGGGCAGCACGGATTCGTAGCAAAAGTCGCCGTCGTAGTCGTCCTCGATGATCAGCGCGCCGCTGCGGCCCGCCCATTCGAGCAGTTGCCGCCGCCTGGACAGGGACATGGCGTGGCCCAGGGGGTACTGGTGCGACGGCGTCACATAGGCCAGCCTGGCCGGCCCTTCCGGCAGCAGGTCGGTGCGCAGCCCCTCTCCGTCGACCGGGACCGGCGCTTCCTGCGCGCCATGCCGCCGCACCAGATTCCTGAAGCCCGCATAACAGGGGGACTCGAACACCGCCCGGCCGTGGCGGTCCAGGAAATGCGAGGCGATCAGGCTCAAGGCTTCCTGGCTGCCGGCGGTGATCAGCACCTGTTCCGGCTCGACCTTCAGCGCCTTGGCCGCCGACAGGTAATCCGCTACCTGCACGCGCAAACCCCACAGGCCGGCCGGCGGCGCGTATTCGGCCATGGCGCGGCCCGCGTGCCGCAGCAGCTGGTTGGACAGCGTGATGAACTGGCGCAGGGGAAAGGCGTGGACCGAGGGACGGCCGACCTTGAAGTCATAGCGCAGGGGCATGGGCGCCGGCTGGCCGCAGACGCCGCTGGACAGGGCCTGGCTGACGGCATCGGCGTAGACCGGCGAACGGTCCTGGACAAAATCGGGACAACGCGGATTGATGATCAGGCTGCGGTTCAGCGTCACGAAGTAGCCGCGGCTGGGCTTGCTCTGGATCAGGCTGGAATCGATCAACAGCTCATACGCGCCCAGCACGGTGTTCTTCGATACCTGCAGCAGCGATGACATGCGGTTGATCGCCGGCAGCCGGTCCCCTTCCTGCAGCCGTCCGGCGCGTATCAGCGCCTCGATCTGGTCAGCGATCTGCTGCTTGTAGGGTTTTGCATCCAGGCGGGAGAGGGTGAGCGGTAGTGAAAACATGGCGGACAACCACAGGACAAAAGATGGCGCCGGCCTTTCGAAGCGGCGCGGGCCGGCCGCGCTCCGTTTGCTATCACGGTAGTCCTCCGGCCTTGGCATTGTTTTGTCCTATGTCAAAAAATCGATTGGACCGTAACCATGGCACGCGCGGGACCCGTGCCTTATCGGCCCAGGGCCGCGGTGACACAGTGCATGTGCCGCAGTTTCGGCAAGAACCTTACGGGAGAGATCGACATGCACACCAAGCTATTGAGCGCGGCCTGGCTGCTCGTCTCGGCCGGCGCCGCCTGGAGTGCGCCGGCCGAGGAGTACCTCAAGGCGAATCAGTTGTTCCAGCAGAACTGCGCCGTCTGTCATGGCGCCGACCGCGGCGGCTACATCGCGCCGGGCCTGACCAGCGACCGCCTGGTCCAGAGCGAGGCGGCGCTGCGCGGCACCATCATGACCGGCATCCCCGACACGCTGATGCCGCCTTTCGTGGGCCGCTTGTCCGACGAGGAGATCCGCTCGCTCGCCCGTCTGATCAAGACCCAGGCGGCGGACGATCCGAAATGGGGCCTGGACCAGATCCGCGCCAGCGTGCAGGTGGTGGTCGACGAAGCCACCCTGCCCGCCAAGCCGACCTATGCCATCGACACCGTGTACGACCTGATGGTGGTCATGGCGCGCGGGCGCTACGGGCGCGGCGACGCGGGCAACAATGCGCGCACCGTGTTCCTGGACGGCAAGACCAACAAAGTGGTCGGCGAGATCGCCACGCCGGTGGCGCCGCACATCATGGATTTCAGCCCCGTGGCGGAGCGCTGGGCCTGGCTCAAGAGCGACGACGGCATGGTCTACAAGATCGACCTGTATTCGTTGCAGATTGTGCGCCAGGCCAAGGTCGGCCTGACGGGCCCCGGCATCGCCCTGTCCAACGACGGCAAGTGGCTGGCGATCAGCTCGTTCGTGCCCAAAAGCGTTGCCATCCTGAAGGCGGACACGCTGGAACCAGTCAAGTACATGGACCTGGAGGGCGAGGACCCGGACGGCAAGTTCGTCAAGTCGGCCGGCGGCCCGGTGATCGGCAGCCGGATCAACAACAAGTTCGCCCTGACGCTGCGCCAGGCGGGCCAGATCTGGATCATTGACCCCGACAAGCCCGACATGCCCGTGACCAAGCTGGCCAAGGTCGGCCGCATGCTGCATGACACCTTCCTCACGCCCGACGGGCGCTACTCCATGGTGGCGTCCTACGACGACAACAAGATCGTCGCGATCGACTTCAAGGAGGACAAGGTGGTGCGCGACATCCCCGCCGGCTGCCAGCCCCACGTCGGCTCGGGCGCGGTGACCGAGGTCAACGGCCGCTTCCTGGCGTTCGGCACCAATATCGGCACCTGCGACAAGGGCTCCGTGGTCACGGTGTGGGACACCAAGGACTTTTCCGTGGTCAAGCAGATCCCCGTGGCGGGAGCCACTGAATCGCCCGCCGCCCATCCGAACGCGCCGTATGTGGCGGTGGACATCGTCGACAAGGACAAGCGCGCAGCCTGGATCCAGCTGATCGACAAGAACACGCTGGAAGTGGCCAAGACGCTGGACGTGGGCGGGCATGCCTTCTTCCCCGACTACAACCGCACCGGCAACTACCTGTATGTCAGCTCGGGCTACTGGGGCGACCGCATCAAGATCTACGACAGCAAGACCCTGGAGCTGGTGGCGGAACACAAGATGGAAAGCCCCTCGGGCATCTTCTCCCGCGCCCGCACCCGCTGGCTGACCATCGGCCTGTCCGAAACGCGCAAATTCTGAGCCGAGGAACCCAGACATGAAACCGCTATTCCGCATACTCGCTGCGCTGCTGCTGTCCCAGGCCGCCGCGCACGCGCTGGCCGCCGATGGCCAAGCCGCGCTCATCGCCGGCGGCAATCCCGACACGCTCTCGCCCCACGTTTCCGCCATGCTGCCGCTATGCGCGTCCTGCCATGGCGCGGACGGGATCAGCGCCGTCGGCCTATATCCCAATCTTGCAGGGCAGAAAGCTGAATACCTGGTGAAACAGCTCAATGCCTTCAAAACCCGGGAACGCAACGACCCGGTCATGAGTTCCATGGCCGAGCCCTTGAGCCCCGAAGCCATCCAGGAGCTGGCCCAGTACTTCTCCAGCCGCAAGTAGGAGGAACCCGCCATGGACGCGCCATCCGCGATGCTGTTCCCGGTGTTCTTCAACCTGGCCGGCCGGCAGGTGGTCGTGGTGGGCGGCGGGGCCGTGGCCGAGCGCAAGATCAGGCTGCTGCTTGCGGCCGGCGCCGCCATTGCCGTGGCGGCGCCGGCCCTGACGTCCTGGCTGCGGGCGGCCGCGGACCAGGGCAAGATCCAACATCTGCCCGCCGCGTTCTCGCCGGCCTGCCTGGACGGCGCCTGGCTGGCGGTGGCCGCGACCGATCACGGCGACACGAACCAGGCGGTCGCCGCGGCGGCGCTGGCGCGCCGCATTCCCTGCAACGTGGTCGACGATCCCGTACTTTCGACGATACAAGTGCCGGCCATCCTGGACCGTTCCCCGCTGGTGGTGGCGGTGTCTTCAGGCGGCTGCGCGCCCGTGCTGGCGCGACGCATCCGCGAACGGCTCGAGGCGTTGCTCGACGAGAGCACGGGAGATCTGGCAAGGCTCGCGGCGCGCTACCGCAGCCGCATCGTCTCGCGCTTTCGCGACCTGGACGAGCGCCGCGACTTCTACGACTGGATGCTGGACGGCCCGCTGCCCTCTTTGCTGGCGGCGGGAGACGGCCGGCAGGCCGGTCTGGCGCTCGAAGCCGCGATGCAGGCCGACGCCCCGCCCCGCATGGGCAGCGCGACGATACTGGCGGCCGCCGACGGTCCCGCCGATCTGTTGACCCTGCGCGCCTTGCGCATGCTGAACCAGGCCGACCTGGTCGCGCATGTGCCAGCCGTCAATCCGGCCATCCTGGACAAGGCGAGACGGGACGCGGCGAGGGTCGAGCTGAAAGGCCCCGGTATGCAGCCCGAGCCGGCCGTTGCCGCGGGCGCGGGGCTGGAATGGCTGGCCCGGCAGGTACGGGCGGGCCAGCGCGCCGTCCTGCTGTTGGGAGCCGCGCACGATCCGAAGCTGCTGGCGCGGCGCATGGCGGCTTGCGGCGTGGCGTGCAGCGTGCTGTGATGCCTTGCCGCCAGGCCCGCGCTTCGATCAGGAACGTCCGTCCTTGGCCGCCTCGCCGGCATTGGCACCCGCCAGCGCCGCCGCCAGATAAGTCCGGCCCCGCTCGCTGAAAGATAGCGACGCCGCCGCCTGCCTGCCGGCCTCGTCCATCTTGTGCCAGGTCTTCTGCAGCACCGCGACGACCTTGTCCGGATAACGGTCGCAGAATTCCTCGTACTGGTGCTCCAGGAACACCAGGCACAGTGCGTTCTCCATGCATTGCACGTCGGCATCGCGCTTGATACCCTGCTTGCGCACGATCTTCAGTACCGCCTGTATGGTTTCCTCGTCCTGGCCTGCGCTGGCGAGCAGCCTTGCGGCGATGTCCGCGTGGTGTTCCTTGAGCGTATTGCGCCATTGCAGATAGCCTGCCCTGCCCGCCGCACAGGCCTCGCGCGGAACCTCCCAGCGGCCGATGTGCTGGCAGCTTGCGGCCAGGCGCAAGGCGGGGCCGGCCTGCGGGGCCAGCTTCGCCACCCAGTCGTGGAGGAATTGGGCGTACAGCCATTCGCGCGGCTGCATGGCGCCATTCCAGGCGACCAGATTGGGATCGCGCCGGTTGTAGTCATCGAACAGCTGCAAGGCGCGCTGCAGCGGCGCGTCCTCTCCATTGGCCGGTATGGGCGGGAATTCCATTCGAGCTCCTGTCTCGTCTTCGTTCAGATAACAGCCGGGATCTTCGGCCCAAAGGTCGCCCGACTGCTTCTGCGCGCGGATGCGGGTGTTGCCGTTGCAGATGTCCAGGTAAGCGCAGCTGGCGCAACGTCCCTTGACGGGCCGCGGCCGCAGCCGCAACAGCTTGAGCAAGGGCTCGGCGGGATCCGACCAGATTTCCGAGAAGGGCCGCAGGCGCACGTTTCCCAGAGTGTAGTGCCACCACATGGTGTCGGCGTGGACATTGCCCCGGTTGTCGATGTTGGCAACGTTCATGCCGCTGGCGTTGCCGCCCCACTGCCGCAGCCTGGCCTCGATATGCGGCGCGCGGTCCGGGAAACGGCGGCGCACCCAATGCAGGAAGAACACGCCATCGGCATCGTTGTTGCCGGAGGTGAACTCCCGTGGCCTGCCGGCCGCGGCCTGTTCCAGGCAGGTCTCGAAGATCCGCTCCATCGCCGCCCGCGTCATGCGGTGATGGCTGTCCTCGCCCCGGTTGCGGCCGCCGCGGCCCGCGTAGTTCAGATGCGAAAAGTAAAAACGGTCGACGCTCTCGGTGTCCAGCAGCGCGAGCAGCCCGGGCAGGTCGCCGGCATTGCCCTGGGTCATGGTGTAGCGGATGCCGACCTTCAGGCCGCGGTCCCGGCACAGCCGGATGCCTTCCAGCGAGGCATCGAATGCCCCCGCCTCGCCGCGGAAGCGGTCGTGCGTCGCGCCCAGGCCGTCCAGCGAAATGCCCACGTAGTCGAAGCCGCAGCCGGCGATGGATTCGATGTTGCGCCGGTCTATCAGGGTGCCGTTGGACGACAGGCCGACGTAAAAGCCCATGGCCTTGGCCCTGCGCGCAATTTCGAAAATGTCGGGCCGCAGCAGCGGTTCGCCGCCAGACAGGATCAATGCCCTCACGCCATGGGCATGCAGATCGTCCATGGCTGCGCAGACTTCGGCGTAGTCCAATTCGCCGGCAAAGTCCTTGTCGACCGAGGCCGAATAGCAATGACGGCAATGCAGGTTGCAGCGCCGGATCAGGTTCCAGATCACCACAGGCCCGGCCGGCCTCCGGCGGGGCGCCAGCGGCGTGGGCCGCAGCAATTCGGAGACGAAGGCGGAAATGCGGAACATTCGGGTTTCCTCGCTATGCGGCCGGACCCTGGCCATCTCTCAGGCGCAAGCCGGTCTTTTTCAGGATGGCCGAGGAAAACAGCGCCTCCTGCGCCCGCAGGGCGCCCGGAAAACGAGCCGCCAAGGCCTCGGCGACTTCGGCGATGCGCGCCAGCAACGCCGCGCGGTCAGTGCCGTGCAGCATGGCGAAGAGGTTGTAGCGCCACTGTGGCGGGCGCCGGGGACGCCGATAGCAATGGCTCACGTCCGCGAGCTGGCCCAGCCAGGCGCCCACGGCATCGGCCTGTCCATCGTCCACGTCCCAGACCGTCATGCCGTTGGCCACGAATCCCAGCGCATAGTGGTTGGGCACCGCGCCGATGCGCCGGATGACGCCGCGCGCAAGCATGTCGCGCAAATGCGCCATCACCTCGGCTTCGGCGACGCCCAGCCGCTCGGCCACGGCCCGGTATGGGTCCCGCCGGATCGGCAGCCCGTCCTGCGTGGCGCGCACCAGTGACAGCTCGAACGGAGTCAGGCCGACGGCATCCATCTCAGACCTCCAGCTTCATTTCAAGGAAGTACTCGCGCTCTTTCGGAAACGCCAGCACCGGCAAGCCCGTCTCCTGTTCGATGGCCCGCAGGCAGGCGACGATGTCGGCGGGGTCGGCCGCCGCCAGCACGAACCACATGTTCAGGGCGTGCTCGCGGCGGTAGTTGTGCGCCACCTCGATCCGGCGGTTGACCAGTGCCACCACCCGCTCCCATTGCGTCCGCGGCACGGCCATCGCCGCCAGGCAGTACGCTCCGCCAGCGCGCTCGATCTGGAACAGCGGGCCGAAACGGCTCAGCGCGCCGCATTGGCGCAAGCGGGCCACGCGCGCGATCACGGCGTCTTCGTCCAGCCCCAGCGCCTGCGCGACGTCCGCGAACGGACGCGGGCTGATGGGAAAGCCGCCCTGCAGGCGATTGATCAGCGCGCGGTCGGCAGCGTCCAGCGGCGCGCCCGCGGCAGGGTCCTTGGGCCTATCCATGCGCCACCTCTTCGGGCATGAGCCTCGCGCCGCGCTGCTTGAAGCACCTGGTCGAAAACAGCACCGCATGCGGCCAGGCATCCAGCCCGAGCCGGCCGGCGATGGCATCGCGCTGCGCCCGCACCGCTTCCCGCTCTTTGCCGTGGATCATGCAGAAGAGGTTGTAGGGCCACTGCGGCAGGCTGCGCGCGCGCCGGTAGCAGAGCGTGACGCCGGGCTCGGCCCCCAGTTGCTCCCCCAGCGCATCCACCCGCGCGTCATCCACGTTCCAGACGCACATCGCATTGGCGCGATAACCAAGCTGGCGGTGCCTCAGCACCACGCCGAAGCGGCGGAACAGGCCTGCCTGCAGCCATCGCTCCAGCAAGCACAGCGCCTGGTCCTCATCCAGCCCGGCAAGAAGCCCCAGCCGGCGATAAGGTTGCGCGCAGAGGTCCAGCCCGTCCTGCACGGCGTGGAGCAAGGCTTCTTGCGCGCTGCCGGCGGGCGGCAGCGCCGCCGGCTTGCCGCGGGGCTGCGGCGGCGCGCGGCGTTGCGGCGAGCTCAGGCTGAATCCCAGATCGATGTGGTACTCGGCCTGCATGGGCAAGGCCAGCGGCTCGCAGCCGGTATCCTGCCCGATCCGCGCCAGCAAGCGCGCGAGCGCGCCGGGCGTGCGGCAGGCGGCCACGAACCACAGGTTCAGCGCATGCTCGCGCTCGTAGTTGTGATTGACTTGCGCCAGACCGCTGACGTGGGCGGCGACCTGCTCCAGACGGACGGCCGGCACATGCATGCCCACCAGCGCGCTGGCGAAGCACGACTGATGCAGCACCGGGCCGATCCGGCTCACCACGCCCTCGCGCTGCCAACGGCGAAAGCGCGCCATCACCGCGCCTTCGTCCAGGCCGGCGCGCTCGCCCACCAAGGCGTAGGGCCGCGGCACCAGCGGAAAACTCCGCTGCCAGCCGTCGAGCAGAAGCAAATCGGAATCGGACAGTTCAAAAGCCAATCCGGCCGCTCCTGTTCGTGAAGAAAATGCCGCTGGGCTGGGAGATGTCCAGCGTGGCGCCGCGTTGCAGTGTCCGGGTGTCGTACACCAGCACCCGGTCATCGTCGCGCGCAGACAGCCAC
Organism: Achromobacter pestifer; assembly: GCF_013267355.1. Classification (NCBI taxonomy): domain Bacteria; kingdom Pseudomonadati; phylum Pseudomonadota; class Betaproteobacteria; order Burkholderiales; family Alcaligenaceae; genus Achromobacter; species Achromobacter pestifer. The sequence goes on from NZ_CP053985.1 coordinate 1,302,562, forward strand.
ACCGCCTCGCCGCGCGGCGTGAACTCCATGTGCAGCACGCCGCGGCCGGGCGCCAGCGTCCGGACCACGGCCAGGGTTTCGGTGTCGATGACCTGTACCTGGCCGTTGTCGGGCACCGCGAAGTTGACCCAGACGCGGCGGCCATCGGGCTGTGCCATGACGAACACCGGTTGGCCCAGCGTGGCGATGCGGCCGGTTTCCTGCCACGTGGAGGTGTCCACCACCAGCACCTCATGCCTGCCGATGGCCGGCAGGAACAGGCGTCCGCCCGCCGCGCTCCAGCCTCGCAGATGAGGCATCTTGTAGACCGGCAGCGCTTGTTCGCCGCGCCCATAGCCCTGCAGGATCTTGCGCACGCCCGCCTCCGGATGCCACAGGTCCATCATGGCCAGCGCATCCTCGCCGAACAGTCCGGCGATGTAGTAGCGGCCATCCGGCGTGACCAGCGCGTCGTAGGGCTGGCGGCCGGCGTCATAACGCTGCGTGACCGGCCGGGCGGGGTCCGACAGATCCGTGATCCAGATCTCGCCCGCGTCGAACAGCGCGTAGGCGAACTTCTGTCCGGGCAGGTCCGCCAGGCCGACCACCTTGGAACGCTTGCCGGGCGCATACTCGGCGGGCACTTCGCTGATCTGGCGCAAGGTCGCGGCGTCGAAGACCTTGATCCCGCCAGGCGCGTAGTTCTGCACCACGATCAGCCGCCCGTCCTGCGAGATGGCGCCGCCGATCGCATTGCCGGACTGGATGATGCGGCGGTCCACGCGCCCCCGCAGCAGATCGACCTTGGTCAGCCCGCCGTCGCGGCCGAAGACGTAGCCATGGCGGCCGTCGCGGGAATAGGCGATGTGCGCATGGGAAAGGTCGCCCAGTCCTTCGACCCGCGCCAGGCGGGTCTGTCCGCTGGTTTCGACGATGGAGACGGCGCCGTCGGCGCGCTCGATCACCATGCCAAGGTCGTTGGTGCCGCGCGGGTCGGTGGCCGCGGCACAACCGGCCAGCGCGATGGCGGCCAGGACGAGCAGGAAACGCAGTTTCATGAGCCTTCTATTCCTCTGGAAAGCCCTCGAGCAGGCGCGCCGCGATCCAGGCGGCCTCGTCGGGCGCAAGCATGCCCTGCCACCCAGGCATGGCGGTCGCGGGCAGGCCGCGCAGAATCACCTGTTCGAGATAGGCCGGCGGCTTGCCGGCAAGCGCTTGCGGCGTCAGCGCCGGCCCCAGTCCTCCAGTCAGGCGCAGCCCATGGCAGGAGCCGCAATCCTGGCGCACCAGATGGATGAGCCGCGGCGGGTCGACGGAGCCGATATCCGGCGGCGCCTGCGCTTGGCCGGCCGCCGCACCCCACCCTGTACAACACGCCAACATCAGGCATATCAGGCCGCGACCGGGGCGCATGGCTCGGCCGCGTCACGGAAAAGCCGCTGTCCGGCGCCGGCGACGGACCAGGCGCGCTGCGCCAAGCGCACCACGTCGCCCACCACCAGCAGCGTGGGCGGCTTGAAGCCGGACACCAGCTGGGGAATCTGGCGCAGGGAGGCAACCGTCCAGTCCTGGCCTTCAGTGGTGCCGGCATGGATCAGCGCGGCCGGCGTGTCGCCGCCGCGCCCATGCCGCTGCAAGGCGGCGACGATCTCGGCGGCGTTGGCCACCGCCATGTAGAACACCAGGGTACAGGTGGGGTCGGCCAGCGAACTCCAGTCCAGCTCGAGACCGGCATCGTCGCGCAGATGGCCCGTGATGAAACGCACGCTGGCCGCCACGCCCCGATGCGTCAGGGGTATGCCCAGCGCTGCCGCGCAGCCGTTGGCGGCGCTGATGCCGGGCACGACCTCGACCGGCACGCCATGCCCCGACAGGAACAGCAGTTCTTCGCCGCCCCGCCCGAAAATGAATGGGTCGCCCCCCTTCAAGCGCACCACGCGGGCACAGGTTCCCGCCAGCGACAGCAACAGCTGATGGATGTCTTCCTGCCGGTGCCGGCAGTCGCCCGCCATCTTGCCCACGTCATGGAACTGCGCGGCGGGATTGATGTAGGGCAGGATGCCGGCGCCCACCAGCCTGTCGCAGACCACGGCATCGGCCTGCTGCAACAGCCGCAAGGCGCGCACCGTAAGCAGCTCCGGATCGCCCGGGCCGGCGCCCACCAGGTAAACCGTTCCGCTCACTACGCTCTCCCTTGCAGCCGCGCTGCGCAAAATATGGCTTCAGGAGGAAGTGTAGGTAGAGGGATGCCGACGCAATAGGTACGGTCCGTGCGGCTGCCATGGGTGCGCCGGCCGCGGCCAGCGCATTTTCCCCGCGGTTCGCCGAACGTCTCCACAAGGCGTAGTATGGGAACAACCGCTGTTCACGCTCCTAGGGCCGCCCGCACTCGCGCCGCCCTCTCCACCCTCAGGAGGTAGTCATGTACAAGCACATACTCATTCCCATCGACGGATCCGAGCGCTCATATGCCGGCCTGGCGCAAGGACTGGGCCTGGCCAGCGCCCTGGGCGCAAGCGTCACTGTGCTGACGGTGTATAGCGCCTACCGCCCGACTTCCATGGAAACGGTGCACCTGGAAGGCGTGCATGCGGAATATGAGCGCGAGGCCCGGGAACTCGCCAAGTCGTACCTGTCGCAAGCGGCCGCGCAGGCCAGCGCCGCAGGCGTGCCCTGCGCCACCGAAATGCGCGAAAGCAACAACCCGGCGCAGACCATCATCGATATCGCCATGACGCAAGGCTGCGACCTGATCGCCATGGCCTCGCGCGGCCACGGCGGGCTGGCGGCCGTGCTGCTGGGCAGCCAGACGCAGAAAGTGATGGCGCAGTCGTCGCTGCCGGTGATCGTCTACCGCTGAGGCGGTCGTCTTGCGCGTATGCGCGTTAGGCCCCTGCCCGCGCCCCGTAGGTCTTGGGTATGCCGGCGGCGGCCACGCCGCTGCGCAGGCTTTCCTGCGGCAGCGCCTGGGCCAGCAAAGGGCGCGCCTGCAACAGCCGCGACAGGTCCACGCCCGTGCGGTAGCCCATGCTTTCCAGCATGAAGACCAGATCTTCGGTGACGATGTTGCCTGACGCGCCGGGCGCGAAGGGGCAACCTCCCAGGCCGCCCAGGCAGGCATCGAAGGCGCGGATGCCTTCGTCCAGACCCGCCAGCGCATTGGCCAGGCCCAGCCCCATCGTGTCGTGCAGGTGCAGTTTGACCAGCCGCGCGCCCACGGCGTCCTGCGCGGCGCGCACGGCGTCGCGCACCAGCGCCGGATGGGCGTAGCCCACGGTATCGGCCAGCGCGATCTCGTCGGCGCCCGCCAGCGCGGCGGCGGCGGCGACTTGCGCCACACGGCGCACGGGCACCGCGCCTTCCAGCGAACAGCCGAAGGCGGTAGCGACCGCCGCGTCGATCCGCATCGGCCGCGGCTGCGCCCGCGCCCAATCGACAATGGCGGCCAGCACCTCCACCTGCGCGTCGGTGCCCTTGCCTACGTTGGCGCGGCTATGCGTGTCGCTGACCGAAACGGGAAACGACAGCGCATGCGCGCCGGCCTCATAGGCGGCAATGGCGCCCTTGAGGTTGCAGACCAGCGCGACGACGGTCAGCCCGTCTATCTTCAGGACGTCGGGCAGGATGGCGCCCGTATCCGCCATCTGCGGCACCAGCCGCGGCGACACGAAGCTGCCCGCCTCGATCTCGCGCAGGCCGGCGTCGGCCAGCTGCCGGATCCAGCGCAGCTTGTCGGCCACGGACATCATGCCCTTGGCCATCTGCAACCCGTCGCGCGGGCCCACTTCGCAAAGCCTGACTTCCTGATTCATGTGTAGTCCTTTGCCGGCTGGCCTACTGCTGCACCACGATGCCCGCGCTCTCGATGGTCTGGCGCGCCTTGCCTATGTCCGACTGGATCAGCGCGGCAAACTGCTCGGTGGATACGGGATCGGTTTCCAGCCCCTGCGCCGCCAGCGCCTCCTGCACGTCCTTGCGCGCCAGCAGCTTGTTGAAGTCGCTGTTCAGGCGCGACACGACGGTTTGCGGCGTCTTGGCCGGAGCCAGCACGCCGTAATAGGTCACCACGCTGAAATCCTTGTAGCCCAGCTCCGCGACCGTGGGCACTTCCGGCAGCGCCGGATTGCGCTTGGGCGAAGTGACTGCCAACGCACGCACCTTGCCGGACTTGATCAGCGTGGCCGCCGACGAGATCGATGAACCCGCGAACTGCAGGTGCCCGCCCATCAGGTCCGCCAGCGCCGGCGCCGAGCCTTTGTAGGGCACATGCTGCATCTTGAAGCCAGCCGCGTGCTGCAGCATTTCGATGGCGATGTGCACGCCGCCGCCCGTGCCCGAGGTGCCATAGGAGATCTTGTTGGGATCTGCCTTGGCGGCGGCTATCACTTCGGGCAGCGTCTTGTACGGCGAGCTCTCCGACACCAGCAGCACCATGGGCGTGGTGGCCACTAGCGCCACCGGCGCCAGGTCCTTGACCGGGTCGTACGACACCTTCATCAGCAAGGGGATCAGGGTGACGTTGTCGGACTGGCCGATCACCAGGTCGTAACCCTGCGCGGGCGCGCGCGCCGCTTCGGCCAGGCCCAGCGCCGTACCCGCGCCCGGCTTGTTCTCGGGGATGACGGACCAGCCGTTGAGTTCATGCAGCTTGGTGCTCATCAGGCGGCCGATATAGTCGGTGCCTCCGCCCGGCGTGGACGGGATGATGATGCGGATGGGCTTGCTGGGATAGTCCTGGGCGTGTGCGGCACAGGCGGCGGCCAGCGCGGCCACCGCGAACAGTTTGCGGATCATCTTGTCTCCTCTTTGATGGATGTCTTGGCGGTCTGCGCCGCCTCGACCGATATCGGGCGCTACCGCCCGCTCATGCAATGACGCCTGCGGTGCGCAGGGCCTCGATGCGCGCGGCATCCCAACCCAAACCCTGCAGGATGGCCTGCGTGTCACCGCCCTGCCGCGGCGGATCGGAACGCTTGCCGGCCTTCAGTCCGTCGAACTCGATCGGCAGCGCGGCGGCGGATATTTCCCCGCCATCCGGCAGCCGGGTCTTCAGCAGCGCGCCGCCGGCGTTCAGGTGCGCGTCGTCCAGCAAGTCGTGCGGCTGGCGTATCGGGCCATACGACAGGCCCGCCGCTTCCAATGCCGTGCACAGTTCGTCGGTTTTCCAATGCTTCAGGATCTCTCCCACGCCCGGCACCAGCCAAGGACGCGCGGCCTCGCGGTCGACGGCGGTGGCCAGGCGCGGATCGGCGGCCCACTCGGGCGGCAGGAATTTCTGGGCGAAGTTGCGCCATTGCGCATCGCCCACCACGGCAACGAACACTCTGCCGTCCGCGGTCTCGAACACGTCGTACACGCCCCAGGGCGGCCGCCGTTCCGCGCCCATGGGCTTGGGCGCCGCACCCGTCAGCTGGTACTGCGCGATGAACTGCGCGACCAGCAGCAGATTGTTCTCGAACAGGCCGGAGCGCACATGCCTGCCCCGCCCGGTGGCGTGGCGGTCGTGCAGCGCCGCCAGCGCGCCCACCACGCCGAAGGTGCCGCCCAGGATGTCGTTGACCGAGGCCGCGACCCGCTGCGGGGCATCCGCGCCGCCATTGATGTAGGCCAGCCCGCCCATCATCTGCACCACTTCGTCGAGCGCGGTGCGCTGCTTGTAGGGGCCGGATAGAAAGCCCTTGAGCGACACGTAGATGAGCCCGGGGTTCTCGGCCGACAGCGACTCATAGTCCAGCCCGTACTGGGCCAGGCTGCCGTCGCGGAAGTTCTCCACCACCATATCCGCCTGCAAGGCCAGCTGGCGCACCACGGCCTGCCCTGCGCCCGCCTTCAGGTCGATCGCCAGGCTTTGCTTGTTGCGGTTGAAGACCGGGAAATAGCCGCTGCCCGAGCCCTTCAGACGGCGGGTGCGGTCGCCTTCGATGGGTTCCACCTTGATGACTTCGGCGCCCAGGTCGGCCAGCGCCAGGCCGGCCGCCGGCCCCATGATCATGTGGGACAGCTCCAACACCTTGATGCCGCGCAGCGGCAATTCGGTGCTGTCCATGAAGGGTGAAGCGGGTGTTGCTGCCATCTGCATATCCTCGGGCCTGACGCGATGAAAAAACGGGCGCAGGCAAAGCCGATGCATGCTGGCCATGCCGCCGCCCCGTGCTTACATCATCGACGGCAAGCGGGACTGACGGGTAGCGGTCTTTCAGCACGGGGGCATTCTCGTTTGGGAACCTCCGGGAAAGCCCTGAGCCCCCTGATTTCAGGCTGCGTCCGCCACGCCCAGGTGCGCCAACAGCACTCGGGCGGCGGGCGGCAAGGCGTCCAGCCCCAGCACGGCGATGCACAGCGAGGTGCTGGACCAGGCTCCAGAGAGCGGAATGAAACGGATATCCAGATTGGCATGGCGCGCCTTCAGGTACATGGGCACCACCGCCACCCCCATGCCGCGCGCCACCAGCATGCAGATGGTTTCGTGCGAGCTGACCCGCGCGCTGATACGCCGCGCCACGCCCGCGTCCTGCGCCGCCTGCTCGAACACCGCGCTGATGCCGTTGTCGCGGTTCAGTTCGATCTGCTCGAAAGGCAGCAATTGCGCGTAATCCAGCGTGTCGCGGTCGGCCAGCAAATGCTGGCCCGGCACCACCGCCGCCAGATCGCAGCGGCCGCAGGGAAAGACCTGCAAGCCGTCATGGCCGAAATCGGACCCCACGGCCACGTCGGCCTGGCCGTCCAGCACCGCGCGGAACACCTCCTGGGTCGTGCCCTCTTCCAGGGAGATATCGATCTGGGGATAAGCGCGGCGAAAGGACTGGATCTGCGCCGGCAGTTCGCCGGACAGCGCCGCCACGCTGACCGCGAGCCGGATGCTGCCGCGCACGCCGGTCGCAAAGCCCGCCATTTCGCGGCGCATGCGGTCCATGCTTTGCAGCACCATGCGCACGTGCGTGGCCAGGGCATTGCCCGCCGGCGTGGGCTGCACGCCCTTGACCCCGCGTTCCAGCAGCGGCACCCCGAAGGCGTCCTCCATTTCCGACATGCGTTTGCTGACGGCGGAAGGGACGATGTTCTCGCGGGCGGCGGCGCGCGCCAGGCTGCCCTCCTCCAGCGCCGCGAGGAACAGGCGCAGGGAGACGGGATCGATATCGCGGGGATGCGGCAGAGGGGGCTGGACTGGCTTCATGGCGGGAAGTGTCGTGCCTAGTGGCAGCGTCCTGGGATCGGGGTTTTCCCGGTAACATCCGCACTCCCCACGCTCTTGCGGCATTTCCATGCCGCCACCGCCGCCCATGCAATGCCCCCGCTGCAACTGGCAGAATCCGGCCTCCAACACCCTGTGTTTTAGCTGCAATGCGCCGCTGGCCGCCCCCACGGCAGCCGCTCCTGCCGCGAAGGCTGGGAAAACCGCCAAAGCCGCCCCGGCCCGGGCCGGCAACGCTCCGGTCTTCCCCGGCATCTGGCCGCGGCTTGGCGCCACCGCGATCGACGCCGCCATCATGGTGGCGGCGATGATCGGATTCAGCACGGCCGCCAATCTGACCTACGAATCACTGGCCGGCGATCCGCGCCCTGTCCTGCTGGCCTTGGCCGCCGGTTTCATCGGCCTGATGCTGCCGGCCCTGATGGACGCATGGGGCGGCGGATCCCCAGGCAAGCGGATGCTGAAGCTGCGCGTCGTGAACCGCAATGGCGACCATCCCGGCGTCCTGCGCGCCAGCTGGCGGCACCTGATGAAGTACGTGCTGAACATCGCGCTGCCCGGCATCTTCTACCGCATCCAGCGGACCATATTCGGCGAACGCGCCATGCATAACTGGATCTCCGGCACCTACGTGGTGTCCAGCCAGGCGGACCCGCGGGCCATCCGGCCCGCCATCGCCAAGACCCGCTCCATCACGGGCGCGGGCAAGTTCATCTTCATCGTGCTCGGCGTGCTGGCGCTGGTCGCGGGCGGCATGATCGTCGGCGCCATCGTCATGGAGCCCAAGCAGGAAGACAATCCCCTGCGCGCCGAGGTGATCCGCCTGGACCTGGTGTCGCAACCCGTGCGCATGCTGGCCGAAAACCATTACCGCCGCACCGGGGCTTACGCCCCGGACATGGCGGCGCTCGGCGTCACCCCGGAATCGTTGAACAGCAGCGGTTTCAGCGCGCTGACCATGAACCCGGTCAACGGTGTGCTGCGCTTCACCATCGCTGGCGACGCCGGCACCACGGACGCACCCGCGCTCGGCGGCAAGCATCTCGTTTACCTGCCCGAACTGCGCTCGGAAAAGAAAGGCGGCGGCGTGCGCCGCTGGCAGTGCGGCAGCGACGACATCCCGCGCGCCGACCGCCCCTACAGCTGCCGCCACGAAGCCGGCGCCTCGGCGCCCTAGCCCCGACACGGAATCCCGCGCATGTCCGCCCTGATCGAATCCATCCATCGCGCCGACGACGGCGACGAGCACGCGCAAATGCTGGCGCTGTGCGAACAGGGGCTGCGCGAGCAACCCGCCTCGGCCCTGATGTGGGCGCTGCGCGCCCGCTATCACGACAAGCGCGGCGCCCATGCGGCGCGCCAGGCCGACCTGGACCGGGCGCTGGCCCTGGACCCGCATTGCGCCGACGCCATCCGCGTCCAGGCCACCGCGCTCTACAACGCGGGCGAACGGCAGCAGGCCTGGCGCGTCCTGCGCGATGCCCTGCAACGCACGCCTTCGCACTTCGGGCTGCTGATGGCGCACGCCTATCTGCTGATCAACGACCGCCAGCTGGACGAGGCCATCCAGTGCTGGACCCGCGCCGCGCAACTGCGCCCATCCGCCGGCGCGCCGCATTGCTACATCGCATCCAACCTGGCCAACGCCGGGCGCCACGCCGAGGCCGAGCCCCATTTCCGGCGCGCGACCTCGCTGGCGCCGGGCAATGGCATGTTCCTGTACGACGCCGGCAACACTTACCGCAGCCTGAGCGATCTGCGCAACGCCATCGCGATGTTCGACCGCGCCCGCGCCATCCTGGGCGAACAGAACGCCATCCAGCACAACCGCGCCTCATGCCTGCAAGCGCTGGAACGCCACGCGGACGCCGTCGATGAATGGACCAGCCTGCTGCGCCGCGAGCCCGACTGGGACTGGCCCCTTGAAGGCAAGGCGCGGTCGCTGCACCGCCTGGGCCGCGCGGACGAAGCCGCGCCGCTATGGCGCCATCTGGACGCGCTATCGGACAGCGGCTGGGAAGGCCGCAGGGAACAGGCCCGCGAATACGTACGCAGCGGCGATCCGGAGCTGGCCGAGCAGGCGCTCCGGGAGCTGGACCCCATGACTAGCGGCGACGTCCAACTGCTGTTCGTGGCCGGCAACGCGCAACGCGACCAGCGCAACTGGGACGAGGCGCTGGCGTACTACCTGCAGGGCTACGAGCTGGCGCCCGACAACGACTTCCTGCCCGGCAACGCGGCTGACATGCTGAACCGGCTGGAGCGCCATGACGAAGCCCTGCCGCTGTCCGAAGTGGCGATCTCGCTGGATCCGGACTGGCTGAAGTGGCGCCGCGCCCGCATCGAGGCGCTGACCCATCTGGGCCGCGCGGACGAGGCCGTGGCCGACGCCGATCGCGCCATGGCGCGCTGGCCCGATGACGGCGCCCTGCACGCCGAACGCATCAACGCGCTGATCGCCGCCAAGCGCCACGAAGAGGCGCTGGCCGCCTGCGACCGCCTGATCGCGATCGATCCTGACTACCGCAGCTGGGCGCTGTTTTCACGCGGCCAGGCCTACGGCGAAATGAAGCGTCACGCGGAATCCGCCATGGCTTATCGCCAGGCTGCCGCCTCTTATCAACAGAACGGCAAGCCCCAGTACCAGGAACTGTCCTTGAATAATGCCCTGGCCGCGGAACAGGCCGCCGCCGCGCCGCGTGGCCTGCTGGGTCGGCTGTTCCGGCGCAAGTAGGCCGCGCGCCTAGGCGGCGCGCTCCCATTCATAGCCATTCAGCAAGGCCAGCAAGCCGCGCCTGACCACGGCCACCGCCTCATCCCGCAAGGCGTCGGCGCGCCAGCCCATTTCGATGGCGTATCCCGGCATGGCGACCGGGCACGGCAGCATGCGCAGGCCGGACGCCGCGGCCAGGCCGCGCGCCGCGTGCGCGGGCAAGGTCGACAGGGCATCGCTGCCCGGCAGCAGGAAGGCCAGCGCCGAAAAATGCGTGGTCGAGGCTTGCACTCGACGCGTCAGTCCCAGCCCGTGCAGCACTTCATCCACCACGCCAATGAAGCCGCCGGACGACACCAGGATGTGCTGGCGGCGGATGAATTCCTCCAGCGACAGCGAGATCTGGCCCGGTTCTAGACTGGCGGGATCCAGCAGGCAGGCATAGCCGCCCTGCCCGACCGTCACGCGCTGCAAGGCCTGCGTGGTTAATCCGCCCGAGGCGATCACCAGATCCGCCTCGCGCGCCATCAGCATGTCGGCGGCCAGGCGGCTGTGGGTCTGCCGGAAAATGATGCGCAGCCCCGGCGCGCTTTCCGCCAGCGCGCGGATCGCGTCCCGCCCCAGCGCGATCTCGAAATCGTCCGACAGGCCCAGCGTGACCGAGCGGCCGGCGAAGCCCGCCGCGCCCGGCCGCGCCAGCGACAGGCTCTGGCGGCACTTGTCCAGGGCTTCGCCGATGACGGGCCGCAGCTCGCGCGCCCGCAGGCTGGGCGACAGCCCCCTGCCCGTGCGCGTGAACAGGGGATCGCCATACAGCGCGCGCAGCCGGCCCAGCGCCGCGCTGACGGCCGACTGCGTCACGCCCAGGCGCAACGCCGCACGCCCCGCTCCGCCCTCGTCGTAGATGGCCTCGAACACCTTGAGCAGGTTCAGGTCGGCCGACTCGATATCAATCTGGTTCATATCATTTATCTCTGACCAGGATTGATTGATTTTAGGGCCGGCCGGACACTGAAGCCCGATGCCACGCTCCGAGACCCCCGCCATGACCACGAAAACCATCGCCGCCCTGCAGATCGGCTCCTCCCCCGAAGGCAAAGCCCGCACCCTGGAAGACATCCTCGCCTACGAAAGCGAGATCGCCGCGTCCGGCGCCTCGCTCGTGGTCATGCCCGAAGCGCTGCTGGGCGGCTATCCCAAGGGCGAGATCTTCGGCACCCGCCTGGGCTACCGCCTGCCCGAAGGCCGCGAGGCCTTTGCCCGCTACTACGAAAACGCCATCGACGTGCCCGGCCCCGAAACCGAGGCGCTGGCCGCCCTGTCGCAGCGCACCGGGGCCAGCCTGGTGGTGGGCGTGATCGAACGCGGCGGCAACACGCTGTATTGCACCGCCCTGTTCTTCGAACCCGCGACCGGCCTGGCCGCCAAGCACCGCAAGCTCATGCCCACCGGCACCGAGCGCCTGATCTGGGGCCAGGGCGACGGCTCGACCCTGCCGGTCGTCGACACCGAGGCCGGCCGCATCGGCGGCGCCATCTGCTGGGAAAACCACATGCCGCTGCTGCGTACCGCCATGTACGCCAAGGGCGTGGAAATCTGGTGCGCGCCTACCGTGGACGAGCGCGACATCTGGCAGTGTTCGATGCGCCACATCGCCCACGAAGGCCGCTGCTTCGTGGTCAGCGCCTGCCAGGTGCAGCCCTCGCCCGCCGAACTGGGCCAGGACGTGCCAGGCTGGGATGCCAACCGTCCGCTGATCAACGGCGGCTCGGTCATCGTCGGCCCGCTTGGCGACGTGCTGGCGGGGCCTCTGCGCGGCAAGGCCGGCCTGCTGACCGCCCAGGTCGACACGGCGGAACTGGTGCGCGCCCGCTACGACTTCGACGTGGTGGGCCACTACTCGCGCCCCGACGTCTTTTCCTTGACCGTGGACGAACGCCCGCGCCCCGCCGTGCGCTTCGTCTCCTGAATGCCCCGCCTGCCGGGAGCCCGCAATCCGGGCCCCTGGCGCCGGGATGGTATAGTCTCGCCCGCTGCCGGCCCTTCCAGGACCGCGCAACGCCCGAGTGGTGAAATTGGTAGACACAAGGGACTTGAACTAATTTGAGCCCTTTGGGGGAAACTCCAAAGGTGTAGCCCGTCAAACTCGGCGAATGCCCTGGACCCGTTCCGAGCCAACGCCGAGCCAAGCCCAGGTCGCATGACCGGGGAAGGTGTAGAGAGCAGACGGCGGGCACCTAAGGCCGCAAGGCTATGGTGAAGGCGTGCTCCAGACCACGAACAGCGCATCCGCGCTGGCGGCGAAAGCCGAAGTGGTAAGAAAATCCCTCGGCCTCGCGGCCGTACCGGTTCGATTCCGGTCTCGGGCACCACCCCATCCCACCACACCGCGCCGCATTACGCCACGCAACGCCACCTTCATAGACGATTCTGGGTGCCGACCAGAACTCGTTACGCCACACCAAACCACACTAAACCACAATTTTTGCTAATCTCGTACGCCATTCCTACGCCCGAGATTACGCCATGCCCACATTCAGAAAGCGCGGCACGTCCTGGCGGGCCGAAGTCGCCCGCAATGGACACCGTGAAAGCGCCACCTTCGCCACCAAGCGCGAGGCCATGGACTGGGCCAACCGCCGCGAGCTGGAACTGGCGAACGCCCGCGCCGGCAAGGTGACGCGCTGGACCCTGGCGGACGTCATGCAGCGGTATGCCGACGAGGTCAGCCCGGAAAAGGCTGGCGCCAGGTGGGAAAAGGCCAGGATTGCCGCCATCAAGAAGGACAGGGTGGCCAAGCTGGTGATGCAGGACATAGGACCGGCCGAGTTGGCGGACTGGCGTGATCGGCGGTTGGCAGAGGTGCAGGGTGCTACGGTCCTACGCGAGATAGGCCTGCTGCGCGCCATCTGGACCCGGGCCAAGCTCGGGGAATGGCGGTATGTGGATCATGACCCATGGCCCGACGTAATCAAGCCGCGGGACAACCCGGCGCGCAAGGTGATCTTCACCGACAAGCAAGCCGAGGCAGTCGTGTCCGCGCTGGGCTATGCCGGAGGCACGCCCAAGGACAAGCGCGAGCAGACGGCGGTAGCTTTCCTGCTGGCCCTGGAGACGGCCATGCGATCGGGGGAAATCCTGACCCTGGAATGGAAACACGTGCACCTGGAGCGCCGCATGCTGCATCTGCCCAAGTCCAAGAATGGAGATGCGCGCGACGTTCCGCTTTCACGCCGCGCCGTCGAACTGCTGGAGTCGATGAAGGGGATCCACCAGGAACTGGTGTTTACCGTGAATGCCGGCCTGCGGGATGCCTACTTTCGGCAGGGCAAAACCCTTGCAGCCGTCGACGGGCCCACATTCCACGACGCGCGCGCTACGGCTATCACACGCCTCGCCAAGAAACTGGAATTGCTGGAGCTGGCGCGCATGGTGGGTCACCGCGACCCGCGCAGCCTCATGGTCTACTACCGCGAGAGCGCCACCGAGATCGCAGCAAAGCTGGACTGACCCGGGTTTTTATCAATAAAGGATAAGAATCGATCTTATCCTTGCGTTGCGAACTTTGGCCCTCTGGGTTACAGTGCTGCTAGCCCTTCGTTCAGCGAACGCCCAAGTTCCACTTGGGACACTTATGTAGCTGGCGCGGGGCTTTTCTATTTCCGCTTTGCATATTGAGGTCGAATCTCAAAGTCGGCCGGCTTGAAAAGCCAATGGCGATAGGGATGATGCCAACGCATCTCAGGCTCTCCACCGGTACTGATCCCAATATTGAAATTAGGGTAGATCTCTCTGATCAGGCCATTAATATGCCTATAGACGACCTCTTTTGCCCTGGTCCGCTTTCCGCGTATCCGCGCTCCCTCCGGCTTTTCCTTGTGTTTTTCGTTGAGACGAAATTGCATCGCGCCAAGGACTACATCGAGGCATTGCAGTAAGACATGCTCTTTGGAATCCACTTCGGCGATCTGATCCTCAGCGATTGAAAGGCCGGCGCCGCGGAACTCACGGCTCCTATTTAGCCCTGACACGAACCCCTTGAAGGCCTGGCACTTTTCATCGGTATCTGGGAGCTTGTCGAAATAGATGCGTGCTTTAGCGGCGCCCAGATCGCCGCCACAGTACCTAAACCCAAAGGCGTGTTTGACGAACTGGTAGTAGAGCAGGAAGAATCCGTTCTCTCTTTGGGCGGGCGTCAGTTGCTTTGCGCCGAAGTAATTCTGGGTGAACATCACCCGCATCTTGAGCTTGCCCTCCCGCATCAACGCAAAGGTCTCATCCATCAACTGGATGTATTTGCCCGCATAGTTCTCGGTGATTCTCTGCCATTTGACCTCTGCACCAAGATTCAGCCGATCCTTAGCCGCCTGCAAAGTTGAAACCACCTCCTGAAGATGGGTGGATTCAACTAGCGCGCCTCCATAGAAATTTGCGAAATGCTTGCCTGAGATATCGGATTCATCACAGTAAAGAACCAGCTCACGGGATATATTGTTTGTTCTAGGCCGTCATTGGAGCAGCCATTCTACCCATTGCGTACAATTCCTGGCATGAGCCCAAATTCAGCCACTGGTTCTGGCTGTGCAAGCGGGCGGAACGGGCCTAGGGCGCGACGCCCAGGCCGCGGATGTAGCCCTGCAGGCCATTCACCTGGTCAGCCCATCGAGCAGCATCCTTTCCCAGCTGCTCATATCGTCCGACACACGATCCAATAATTCCGATCCAGTCGGGGCCGGCTGCATCAGGTCCGCCGCCGGCGCTGGGAGTTTGGGCGCGCCGCTGGGCAAGCTGGCGCAGCAGCCCGTTAATGCGGCCACGCTGAGCGGCAACAGTCTTTTCAGCAGCCTCGCGCGCCAGGACGGCGCCGCGGTGTTTGGCATCAGCACGATCCCTTTCCTCCTGCCATGCCCGCTCGACGGCGGCCTGGCGCTTCTCGATTTCTGCCTGCCGAGCATCCCCGCCGGCGCGGAACTGGCTGGCGCCGTACCAGCGCACGCCGGCGATCGCGACAGCCAGCACCGCGGCCCCGATCAGGTACGGCAACGCGGCGCGCAGCAGCGGGTTCATGCCCGCCCCTTCCAGTCGCGCGGAATCTGGAAATGCGGGCCGTCGCGCATCTTCCAGTCCCCGCCCCACTCCACCGGCACGCCCAGCTCCGCGGCGCATTCCCTGACCACCGCGGCCAGATCAGCGAACGCCTGCCAGTTTTTCCAGGGAATGGCCTTGTCGATCAGGGGCGCCAGGTCGACGGCGTGGCCGAGCCCGTCCGCTTGCGGCAAGTGGTAGCTGGCCATGGTCTTGCTGGCACCCCGCGCGACGTACTCGCGCTGTTGCTCGACCGTGCGGACACCCTCCACCACCGTGAAGTCCACCGCCGTGCGCTGGATGGCCAGCTTCACGATCTCGACCAGGTCAGGATGGACGCCCGCCAACCGCGTCAGGCTGCGCTGGGATAGTTGAAATCCGCTCATTTCGGATCACCTCCGAACTTGAAGGAAATCAGCCTGCGCGCCGCCAGCTCCAGGACCTGTTCACCCAGGATTCCCAGCGCCGCGCCAGCGCCTACCACCACCGGCATCGGAGCATCCGGGAACGGGATATAGATCAGAGCCGCCACGGTGGCCACCGCACTGCCCAAGATCGTGCGCCCAATCACGACGCGCCACGATAGGCGCTCGGTGCTGGTCAATGCTCGCCCCACCGCGATGAGTGCGCCAATGCCGGCCAGCCATGCAAGGTTCTTTTCCCAATCATTCATATCAAGTCCCAGTGAGCATTCGACGTTCTTGCCAATCGACGCCCAGCACGTTGGCCGTCCCATCCGTCATGCGCTGCCAGCCATCCATGATGTAGCGATTGGGCGTCGTTCCCAGAATCGGCGCCGGATGAAGGTAAGTTGTGTCCCCAATCTTCCAGGTCGACTCCAAAGGCATAGCAGCGAACGTCAGCGCCTGGCGCCCAGTACGGCGGCCCGACACGATGGCATTCATCAGGATGTCGGTCTGAGAAGCGCGTAGACCGTTCCCTTCCATATGCAGCCGGCCGATATTCCCGGCGAGCGTGATGCCGTACTTGGGCGTGCTTCCCGGATACAGGTCGCTGCCCAGGCCGTTGTTGTCCGTCAGGAACAGCTCATAGATGAGACCACTGATTTCTATGCAAATGGTGTCGGTGGGCCGCGCCGTGGTCGGCTCCATATCCAAAAAGGCGTTGTTCCACGCGCTGAGGCCAAGAATGGACCCGGAGCCCTCGACGCCAACACCGATCCCGCGACTAAACCCACGGAATTCGTTGCCCCAGACATGCACGGGACCGATTGACCGCCCAGTCGTGGCAAGCAACACCATGCCCGTGTTATCGGTGCGATCCCGGCAGATCACTCTGTTTCCGTACACAGACACGCCGGTCAGGTTGCAGTCATGCATGACAAGGTCGAACGCGACACGTGGAATCCCAGATATGGCGATGGGTGCCGCCAGCATCTCAAAGTCGTTGTCGTAGATCGCCAGATCCGCGATCCCATCGTTCTGTACGGCCGTGCTCCAGGTTCCGACTGCCCGAAGCGAGATGAGCCCGCGATTGTTGTAGATGGAGATTCCACGGTGCTCGCCCTCTTCTCCCGCGCCAACCCAGGCGAACTGCAGATAGTTGCGTGCGAAGTTGTCGTGCACGCTGATGTTGGATCCGAAGCACTCCACGCAGGCAACCGGCCCGCCGCGACCCGTAGACGGCGTCGGGTGGTCGAAGAAATTGTGATGGACCCTGGAGTCGTTGCTGAACCCATAGATCGATGAGTGGTCGGACGAGTCGATGCCGTTGTTGTAGAAGCGGTTGAACGCGATTTCGTTGTTCGAACCCTTCACACCCGGATGGCCGTAGCGCTGACCCAAAGCTAGACCGGTCACACCAGGGATGTTGATGAACTCGTTAAACATGATTCGGGAGTTATTGACGCGCGCGTCCGTACCCGTGGTCGTCACGCTGCCCGATACCATCAGCGGCGCGGTATTGAACGCGGCATAGACCCCGGAGCCGCGGTCCGGGCTGATCTTGTTGTTTTGCCCATTGAGGTCGAACGTGATGCCCTGGATCTCGATGTGATCGAGGACCTGGTTCGACGCCATCAGGTTGAAAAACTTCGGGCTGGCGTCGGTGCTCTGGTTGTCCAGCAGCTTGAAAACCGTCGCGCCGGCGCCCTGGCCGCGGATCTTCACGCCGGTCTTGTAGATCAGGGCGCAATATGTCTGTGCTTGCGCCTCCAGGTCAATGCGCTGCGTCAGCGCGAAACCGTAGGTCCTCGCGGACGCCACCAGTGGGATGCGGGTTGCGCTGGACCACTCGTAGGCAGCCTGAACCCGCGCGGAATCATCGGCCACGCCATTGCCGCGCGCGCCGAAATCATCGATCGACACCCAGCCGGGATGATTCAACTTGTAGCGGTGTCCGAACTCGCTAACAAGGACCGCCCCACCATTGTCCGCGCTCGTGCTGTCGTCAGGATCGTAGACATAGAAGGCTGGCCCCTTGTCCCGGCGGGCATAGTAGCCGGCCGCAACAACATACGGGTTCTTCGTGCCGCGCTGTTTTCGAACGTCGGCGACAGTGTCCACGACGCGGTTTGCGCCGCCAACGAGGGCGGTTCCAAGGTCGGTGTCGACCGCGTTGGCGATGTCCTGCCGCAGGACCGCATCCCCGACGCTAACAAACTTGTCCGCCTCGTCAGCCCAAACACCCGTTGTCGTGTATGGAAGCGTTAGGCCAGCGCTTGCCCGGTAGAGTTCTCCATCTTTGGCGAAAATCTGGTTGAGTGCGGTGATGGTCAAACCGGCCGCGTAGTCACCAAGAAGAACATATCCGGAGTCCAGAAGAAACTGCTGAAACTCCGCTTGAATGTCACTGATAACCTTGGCCCAGTTGGGCTTTTGTCCGCCGATACGAGTCTGAATCAACGACGGAATGTCATCATTGATATATCGCTCAAGATCTTGCGCATCCTCAGACGCGTTACGAAGTTGCTGCAGCGAGATAGGTTCGATTGCCATGGGAGCGCCCATAAAAAAACCCCGCCGAAGCGGGGTTTAGTTGCATAGAAGTTCTGTTACGCGAAATCCAGATCGTTCTGGTAATACCGCGCGTCATAGTTAATGGCTGTCAATGGAATCGTTCCATCATCATTCGGCACACCTTTCTCTGTTATGAGAAACGGCTGGGCTTGCCGCGGGCTATCGCCTTTGCCAAGAATGTAGGCCGTGGGGTTGTATCCGACACCTCGAAGGACAATTGGGGTCCGTGGCGCATGCGCCAATAGAGCAAGTCTGGCGCTCCCACCACTCTGCACCGCGATAGATTCAACCTGGCCGTCTGTGTTCTGTAGAAAGATCCGGAACGGACCAGGCCCATTCCAGTCGACCGGCTGCGACAACTCGACCAGCAACGGATTGCTGGTGTCGACGGAGACAATGTCTCCGTCTTGGCTGCCAGCCCTGGTGTTGTCGGCGCACAAAATTCGCTCACTAATCGTGAGAAGGTTGGCCTCTGGAAGCGCATCAAACTCGGTCAGGACGTCCTGGTACTGCAGTTTATTCCACTCCCGGTATGCGTGGATCTTTGCCTGCGCTTCAATCCGGACTCCAACCGACTCAATCCTCTTCGGGTTCACCGCCGATCTGTCCGGCGGGAGATAGATAGTCTCAGCGGCATCGTTCGCCGGGTTGATCCATTGGTACTCAATCCCATCGTTCTCGACTGGGCTCCCCTCGGTGCGTTGTTCAGAGCCAGGCAGCTTGTTTCGATGGTTGAAGAGAATCGCCGAATTCTCATTCTCGCGTTCGAAGAAAAGCCGGATCACGCTACCACGCCGGTATGCGCGGCAAAAGACCGCCTCGGCGATCATAGAAACAGTCTCTTCAAACGACAAATTATCGCTATCTATGGTGTAGTTGAACTGCGCAACATCTACGCCGAAGTAGGCAACTATATCTGCCTCTACCTGGTAGAAATTGTCAAAATCAATCTCTCTCTTGGGGCGGTTACCTATTTGCGGGTCTAGACAAACAGCCGAAAGAATATCGGCGACGCTCCGGGTGGCGAAGAGATCTGTTGTAAATGTTGATCCTTGAATTCGTCGTGGAAGCCTGCGCGTCACAAGAGCATTAAGCTTCCTTTCTTTGATCGCCAGCGCCCCATCAGTGGCGAACATAACCGCATGCACAGTCGTCACGTCACCAAAATCTTCCTGAGCGACGGAGCTGCATGCATACAAATCACGCCACTTGATCTCGTCGACCACAGACCCTTCGAAATCTGTATCCGAGTCTGTGATGCGACGTGCACGGAAGCGCCATCGCGTACTCAAATCTCCAGCCAGGCCGACGTCAAGCGTATCTGCGCGAGTCGAGCGTGACACTGCGGAACCAACGATCGTGCGCTCAAAGTCCAATACTGGTCCCGTGGGATCGCCGCTCTCGTCAAGGCGCTGACCTTCGAAACGATAGACAACATCACGCCGGTATTGCTGGCGTCCGTTATCCTTGTACAGACCGTTTAGCGCGACAACGTTAGCGATGATCCTGGTGATTGGCTGGATGGCTTCAACCGCGAACCAACCGGACCATCGTTCCCCTGTCGTGGTCAGTGTTGGCGTCAAGACTGACGATTGCCCCCCAAAACTTGTCTCCATCACAGTCCAGTCGGGGTTGACCAAGGCCGGATTGTTCAGGGTCAACAAACTGGAAGTGACCGTTGTCACCACATACTGCCCAGACAGATCGAATTGAACCGTATCTGACGGCCTAGTCAGTGTCGGGCTACCCGTCACAGGATTCGGAGCAATCTTGAACGCCCCCCACGCGGATGAATTCAGCGAGACATCTAAGCGCAGACGAGTGACGCCTGGCACAGGTACGTAGTTAACACTGACTACGCCATAGATCGCGGTAACGTTACTGCTTGCTGTGTAGGGTTCATCAGCATCACCGCCTGTGTGATCGGTCCAAGTCACATATCCGTTTGATACGGTGACAATTTGACCTGCCGACCAATTGGCCGTGTGATCCCCAGAAAAGTCGATCTCTCCCCAAGTTGGCGCCGCGGAATTCTCCGAACGAAACGTCGCGCCCCCTGCGGGAGTGAAAGAGTATGTACCCTGCGTTTGAACGGCATTCTGGATCTGAACGTTATCACCTGGGATGAACAGATCGGCAAAGTCAATGTCCGGATCTTGGGAGATAACCTGATTCGGCGACTTGAAGATCATTCCTCGCCGAACTACGCTTCCAAAGTCTTGAGGTTGCAGCACTTGCCCGTTCACGCTGTTGACGCGCTTCGCCGTGATGACAGGCAAGCCTATGACGTTCCCAATGCGTAGTTGCGGTGCATCTCCGCTGTTGGGCGATGTAAACGGAGCATACACTTCGACGGATGCTCCGGCTATCTCAGACACCATCGTCGTGTCATCGCGGACATCATGAACGTCGTATGCGCCGCGCCCGATGCACATGAACGCGACCTCTTTCTCCACATGGTTCTCAAATATTTTGTAGGGAGGCGAAAGGAGATCGGGCGTCGAGCGAACTTGCCCATATATGTCGGGCACCCTGCCATTCACTCGGACGCTATTGACGCGCTCGGAGAGGCCATTGTTCGGTGATTCTTGCTGCACATTCCGAGCTGTCGCATTCGGCGGTTCTTTGGCGAAGATCGATGTCAGAATCATCGACGCAGTCGACGTCGCAAGCGCCACTGCCAGCGCGGTCCAGAACCCAACCTCACCCGGACTGACTTCGACCACAAACGGGCCTGGAAGAGCCCGAAGCGCGAGTACATCCTCTTGAGATTTAGGCGCGACATTGGTCCCTGTCGCCATGTCGGTAATCTGTGCAGCGGAGACAGGGAGTACCCCAGCGCATACGTCGCCCTTGACGCTTGCCGCCATCACTTCCTGATTTGGTTGCCGTCGTGGCTTCTTCGTCCCTACCGCGAAGCCCATAAATCGAGCCACGGTAGTTACGAGGAATATCACCAGCGCAAATTTGGCCTGTCCTATTCCGAAAATTACGTGCACGTCTATTACGGCGCGCAGACGTGGGCATCCAACACGTCGCGGTCGTGGTGCAAGGAGCTGCCATGGCTTGCCCATCGATTCGTTCGTTTCGCGCTATACGACTTGGAAGGGGAGCCTTTCGCCACGTTCACCGGCAATCGAAGCTGGGACGAACAGCGAAAGGCTCAAGAGGCATGCCCCTCTGTCGATTTCGAGATCGAGGATTACGACGGCGAGCGGATCATCGTCACTACCAAGATTCAGGAACGAGAGTGGAAGCGCGGAACCGGTTGGTTCAAGTGGCTTTCCCTGCTCTACCGGCCCACGATTCACCGCTCGCTTGACTTGAGCTTCGGCGCAGAGCTGGGGCCTGAAAAAGGCTCATGGAAAGGCGGCACCACCGGTCACAGCATCGAAATGGAACCGGGCGAGCTGCACGAAGCCGCCATGCGCCGCTACTGCGAAAAGAAACACCGCTCCAAGAGCGGGCCTTTCCGGATCAAATTTGTTGGAGCCACGACATGACTGAGAACAACGCCGCCCAGCCTGGGCTGACGGATGACGAAATTCGTGTAGAGATCCATAACACAATTGGGTTCGCCTTCGACCCGGGCGAGACTCAAGAAGTAAATGCGGCCGATTTGATGAACGTGGCCCGCGCCCTGCTGTCCAAGCTGCGCGCCCCTGTAGCCGATGAGCGGGCGGCGTTTGAGTATGGCGCCCCGGCGGATGTGGCTCAACGCATTGAGCAGTATCTCGCCCAGGATGGCCGGATGAATTCGGCCACGCAGTTGCTGTACGAAGCCATGAAGGCGCTGCGGGCCTCCCAAGGGGATCGAAATGACGGATAAAGCAGAATTTGAAAGGCTGCTGGACGTGTACGGGTTCCGTTGCGAACGCTTCGGACAAGACCTATCCACCCACGCCCGCGCCCAAGTGGTGTCGACTTTCGCCGCCCTGGCAAGCGCCCCTGTAGCAGATGAAAGGCCCCTAGGCGCGATTATCAATGGCCGCACGCTGGCCGAGCGCTTGGAGGCATACCCATTTGAAAGCGAGGGGGGTAATCTGCGCTTGTGCTCGGATTGGGTGGAGTTTCGCCGCTGCTTCGAGTACCTGGCAGAGTGGGCAAGCGCCCCTGTAGCCGACCCCGCACCCGAATACGCTTACGGCGACGACGGCAGAACCGTAACCATGACGAACGCGGCTCGCGCGCCCTGTTATCGGGCAAGCGCCCCTGTAGCCGGGGAGGCGAAGCCAGTGGCGTGGTTCATAGACTGGCCTGAAGAGCCCGAGCTGGGCCATTACATTGCAGAGTCGCCAGCCGACAGTGGACGGAACCGCCCGTTGGTCTTCGCGGATGCCTCGCCACAGCAACGCACACCTGTTTCCGAAGAACCAGTGTATGCGTATCGCCGAAAGGGCCTGGACGATTTTGTGACTTGTACCCGCGAGCGATTCGACGAACTAAGCGCCAAGCCACGTCTGTTTGAAACCCGCATCTTCTATGCCGCGCCCCAGGCCAGCGAGGCGGAACTCAAGGAGGCCGCGGCTATGGCCCGCAGCTTTGGCGCGCCGGACATGGCTGATGCGCTTGAGGGGCGGGCCAGCGAGGCGGATGCTTTGATAGACGCCTTGGGCCAGTGCCGCGATGCGTTCCCCATCCCGGACATCGTAGGCTCAAAGCTTGATTTTCTTTGGCAGGAAGCCATGAGCGATCCGTCAGCGGTCCCGGCGTACATCAAGGCCCGCGCCGCCCTGTCCGCGCAACCGGGAGCGCAGAAGGAGCAGAGCGATGCGAACTGACCGCGAATTGCTGGAGCTGGCGGCGCGAGCGAATTGGGCGCAGGAGGTGGCTGACGATGAGATCTCTTTGCGGTACTGCGAGATAAACGACGGCATCCTGTACCTGCACGCTGACAACCAGGATCACAACGGACGCGATCGCGAGTTCGTGTGGAACCCGCTCACCGACGACGGCGATGCGCTGCGGCTGGCGGTGAAGCTATCGCTTCGGGTAGAGGCCCGGCCTGATGGTCACATCTACGTGTGGAGCGGCGAATACTTGATATGGCGCGACTTCGCGTTTAACGAGCATGTCGACCATGAGAGAGAAGCCGCGATGCGCCGCGCGATCGTGAACACGGCCGCTGAAATCGGTGCCCACCCCAAGCAGCACAACGACGGAGGCGCGGAATGAGTGAGCCAATCGTCCCGATGGACTACGTGTACGGCATGAAGGTGGTCAACATCGGCGATCTGCGAGTGGCGCGCGGCAAATCGCAGCGCGCCCCATCCACCTGCAAGCACGTCCGCCTGGCCTTCGATACAGACGAGCGCCGCGTCTACTGCCAGGACTGCGAGCAGGATGTGGAGCCGTTCGACGCATTCTTGCAGCTGGTGGAGCGCCACCACCACCTAGACGCCAAGGCCGAGCGGCTGCGCGAGGACGCCGCGCATACCGTCATCAGCCGCGCGGCAAAGCGCATGGATGCAGCCTGGCGCAGCAAGACCATGGCCCCACTCTGCCCGCACTGCACGAAGGCGATCATGCCCGAGGACGTCGTGAACGGCGTGGGCATGACCAGTAAGGAATGGGAGGTGCGCCGGCGCGCCGCCCGCGCCACCACCGACAACAAGGAGCAGTAAATGGGATGGCCTGATGCAATCGTTACGTGCGTTGGCATTGCGACCGCTGGCGCAATCGCATGGAAATTCCTGGACGCACTTTTCGGGCCTAAGACTTTAGACGATGAGGAGGAGCAATAAATGGCACATGCAGCCCAACACCAAGCACCGGCCGCGGCGCCGAAGGGGGAGTCATGACCGAACGCGACCTGATCGACATCGACAAGATTGCCGACATGCTGGGCCTGAACCGCAAGCACGTCCGCGATCGCACATCCAAGCGGGCCGACTTCCCCCGCGCCTTCAAAATCGGCCGGCGCAAGCTGTATGATCGCGAGGAAGTTTTGGACTGGATCGACGGACACCAGCAGGCACCAGACGGTCGGCGCACGCCACCTTTACGCCAAACCCCGTCACAACCCGCATGAAACCTGGGGATCGGGTGTCCGGTCTCGGGCACCACCCCGCCACGGGCCAGGCGTCCCTCCTTCGTCGCAAACCGGCGAACCGCCTGCCTCGTCAAACTGAGGCGCGCAAAATTCCCCCCGCCGTTCTAATCTAGTCCGGTAACCAGGGAGCGCGCCATGATCACCCTCTACTCGTACCCCGGACTCTATGGGCTGGAAGACAACAACCCCTACGGCCTGAAGATCTACGCCTTCCTGAAGCTGTGCCGGCTGCCCTTCGACCACCGGCATACGCTCGACGTGCAGTCCGCCCCGCGCGGCCAACTGCCCTACATCGCCGACGGCGATCTGCGCATCGGCGACAGCGACGCCATCATCGCCTACCTGAAGCGCCAGTACGAACTGACCGTCGACGATTCCCTCACGCCCGAGCAGCAGCGGCAGGACCTGCTGGTGCGCCGCGCGCTGGACGACCTGTACTGGGTCATGTCCTATTCGCGCTGGCGCGATGACCGCTATTGGCCGACCTTCCGCCGGGCACTGCTGGACGCCCACCCCGACGTCACGCCCGAGCAGCTGGAAGCCGCCCGCCAATACAACTTCCAGCGCTACCACTACCAAGGCATAGGCCGCTATGCGCCCGAGGACGCCTATGCGCGCGGAATCGCCGACCTGGAGGCGATCTCCAGCCTGCTGGGCGAGGACGGCTTCATGTTCGGCCCCAATCCGGGCAGCGTGGACGCGGGGATCTACGGCTTCCTCGCCAATATCTATTTCTACGCCATCGACACGCCGCTCAAGCAAGGCCTGGTGGCGCGGCGCAATCTGGTAAGCCACTGCAACGCCGTGCGCGCCGAATTGGGTTAGGGCCTGCCGCCCCTCCTGCTCATGGCCTCCGGCCCCGGGGCGGCTTCCAAAAAAACGTTATTCTTGCGCCTCGTTTTCCATGTTTCCGCCCTGCGCCGGCAGGGCTCCAGACCTCACTTGACCACCGCTTCCACCTCCCCGCCCTTCATCGTCCTCGACGCCTGCGTCCTCATGTCCGGCATCCTGCGCCGCCTGCTGCTCAGGCTGGCCGAGGCCGGCGTGTACACGCCAGTCTGGACCGACCGCATCGGCGAGGAATGGCGCCGCAATGCCTCGCGCATCTGGGAAATCCCGCCGGAAGTGATGATGGAGATGTGGGACGACATGAACGCGCGCTTTCCCGGCGCCCGCGAGACGGACACCCAGGTCTACGAGGCTTCCTTGCGCTACAGCGACCCCAAGGACTTCCACGTGATCGCGGCCGGCCTGGCGCGGCGCGCGCGCTGCGGCCTGCAGCAGCCGCCGGTGGTGCAGGTGCTGACCTGGAACCTGAAGGACTTCAACCGTTCGGAGCTGCGGCGCCAAGGGCTGGACGTCTACAACCCCGATCGCATGCTGACGCAGTGGTGGCAAGCCGCTCCCGACGCCATCCGCGCGGCGGCGGCGCAGGTGCCCGCGGACTATGTGGCGCTGGGGCGCGAACCCGAGTCGCTGTCCACGACGCTGCACCGCGAACGCCTGTACGGCCTGAAGAACCTGCTGGCGCGCGACGCCGCGCAGAACGGCGCCGCCTGAACCAGGCTGGCGTGCTCAGTGATCGTGGTTGCTGGCGGCGAAGCCCGCCGCGTTGAGCACGTCGATCACTTCCTGGATGTGCTCGTGGCCACGCGTCTGCAGCACGAAATCCACCTCGACGTTGCGCACCGGCAATGAAGTGAAAGCGCGCTGGTGGTGCACTTCGGTGATGTTGGCCTGCGCGTCGGCGATGAGCTTGGTGGCATGGGCCAGCGCGCCCGGCAGGTCGCGCAGGTCCACGCGGATGCGGGCCAGCCGCCCGGCGCGCACCATGCCGCGCTCGATCAGTTCGCCCAGCATCAGGGGATCGATGTTGCCGCCCGTCAGCACCAGGCCGATGCGCTTGCCCTTGTAGCGGTCGCTGCCTTCTTCCTTGGCGCGCAGCAGCGCGGCCAGGCCGGCGGCGCCCGCGCCTTCGACCACCGATTTCTCGATCTCCAGCAGCACCACGATGGCGTGCTCGATATCGCTTTCGCTGACCAGCTCCAGGCGATCGACCAGCTGGGTCACGATGGGCTGGGTCAGCGCGCCCGGCGACTTCACCGCAATGCCCTCGGCAATGGTGTATGCGCCCTGCGGCATGGACACGCCCTTGACGGCGGCGTACATGGACGGGAAACGCTCGGTCTGCACGCCGACGATCTCGATGCCCGGCTTGAGCGCCTTGGCCGCGGTGGCGATGCCGGAGATCAGGCCGCCGCCGCCGATGGCGATGACCAGGGTGTCCAGCTGCGGCTGGTCTTCCAGCATCTCCAGCGCCACCGTGCCCTGCCCTGATATGACCGCCTCGTCGTCATAGGGGTGGATCATGATCAGGCCGCGCTCCTGCGCCAGCTCGTAGCCGCGCGCCTTGGCGTCGTCGAAGGTATCGCCGGCCAGCACCACCTCGGCGCCGAAGCGGCGCGTGTTGGCGACCTTGACGGTGGGCGTGAAGCGCGGCATCACGATCACGGCGGGCACGCCCATGCGCTGGGCATGGTAAGCCACGCCCTGCGCGTGGTTGCCGGCAGACACCGCGATCACGCCCTTGGCGCGTTCGTCTTCCGACAGCGTCAGCATGCGGTTGAGCGCGCCGCGCTCCTTGAACGAAGCCGTGAACTGCAGGTTCTCGAACTTCAGCCAGATCTCGGCGCCGAAGATGTCGGACAGCGTGCGGGACAGGGTAAACGGGGTCTTCAGCACCTGGCCGCGCAGGTTTTCGCGGGCGGTCTGAATGGAGGCGATATCGATCACGATGGAAATCCTGTTAGCGCACTGGCAGGAAATTGAACAGCAGCAGGCCCTGCGCGTAGTTGATCCCGATACGCCGCGTGTTCTCGCCGAGCAGATTGGCGATCAGGTCCAGGCGGCCGATGATGGCGCCGAATTCGCGTTCAAAGCTGAGGTTAGTGGCGTTCTGGGACATTTCGTTGGCCAGCAGCAAGGGTTCGCCCTGGGCATTGCGGCGCGACGCCAGCAGCCAGGCGGCTGCCTCGACGTTCCGTGCGGCATTGTAGACCCGCTGCCCGTCCAGGGCGTCGGTGGCGTACAGGCGGGTCTTGCCGTTATGGGCCGCGATGATGGTGTCGGCCAAGCCGTAGATGAAGGCGCCGACCCGGTCGCCGGAATAGTTGGGGTCCAGCGACACGGCCAGGATCTGGATGTCGCGCAGGCCCGTCAGGTCCTTGGGCGGGATGCGGACCTCGATGGAATGCTTGACCAGCAACACCGCCTTGGCCAGATCGGGCGCGCCCGACTTGCGCCATTCGCGCGGATTGCGGCGGTAGAGCTTGTCCAGCAGGACATACAGGCTGGCGAGGTTGTCGCGCACCTCCAGCGTGACGGTGCGGTTGAAGTCCGTCTGGCCGAACTGGTCGACGGACATGTCCTCGCCCTTGGGGCTGCCCTTGCCCGGCGCAGGGCTACTCATGCAGCCGCTCAGCAGCGCCGCTAGCAGCACCGCGGCACTGGCGGGTCCGGCCCACGCCGTCATGCCTTGCCCATCCGTTTCCCCCTTTTCGCCACGTCGCATATGCCATCCTCCGAGGTCGGGGGGCTACGCTCACGCGCCAGACTTTACAGGAAGGTAGGCGCAGTTGGGAGATGTCCGGGGCCTGAAGAAGCAAGAAGATGAATCAGGCCGGACCCAGGCGCGCGCGGCCCATGAAAAACGGCGCCCGAAGGCGCCGTCTCGTGCTACCGGTCAAGCAGGCTTATTCAGCTTGCGGTTCCGATTGCGGGGCAGCTTCGGCCGCAGCAGGTTGCTGCTGCTCGATGCCGCCGATGGCCTTGATGGACAGGCGCAGGCGGCCCTTGTCGTCGGCCTCGATGACCTTGACGCGGACTTGCTGGCCGACCTTCAGCACATCGTTGATGTTGGCGATGCGGTAGTTGGCGATTTCCGAGATGTGCAGCAGGCCGTCGCGGCCCGGCAGCACTTGCACGATGGCGCCGAAGTCCAGCAGGCGCAGCACGGCGCCTTCATAGATCTGGCCCACTTCGACGTCGGCGGTCAGTTCGACGATGCGGCGCTGGGCTTCCTTGGCCTGCGCTTCGTCGACGCTGGCGATCACGATCGTGCCGTCGTCGGAGATGTCGATCTGCGTGCCGGTTTCTTCGGTCAGCGCGCGGATGGTGGCGCCGCCCTTGCCGATCACGTCGCGGATCTTCTCGGGGTTGATCTTGATGGTCAGCATGCGCGGGGCGAAAGCCGACAGCTCGCCGCGCGAACCGTCCAGCGCTTCCTTCATCTTGCCCAGGATGTGCAGGCGGCCTTCGCGGGCTTGAGCCAGCGCCACTTGCATGATTTCCTTGGTGATGCCCTGGATCTTGATGTCCATCTGCAGTGCGGTAACGCCGTTTTCGGTGCCCGCGACCTTGAAGTCCATGTCGCCCAGGTGATCTTCGTCGCCCAGGATGTCCGTCAGCACGGCGAACTTGCCGCCGTCCAGGATCAGGCCCATGGCCACGCCAGCCACGTGATCCTTGACCGGCACGCCGGCGTCCATCATGGCCAGCGAGCCGCCGCAGACCGAAGCCATCGACGACGAGCCGTTGGACTCGGTGATTTCCGACACGATGCGGATCGTGTACTGGAAGTCTTCAGGCGCCGGCAGCAGCGGGATCAGCGAACGCTTGGCGAGGCGGCCGTGGCCGATTTCGCGGCGCTTGGGCACACCGATGCGGCCCGTTTCGCCGGTGGCGAACGGAGGCATGTTGTAGTGCATCATGAAGCGGTCGCGGTACTCGCCCATGAGCGCGTCGATGATCTGTTCGTCTTGCTTGGTGCCCAGCGTGGCCACGACCAGCGCTTGCGTTTCACCACGGGTGAACAGCGCGCTGCCGTGTGCGCGGGGCAGCACGCCCAGACGCACGCTGATGGGGCGCACGGTGCGGGTGTCGCGGCCGTCGATGCGCGGCTCGCCGTTCAGGATCTGGCCGCGGACGATGGCCGATTCCAGCGAGAACATGATGTTGTCGACGGTCACGGCGTCCGGCAGCGACTCGCCCTTTTCGGCGGCGGCGGCGGCCAGCTTGGCCGACACGTCGGCCGACACTTCACGCAGCTTGGCGGTACGGGCTTGCTTTTCGCGGATTTGGTAGGCGGCGTTCAGGCCTTCCTGGGCAGCCGAAGTCACGGCGGCGATCAGGGCTTGGTCCTTGGCCGGCGCTTGCCAATCCCAATCGGGCTTGCCAGCGTCCTTCACGAGTTCGTGAATGGCGTTGATGACGGTCTGCATTTGCTGGTGGCCGTAGACCACGCCGCCCAACATGACTTCCTCGGACAGCTCTTGGGCTTCCGATTCCACCATCAGCACGGCGTTTTCCGTACCGGCGACAACCAGGTTCAGCTTCGACGACTTCAGGTCCGATGCGGTCGGGTTGATGGCGTATTGGCCATCGATGTAACCCACGCGAGCGGCGCCGATCGGGCCCGTGAACGGGATGCCCGAGATGGCCAGAGCGGCCGAGGCGCCGATCATGGCGGCGATGTCGGGATCGATTTCAGGATTGACCGACAGCGTGTGGATGACCACCTGGACTTCGTTGTAGAAGTCTTCGGGGAACAGCGGACGCAGGGGACGGTCGATCAGGCGCGAGGTCAGCGTTTCCTTCTCAGAAGGCTTGCCTTCGCGCTTGAAGAAGCCACCCGGGATACGGCCGGCGGCGTAGGTCTTTTCGATGTAGTCAACGGTCAGCGGGAAAAACGTCTGACCGGGCTTGGCCTTCTTGGAAGCCACGACAGTGGCGAGGACGACGGTGTCCTCGATCGACACCACAACGGCGCCGGAGGCCTGGCGAGCGATTTCGCCAGTTTCCAGGACGACCGTGTGCTGGCCGTACTGGAACGATTTTGTCACTTTGTTGAACATGACGATTATTCCTTACAAATGAAAAACCGTGGCCGTCGCGACATGCGTCGCACCGACCACGGTTATTGCGTCATGGGGAGCCAGCCCCGTCGATCACTTACGCAGACCGAGTTTTTCGATCAGTGCGCGGTACGAATCGGGATTGCGGCCCTTGAGATAGTCGAGCAACTTGCGGCGACGGCTGACCATGCGCAGCAGACCGCGGCGCGAGTGATGGTCCTTCATGTGTTCTTTGAAGTGACCGGTCAGTTCGTTGATGCGGGCGGTGAGCAGAGCCACCTGAACTTCGGGGGAGCCGGTATCGCCTTGAGCGCGTTGGAATTGCGCGACGATATCGGATTTCTTGATGTCAGCTACAGACATTTATGACCTCTTCGGACATGCGACAGGGCCGAGGCGCCCTGACGTGGTTTGGAAAATTTTTGCGCGGACCTGGCGGAATTCGCTTTCTCACTGCTGCCATTGATGACTCAAACAGAAGCCTGGAACGCGGCTGTGGACGCGGTGTTTCGACACCGGGGCCTGGCACCTGGACCAGCTCTGCGGACTACGCAAAGGATGTTGCAAAATCAATACACTTGATAAAGCTCGATGATTATAGCCGATTCGATAGAATTACCCCAGTGACGGGTGCCCGCCCCGCTGCGGGCCCCAATCCGATGTCAGGAGAAAACCATGTCTAAATATTACAGAAGCGCCCGCCTCGCGCTCGCCGCCGCCGCACTGGCGGGTCTGGCGGCATGCGCCAACATGGCCCAGATTCCGCCCGGCACGCCCTACGCCGACGTGCAGGCCCAGTTCGGCCGGCCCAACTTCGAATGCCCGCAAGCCAATGGCGGGCGCCGCGTCATCTGGACGCAGCAACCCATGGGCCAGTACGCCTGGGGCACCAATGTCGGCGCCGACGGCCGCGTGGGCCCCGTCGTTCCGCTGCTGACCGACGCGCACTTCAAGGTCCTCAGCGAAGGCGAATGGGGCCCCGACCGCGTGCGGTGCGAATTCGGCCCGCCCGCGCGCATCGACGAAGCCGGCCTGGGCGAAAAGCGCGAGGTCATCTGGTCTTACCGCTACAAGGAAAACGGCGTCTGGAACTCCCTGATGTACGTGTACATGAGCCGCGACGGCAGCAAGTTTACGCACTTCCACCCCGGCCCCGACCCCATGTATGACGACGACAGGCTCATGTGGCACTGAGCTCCGGGACGTAAAAATGCAAAACCCGCCATCCGGCGGGTTTTGTTTGGGCGGCGATGCGGCCGCGATCAGGAGGACTGGTTGCGGCGTTCCTGCGTCAGGCGGCGCGCGCGGTTCCAGCGCCAGGCCCACATGATCCAGCCCGACAGGCCGTACAGCACGAACAGGCCGAACAGCACGACCGGGGGATCGCTGGACACGAACACGAACACGGCCACCACCAGCAGGATGCCCCAGAACGGCACGCTGCGGCCCAGCGCGAAGCTCTTGCCGCTGAAGAACGGTGCATTCGACACCATCGAAATGCCCGCGTACATGGTCAGCGTGAACGCTGCCCACGCCATCAAGCTGTCATGGATGGGCAGCTTGTTGTCCACCGCCAGCCAGACAAAGCCCGCCACCAGCGCACCCGCGGCCGGGCTGGGCAAGCCTTGGAAGAAGCGCTTGTCCACCACGGCGATATTGGTGTTGAAGCGGGCCAGGCGCAGCGCGGCGCCGGCCACGTAGACGAAGGCGGCCAACCAGCCCCAGCGGCCCAGGTCGTTCAGGATCCATTCGTACATGACCAGCGCCGGCGCGACGCCAAAGGAGGTCATGTCGGACAGCGAATCGTACTGCTCGCCGAAGGCGGACTGCGTGTTGGTCAGGCGGGCGACCCGGCCATCCATGCCGTCCAGCACCATGGCCGCGAAAATGGCGATGGCGGCGATTTCGAAGCGATCGTTCATGGCCTGCACGACGGCGTAGAACCCCGCGAACAGCGCCGCGGTGGTGAACGCGTTGGGCAGCAGGTAGATGCTTCGGTGGCGGTTCTCGGAATCGCGCATGGAAAAATTGGGCATGGTCTCAATAACTTACAACGAACATTGAAAGGTTAACCCATCTGGCCCCGCTTGCGGGGCGGAGCAAGCCGCGTACCTGGGCAAATCGACGGGGACGCCAAAAAAAAAGCGGCATGCCCTCGCAGGCATGCCGCTATGACCCTGATTGCGCGGGGTCACCCCCGCGCAGTGGCATGGATCAGTTCTTGGACTTGTCCACCAGCTTGTTGGCGGCGATCCAGGGCATCATGGCGCGCAGCTTGCCGCCCACTTGCTCGATCTGCGATTCCGCGTTGATGCGGCGGCGCGAGGTCAGCGTCGGGGCGCCGGCGGTGTTTTCCAGGATGAACTTCTTGGCGTATTCGCCGGTCTGGATGTCCGTCAGGCACTGGCGCATGGCCTTGCGGGTTTCGTCGGTGACGATCTTCGGACCCGTTTCGTACTCGCCGAACTCGGCGTTGTTCGAGATCGAGTAGTTCATGTTGGCGATGCCGCCTTCATAGATCAGATCGACGATCAGCTTCAGTTCGTGCAGGCACTCGAAGTACGCCATTTCGGGCGCGTAGCCGGCTTCCGTCAGCGTGTCGAAACCGGCCTTGATCAGTTCGACGGTACCGCCGCACAGCACGGCCTGTTCGCCGAACAGGTCGGTTTCGGTTTCTTCGCGGAAGTTGGTTTCGATGATGCCGGCACGGCCGCCGCCGTTGGCGCTGGCGTACGACAGGGCCACGTCACGCGCGGCGCCCGACTTGTCCTGGTACACGGCCACCAGGTGGGGCACGCCGCCACCTTGCTTGTACGTGTTGCGCACCGTGTGGCCCGGGGCCTTCGGGGCGATCATGATGACGTCGATGTCTTCGCGCGGCACGACCTGGCCGTAGTGCACATTGAAGCCGTGGGCGAACGCCAGGGCGGCGCCGGGCTTGATGTTGGCGTGCACTTCCTTGTTGTAGACCGAAGCGATGTTCTCGTCGGGCAGCAACATCATGACGATGTCGGCGGACTTGACGGCGTCGGCGACTTCCTTGACTTCCAGACCGGCGTTGGCGGCCTTGTTCCACGAGGCGCCGCCCTTGCGCAGGCCGACCACGACCTTCACGCCGGACTCATGCAGGTTCTGCGCGTGCGCGTGGCCTTGCGAGCCGTAGCCGATGATGGCAACAGTCTTGCCCTTGACCAGGGAGAGATCGCAGTCTTTGTCGTAGAAAACTTTCATGGTTGTGCTCCAGATTCCAGTATTTTGGATATTTGTTTAATTCAGATGTAGGGTGCTGCGTAGCCTGGAAGGCCGGTCAAATCTTCAAAATCCGTTCACCGCGTCCGATGCCGGACACGCCGGTGCGCACGGTTTCAAGGATTGCACTGCGGTCCAGGGCCTCCAGGAAGGCCTGTACTTTTTCCTGCACCCCCGTCAATTCGATGGTGTAGGACTTGTCGGTCACGTCGATGATGCGGCCGCGGAAGATATCCGCCATGCGCTTCATTTCCTCGCGCTCCTTGCCGACCGCGCGCACCTTCACGAGCATCAGCTCGCGCTCGATGTGAGCGCCTTCGGTCAGGTCGACGACCTTGACCACATCCACCAGGCGGTTCAGGTGTTTGGTGATCTGCTCGATGATTTCATCGGAACCGGTGGTCACGATGGTCATGCGCGACAGCGTGGAGTCCTCGGTGGGCGCCACGGTCAGGGTCTCGATGTTGTAGCCCCGCGCGGAAAACAGGCCCACCACGCGCGACAGCGCGCCGGGTTCGTTTTCGAGGAGGACGGAAATCACGTGCTTCATGGGTGGCCTCCTTACAGGTCTTCAGAGCCGAGCAGCATTTCGGTCAGCCCGCGGCCGGCCTTGACCATCGGCCACACGTTTTCGGTGCGGTCGGTGATGAAGTCCAGGAACACCAGGCGATCCTTGTGCTTCTTGAACGCTTCGCGCAGCGCCGGCTCGACGTCCGCCGGGCGCTCGATGCGCAGACCCACGTGGCCATAGGCCTCGGCCACCTTGACGAAATCGGGCAGCGAATCCATGTAGGACTCGGAATAGCGCGAACCGTAGTCGATCTGCTGCCACTGCCGGACCATGCCCAGGAAGCGGTTGTTCAGGCAGATGATCTTCGGCGTCAGGCGGTACTGGTGGCAGGTCGACAGTTCCTGGATGTTCATCTGGATGGACCCTTCGCCAGTGATGACGGCGACGTCGTGTCCAGGATTGGCCATCTGCACGCCCATGGCGTACGGCAGGCCCACGCCCATGGTGCCCAGGCCGCCGGAGTTGATCCAGCGGCGCGGCTTGTCGAACTTGTAGTACTGCGCGGCCCACATCTGGTGCTGGCCCACGTCGGAAGTCACGAAGGCGTCGCCGCCGGTCACTTCCCAGAGCTTTTCCACCACGTATTGCGGCTTGATGACCTCGTCCGAGTTGGCGAACTTCAGGCATTCCTTGCCGCGCCAGGACTCGACCTGCTCCCACCACTTGGTGATCGGGGCGGGCTTGTGCTCGGCCGCGGCGATGTCGTACTGCGCGCTGAGGTCCGCCAGGACGTCCTTGACGTTACCGACGATCGGGACGTCCACGCGCACGCGCTTGGAGATCGACGAGGGATCGATATCGATATGGATGATCTTGCGGGCGTTCTGGGCGAAGTGCTTGGGGTTGCCGATCACGCGGTCGTCGAAACGGGCGCCAATGGCCAGCAGCACGTCGCAGTGCTGCATCGCCATATTGGCCTCGTAGGTGCCGTGCATGCCGGGCATGCCCACGAACTGGCCGCTGCTGGCCGGGTAGCCGCCCAGGCCCATCAGGGTGCTGGTGCAGGGCGCGCCCAGTTGCGACACGAGCTTGTTCAGTTCGGGCGCGGCGTTCGACAGGATCACCCCGCCGCCCGTGTAGATCATCGGCCGCTCGGCGGCCAGCAGCATCTGCACGGCTTTCTTGATCTGCCCCTGGTGGCCCTTGTTGACGGGCGCGTAGGAGCGCATCGAGATCTCGCCCTTGGGCGGCGTGTACTTGCACTGCGCGATGGTGATGTCCTTGGGGATATCCACCAGCACCGGGCCGGGACGGCCGGTGCGCGCGATGTAGAACGCGCGGCGCATGGTTTCGGCCAGGTCCTTGACGTCGCGCACGAGGAAGTTGTGCTTGACGCAGGGACGCGTGATGCCGACGGTGTCGCATTCCTGGAAGGCGTCCTCGCCAATGGCCGCAGTGGGCACCTGCCCGCTGATGATGACCATGGGGATGGAATCCATGTAGGCGGTGGCGATGCCGGTGACGGCATTGGTCACGCCCGGTCCGCTGGTCACGAGGCAGACGCCGACCTTTTGCGACGAGCGCGAATAGGCATCGGCGGCGTGCACGGCGGCCTGCTCGTGACGAACCAGGATATGCTGGAATTTGTCTTGCTTGAAAATCGCGTCGTAGATGTAAAGCACCGCGCCGCCAGGGTAGCCGAAAACGTGTTCCACGCCTTCATCGGCCAGGCAGCGCACGACGATGTCGGCGCCATTCAGTTCCATGTTGTCATTCCTTTCAGTACCGGCCCTGCAACCCTGACTGCTGCTCGCCCGGATACGGCGGCAACTGAACCCATACCGGTTCCGACAACATGATCCGGCGCTTTGCGGCTCACGGAGCCACGCCACCCGGACACCTTGCCGACCCGGCACACGCTCGACAAGAACGCAGTGCAAACGCCCCTGGGGGACGCTGGAGGTCGAAATGGAAGCCTTGGCAACACACGCTTGTGGCGCGGCCAACGGCAGGTGTAACTGCTGCGGGATGGCTGGGGGGTGATCCAGGCAATCCGCCTCAACGCACCGGTTTCGGATAGGCAGACCGGTGCAAGTGGAGCAATTTACCGCGTTGCGTCAAAGGTGGCAAATCGGCTTTTGCACCAGCGTTGCGTGGAAGGTTCGGTAACCATCCGACCCCAAAAATCTGGGCAGTCTCTCTATACTTGTTTCGTCTCCCAAAATCGAACCCGCCGCCCATGGATTTGCGCATTGCCAGCATCCGCCGCTTCCTCTACAGCCACTACTTCTTCGGAGGGGTGCGCCAGGGGGTGGGAATGCTGTTGCCCGTGCTGGTGCTGGGCGGCCTCTTCGGCAACTACACCACCGGGCTGGTCGCGACCTTCGGCGCGCAGTGCCTCGCCATCATCGACCAGCCGGGCGGGCCGCAGCGCCACCGCACCAACGAGATGCTGGGCGGCGCCGCGCTGGGTACGCTGACCGTCATCATCACCGGCTTCGCGTCCTCGCACCCCGTGCTGATCTGGCTGGCGGTCATCGCGCAGTGTTTCGTCTATTCGATGTTCACGGTGTTCGGCAAGCGCGGCGGGCTGATCGGCTTTGCCGGGCTGCTGCTGATGACCCTGACCATGCATTCGCCGCTGGCGCCGCACGAGGTGCTGGCGCACGCCGCGGCCACGCTGGGCGGGGCGCTGTTCTACGTGGCGTTCAGCCTGGGATTCTCGCGCCTGTTCTGGCTGCGTGAAGAGCAGC
The DNA here is from genome assembly GCF_013267355.1 of Achromobacter pestifer. Taxonomy (NCBI): domain Bacteria; kingdom Pseudomonadati; phylum Pseudomonadota; class Betaproteobacteria; order Burkholderiales; family Alcaligenaceae; genus Achromobacter; species Achromobacter pestifer. The sequence goes on from NZ_CP053985.1 coordinate 1,338,986, forward strand.
AAGCCATGTCGGTGGCGCTGTTCGCCACCGCCGACTATGTGGCGGCGCGCGCGGCCTTCTACGACGAAACGGCCGACCTCGACGACGCCTATCGCGAGGTCATGCAGCGCCAATCCGTCATGACTGAAAAGCACCAGGCGGCGCGCGACATGGTGCTGCGCGCCCTGCCCCGCGGCAAGGGCCTGGGCGACCGTCAGCGCGTGATGATCTGGAACATGTTCGTGGACATGCTGCAGCTGCTGGACACGCTGGTGGCCACGCACACCGACTACCCCGCGCTGCGCCGCGCGCTGGCTGGCAGCGATTGCCTGATGTTCATGCGCGACGCGCTGGTGAAGATGTCGCTGGAGCTCAACCGCATCGCGCTGGACGTGTCGCGCGGACGCAAGGTGCAGTACCGCAGCAGCGCCAAGGCCGAGCTGCGCGCCATCGAGTACGAGATCGAACAGCTCAAGCAGCAGGGCCTGGGCGAGCGGGAGCCGGAGATGCTGGCGCTGATCGTCCAGGTGCTGCGCCGGCTGCGCAATTCGGCGCGCATCGTCAACCGCCTGGCCGACCATACCGCCGCCTCGCCCGACGCCAAGCCGACCGACGTGCTGCGCATCAACAAGTCGCTGACGCGCTTCATTTCGCGCCAGGAATTCCGCGTGGGGCTCTTGACCAGCAACCTGCGCCTGGATTCGCCGCACTTCCGCTACGCGCTGCGCGTAACGGCCGCCGCGGCCATCGCCATGACCCTGGCCAGCCAGTGGCTGTCGCCGGCATTTTCCGCGCATAACTACTGGATCATGCTGACGATCGTCATCATCATGAAGCCCGGTTTCGCGCTGACGCGCCAGCGCAACAGCTGGCGCCTGATGGGCACGCTGATCGGCTGCATTCTGGCCTTGCTGCTGTTCAACCTGACCGATCGGCCGGAACTCCTGTTCGCGGCGCTGCTGGGCGCCTGCATCATGGGCAACAGCCTGGTGCAGCTGAACTACATGGCCAGCGCCACCTTCAACACGCTGTTCGTGGTGCTGGTGTTCCACTTCGTGTCGCCGGGCACCGTCTCCATGGCGGTGATCGGCGAACGCGCCATCGACACGCTGATCGGCTGCGCGCTGGCGCTGATCTGCAGCTACATCCTGCCCTGGTGGGAGGCCCGCTACCTGAAACCTCTGGCGGCCGCGGCCACGCGCGCCAACCGCGAATACCTGATCGCGGGCCTGCGCTATGTCGAGGCCATGCAGGCCCACGGCGCGCCGGTGGGCGCCGCCGCCGGCGAAACCCCGGCGGTGACGGACGCCGACCTGGCGTGGCGGCTGGCGCGCAAGAACGTGCACATCGCCTTCAGCAATTTCGCCGAAGCGTTCTACCGCATGATGAGCGAGCCCACGTCGCACCAGGTGAGCGTGCCCGAGCTGAACAACCTGCTGATCCAGAACCACATCCTGGCTTCGCAGATCACGGCGGTCATTCCCATCCTGGCCGCCCTGCCGGCCACGCCCGAGGCCGTGCAGCGGGCGCTGACCGGCATGGTGGACCTGCTGGACGAGAATCGGGCGCAAGCGCCGACCGGCCTGCCGACCCAGTTCGACACCGAAGGCGAACTGGCGGCGCTGGTTTATCCGATCAAGCAGATGCTGAAGGCGGCGCACATGATCCGCCAGGAATTGCACGCGCTGGCCGATCCCACGCACGCGCCGCGGGTGGCGGCGGCAGCGTGACCGCCTTGGGTTGAGCTGGCGGAATCGGGGAATCCCGGGCGCGAGGCCCGGGACCGGATCAGACCTTGCGGCGGAACACCAGCTTGTCTTGCGACGAGGCGGAGGCGTCGAACTTGTAGCCTTCCAGGTCGAAGCCCTGCAGGCCTTCGGGCTTGGACACCTTGTGCAGGATCGCGTAGCGCGCCATCAGGCCGCGCGCGCGCTTGGCGTGGAAGCTGATGATCTTCCAGGCGCCGTTCTTCCAGTCCTGGAACACGCACTGCACCACCCGCGCCTTCAGCGTCTTCAGGTCGACCGACTTGAAGTATTCCTCGGACGCCAGGTTGACGATGACGGGCGTCTTCTGGCCGGCCTGCCGTTCGTTCAGGTAATCGGCGATGGCCGGCCCCCAGTACTCGTACAGGTTCTTGCCCTTGGGCGTGGCCAGGCGCGTGCCCATTTCCAGGCGGTACGGCTGCATCAGGTCCAGCGGGCGCAGCACGCCATACAGGCCGCTCAGGATGGCCACGTGCTCTTGCGCCCAATCCAGCTGCTTGGCCGACAGGGTGGCGGCCTCCAGCCCTTCGTAGACGTCGCCGTTGAAAGCCAGCACCGCCTGGCGCGAATTGGTCTGCGTGAAGCTGCGCTTCCAGTGGGCATAGCGCTGCACGTTCAGCTCGGACAGCGCCGGGCTCAGGCTCATGAGTTCGGAGATGTCCTCGGCCGACTTGGTCTTCAGCACTTTGATGAGGGCGGCGGCCTGGTCCACGAACAGCGGCTGGGTATGCGTCTCGATGTGCAGCGGCGAGTCGTAATCCAGCTTCTTGGCGGGAGAAAGCAGAAACAGCATTCGGGAATTCCTTTTTAGCGTGCCGTCCAGCCGCCATCGACCGAGACGGACGTACCTGTGATTTGCGCGGCAGCGTCCGAAGCCAGGAACACCGCGGTGCCCCCCAACTGCTCCGGCGTCACGAACTGCAGCGACGGTTGCTTCTCGCTCAGCAGTTCGCGCGCGGCGGTTTCCTGATCGACGCCGTTCTTTTCCGCCATCGCGGTGATCTGCTTTTCAACCAGCGGGGTGCGGACCCAGCCCGGGCAGATGGAGTTGGCGGTGATGCCCTGCCCCGCCGTCTCCAGCGCGGTGACCTTGGTGAAACCGACCACGCCATGCTTGGCCGCCACGTAGGCCGACTTGTTGGCCGAGGCCACCAGGCCGTGGGCCGACGCGATGTTGATGATGCGGCCGAATCCCTGCTTCTTCATGTGCGGCAAGGCGGCGGCGGTGCCATGGAACACGGCCGACAGGTTCAGCGCCAGGATCGCGTCCCATTTTTCGGTGGGGAAATCCTCGATCAAGGCGGTGTGCTGGATGCCGGCGTTGTTGACCAGGATGTCGATGCGGCCCAACTGGCGCACGGCGTTCTCGACCAGCTCGCGCACGGCCGCGCCCTTGGACAAGTCGGCGCCGTCGTAGATGACCTTCACGCCGTGCTTGTCGGCCAGGCTGGCGCGGAGCTTTTCGATTTCGGCGGCATCGCCGAAGCCGTTCAAGACGATATCGGCGCCTTGCTGGGCAAAGGCAGTGGCGATACCCAGGCCGATGCCGCTGGTGGAACCGGTGACAAGGGCGACTTTTCCTTTAAGCATGAGCATTCTCCTGTGGTCGGGCGCGTTGGGCGGGCAAAGCAAGGGTCAAGTGTAGCTGCCCGGCATGACGGCAATCATGCCATGTCCGTACGGCCCGCAGGGTCAAGCAGCGGGAGGAGAGTCGCGTGGCGCGGGAGGTTTCGGCGTCTCGTCCTGGGCCGGTTCCGCCGCCGGCAGATCGGCCATGCCGCCCCGGTTCTCGGGTATGCGTTCCAGCAGCTTGATCAGCATCGGCACCACGCCCATCGAAATCGCCACGATGACGGACAGCAGATCGCGCTGTTCCAGATTCATCAGATGGTTGTCCCAGGCTTCATTGAAGATGGCGAAGCTGAACTCGCCGCCCTGCGCCAGCGCCAGGGCGAACAGCAGGCGGTGATAGCGCGGCAGGCCCAGGAAGCGCGAAAAGCCGTACAGAATCAAGGCCTTGACCAGCAGCAGCGCGAACACGCCCACTAGAATGAAAGGCCAATGGTTGGCCACCACCTTCAAGTTCACCGACATGCCGATGGCCACGAAGAACAGGCCCAGCAACAGGCCCTTGAACGGATCGATCGCCTTTTCCAGATCGTCCCGGTAGCGGGACTCGGCCATCAACACGCCCACCAGGAACCCGCCTAGGCCCGCCGATAGGCCGGCGTAGTCGAACAGTTGGGCGGCGCCCACCACCATCAGCAGGGCGGCAGCCGTGAACAATTCGTTCAGTTGCGCCCGGGCGGCCCAGCCCAGCAGCCGCAGCCGGTACGCCGCGGCGACCACCACCACGGCGATCAGCGCCTCCTTGAAGGAAGGCGCCGAGGCTCCGTCGGAACCCAACAGGCCCGCCGCCACCAGCATCGGGATCGCCGCCATGTCCTGGAACAGCAGTATCCCCAGCGCCGACCTGCCCAGCGGCGTGCGCGTCAGCATGCGCTCGTCCAGCAGCCGCAAGGCCACCGCCGTGGACGACAGGGCCAGCGACAGGCCGCAAAGGATCGCCGCCTGCCACTCCATGCCGGCCAAGTGCCGCAGCGCCGCGCCGAACACCACCGCCAGCAGCAGCCCGCAAGCCAGCATCTGCAAGGAACCCAGCACGAAGACTTCGTTGCGCATGGCCCACAGGCGCTTGGGGGAAAGCTCCAGCCCGATGATGAACAGCATCATCACCACGCCCCACTGGGACACGCCGATCATGGTGTCCACATTGGTGACGAGCCTGAGACAGGACGGCCCCACCAACACGCCGGCAAGCAGGTATCCCGGGATCGCGCCCAGGCCCAGCAACTGGGTCAGGGGCACGCACAGCACGGCCGCAAGCAGGAGGATGAGGATCAGATCCATGGGACTAGCGGTTCCGGGATGAACGCCTAGACAGGCGCATTGCCTGGGCGGGAGCGCCCGGCATGTCGGAATTCTGCGCAAAGAACGCCGCCACTGAAAGCCAGTTGAAACCCGCTGTGGGGGACTTTCAACTACCCCCTTTACACAAACAAAAAAAATCCTGTAGAATTGCGGGCTTCGCTGCTTCGACAACGAAGATCCTTCCGACCAGGGATCTTTAGTGGAAGACCCGGCCCTTGGGGTAACCCAGGCCAGCCAGGAACACCGCCGTTACGAAACCCAGCAAGGAGAGGTGGCAGAGTGGTCGAATGTACCTGACTCGAAATCAGGCGTACGGTATCCCCGTACCGTGGGTTCGAATCCCACCCTCTCCGCCAGTATTCCAAGCACTTACGTGCTTTGCAGAGGCCCCGAAAGGGGCCTTTTGCTTTTAGGCTGTCGAGGGCGCAAGCATCCCTGTCAAGCAGACATTGGCTGATAGATGATCGGAGCGAGGGTCAATCGAAGCATGAGTTGCACCGGCGGGAGGCCGCGTATCGACTCGTGCGGGCGGCATTGATCCAGACGTATTGCGTCAGGCGGCCCACAGCAGTCGATCAAACAGCTCATGACCCGAATCGGACATGCCGAAGGGTTGGGCATGCCTATCTCGATCGCCAAGCACTCCCGGCTTGCCTCGTCGCTCACGTAGCGTTCGGAACCGTCGACCGCCGCAGAGCGCGTCCTGCATGATGTAGAGCGCCCAACGGCGATTGGGCTCTGTGGCCGATCCAAATGCCTATAGAGATTGGTCCGGCAGCCGCTTCTTGTAGCGCCGAGTCAACTTAAGACGCGGCCGGCAAACATGCTCTTGAGTTTGGCGTTTTCAGCTTCCAGTTCACGCAGCCGCCGCAACTCGGACTTCTGAACATCGGAGTACTCACTCCTCCAAAGGTAAGACGTGGCATCGCCGATGCCATGTTTGCGACACAGCTCGGCGACTGGCATGCCGGCTTCACCCCCCCCCTTCAATACGGCAACGATCTGGCCCTCTGTAAATCTACTTTTCTTCAAGGAAATCTCCGACTCAGGCAGATTCCGAAGTTCCACCGGTCGGCGCCTACCTGAAGGGGAAGCTTATGAGAGCACGTCAGTCGCTCCCTGAAAGAGAGCCTTACGAACGCCTTCCTGAATTCCGACTTGGGATTCCAAATCGCGGGTCACTGCATTGTGACCGCCAAGATCATTTTCAAAGAGTTTGGTTACTTCGAACCTCCACTTTGCAATAGCAACTTGCTCTAGCAGGAACTGCTGCATTGTAATATTTTCCGCTTTCAGAGCCTTCGGAAGTAGAAAGCTTGCAGTCAGGCAAGGAAGAGTATTGATTTTAAAAAATTATTCCCCAATCGAAACGAACAATAAAATTACTTCTTGAATAGCCACGCACGCCAAGTATTCGATGTGAAGCGAGCGCATATTTCTTGAGCAACTCTGAAGTTTTTCTCGGGACAGCGGCCGGACACAGTTCCTGAGCACCTGGGTCGATATATTTTTGATCGTAATTGAAAATACACTTCTCCCGAACTCGAATTTCAACCGGGGGCAGCGCCTTGGCCTCTCCGTTATTTTCCATCCCCCCCCAACAGTAGCCTCCCGCCCTATCGCAACTGGCTCCAATAGATAATCGCCTATCCGCTGACCGCACATGAATGATAAAAGGCCGGCATGATGCTCGATAAAGAAAAGACCATTGCTAGAGCCATCACTCACAGGTTTCGCCACGAGAGCTCCATGACTTTTCAAACCGAGGATCAACTCGATCGACAGTAGGCGTGAGCCACGCTCACGCGTCAGGGAGCGCAAGGGAAACTGAGCAACAATGCGCACGGATGCAAAGGGGAACTTGAATTTTTCGGACTACTACGGCCCATCATTATTGGTAGTTGCATAATGATCAGTCTATCGGTCCAATATATAGATCCGGACTGGAGGTCGCAATGGTGCTTCAAACAGTTGTACACGGACGAGCAGGAAAACGACCTTTAGCCAAGCATGGAAAATACCGCCACGCCGTGTTCGAAAAACTCCGGAGTTGGAAACTTCCTTGTCCGCCCGATTCAGAGTTCGATCAATTTGACTCGGGCAAGACAGGCCATATCTTCTCGCTGGACCAGAGCTGGGCGGTCATCGGCACGGCTCGGTTGCTACCCACCACAAAAGAGTATCTGCTTGGGGAATTCCCAAAATGATCAATGGCGGCCCCATCAAGATCCTCGTTTGTATGGGAGCTGCCGCGCTCCCACGCTGTCGACCTTGGGAACATCTGAAAGCGGCTAGCCATGGCCGCATAGTGTTCCTACTTCTGGCAATCGCTAAAATTGGCGGGGATTACCCTTCGTTGTTCGCGGCCTTGACGCCACGCAAACAGAACGACGGAAGGCTGCCCCGGCAGACCGACAGCAACGCCACAAGCGGCCCGCGGCCTGGGCCTGAAGCCGGGCACAGCATCGGCCCATGGCGCCCGGAAGCTGCGCTGGCGTGCGCAGCGAGGCCGACAGCGCGCCATCGCCAGATATGGACCAATGTCACTTTGGCGCCATATGGCAAGCCGCAGGCGAAAGACCTCCATAGAATCCGACCGCAGAAGGCACGGCCAGCACGTGCCGCGCACCGCAACCGCGCATTGGACAAATGCGAGGCCGGCGGATGCGGGTTTTCATCGGATCTAGAGAGTCAAATGTCTTATTCATATGCGGTGCGCACGGCCGCCCTGGTCTTGGCAACCTTGGGGATGGCAAATGCACACGCCGCCGCCGATACGGCAATACCCGTGGGCATCGACAATTTTGCCCGTGCCGAGTCCGATCTCTACATGACCAAGATGGTGTCGGACGGCAGTTTCGGCAAGTTGGTCCATAGCCGGGAGCCTGTCGCCATCGATGCCCAGAACGTCATCCGGATGAACCGCGACACGCTCTACTCGAGCGGCGTGTTCGATCTTGATGCGGGTCCCGTCACGATCGAGCTGCCCGACGCGGGCGAAAGGTTCATGTCGATGCTCGTGGTCAACGAAGACCACTACGTACCCGCCGTCTTCTATGGCGCGGGCCGCCATCTCCTGACGAAAGAGCAAATCGGCACTCGGTATGTCTTTGTCGCCATCCGCACCTTGGCGGACCCGGCGGACAAGAAGGATCTCGAACAGGTGCATGCGCTACAGGACGAGATGCGGGTCAGCCAGGACAAGGCCGGTACCTTTGTCATTCCGAAATGGGATCAGGCAAGCCAGAAAAAGGTGCGTGACGCCTTGCTGGTGCTGGCCTCGGCCATACCCAACTACAACCGCGCGTTTGGCTCCAAGGACCAGGTCGATCCCATCCATCATCTGATCGGGACTGCGGCGGGATGGGGCGGAAACCCCAGCAAGGACGCCACCTACCTCACGGGAGTGATACCGCAGAACGACGGAAAGACGGTGTACCGGCTCAGTGTCGGATCCGTTCCCGTCCAGGGTTTCTGGTCCATCGCCGTCTACAACGCCGAGGGCTACTTCCAGAAGAATCCCTACGACGCCTATTCCTTGAACAATCTCACCGCCAAGAAGAACGCCGACGGATCGATCGACATCCAATTCGGCGGCTGCGACGGAAAGATTGCGAATTGCCTGCCCATCATGCCGGACTGGAACTACACCGTAAGGCTGTATCAACCGGATGAGCAGATATTGAGCGGCCAATGGCATTTCCCGCAGCCGCAACCCGTGGTTCACTGAAACCGGAGTCCTCGCATGCACAAGATTTCCATCCTTGGCCGCGCACTGGCGGCCGCTGGCGGCCTGCTGTCCATGACGGCTTCCGGCTGGCTCGGCGCGCAACCGCCTTCCCCCGCAACGGGAAAAGTTACCAATCCGCCCTTCGAATTGGCCCCCGGCTATCTGCAGCGGGCGGATCTGCCCAATAGCCTGCTACTCCTGGGCGCTCCGCCCTCGAAAGACAGCGCCGCGTTCGCGCGCGACGAAGAGGCCAGGAAAGCCGCCCTGGCGCAGCGCGAAACCGCTCGCTGGGAGATGGCCAGGCGGGATGCCGATCTCAGGTTTCCCGCGCCGGCCAACAATTTCTCTTGCGCCATGGGCGTCAGGATCGACGAGCAAGACACGCCCCGAACCTATCGGCTCATGCACCGCGTATTGACGGACGCAGGGCTTTCCACCTATGGCGTCAAGAAAAAGTACAACCGGACCCGGCCGTTCGCCTTGCACGACGAAGGCACTTGCACGCCTCAGGATGACGAAATCCTGCGCAACGACGGTTCTTATCCTTCGGGCCACACCGCTGTGGGATGGGCCTGGGCGCTCGTCCTGGCCGAAATCAACCCGCAACGAGCGAATGAATTGCTGGCGCGCGGCCTGGCGTTCGGGCAAAGCCGCGTCATCTGCAATGCGCATTGGCAAAGCGATGTGGACGGCGGGCGCGTCATGGGCGCGGCAACGGTCAGCAGGCTGCAAAGCGACGCCGGCTTCCGCGCCGACCTGGACGCCGCCAAGCAGGAGCTGAAGAATATCAAGGCGGCGGGAGGCAATGCGCCCAGGGACTGCGCCGCCGAGACCGCTGCGTCTTCATGAGCACGGTTCCCTACGGGCCGGATGAGCAGGAAAGCGCTGGCAAAAAAACGCAGACGGGACAGTTTCCGCCTCGCGTCTGGCCGCTGTCGAAGCGAGGCAGAAGCGTCGGCTTGCTGTTCACCCTGTTGCTGGTGGCCGTGTCAGCGTTGCCAGAGGCCGCGCGAGCGGATGACACTGGCCGCATGGCGGATTCGCCCTCGGCGCCCGAACGGGAAAGCAAGTCCGATTGGCAGTTCAGCGTAAGCCCCTATCTATGGATGGCCGGAGTCCAGGGCACGGTCCGGCAATTCGATTCTCCGCCGGCCAGGCTCGACTCCGACTTCGGACAGATTTTCAATGAGCTGGACTATGCATTCATGGGGATCCTGGAGGGCCGTCGCGGCCGCTACAGTGTCTTCGCCGACATTGCGTACACGAAGACCTCTGTCAAAGACCCTACGCCCAAGGGCATCCTGGCGGAAAAAATCGGCGTGGCCTCGCAATCGTTCTCGGGCCTGCTGGGAGGCGGATACACCATCCACGGTACGGGTCGCGCGCATCTGGACTTGATTGCCGGCTTGCGTGTCTGGAGCGTAAGCACGAAGTTGAGTTTTCATGGGGGAATCCTCGACCATGTGACACAGCGCGACAGCGCAACCTGGGTGGACATGGTTGCCGGCTTTCGCGGCACGTATTCCTTTACCGACAGCGTGTACCTGACCGGTTGGGGAAACATCGGCGCCGGCCAGGCCGATCTGGACTGGGACGTGGTTGCGGGCGTCGGCTACAAGATAAACACCAAGCTGTCCGCGGTGGCCGGTTACCGGATCCAGGGCGTGGACTATCGGAAGAATGGGTTCGAGTACGACGTCATTCAGAAAGGACCGATCATGGGATTTACCTACCGGTTCTGAGACGGCTGTGCGCGGCAAAATGGCTCGATAGAAAACTGCTGCGGTCAGCCGGCGGCGAAGCGCTGCGGCCCCATTCGCCGGCTTCGTCGGGCGCCACGCCAAAGCGCGCCATGAACGCCTGGCGGAATCGTCCCGCGTTCCGAAAGCCGCAATCCACCGCGGCCTGGCTCACCGGGCGCGTCGCGCTCCGTGGATCGACCAGGCGGGCGTAAGCCGCGTCCAGGCGCTTGCTCCTGATCACATGGGCGATTCCGCCGAGGTCGGCAAAGACGCGGTACAAGTGAGCCCGTGAGACCCTGAATCGCTGCACCAGCAGATCCGGGCCCAGTTCGGGGTCGGCAAGATGGCGATCGATATAGGCAAGCGCACGCGCGCGCAAAGCCTGGGCGAGCACGGATTTCGGCTCATCCTGGATGGGCGCCGTGTTGGACAGGCCCGCGGAAAGCAGCGTGGTCAGGGCGTCTTGCACTGCGACGTCCTCGCTCGCGGAGAGTTGTCCAGACACGGCGTGGAAACCGCGTAGGTAGTCCATGATCAGACGAGTCATTGGGTGCCCGGCCTGCAGCACGAATCCATGGACATCGCGCGGGCCCAGCAACTTGTCGATGCCCGCGCGGGGAATGGTCGTGGCCAATCGTTCGCCGGCATCCACCCTGCATGCGTAAGGCCGGGCCAGGTCGATGATGCATATGCCCCCTGGGGCGGCCACGACGTCACGGTTGTCGAAATCACCGTGGATGGAGCCCGCAACCAGAACATGAACCAGATAGTGGTCAAGTCCGCTGCGCGCAATGGTGGCCCGGTCTCGCTTGTAGCGCTGCGCGTTGAAGGTGGTCGACCCCAGCGTCAATCCGCCTACATGGCGCAGGCGCATGGTTCCCTCCAACGTTGCCTTCCCGTCCGTCGACGCCAGCGTCGTGTCGCAGAACGGACGCGTGACATCGCGCCAGTACTCGTCGCGCAGCGAATGCTCTATTGCGTCGGTGGAAATAAATGTTTCCGAGGAAATCATATGGACGCCTACCCTGGCGGCTTGGTGCACGCGCTTCGGTTGCTCAAGCATCGGCCTTGGACGAACGTGACGCAGATCCGGCTAGGATACCTGGGGCGGTTCGCATTTTGACTGGCGCGAGGCCGACCACGCCGTCGCATCCCGCCCGACCTGTTGGGCCAACGCAGCGATCAGGCGCTGCTGCGCCTGCACGAGCGCAGGATAACCGGCGCTCGCGGGTTCTTCAAAACGTCCGTGGCAGACCAGCCTGGCATCGCCAGGCTGGCGTGCATCCCCCAGGGTCCAACCCGCCTCGAGTTGCACCCGCTTTCCCGGCCATGCGTCAAGCCGGCGAATCTGCAACTTCACCTTGATCACCTGCAAATCGCCTGGCCAGGACAAGCCGGTGACGTCCTGGGTGCCCAGGCGTTGGACCAGCTGCGCCGAAAACGCATTGCGTATCTCCTCGTCCAACGGCCCCAGCCATCGCTCGTCATCCAGGACGGCGAGCATGCCACTGTCGTCCAGTCTCACGACCAGCTGGGGTTGATTCAGATATTCCGGCAAAGCCACAGGCAGCACTTCGACCACGAAGCGCGCAGGAACGCCCTGAGACCGGACGTCCGCCTGGGGATTCAACAAGGTGTAATGGCGTACAGGCGCGGAAGCGCTGCAAGCGGCCAGCCCGAGAGTCAGGGCGAGCAAGCAGATGCGGATCGGTCGGGTCATCGTTGGGGAGTCTCCATGGTGCTGGCTGGCGGCTCTGCGGAAGCCTCGAATGTGGCGTTCTTGGGGCGGCCTCGCACCACCGCCTCCGGATATCGGCTCAAGAGGTCGGTCAACGTGCGCACCGAGCGCGCGGCGCGCTGGACCTCCTGAAGCGCCTGGCCCAGGTCCTGTCGCAAGGTCGCGTCCTCGGCGAGCATCCCGTGCGCGGCGCCGATGGTTTGTTGCGCCTGGCGCAAAGTCTGCGTGGCCTGCGGCAGAACCTGGCCGTTCACCTGCAGCAGCGCCTTGTTCAGGTTGGCAAAGGACGAATCCAGATTTCGCGCGATACTGTCCAACGGCATCTTGTCTATCTTGCCCACGATGCTGGCGAACCTCTCCTGCAATTGATCGAAGCTGCCGCTGACGGTGGGCAGCGTTATCGGACGCCGTTGCGGATCAAAGGCGACCTTGGGTGTATTCGGTATGAAGTCCAGGGCGATATAAAGCTGGCCCGTCAGCAGGCTTCCCGTCCTGGCCTGGGCCCTCAGACCGTGCGCCACCATTTCTTGAAGCATGCGCACCAGCCGGTCTTCCTCGGTCCCTTCGGAGGCGGGCATCTTCGCCATGATCTCGCCGAGCCGCTGCGGATACACCACAATGCCGACCTTCGATTGAAAGCGGCGCCGGACAGGGTCGTAATCCGGTTTGATGGAGATGACCCTGCCCAGATCCATGCCATCGAACTGCACGGGCGCGCCGATGGCCAGGCCCCGCAAGGATTGCTCGAACACCAGATAGGCGGTCTGCGACGGCCCGTCCGGCGGAGCCAGGGCAGCCTGCTGATCCTTGGCCAGCTCGTACGCGGTATCTTCCGCCGCTGGCTCGCCGGCTACGCCCGGAGCGGTTCCAAAGGAAACGCCACCCGCCAGAATGGTGGCAATCGATTGCGTTTGCAGCTTGAACCCATCCGCGCCGAGCGAAACGTCAACACCGCTGGCGTTCCAGAAGCGCGTCGCCGTGGTGACAAAACGGTCGTAGGGCGCATTGACGAAGAGCCGCAAGGCGACCGCCTTGCCATCCTCGCCCAACTGGTATGACGCGACACGGCCGACTTGAATGCGTCGGTAATAGACGGGCGACCCGACGTCCAGGGAACCGAGATCTTCGGTATGCAGGACAAAAGACCGGCCAGGCGTGTCGCCAATGACGGTGGGAGGACTTTCCAAACCCGTGAACTCCTTGGCGGGCTCCGTCGAATGCCCTCGATCGACGCCGATGTATGCCCCCGACAGCAGGGTATCCACTCCGGAAACCCCATCGATGCCGATGCGCGGGCGCACCACCCAAAACCGCGAGTCCTGACGCGCCAGACTCCCCGCGTCCTTGTCCAGCGACACCGTCGCCACCACGTGGGAGCCATCCTCGCTTAGACCGATAGCCGTGACCGTGCCTACGTTCACATCCTTGTACTTCACCAGGGTCTTGCCTTCTTCCAGGCCGGCGGCGGTACGAAACGTGATGTTGATCACCGGGCCTTGCGTCATCCAGGTCTGCACCAGCATGGAAAGGCCGACCAGGGCGGCAATAAGGGGCACCAGCCAGACGAGCGAGATGCGCCACTTCTTGCGTGCCACCACCGTGGGCGCGCCAGGTCCATGGAGCGCTCTGGAAGAATCATTCATTCATCAATCCCATTTATTTCCCCATCCCAAATGTTCCTGGGGTCGAACGACATGGCTGCGAGCATCGTGAAAATCACGACCATGCCGAAGAAGAGGATGCCAACGCGCGGCGATATGTCGGTGAGCCCCTGGAATTGCACCAAGGCTGCCACCACCGCGACCACCAGCACATCAAGCATCGACCAGTAGCCGACAAACTCCACCATGCGATACAGCTTGGCGCGCTCTCGCGTGGCCCATCGGCTACGCCGTTGGGAGGTGGCAAGCAACAGCCCGAGAATCAGGAATTTCGCGCAAGGCACCGCGACGCTGGCGATGAAGATCACCAGCGCAATTCCATAGGAGCCGGACGTCCAGAACTCCACCGCCCCCTCCATGATGGTGCTGCTGCTGCCCTTGCCCAGCAGACTGGTATGCATGACGGGCAAGACATTGGCGGGGATGTAGCAGATGACAGCCGTCAGGAGCAGCGCCCAGGCGCGGGCGATGCCGTTCGGGCGCCGATGATGCAGCGTCGAGCCGCAGCGGGGGCACTGGACGGATCGCCCGGGCGTGTCCTCGCATACCAGGCCGCATGCATGGCAGCCCACCAGCGACAAATCGCTTGCAAACGGCAGCCTGCTCATGCCGCGCTGCCTCTGCGCAATGCGGCAACGCCTTCGGTCTGCTCCCACAGTGAAGAGAGGTCGCGGTGGGAAATCACGGTGAGCAATACCATCAGCGCGGCGGTGGCCCAGACGCCAGCACCCAGACTCACTTCCACCAGGCTGATCAGCTTGATGATCGCCACCAGGATACCGAGTATGCCCACCTCGACCATGCTCCATGGGCGCAAGAGCGCCAGCGTCCGCAATGCCCGGGAAAAGCCCGGCGCGCGGCGGCCGACGCGCGCATGGATCAGCACCCATGAAAGCAAGGTGATCTGCGCAAACGGCACCAGGATGATCACCAGCGCGGCAACTATCGCAAGGGGCGCCACGCCGCCCTGGGCAAGAGCCCATGTGAATTCCCACAGCGTTGCATCGCGGCGCGTTCCATTCAAGCTGATACGTACCACGGGACAGACGTTCGCGATCAGAAACACGACCGCTGTCGTGATGGTCAATGCCAACCACCGGTCCACATCCAGCGGGTTGGCGCGTTGGAGCACGGCCTCACACCGGCTGCAGCGCGCGACCTCGCCTGGCGCCAAGGAACAGCGTTGGTACACGCTGTCGCAATGCTCACAGGCCACCAAGTGTGGATAAACGTTCATGTCTTTGGCTGGATAACCGTGCTGTTGCATTGCGTAGGCCTGCACAGGGAAGCCGGCCGTCGCTGACGAGGCGCGCCCTAGCGCAGCCTTGCGAGGCTACAGAACATGCCGCGCCCTGGCTTGCCATTCGGTGCCAAAGTGGTTTGCGCGGAAATGCGATGGGGTACGCCCCGTCCACCGCTTGAAGGCGCGCGTGAAATGCGCCGGATCGCTATAGCCGACCATATAGGCAATCTCGGTCGCCGAATACCTGCCCAGCCGAATCAGCCGCAGCGCCTCGCTGCGCCGCGTCTCGTCCCTCAAGTCTTCGAAATCGACCCCGCTGCATTTCAGGCGCCGCTGAAGAGTACGGGGCGACATGCCTATTTCTCTTGCAACGGATTTGAGGTTGATGTCCTCTTGATCCGAAATCCGGTCTATGAGCAGTCCCGCGGTATCGATCGTTGACTGCAGGGCCTGCGTAATCTTGCGGGAATCGTCCGCCAGTCCTTGAAGAGGAGCCTCAAGCAACTCGCGATCGAACTCGACCATGTTGTATTCGGCCCCTGTTTCGATATGGGGGCCCAGGCACTCCTCGAGCGCGTCGTCGCCCCGCGCTCTTGTAGCCTGCAAATGCACGCGTATGGCCGATGGCGCTCCGGCCATGAGGGGCACCTTTCGCAGTACGGCAAGGCTTCCAAAAATGAACTGCCGTGGGTCCGCTTCGAGCCGGCCCGTAAAACGATGAATCAGCTTGGTGGTTCGGCCTTCCGTGACGATACGGACCTCTCCGCCCTGATGCAGCATTGCCGCATGGGCTGCAGCCATCGCACACGCCTGCGCCACGTTCTCCGAGCCGAGAACCAGATCTCCCCATGCGCCGAGCGAACGCAATTCCATCAGACGGCCCACATGGGCGCCGCCAAAAGGATCTTGCGCGATCGCCGCCATCTCGTTGGCGACGTGAAAGCACTGGGCCCGCGGAAGCCAGATATCGGGCGTTTGGAAAATATTGGGGCAGACCCCCACGCGCTTGAAGAATTCAAGCGGCGATACGCCCCGGCTGGCCAGGTAGGGGCCGATATGCAGGAAGCTTCGGAGCTTTATGGACGGTGTGGCGTTCGGCATGGATTCAGGTTTTACCGTCAGCCAGATCGCCGAACGCGCCACCCCTCAAGGACTGCGCCGACCCAAGCCATGCTTGCGTCGGCAATCGTGGACGAATTTACACGCCCCCCATGAGGGAGGAATGGAAAAATCATCCACGTGAGACAAAACACCCTGAAAAAGGAGACGGCGGGCCAGGGGGAACTGACGCGCCGCCGGGATTCTCCGGAAATACCTCAGGGGGTGATGTTGCTGATCTTGGAGCCTTCAAGACCCATGCCCGCCATCAAGCCCTGGGCACCGAAGGGCACGGCAAAGACATCCTGCGACAAGGTGGTGGAGGACACGCTGGACGCAGCGGACTTATCCCAGACGACCAGGCTGGGGCCGCTGCCCAGGGCCCAGCCATCGCTCTTCTCGAGATAACTCAGCGACTTTTGGTTCATGAAGAAAAGTGCGTAGCCGAAGGTCTGGGCTCCAGCCTGCAGCCCCACCGACATGGCGGCAATTTCATAGTAGCCAGCAGGCTGCTTTCCCTTGAACAACGTGCCCTGCCCATGCTCTCCGCCAACGACAAAGCCCGCCTTGTATATCTTGGGGAAAACAAGCACTGCCACCGCCTTCTCGCCTAGCTCCTTGGTACTCGGTTCCACGGCGTAAAGATGCTGCAGCGCATGTGCGGAATCATTGCGGATCGCGAGCGCGGTGTCGGCGATGGCTGCGCCCGCCGGACCCAGCGCGCAGACAAGCGCCAGCAAGACCGACTGCAGGCAATGAGCCAATTGGCGTGGGACATACTTGGAATATTTGTGACTTGCCATGAAGATGAGTGCCCTGATTTGGTTGCACGCCCCATCGGCGCGCCAGGAGTATTCAGAGCGAGGCAATACCTGTCAAGACGGGATGATCGGCGTCTCCCATGCGTTTTCAAGACCGGCGAGAACGGCTGCTTCGTACTTGGCATCGAATGGCAAGACCCTGCTGCGGCATTCTCCTAATCTAGGCTGACGCCCTGTCCTTTCGGCGCCCGCAATCCCTCCAACAGCTAGAGAGGGCTCATGAATCAACACGCTGCCATTGATGCATTCCAAGCGCTGCAGGATGCGTTGAGCAATGCGCTGGTGCACGATGAGTTGTCTCTGCAATATCAACCCATTGTGGATCGATCACGGAAGAGCATAGGCATGGAGGCCTTGATGCGCTGGAACTCGGCGGAATACGGCCAGATTCCGCCCTCGGAATTCGTGCCGCTGGCGGAGCGAACCGGCGCCATCATGGGCATGGGCGCCTGGGCCCTGGAAGCAGGCTGCCAGCAGCTGGAGCAATGGACCACAAACCCGATGGCCTCCGAATGGACGCTGAGCGTCAATGTCAGCGCGCATCAGTTCAACCAGCCGGATTTCGCCGGCGATGTCCTCAACTTGCTGAAGCGCTATCGGATCGCACCGGACAGGCTCATTCTTGAAGTTACCGAAAGCGTATTCCTGAACCCGAAAGGAAGCGGGCAACAGGGTGGATTCCAGCGCATTCGCGATGCCGGCGTGGGCATTGCCGTAGACGACTTCGGCACGGGATTCTCATCGATCGGCTACCTGAAATACCTGTCGATCTCCCGAATAAAAATCGACAAGATCTTTATCGACGAAATTGTCGTGAGCAAGAAGGATCAGGGCATAGTCGGGGCCATCGTCATGCTGGCCCAGGCCCTGGAGGTGGATGTGGTCGCCGAGGGAGTGGAAACGGCCGAGCAATGGGCATACCTACGGAATATAGGCTGCTCAGCCTTTCAAGGCTTTCTGTTTGGCAGGCCGAGCGAGGTTTCAGACTTCCTATGAGCGCTCCCGTCGCCCCGCCGGCCACAACGCTCTCGGCATCCATTGCAGAAAGCGAAAGCGGGGCCACCCCCGCCTGACTGTCACAACGGCGCCGTCGGCCGCGCCAACTGGAACAGGTCCGTGCTGCGCGCGTACCAGCCGCCGCCGTGCATGCGTGCGATCAGCCCCATGGCCGGCGTGTCCATGTAGCCGCGCTCGGCGTCCTGCACGTAGGCATCGTCGACGTGCGCGCCCAGCACCCGGCCGATCACCACGAGCTGGCGCGGGCCGGTCACGATGGTCGCCTGGCTGACGCATTCCAGCGACACCGGGCTGCCTTTGATGAGCGGGGGACGCACGTGGGACGCCGGCAGCGCGGTCAGGCCGGCCGCCGCCAATTCGTCCACGTCCGCCGGGTAATCGGCGCAGGTCTGGTTCATCTGCGCGACCAGCGACTCCGGCACCAGGTTCACCACGAACTCGCCGTTCTCGATGATGTTGGCGCCGGAATCCTTCAGTTCGCCGCTGGCATGGCGCATCAGGCCGATGGCGACCGTCGGCGGCTGAGGCCCCATGACGTTGAAGAAGCTGAAAGGAGCCGCGTTGACAACGCCCTTGCTGGAAATGGTGGTGAGCCACGCGATCGGGCGCGGGGTGACGGTCGAGGTCAGCACGTTGTAGACCGTCTGCGTCGGCAAGGCGCTGAAATCAAAATGCATGGTTCAAGCCTCCCCGGCGTTCAGCGCCGAGACGGCGCGCTTTTCACGGGTGTCGACCTGCAGCTGGAACACGTCGGGCCGGGCGTAATGGCCGGAGACGTCGAAGTCGTACTTGCCGCGCAGGATCTGGTTGGGATTGATCTCGGCGTACAGGATGGTCTCGGCTGAAAAATCCGGCCCGGCCAGCACTTCGCCCAGCGGATCGATGATGGCGCTGCCGCCGCGCATCAGCACGGTGTCGGGCGCATCGCCCAGCGCGCATTCGAAGTCGTCGGGATAAGCGTCGCGGCGCAGGTGCTGGCAGGCCGTGAGGACATAGCAGCGGCCTTCCAGCGCGATGTGGCGCATGCTGGGTATCCAGGAGTCGCGGTCGTCCGCGGTCGGCGCGCAATACAGCGCCACGCCCTGGCTGTACATGTACATGCGCAGCATGGGCATGTAGTTTTCCCAGCAGATGACGGCGCCGATCTTGCCGTAGGGCGTGTCGAAGACGGGCATGGTGGAACCGTCGCCGAAGCCCCAGATCAGGCGTTCGCCGGCGGTGGGCATGAGCTTGCGGTGCTTGCCCGCCAGCCCTTCGCGGCCGTTGAAGTACAGCACGGTGCAGTACAGCGTGCCGCCGTCGGCCTCGATGCAGCCCATGACCACGAAGCTGTCGGTGTCGGCCGCGGCCTGGGCCACCAGCGCGACTTCCTCACCGTCCAGGCGGATGGCCTGGCGGTGATAGCTGGCAAAGGCGTCGCGGCCTTCGGGCTTGCGCATGCCGATGGGCGCGCCGAAGGAGTTGCCCTTGGGATAGCCGCCCAGGAAGGCCTCGGGGAACACCAGCACCCGGGCGCCCTGCTCGGCCGCCTGGCGGATCAGGGAGGCCGCCTTCTCGGCGCAGGCGACGCTGTCGGTGGGAATGGACGCCGCCTGGATGACGGCAGCCTTGAAGCTCTGTTGCGTGGACATGTCTCTCCTTTTTTCTCAGTGTGCTGCGTCTTCGTCGATGGCGCGGGCGCGGGTGTTCGGCAGGAACAGGCTGCCGATGACGCCGACCACCGCGGTCACGACGACCGGATACATCAGGCCGCCAAAGATATTGCCGCTGGCCTGGGCCAGGTAGGTGGCGGTAAAGGGCACGATGCCGCCGAAGATGCCGGCGCCGATGTGGTACGGGAAGGATAGCGCCGTATAGCGGATGCGGGCCGGAAACAGTTCGACCAGATAGGACGCCACCGGGCCGTAGACCATGGCGACGACGGCCGTCATCAGCACCAGGATCAGGATGATGGTCGTGCGGTCGACGCGCGCGGGATCGGCGCGCTCCGGATAACCGGCGGCCGTCAGCGCGCTGGTGTAGGCGGCGCGGTCAAAGCCGTTGACAGTCGTGCCGCCCACGCTCATGGCGATGCTTTGGCCGGGCAGCGGCGCGGCGTATTCAAAGTTGATGCCCTTGCCCACCAGGAATTTCTTGGCCTGCACGCAAACCTTCTTGTGGTCGGCGTGATTGCCTATCATGGCCGCCTGCAGCCCGAAGTCGCAGGCGCCGCCGCTGGTGTCGGCATGCACGCGCACCGGGGTGGTCTGCATGGCTTGCGCCAAGACCGGGTTGCCCGCCTTGAGCAGCACGTCGAACATGGAGTGGTAGCCGATGGCGGCGACGAACAGGCCGACCATCATGATCCACTTGCGGCCGATGTGGTCCGACAGCCAGCCGAACAGCACGAAGGTCGGCGCGCCGATGATGAAGCCGATCAGGATCAGCGTGTAGACGCTGGTCTGGTCCAGCTGCACGGCCTGCTGCAGAAAGATCATGACGTAGAACTGGCCGGTGAAATAGGTGGCGCCCTGGCCGGCCGTGACGCCGATCAGCGCCAGCAGCACCAGCCGCAGGCTGGACCATTGGCCGAAGGTCTCCTTGACCGGGTTCTTGGACAGGCGGTTCTGCTGCTTCATGCGCGTGAACACGGGCGACTCGTGCAGCTTGGCGCGCACGTAGATCGAAATCGCCAGCATCACGATCGACAGAATGAACGGCAGGCGCCAGCCCCACTGGCGGAAGTCCTCCGCGCTCATGGACGCCTGGGTGCACAGGATCACGATCAGGGACAGGATCAGGCCCGCCGACGAGGTGATCTGGATCCAGCCCGTCAGCAGCCCGCGGCGCTTGGGCTCGCAGTGTTCGGCCACGTAGATGACCGCGCCGCCGTATTCCCCGCCCACCGCCAGGCCCTGCACCACGCGCAGGGTCAGCAGCAGGATCCACGACAGGTGGCCGGCCGATTCATAGGTGGGCAGGCAGCCGATCAGGACGGTTGCCCCGCCCATCATCACCACGGTGATCAGGAAGGTGTACTTGCGGCCGAGCTTGTCGCCCAGGTAGCCGAACATCACCGCGCCCAGCGGCCGGATGATGAAGCCCACCGCCAGCGCGCCCAGCGCGGCCAGCAGCGCGACCGTGGGGTTGTCCTGCGGGAACAGCACCTGGCTCATGAAGACGGCCAGGGTCCCGTAGATGAAAAAGTCGTACCACTCGAACAAGGTGCCCAGGGTCGAGGCCACCACCACCTGGCGCTCCTCTTTCCTGCTGAGCGTCGGACCCGTGTCGATCCGCTGCATTGCCACATTCGCTTCCATGCCTGCTTTCCCCAATCGCTTTAGATTGATAATGCTGTATCCATTAACTATTATCAAACTTAACGATGGATATGAAAAACTAGGGGAAACCCGGCGAACAGGTCCGCGCGCCCGTGCGGAAACGGCCTGTGCCCGCTGCTACACTCGCGCCAGAAAATCAGTGGAGGCAGCAATGGCAAGGCCCGCCGGCAAGATGGAAAAGAACGCGGAACAAGCGCCCACCGCCGCGCGCAGGGGCATCCAGTCGATCGAAGTGGGGTTCCGGATCCTGGACGTCATCCGCAAGGCCGGCCGTCCCCTGCCCCTGAAGGAAATCGCCGACGCCTGCGAATTGACGGTGCCCAACGTCCATTACTACCTGGTCAGCTTCCAGAAGGTGGGCGTGGTGCAGCAGCACGCGGATACCGGCCACTACGGCCTGGGTCCCTACGCTCTGCGGCTGGGGCTGGCGGCCCTGGAGCAGTTCGACGTGTTCACCACCGCCCGGCCCATCATGGCCGAAGTGGCCGCGGTCACCGGCCACACCGTGTTCCTGGGCGTGTGGGGCAACAAGGGGCCGACCATCGTCTACCGTGTCGAAGGCGCCCGCAGCCGGCCCTTGCTGGAGCTGCGCGTGGGCAGCGTGCTGCCGCTGCTGTCCTCGGCGCTGGGCCGCAACTTCCTGGCCCATCTGCCGGAAGCCAGCACGCGCGAACTGCTGGAACAGGAAATGGCCTCGGCCGGTGCCGATGGATACGGCGGCAAGTCCTACACGCAAAAAGACGTGCAGGCCATCCGCGAGGAAGTGCTCGAACACCACCTGAGCCGCTGCCGCGACGCGTTGCTGCCGCACTTCACGTCGCTGTCGGCGCCCATATTCGACATGCTGGGCGAGATGAAGGCGGCCATCACCCTGATGGGACCGGTGGGCGCCATCGACGACGACCTGCAATCCGACACCGCGCGGCTGCTCAGTGAAAAAGCCCGCTCGATTTCGGCCACGGCGGGCTGGGTGGAACCGCAGGCGCGCTAGGCGCTGCGGCGCAGAGGCTTCGGCAGGTCTTGCCAGCCAGCGTCAGAACCGGTGCGTCATGCCAAACGCGAGGACCGTGGAACTGGCGCCCATCTCCGTTGGAACGCTGGCGCCGATACCAAAGAAGGCCTTGGGAGTGTTCTTGAATCCCCCCGCCCGCGTATAGACACTGGACCGCTTCGACAACTGGTAGTCATAGCCAAGCATCCCGCCGATCGTGTGATCCGATATGCCGTTGAGCGCCCGGTAGAGTAGCGAGCCGCGGAACATGTGCGAACCCTGCTGCCATAGGGAGCCCAAGGACAGGATCTGGGCGGAAATGGTGCCCGGCGCCGTGGGCCGCATCAAGCTGTACAAGATGGATGTTTGCTGCCCGCCTGCCACATAGGCCGCGCTGGCGACGTACAGGTCGGTACGGAACGATCCCGGCGCCGCCGGCCGCAGCGCATTGTAGGATCCGGCCACCACCCATGGACCGCTCGTATAGGTCGCCAGGATGCCAGTATCGCCATTGGCAGGCCCGCCGCCGCTATTCATCGAAATCAGCTCCCGGCGATTCCGCCGGGCATACAGCGCTTGAACGACCAACCCGTTCATCGATGGTGTCTGCCATGAAATGGCATCACTGACCCGCGTCTGTATCACGGCGGCGCCCGGCCCCTGATCCACCGCCAATTGACCAGCGGAGGCCGCAGGCGAGAACACTTCGGAGAAGAAGAACGGATCCGCGGTATGGGACACCACCGCGGCAAACTGCTTGCCCAACTTGACCGTGCCCCAGGATGCCGAACTGACGGCAATGCTTGCCTCGCGGTCAAAGAGCGCGCCGGGATGCCGCATTGTGCCGTTGCTCATGCGCATGGCGTTTTCCAAACGGAATTGGACGCTTACCCCGTCCCCCAGGTCTTCGCCCCCCCGAAGGCCCCAGTACGAATCGGAAGCGGCGTGGATGTTGGAAAATTTGCCGCTGTCGCTGCCCATCCTGGCGATAGGCTGGCCGCCGTTGCGGGCGTACATCGTGAAGGTATCGAGAAGACCATAGAGTTGCACCGTGGCCGCCATGGAGTCCTCCCACGTCGCGCACGACAGGAGGGCGAGTGCGCACGCGCCCCATCGTAAGCGCAGGCGCGGAGTCTTGACGAAGCCCGACGGGGCGCAACGAAATCTGCGGACCAGCGCAGCGACAGGTGCCATCACCAGCGCGGCAAGAGCGGCCATCACGGCCAGGACCGCGCGGGCCAGGCCGGTCGCGGCAGGGAACGGAGATTCAGAGGCGTCGCGCACCGGCGGAGCATGACCGCCTGAAACCCGCTGCGTTGACGGACATGGCCGACGCGGCGGCTGGCTCTGATGAATAGCTATTTCTTGGCACACGGTTGTTTCCTTTGAGGATTGTTGTGGCCAGCCATGTCGACTACGCCTGCAACGGCCCTCCTCCACCTTCGCCGCCCATCAAGCTGCCATGGCCCCGCCATTTAAGAATATGAATTCTGATTCTATTATTCAGAGATGCCGGGATCGAGAACAATGCGAGGTTTCCCGTAGTCAGGGGCAGCGCGGCATGGGATCTGGCTGCACTCCAGGACGGAATTACCGCCCCGCTCGCCTGTCTACCGCGTCGAAGGCGCCCGCAGCCGGCCCTTGCTGGAGCTGCGCGTGGGCAGCGTGCTGCCGCTGCTCTCCTCGGCGCTGGGCCGCAACTTCCTGGCCCACCTGCCGGAAGCCAGCACGCGCGAACTGCTGGAACAGGAAATGGCCTCGGCCGGTTCCGACGGATACGGCGGCAAGTCCTATACGCAGAAGGACGTGCAGGCCATCCGCGAGGAAGTGCTCGAACACCACCTGAGCCGCTGCCGCGACGCGCTGCTGCCGCATTTCACGTCGCTGTCGGCGCCCATTTTCGACATGCTGGGCGAGATGAAGGCGGCCATCACCCTGATGGGACCGGTGGGCGCCATCGACGACGACCTGCAATCCAGCATCGCGCGGCTGCTCAGTGAAAAAGCCCGCTCGATTTCGGCCACGGCGGGCTGGGTTGAGCCGCAGGCGCGCTAGGCGCTGCGGCGCAGAAGCTGCGGATGGTCTTGCCAGCCGGTGTCAGAACCGGTGCATGACGCCAAGCGCGAGGACCGTGGAACTGGCGCCCGTCTCCGTTGGAATGCTGGCGCCGACACCGAAGTAGGCCTTGGCGCTATTCTTGAATCCGCCCACCCGCGTATAGACGCTGGATCGCTTGGACAACTGGTAGTCATAGCCAAGCAGCCCGCCGATCGTGTGATCCGACCGGCCGTTGAGCGCCCGGTAAAGCAGCGAGCCGCGAAACATATGCGAACCGGACTGCCATAGGGACCCCAAGGACAGGATCTGCGCGGAAATGGTGCCCGGCGCCTTGGGCCGCATCAGGCTGTACACGATGGACGTTTGCATTCCGTCTGCCACATAGGCCGCGCTGGCGACGTACAGGTCGGTACGGAACGATCCCGCCTGTGCCGGTCGCAGCGCGTTGTAGGATCCGCCCACCACCCATGGCCCGCTCGTGTAGGTCGCCAGGACGCCGCTATCGCCCTCGGTAGGCCCGCCGCCATCGCTGCTATTCATCGAGATCAGCGCCCGACGATTCCGTCGGGCATATAGCCCGTGGACGACCAGCCCGTTCATCGACGGCGTCTGATATGAAATGGCGTCGCTGACGCGCGTCTGTATGGCAGCGGCGCCCGGCCCAAGATCATCCACCAGCAGCGCAGCGGATGCCGCGGGCGAGAACACTTCGGAGAAGAAGAACGGATCCGCGGTATGGGACACCACCGCCGGAAACTGCCTGCCCAACTTGAGCGTGCCCCAGAAGGCCGAACTGACGGCAATGTTTGCATCACGGTCAAAAAGCGTGTCGGGATAGCGGTACGTGCCGTTATTCATGCGCATGCCGCCTTCCAGACGGAACTGGACGCTCACCCCCTGCCCCAGGTCTTCGACCCCCTGTAGGCCCCAGTACGAATCCGACGCGGAGTAGCTGGACGGATATTTGCCGTTGTCGCTACCCATCCTGACGGAAGACTTGCCACCGTTGCGGGCGTACATCGTGAAGGTATCGATGAGGCCATAGAGTTGCACGGTAGCCGCCGAGGACTCCCCCCAGGCCGAACACAGCAACGGCAGCGCGATTGCGCACGTACTCAAGCGCAACAGCCGGCGCGAAGCCCGCTGCATTGATGAACTTGGCCGGCGCGCTGGCTGGCAATGATGAATAGCGACTTCTTGGTCCACAAGTGTCTCCTGAGGTTTATTGTGGCCAGCCATGTCGACAACGCCTGCAACGGCCCTCCTCCACCTCGCCGCCCATCAAGCTGCCGTGGCTCTATTTTTTAGAATTTGAATTCTGATTCTATTATTCAGAGATGCCTCGATCGGGAACAATGCGAGGTTTCCCGTAGTCAGGGGGCAGCGCGGCATGGGATCTGGCTGCACTCCAGGACGGAATCACCGCCCCGCTCGCTTTACGCCCGCGCGTCGGGCAGCCTGCTGGGCGGCGGCGTGCTGGCCACGTTTTTCTTGTAGTAGGCAATGAAATCCGGCGCCGGCATGGGCTTGCCGTACAGCCAGCCCTGGCCGAAATCCACTTGGCGCGATTTCAGGTGGTCTTCCTGCTCCTGGCGTTCGATGCCTTCGGCCACGGTCAGCAGGTTCAGCGACTTCGCCATGTCGATGATGTGGTCCGTCACCTTGTGGGTGGCGGAATCGGTGCCTATGGTATCAACGAAGGACTTGTCGATCTTCAGCGAGTCCAGCGGCAGGCGCTGCAGGTACGACAGACTGGAGTAGCCGGTGCCGAAGTCGTCGATGGCCACGGCGTGGCCTTGCGCACGGGCCTGCTCGATGACGCTGCAGGCCTTGTCCACGTCCATGAAGCCGCGCTCGGTGGCTTCCAGCCAGATCTGCCGGGGATCGATGGCCGTGCCTTCCAGCTTGCGCTGCAGCACGCGCAGCGCCCGGCCGTCCTTGAGGTCGCTGGCGCTCAGGTTGACCGAGATGTGCGCCCCCCGGTCCTCGCCCAGCAGGTCTTCCATGTCCCGTATCACCAATCGGAACACCTCTTCGGTGATGCGGGTCATCAGGCCGTTGTCCTCGGCGATGGAAATGAACAGATCGGGCCGCAGCGTGTTGCCGCAACGCCGGATCCAACGGACCAGCGCCTCCGCGCCAATGCAGCGGCCGGTGCGCAGGTCGATGATGGGCTGATAGTGGACGACGAACTCCCGCCGCCTGATGCCGGCAGCCAGTTCGCCCGCGATGGACAGGCGCCGGCGCGACAGCCAGACGACCAGCGCAATCATGGCGGCCGCGACCAGCGTGCCCATGGGCAGCCAGAACAGGCGTTCCCGCGGCAGCATGTCCAACGCTTCAGTTTGCGGCTCCAGCAGGACGACGGCCAGGTCCGCGTTGCGGGCGACGGCGCTGAGGTAGGCTTCGTTGATGTCCAGCTTGCCGCCATTGAGCGCCTGCGACACCAGCACGAGATCAGGGTCGTTGCGGGTGCCCAGCATGCCCACGCCCGGCAGCACCACGGCGAGCTGCGCGCCGTCCGTGAGCGCTTTTTCCGTGAACCGGCCCGGTTCGAACAAGGCGCTGTAATCGCCGTGCCGCACGGCGACCATCCTGATGCCGGGGCTCAAGACAGGCACCGCGTCCAGCAACAGGCGCGCGCCGTTGGCCAGCTCGACCTGGGCCGGAACCAACGGCTCCTCGTAGCTGGGCACGCCCCAGGTGGTGCACTGGACGACTCCGCCCGCCACATAGGCCAGGTCATCCACGGCCCGGTCCCGCAGGGCCAGGGCCCGCATATGGCGGATGTGCTGCGGCGAACAGGGATCGAACGCGAGGCGGTCCAGGTCGCGCAGCGTGGCCACGGTCTGGTCCAGCAGATCCTGGGTTTCCGTGAGGATGCGCTGGGCCTGGTCGTCCAGGTAGCGCTGTTCGCCCGCGACGGCGCGGGACCAGGACATGTGCAGCGCGAAACCGATGGGCAGCAGCGCCGCGGCGGCAGCGAGTGCGATGGCGATGCCGATTACAAACTTGCGCGGCATCGAGGCCGTCCCCAGGGATCGCCGGCTGGCGAGGTTATATCTTTTTACACTTTTTGGGGGGCCAGTGTCTCCATCAATTTCCGCTCGCCAGCGGCGCCTCAGCCTTCAGCGACGATCTTGGCGTCGCGGATGGTCTGGGCGTACTTCTGCTGCTCCTGCTTCATGAAGTCCGCAAAGCGCTGGACGCTGCCGCCGCCGTCCTCCGCCCCCACCTGCGCCAGCTTTTCCTGCACGTCCGCCATCGCCAGCACGCGGTCGATGTCCTGGTTCATGCGCTGGACCATGGCGGCCGGCATCTTGCCCGGACCGACCATGCCGAACCAGATGCTGGCCTCGAAGCCGGGATAGCCCTGCTCGGCCACGGTGGGCACATTGGGATGGCTCTTGGAGCGCTGCTGCAGGGTCTGCGCCAGCGCAATCACCTTGCCGGACTGGACCAGCGGCGTGGCGGTGGTCATGCCTTCGAAGCAGTACTGCACATGGCCGCCCAGCAGGTCGTTCATCAGGGGCGCCGAGCCCTTGTAGGGCACGTGCAGCACGTCGATGCCGGCGCGGGCCTTGAAGATCTCCAGCGCCAGATGCTGCGCCGAGCCGCTGCCGGCCGACCCGAACACGATCTTGCCGGGCTGCGCCTTGCAGAGCGCGACCAGGTCGGGCAGCGTCTTGGCAGGCTGCGAGGCGCCGCCGATCAGGATGGTGGGCGTCTTGCCAACCAGGGCGATGGGCGTGAAGTCGCGCTCCACCGAATAGGCCAGCTTGGGCTGCAGGCCCGGCGCGATGCCGTGGCTGTTGACGTGCGCCATCAACAGCGTGTTGCCGTCGTTGGGCTGGCGCGCCACCTGTTCGGCGGCGATGATGCCGGCCGCGCCCGCGCGGTTTTCGACGATGACGGGAATGTTCCACATCACGCCCAGCTTCTGCCCCAGCAGGCGCGCCAGCACATCGGTGCCGCCGCCGGCGGGAAAGCCCACCACGATCTTCACCGGTCCCTGCGGCAGGTCTTGCGCCCGCGCCGCCGCCGGCAGGACCAGCGCGGCCCCCAACGCCGCGGCGCCGGTCATGAATTGCCTACGTTGCATTGCCGTCTCCTCGCGCGCCGGTCCGATGGCCGGCGACTGATTATCCAAACACTGTCACCGTGCACCGCGACCGGCCGTCTGACGCGGCCTGGCTGCGATGCTCCCGTGCTGTCGCCCTCAGCCAGCCACGCGGCTCCACTTGCCGTAGCGTTCGACCATGCGCTCGTCGAAGCCGAAGCCCAGGCCGGGCTCCTGGTGCAGGACCACGCGCCCCTGCTTGTGCGTGAGCTGACGGTCAACCAGCCTGCGGAAGTTCAGGACCTGGTCGTCCCAGAAGAATTCGACATAGCGCGCATTGGGTGTCGCGGCCACCAGCGGCGCGTGCACGTCGTGGAACCAGTGCGGGCAGACCACGACGCCATAGCTGGCGGCGGTGGCGGCGATGCGCTTCCATTCGGTGATGCCGCCGCAGACGGCGGCGTCGGTCTGCAGGATGCCGGCCGCGCCCTTGTCCAGCACCTCCTTGTGATACCAGCGGCCATAGCCGATCTCGGCGGTGGCGATGGGCAGGCGCGTCAGGCGCGCCAGCTTGGCGTGGCTGTCGATGTCGTCGGGGCCGAAGGGTTCTTCGATGAAATACGGATCGTACTGTTCGAAGCGGCGGATGTACTGCATGGCCTGGGTCACGTCCTGCCAGGCGTTGTTGCAGTCCATCATCAGCTCGACGTCGGGACCGATGGCTTCGCGCGCCGCCTTCAGGCGCGCCTCTTCCTGGGCCGGGGACAGGCGGCCGGTCTTCATTTTCACGGCGCGGAAGCCCTTGTCCACGTAGCTCGCCATTTCCTCGCCCAGGTGCTGGGGCGTCTTGCCGTCCAGGTAGTAGCCGCCGCTGGCGTAGGCCGGCACGGTTTCGAGTTCGACCGCGCCCAGGTACTTGTGCAGCGGCAGGCCGACGGTCTTGGCGTTCAGGTCCCACAGCGCGATATCCAGGGCGCTCAGCGCCCGCATCACCGTGCCTTGCCGGCCCTGCAGCAGGGCTTCCTGATACATGGCCTGCCACAGGCCTTCGACGGCATGGGAATCCTTGCCCAGCAGCACGGGGCCCAACAGGTTCTGCACCGCGGCCTCGAAAATAGAGCCTCCAGCGCTGCCCACGTAGCAGAAGCCGATGCCTTCCACGCCATCGGTCGAACGGACTTTCACCAGTCCGTAGTGGCGCGTGGACACGCTGCGGTTCGAAAACGAGGTGACCTTGTCCAGGGGCACCGCGGCGGCGCACACGTCTATGGATTCAATGATGGGCACAACTGGCTCCTTGGTAATCGGAATGGTCGGGCGGGGCCGGCGCAGCGTGCGCGGCCTCAACGCGCTGACCGTATTCTTGCCGTGGCCAAAGAAAACAACAATTATCTTCATCCATCTTTAGAATATGGAAAAAACATCTTTTCAGGAGAACCCGGCCCGTGGACTCGCGCTTTCTGCAAACCTATGTGCACGTGGTGGAACTGGGCTCCATCGCCCAGGCCGCGCGCCATCAGGGGCTGACGCCCGCCACGGTGCAGCAGCGCCTGCGCGCGCTGGAAGCAGACGTGGGCAGCGCCCTGATCGCGCGTTCCGGCCGCACCGTGAAACCCACGCAGGCCGGCATGCGGATCCTCGAGCGCGCCCGCGCCATCCTGCGCGACGTGCGCGATCTGCGTTCCGCCGCGTCCGACACCGAATTGCCTGCCGGACCGCTGCGCCTGGGCGCCACCCCCACCGCGCTGACCGGCATCATGCCGCCCGTGCTGCGCACCTGGACTGCGTGCCATCCGCACATCGAGATCTACATAGAACCCGCGCCCACCACCCTGCTCTACGGCAAGGTGCTGTCCGGCGAGCTGGACGGCGCGCTGCTGGT
The DNA here is from genome assembly GCF_013267355.1 of Achromobacter pestifer. Taxonomy (NCBI): domain Bacteria; kingdom Pseudomonadati; phylum Pseudomonadota; class Betaproteobacteria; order Burkholderiales; family Alcaligenaceae; genus Achromobacter; species Achromobacter pestifer. The sequence continues at coordinate 1,369,023 of NZ_CP053985.1, forward strand.
GCATCCGCTGTTCGCCATTCCCAAGACCTGCGCCTGGCGCGACCTGCGGCAAGAGCCCCTGGTGCTGGTCACGCCGGCCGGCATGAAGGTGCGCGATCCGCTGGAGGTCATCGCGCGCGAACCCTACATCTGCTATGACCGCAGCGTGGTGGGCGGCAAGATGGCCGACGACTATCTGCGCGCGCGCAGCTTGCGGCCGCATGTGCGCTTCGAGCTCGATGGAATCGATTCCATCGCCAAGCTGGTCTCTGAAGGATTGGGCGTGGCGCTGCTGCCCGATTGGGCGACCACGGGCGAGCCGTCCGCCCGCGTCAGGCGCTGGCCCCTGCCGCCGCCCTGCCCGGTGCGCACCGTGGGCGCGGTCTGGCTGCGCTCCGGCGTGCGCGCGGCGCTGATGCAGGCGTTCGTGGAAATGGCCGAGACCCAGCTCGGCCTGGACTGAGCCCCGAGAATCAGCCCTGCGGGCTCGCGTCGCGGCCATTTCGGGCCACGACCACCCCACCGGAAACGACCAGGCGGCGCGGCGCCCGCGTCGCGACGGCCTGCGCGATGCAGCTGGCGTCGACCAGCACCAGGTCGGCGCGCGCGCCCGGCGCCAAACCATAGCCCTCGAAACCACAGGCGCGGGCCGCGGCCGCGCTCACGCAGTCAAACGCCCACTCGACCTCATCGTCGCGCCGCAGGTCGTTGCGCAGGCCGATCAGCATGGCGCGCGCCAGCATGTCGGGGCTGCCGTAGGGAGTCCAGGTGTCGCGGATGCCGTCATTGCCGCCGAAGATCGTCACTCCCGCCTCGCGGCAGGCGCGCACGGCCGGCACCGGCCGCGACGGCGGCGCGGTGGTCAGCAAGGCCACATCCAGCGCGGCCAACCGCCGCAGCAAGCCGTCCAGCCGCTTGGCGTCCACACCGCCCAGGCAGAAGGCGTGGCTGATGACGGCCTTGCCCTGCATCCCCAGCGCCTGGACGCGGTCCAGGATCAGGTCCAGCGTGAAGGCGCCCAGTTCGCCCGGCTCGTGCAGATGGATATCGATGGGCTTGCCGTGCTTGCTGGCGATGCCGAACAACACGTCGAGCGACCGCGCCGGATCGCGGTCTATGGCCGAGGGATCCAGTCCGCCCAGCACGTCCGCCCCCTGCGCCAGGGCCTGGTCCAGCAGCTCGGCGGTGCCGGGCCGGATCAACAGGCCCGACTGGGGAAAGGCGACGGTCTGGATTTCGACGCGTCCGGCCAGCTCCTGGCGCGTGGCATGCACGCCTTCCAGGTGGCGCAGCCCGGCGTCGGTATCGATGTCTACGTGGGTGCGGATGCGGGTCGTGCCTTCGCGCAGGAAGGCCAGCGCCAGGGCGCGCGAATGGCTGGCTGCGTCATGGCCGCTGCGCGCGCGCCAGGCGCGTTCGTTCTCGATGCGGTCGGTCAGGGCCGGCCCCACTTCATTCACGTACCAGGGCGAATCCCAGGTGGTCTTGTCCAGGTGCGTGTGGCCTTCGACCAGGCCGGGCAGCAGCAAGGCGCCCGCGCCGTCCTCGACAGGCACGCCGGGCTCGGCGACCAGTCCGGGGCCGATGCTCTGGATGCGCCCGTCGCGCACCAGCAGGTCCACCGCGGCGCCTTGCGGCGCGCGGACATTCTTCAACAACAGATTGGTCATGGCAGGAGTCCAGGCGCCGCGCGTGGCGGCCGGCCTTGCGCAGACCAGGCGGCACGCGCCGTCAAGCTCAGGCTTGAGGCGGTTCTATCCAGAAAAAACGTTCGCCCTGGCGGACCATGTCGGCCACGCCTTCGGCGCCGATGCGGTAATCCGTGCCCATCAGCGTGGCGCCGCCATCCTCATGGATATGAATGATGGCGAGCGGGTCGTTTGCCATGGTGTACCAGTAGTAACCCGGCTTGAGATCATGCAGGTTCGTAGTCATGTTTCGAGTATACAAACATCCCCGCGCCGTATTCAAAAAGACACAGAAATCCAGGCCATGCCTGACATGATCGGCTTGAGACGGCATACTTCTCGATTCCAGGCCCAAACCGCCCGCACAGTAGGCATGCGTCGACCAGGCTGTCGCCGCATTGGCGCATATGCTTTGATCGTGAGAGGAACCGCGAGCGTATGAAAAGGCAGTCTCTTCAATTCGGCGAACCGCTTAAACAAGCTGTCTTGGACGGTCACAAGATACAGAGCCGGCGCATCCTGAAACCGCAACCGACCAAACTCACCACGGTCTGGTACGCGGACGCAGCGGATTCCGGCAGATGGGTGGCCATGGGCCCATCGCTGGATAATCCGTCCGAACTGCGCAAGACCTCCAGCTGGGTCCGATGCCCTTATGGAAAATCGGGCGATAGCATCGAATTGACCGACGAAGCCGGCAATACCTTCGCCACCGCCGTGATCGTGGGGGTGCGCGTCCAACGCCTGCAGACGCTGTCCGAGGCCGATGCCCGCGCCGAAGGCACGCAAGCCCTGTATCAAAGTTCCGCCCTGTTGCCGGGCGTGCCGCTACAGACCGCCTTCGCCTTGACCTGGTGCGAGCGTTACGGCTCGCATGCCTGGGCCGCGAACCCCTGGGTATGGGTCGTTGAATTCCGTCGCCAGCAGGCCGGTGACGGGCACGACGCCTAGGGCCCCTCACCCTCGCCAGCGCGCAAGACTGGTGCGCCCGCGCAACGCCGTTACCTGGAAACAGGGGCGGATGGTGACCGCCTGTAACCTGGCGGTCCGGCTTCACCTGATTCCAGGCGATTTCAATCCATTTCAATCGCGGCCGCGCCAGAGCGGACCCGCGGTGCTGCGGGGCAGCAAGCCGCATGCCACATCTGCGGGGACGGTTGCGGATTGTCGCGATTGACGCCGTCGCGCTTACTTCTGCCTGACCAAAAAGCCCGAAAATGGCATCAACGAATACTCAACTTTGCTGCGTCATGCGGCGGGCAGGTGCAACATGAAAAAATGGCTTATCGCTGGTGCTGGTGCCGCTGGTCTGCTGATCTCCAGCGTCGCCCTGGCTCGGGTGGACGTCGGTATCTCAATTGGCATACCCGGCGTTGTGTATCCCGCGCCGGTCTACGTCGCGCCGCAGCCGGTGTACGTGGCGCCTCCGCCACCCGTCTATTACCGCCCCGCCCCGGTGTATGTCGCGCCTCCGGTGGTCTACCCGGCGCCGGTCTATTACCGCGGCGGCGGCCGCTACTATGACCGTGGTTACTACTATGGCCGCGGACGCGGGCATGATCATCACCGTGGCCGCGGCCGCGGACACGACCGCGATGATTGAGCGGCAGGCCGCGCTTCAAGCGCAGGCCCGCTGACCTGGGAAATGACAAAGGCCACTCTTGCGAGTGGCCTTTTTTTTCTGCGGGGCAATGTCCGGTGCCGCGCGGAAAGCATCTCAGGCCGCCGGGGCCTGCACGGGTTTGCCGGCCAGCACGGCCGGTTGCTGCGGGGTTTTGCTGGCCTTGCCATCCGTCCACCGCGGCGTTTCCTGAACGAGATCGATCCAACGGCGAGGCTCGCTCGACGACCGCCACCAACCATTATGCGGACGCATGAGCAAACTCCGGTTCACCGTTGAAACGCACACCGTTAATGCCCTGGAACAGCTGCCGGCTTTCCTGCTCGGCTTCGTCCAGGCTCGAAAACGGCGCCTGCCCAGGCACGGTCCAGCATTTTTCCGGCGCAGTGCCGCCGACCCGGCGGGTCCATATCTGCACGCGGTAACCCTGCTCGTCTTCCTGAGCCACGGAGCATCTCACACGAAAATCTCCAATCATTCTTGAAGTCATGGGCAACTCCTTGTTATTTAAGTGAATGAAGCGTGTAGCACACGGGGCATATTGTGCCGTAACTATCCGGCCCTTTTATTGGAATACACAATTGCTCACATCATAATCAAACACTCTCTTGCCGGCAGGTTAATGGCCCGAGGCGACAGGAATATGTACAGATAATAAAAAAAAACGGAGCCCGGAGGCTCCGTCTTCTATTCCGCCAAATGACGGATGGACAGCTGGAAAACGTCAGGCTTTCGACGCCGGATTCAGCACCGTCAGGCCGCCCATATAAGGCTGCAGCGCTTGCGGAATCAGCACGCTGCCGTCGGCTTGCTGGTGATTTTCCAGCACGGCGACCAGTGCGCGGCCCACGGCCAAACCGGAACCGTTGAGCGTGTGCACGTATTCCGGCTTGCCCTGGGCATTGCGGAAACGCGCCTGCATGCGGCGGGCCTGGAAGGTTTCGCAGTTCGACACCGACGAGATCTCGCGCCAGGTGTTCTGCGCCGGCAGCCACACTTCCAGGTCATAGGTCTTGGTGGAACCGAAGCCCATGTCGCCCGTGCACAGCAGCACCACGCGGTACGGCAGGCCCAGCAGCTGCAACACGCGCTCGGCGTGGCCGACCATGTCCTCCAGCGCCTCGTAGGACTGTTCGGGCTGCGTGATCTGGACCATTTCGACCTTGTCGAACTGGTGTTGGCGGATCATGCCGCGGGTGTCTCGGCCGCCGCTGCCGGCTTCCGAACGGAAGCACGGGGTATGCGCGGTGAGCTTGAGCGGCAAGTCGGCGGCGGCCTGGATGGTATCGCGCGCCACGCTGGTCAGGGTGATTTCCGAGGTGGAGATCAGGTACTGGTCTTCACGCACGTACGGCTTGCCCTGGTCGTCGACCTTGGGATCGTCGTCGCCGCCGCCCTTGGACACGGCGAACATATCGTCCTTGAACTTGGGCAGCTGACCCGTGCCGTACAGCGTCGAGGCGTTGACGATGTAGGGGGTGTAGCACTCGGTATAGCCGTGCGTGCCGGTCTGCAGATCCAGCATGAACTGCGACAGCGCGCGGTGCAAGCGCGCGATCGGGCCGCGCATGAACGAGAAGCGGGCGCCGGACAGTTTGGCGGCCATGTCGAAGTCCAGTCCCAGCGGTTCGCCGATGGCAACGTGGTCGCGGGCCTCGAACGCCAGGGCCGGCGGATTGCCGTCGGCGCCAGCCGACCCGGGCAGCCAACGGCGCACTTCGACGTTGTCGTCGGCGGATTCGCCCAGCGGCACGCTGGCGTGCGGCAGGTTGGGCACCGACATCAGCAATTCGTTGAGCGGCTGCTGCAAGGCGGCCAGCTCTTCTTCCAGCTGCTTCAGGCGCACGGGCACGGCCTGGGATTCGGCCATGACGGCGCTGGCGTCCTCGCCCTTGGCCTTGAGCTGGCCGATCTGCTTGGCCAGCGCGTTGCGGCGGGCTTGCAGGGACTCGGTTTCGGTCTGGACGGCCTTGCGGCGGGATTCCAGCTCATTGAACCGTTCCGTGTCGAAGGACACGCCACGGCTCTTGAGGCGGTCGACGACGGTTTGCAGGTCTTTGCGCAGCAGTATCGGGTCTAGCATGGTGATGTCAGTGAGGTTGCGTGAAGCAACGGGCGCAGCCCGTTACCGTTTCTTGGCACGTTCCTGGGCGTCCAGCTCGCGCAGGAATGCCAGCTTTTGCTGGATTTTAGCCTCCAGGCCGCGATCGGTCGGCCGATAGAAGGAGGGATTGAGTCCATCGGGGAAATATTGCTCGGCGGCGGCGTAGCCATGGGGCTCGTCATGCGCGTAGCGGTAGGCCTGGCCGTGGCCCAGCTGTTTCATCAGTTTGGTCGGTGCGTTGCGCAGGTGGATCGGCACCGGCGCGCTGCCGTGCTCGGCCGCGAACTTGCGCGCCTGGTTGTAGGCGTTGTAGACGGCATTGGACTTGGCCGCGCAGGCCATGTAGACCACGGCCTGCGCCAGCGCCAGCTCGCCTTCCGGCGAGCCCAGGCGCTCGTAGATGTCGGCGCCGTTCACGGCCAGGTCCGTGGCGCGGGGATCGGCCAGGCCGATGTCCTCCACGGCCATGCGCACCAGGCGGCGCGACAGGTACTTGGGATCGGCGCCGCCGTCGACCATGCGGCAGAACCAGTACAGTGCGGCGTCGGGGTTGGAGCCGCGCACCGACTTGTGTAGCGCGCTGATCTGGTCGTAGAACGCGTCGCCGCCCTTGTCGAAGCGGCGCAGGTTCTGCGACAGCGAGATCTCCAGCCAAGCCGCGTCCACCGTGTCCCGGCCAGCGGCCTGCGCCGATTCGGCCACCACCTCGACCGCGCTGATCAGGCGGCGCGCATCGCCGTCGGCCCAGGCCGCCAGCTGTTCACGCGCGTCTGCATCGACATGGATGCGCTCGCCTTCGTCCAGTCCGTCGTTCAGGGCCTGCACGGCGCGATCGACCAACTGCTGGAGTTCCTCGGCCGTGAGCGATTGCAGCACATACACCCGCGCCCGCGACAACAGCGCCGAATTGACCTCGAACGAGGGATTCTCGGTGGTGGCGCCGATGAAGGTGAACAGCCCGCTTTCCACATAGGGCAGGAACGCGTCCTGCTGCGCCTTGTTGAAGCGGTGCACCTCGTCGACGAAAAGGATGGTGCGGCGTCCCTGGCCTTGCGCAATCTGGGCCACGGTGACCGCGTCGCGGATGTCCTTGACCCCGCCCAGCACCGCCGAGATGGCGATGAACTGCGCGTCGAAGCCATCGGCCATCAGGCGCGCCAGCGTGGTCTTGCCCACGCCGGGCGGCCCCCAGAAGATCATGGAGTGCGGACGGCCCGATTCAAACGCGACGCGCAAGGGCTTGTCCGGCCCCAGCAGATGCGACTGGCCGACCACGTCGGACAGGGTGCGCGGGCGCAGCCGCTCGGCCAGGGGCACGTATGGCCGATGCGCAGGATCGGCCGCGAAGAGATCGTTGCTCATTGGCAGGAGATGAGGGAAGACAGCAAGTAATTCAAGTCAGCATTACACCATGGCCACAAGCCTTCCCCCGCCCGGCGCACCGCTAGGCCAGACCCGGCGGCCCGAAGCGCCGGTTCGCGAGTACCGGCAGCACCTTGCGGGCATGGGCCAGGCGTTCGGGGTCGATATCGGCGAACACCAGCGCCGGGGCCTCGCCCGCGCGCGCCGTCACCACGCCCAGCGGATCCACCACCATGCTGCAGCCGATGTTGCGTTCGCCGCATTCGCCCGCCGCTGCCACGTAGCAGGTGTTTTCCAGCGCACGCGCCGTGACCAGCACTTCCCAGTGCATTTCCTTCAACGGACCGCGGACCCAGGCTGCCGGCAGTACCAGCAGGTCCGCGCCATCCAGCGCCAGACGCCGCGCCAGTTCGGGGAAGCGTACGTCGTAACAGGTCATCAGGCCGACGCGCAGGCCGCCGATGTCCAGCAGGGGCGGAATGTCGACGCCGGGGGTGACGTTGGTGGATTCCTTCATGTTGAAGGCGTCGTACAGGTGCAGCTTGCGGTATTGCGACAGGATCTGGCCGTCGCGCAGCGTCACCAGCGTGTTCCAGACCCGCCCTTCCCCGGTAGGCACGTGCACGCACATCATCGTCGCCAGTTGCGAGCCGCGGCTGGCTTCCAGCAGGCGGCTCATGAAGGGGCCGTCCAGGGGCTGGGCGGCTTTCAGGACGATCTGCGGATCGGTGATGTCGCGGGCCAGGATGCCTTCAGGCAAGACCAGCAGGCCGGCGCCGCCGGCGCGGGCGCGTTCCATCAGGTCTATGCAGACCTGGGCGTTTTCTTCCCAGACGCGGCTGACGGCGAACTGGCCCAAAGCAACTTTCAGCATGACGCTTCCTTGTGTCGGAGGTTTTTCCTATTGTCGCGCCAACCGCCGGCCAGCGCCGACTACGGGAAACTCCTAACTCCCGCTTGTAAATTCTTTTCACGATAATGAAAAAAATCAGATTTGACGTAAATATTTTCCATAGCAGGCGCCCCCATGACGAATTCCTCCTTCCCCGCTGCCCCCTTGGACGTGAACGGCAAAGGCCTGGGCGCCTTTCCGGCGTCCTGTACCACCGCCGGCGTGGCCGCGCTGAACTGGAACCTGCTCGATGAGGACGTGAGCCTGCCCGTGGCGGTGCTGTACGAAGCCCGCGTGCGCCACAACCTGCAATGGATGCAGCGCTTCATGGAAGCGTACAAGGTCAAGCTGGCGCCGCACGGCAAGACCACCATGAGCCCGGCGCTGTTCCAGCGCCAGATCGCAGGCGGCGCCTGGGGCATCACGCTGGCGACCGCGCCGCAGGTCCAGGCGGCCTACCAACACGGCGTGCGCCGGATACTGATGGCCAACCAGCTGGTGGGCCGCGCCAACATGGCCATCATCGCGCGCCTGCTGCGCGACCCGGCCTTCACCTTTTTCTGCATCGTGGACTCTCCCGCCAACGCGGCGCAACTGGGCGCCTACTTCGGCGAACAGGGCCTGACCCTGCCGGTGCTGATCGAGCTGGGTCCGCAAGGCGGCCGCACAGGCGTGCGCGACGACGCTCAATTGCAGGCCCTGGTCGACGAGATCGGCAAATGGCCCGGCCTGGCCCTGGCCGGCATCGAAGTCTACGAGGGCGTGCTGCAGGAAGAAGACGCCATCCGCGCCTTCCTGCGCCGCGCGGCCGACGCCCTGCGCGGCCTGGCCGCCGCCGGCCGCCTGCGCAAGAATGGCCCGGCGCTGATCTCTGGCGCCGGCTCCGCCTGGTTCGACGTGGTGGCCGAGGAGTTCTCGCAGCTGGACATCGGCGCGCCGCTGGAAATCGTGCTGCGCCCCGGCTGCTACCTGTCGCACGACGTCGGCATCTACCGCTCGGCCGCCGAGCGCATCAACGCCCACAACCCCGTCGCCCAAAAGATGGAACCCGGCCTGCAGCCCGCCCTGCAGGTCTGGGCCTATGTGCAGTCGCTGCCCGAAGCGGGCCGCGCCATCATCGCCATGGGCAAGCGCGACGCTGCCTTCGACGCTGGCCTGCCCACGCCCGCCGCGCTGTACCGCCCAGGGCGCGACACCGCGCCCGGCCAGGCTCCCGCGCACTGGAAGCTGAGCGCGATGATGGACCAGCACGCCTTCATGCAGATCGGCGCAGGCGACGACATCCAGGTCGGCGACATGATCGCCTTCGACATCTCCCACCCCTGCCTGACCTTCGACAAGTGGCGCCAGGTGCTGCTGGTGGACGAGCAATACCGCGTCACCGACGTGGCCGAAACCTTCTTCTGAACGTCCCTGCCCGCCGCGCCGGAACGGGGGCAGGAAGCATCGCGGAACCCCGGCGCACTCATCTAACTACAAGCAAAACCCGTTTTTGACCCTCTGGAGAGAGAATCATGAACTTCCGTACCTCCCGTCGAGGCGGTGGGCTCAATAGCCTGCTGCTGGCCGGCGCAATTGGCTTGACCGCATTGTCGACCCCCGCCCTCTGTGCCACGCCGATCAAGGGAGGCACGATCTCGGTCGCCACCATAGGCGAGCCGCCCACGCTGGATCCGATGACCAGCACGGCCGACCTGGTGGGCATCCTGACCCAGCACTTCTTCGAAACGCTGTACACCTTCGACGGCAAGTGGAACCTGACCCCGCTGCTGGCCGACAAGCTGCCGGAAGTCTCGGCCGACGGACTGACCTACACGATCCCGCTGCGCCAGGGCATCACCTTCCATGACGGCTCCAAGATGGATTCGTCCGACGTGCTGGCTTCGCTCAAGCGCTGGACCGAGACCGCCACGCGCGGCAAGATGGCCGCCAAGATCATCACCGGCATCGAAGCGCCGGACGCCAACACCATCCGCATCACGCTCAAGCAGCCCTATGCGCCGCTGACGGCGCTGCTGGCCATGAACAACAGCGCCGCCGTCGTCATGCCCAAGGGCAAGATCGCGCCGGCCCTGACCGAATTCGTCGGCACCGGCCCGTACCAATTGAAGGCGCGCGTGCCCGACCAGTACATCCAGCTGGTGCGCTTCGAAGGCTACAAGCAGCGCGAAGGCGAGCCCGACGGCTTTGGCGGCGCACGCAAGCAGTACCTGGACGAGATCCGCTTCGTGCCGGTCAGCAATGCCAACACCCGCGTCGAAAGCGCGGTCGCTGGACAGTTCGACTACGTCGACTCGCTGCCGGTGGAGTCGCTGCCCAAGCTCAAGAACGGCCGCTCCGATCCTGTCATGCTCAAGCCCTTCGGCTGGCCGCGCCTGGTGCTCAACACCAAGCAAGGCATCATGTCGAACCAGGCGGTCCGCCAGGCCGTGCAGTTGGCGCTCAACGAAGAAGACATGCTGTACGCCGCCTTCGGCGACAAGAACTTCTACAAGCTCAACGGCGACCTGTATCCCGAGGGCTACCCCTGGGCCACGTCGCTGGGCGGCAAGGTCTACAACAAGGCCGACGCCGCAGCGGCGAAGAAACTGGTGGACGGCGCCAACGTGCAGGACCGCAAGGTCCGCATCCTGACCAGCCAGCAGTACGAGTTCCACTACAAGATGGCCCTGGTGGCCGCCGAATACCTGAAGGCCGCCGGCTTCACCGTGGACATGCAGGTGGTGGACTGGGCCACGCTGACGCAGCGCCGCCAGGATCCGGCCGTATGGGATATTTTCATCACGCACAGCCCCTTCCTGCCCGAGCCCGCCCTGATCGACTTCCCGTCCAAGGACGCGCCGGGCTGGTGGGACACGCCGCGCCGCAACCAGGCGCTGGACGCCTTCAACCAGGCCGGCAACCAGGAAGAACGCATCAAGCGCTGGGCTGACGTGCAGCAGGCCGTGTACGACGAAGTGCCCTTCATCAAGGTCGGTGACTTCAACGCCCAGGCGGCCCGCTCGCCGTCGCTGCAAGGCACCAAGGCCGTGCCGTGGCCCTACTTCTGGAACGCCTGGAAGTCCAAGTAAGCGGGATCCGCGCGGCAGGGACAAGGCATTAATGAGCCTGCCTGCCGCGCGCAGCCCATCACGCATGCCCCGCATGGAGCGCGCCATCCCCACAAGCGCGCCACCCTCTCCCCACGATACGACGCTTTTTTAGGACATCCATCGTGTTGCGTTATCTCTTAAACCGGCTGGTCGGGCTGGTGGTTGTGATGTTCATCGTCGCGACCATCGTGTTCGTGATCATCCGCGTCACGCCGGGCGACCCCGCCGCCGTGATGCTGGGTCCGCAGGCCAGCCAGCAGGACATCGCCGCGCTGCGCACCCAGCTCGGACTGGACCAGCCGATGGCCGTTCAATACCTGTCGTGGCTGGGCAAGCTGGCCCAAGGCGACCTGGGCCAATCCATCTTCATGAACAAGCCGGTGCTGTCGGCGCTGGCCGACCGCGCCGAACCCACCATCCTGCTGACGCTCATGGCTCTGCTGATCGCCAGCGCCATCGCCCTGCCGGTGGGGATACTGTCCGCGGTCAAGCGCGGCACCACGCTGGACCAGTCGGTACTGTCGTTCTCGATGTTCACCTCCAGCGTGCCCAGCTTCTGGCTGGGTCTGCTGCTGATGCAGGTGTTCTCGGTCAAGCTGGGATGGCTGCCCGTGGCCGGCTACGGCGGGCCCGACGCCTCGCTCATGACCCGGCTGTCGCACCTGATCCTGCCGGCCGTGGTGCTGGGCCTGGTGAACTCGGCGCTGATCACCCGCTTCATCCGCGCCAGCATGCTGGACGTACTGCGCGACGACTACGTGCGCACCGCGCGCGCCAAGGGCCTGCCCGAAAGCAAGGTAATCCTGAAGCACGCCGTACGCAATGCGCTGATCCCGATCCTGACGGTGCTGGGCCTCACCACTGCGCTGTTGATCAGCGGCGCGGTCGTGACCGAAACCGTGTTCGGCCTGCCCGGCGTCGGCAGCCTGGTGGTGTCGGCGGTGCTGCGCCGCGACTACCCCGTCATCCAGGGCGCACTGCTGATCATCGCGGCCATTTACGTCCTGATCAATCTCATCATCGATCTGCTGTACCTGCTGGTCGACCCACGAGTGCGCTACTGATATGGCTATCGCAACTTCCGCAAATTCCGCCGCCGGCGCCGACCGCTGGCAGGTGCTGCGCCTGCTGGTCTCGCGCAAGACCGTGCTGATCAGCCTGATCGTGATCGTCGTGCTGGTCCTGGCCGCGCTGCTGGCGCCCTGGATCAGCCCCTACGATCCGTTCAAACTGTCCATCATGAACCGGCTGAAGGCGCCAGGCGCCGCGCACTGGTTCGGCACCGACGACTTCGGCCGCGACGTGTTCAGCCGCGTCATCCACGGCGGCCGCCTGTCGCTGATGGTGGGCTTTTCCGTCGTGATCGTGTCCAGCATCCTGGGCATCGCACTGGGCCTGATCGCGGGCTTCTTCCGCACGGCGGACAAGTTCGTGTCGCGCCTGATCGACGCCATGATGGCCTTCCCCGACATTCTGTTGGCGATCTCGCTGGTGGCCGCGCTGGGCCCCTCGCTGGTCAACGTGGTGATCGCGCTGGGCATCGTCTACACGCCGCGCCTGGCGCGCATCGTGCGCGCCTCGACCCTGGTGATCCGCGAACTGCCATTCGTCGAAGCGGCGCGGGCGCTGGGCGTGCCCACCTGGCGCATCGTCACCGTGCACGTGCTGCGCAACCTGGTGTCGCCCATCCTGGTGCAAGGCACGTTCATCTTCGCCTACGCGATCCTGGCCGAAGCCGGCCTGTCGTTCCTGGGCGTGGGCGTGTCGCCCGACATCCCCACCTGGGGCACCATGATCAACGCCGGCCAGCAATACATGGGCTCGGCCGACTGGATCATGATCTTCCCCGGCATCGCCATCGTGTTGTCCGTGCTGTCGCTGCAACTGGTCGGCGACGGCCTGCGCGACGTCCTCGACCCGCGCCTGCGCAAGGAGCTGTAATCATGACCGCAAGCACCCGAGACGTCGTGCTTTCCGTGGAAGGGCTCAAGACCTGGTTCCACAGCCGCGACGGCATCGCCAAGTCCGTGGACGGCGTGACCTTCGACCTGGCCCGCGGCGAAACGCTGGCCATCGTCGGCGAGTCCGGCTCCGGCAAATCCGTGACCAGCCTGTCCATCATGGGCCTGCTGCCCAAGCCGGCGGGCCGCATCGAGGCCGGCAAGATCCTGTTCCGCGACCGCCAGGGCGCGCAGCACGATCTGGCCCAGGCCACGCCCGCCACCCTGCGCAAGATCCGCGGCGCCGAAATCGCCATGATCTTCCAGGAGCCCATGACCAGCCTGAACCCGCTGTACACGGTGGGCGACCAGATCGCCGAGGCCGTGCAGCAGCACGAAGGCGGATCCTACGAGTCGGCCTTGCGGCGCGCCCGCGAGATGCTGGAACGCGTGGAGATCCCGGCGGCCGACCGGCGCGTCAACGAATACCCGCACCAGATGTCGGGCGGCATGCGCCAGCGCGTGATGATCGCGCTGGCCCTGGCCTGCAACCCCGCCGTGCTGATTGCCGACGAGCCCACCACCGCGCTGGACGTGACCGTGCAGGCGCAGATCCTGGACCTGCTGCGCCGGCTGCAGGCCGAGATGAACATGAGCATCCTGTTCATCACGCACAACCTGGGCGTGGTGGCCGAGATCGCGCACCGCGTGGCGGTCATGTACGCCGGCCGCGTGGTCGAGGACGCCGGCGTCTACGACCTGTTCGAGAAGCCCACGCACCCCTACACCCGCGGCCTGCTGTCCTGCATCCCCACCGCCGCCCTGCTGGCCTCGGGCGAACGGCTGCGCGCGATTCCCGGCAACGTGCCCAGCGTGCTGTCGCTGCCGGCCGGCTGTACCTTCGCGCCGCGCTGCCCGTTGGCCGCCGACGACTGCCGCGCCGCCGTGCCCGAACTCCTGCCGGTGCAGACCGACCACCGCGCGCGCTGCATCAAGGTGAATCCGATATGACGAGTAGCCCCATTCCCATCCGCGCCGAAGAGCCGCTGGTGCGGATCCAGGACCTGAAAGTCCACTTCCCCACCTCGCAGGCGCGCCACGCGCCGGTCGTGAAGGCCGTGGACGGCGTCAGCTTCGACGTGCCGCGCAACACCATCGTCGGCCTGGTCGGAGAATCCGGCTCCGGCAAGACCACCACCGGCCGCGCGCTGCTGCGCCTGTTCGCGCCCACCGCCGGCCGCATCCTGTTCGACGGCCAGGACATCACCAAGCTGTCCGAAAAGCAGATGCTGCCCTGGCGCCGCCGCATGCAGATCGTGTTCCAGGATCCCTACGCCAGCCTCAACCCCCGCATGACGGTGGCCGAAATCCTGGGCGAGGCCCTGGATACCCACCGGCTGGCCCAGAACCGCCGCATGGCCCGCATCGGCGAACTGCTGGAACGCGTGGGCCTGAACGCCGAGCACAGCCGCCGCTATCCGCACGAGTTCTCCGGCGGCCAGCGCCAGCGCATCGGCATCGCCCGCGCGCTGGCGGTCGAACCCGACTTCATCGTGGCCGACGAGCCGGTGTCCGCGTTGGACGTATCGGTGCAGGCGCAGGTGCTGAACCTGCTGCAGGACCTGCAGCGCGACCTGGGCCTGACCATGCTGTTCGTGGCCCACGACCTCGCGGTGGTGGACTACCTGTGCGACGAGGTCGTGGTGATGTACCTGGGCCGCGTCATGGAACGCGGCCCGACCAGCGAGGTCTACGCGCGCCCCCGCCATCCCTATACCCGCGCGCTGCTGTCCGCCGCGCCGGTGCCGGACCCGCGCGCGCCGCGCTCGCGTATCCTGTTGAAGGGCGATATCCCCAGCCCGGTCAATCCGCCCTCCGGCTGCGTGTTCCGCACCCGCTGCCCGTACGCCATCGACAGCTGCGCGACCACCGAGGCGCAGGCCGCCAACGTCGGCCCCGGCCACTATGTGGCGTGTTCGCGCATCGGCGACGCCGAGCTGGCGGCCTGAACGCCGCCCTGTCCAGACCAGACCCAGGAAGCCCACATGAACATCATCCGCGACATCGTCTTCCAGATACGCAGTCGGCGGGACTCGCTGAGCGTGACCGAGCGCAAGGTCGCCGACGCCATCCTGGACGACATCATCTGGGGCGCCAGCGCCACCGTCGACCAGTTGGCGGCCAAGGCCGGCGTCAGCATCGCCACCATCTCGCGCTTCGCGCGCACGGTCGGCTGCGACGACACCCGCGATCTGAAGCTGAAGCTGGCCCAGGCCAGCACCGTGGGCAGCCGCTTCCTGGACCCCAGCGCGCCGCCCGAGGAAAGCACCTTCTACGCCCGCATCTACGCCGACATCGAAAGCACGCTGCGCGCGCATCTGCCCAACTTCACCGAGCAGCTGTTCGAAGCCGCCGCCGGCATCGTCGACGGCGCGCGCATGATCTACGTGTTCGGCATGGGCGGAGCGTCCGCCGTGCTGGCACAGGAAGTGCAGTCGCGCCTGGTGCGCCTGGGCTATCCCATCGCCGTTTACAGCGACGCGGTGCTGCTGCGCATGGTCGCGGCCACGCTGGACGAGCGCGATGCGGTGCTGATCCTGTCGGCCTCGGGCCTCACGCCTGAAATCGTGGGCGCGGCCCGCATCGTCAAGCAATACCAGGCGCGCATCGTCGCCATCACCGACGCGACCTCCGCCCTGGCCGAACTGGCCGACGTGGTGCTGCCCATCCGCACCGACGAAACCGACTTCATCTACAAGCCATCGGCATCGCGCTACGCAATGATGCTGGCCATAGACCTGCTCTCGACCGAACTGGCCATGTTGAACCAGGAAGAAAACCGGGAGCGCCTGCGCCGCATCAAGCTGGCGCTGGACGAACACCGCGGCGGCCCGAACCGCCTGCCGCTGGGCGATTGAACTGGAACACAAGATGTACGACACCCTCATAGGCAATGTGCTGGTCCTGGACGGCACCGGCGAACCCGCCTACCGCGCCAGCGTGGCGCTGGCCGACGGCCGCATCGCCGCCATCGGCGACCTGCCCGGCGCGGCGGCGCGCCAGATCATCGATGGCACCCGCCTGGCGCTGGCCCCCGGTTTCATCGACGTGCACACCCATGACGACACCAATGTCATCCGCACGCCGGACATGCTGCCCAAGCTGTCCCAAGGCGTGACTACCGTGGTGGTGGGCAATTGCGGCATCAGCGCCTCGCCCGTGGCCCTGCGCGGCGAACCGCCGGACCCGATGAACCTGCTGGGCGCCCGCGCCGACTTCAGCTATCCCACCTTCGCCGACTACACCCGCGCCATCGAGGCCGCGCGGCCTGCCGTGAACGTGGCCGCGCTGGTCGGCCATACCGCCTTGCGCAGCAACCACATGGACCGGCTGGACCGCGCCGCCACGCGCGACGAGGTCCTGGCGATGCGCGAGCAGCTGCGCGACGCGCTGGCCCATGGCGCCGTCGGCCTGAGCACCGGGCTGGCCTATGCCTCCGCCTTCGACGCCGACACCGAAGAGGTCAAGCTGTTGGCCGAGGCCCTGGACGAGTTCGGCGCGCTCTACACCACCCATCTGCGCTCGGAATTCGCCGCCATCCTGGACGCCATGCAGGAAGCCTTCGACATCGCCCGGCACGCCCGCGTGCCGGTGGTGGTGTCGCACCTGAAGTGCGCCGGCGCCGGCAACTGGGGCCGCACGAAGGAAGTCCTGGCCACGCTGGAAACCGCCGGCCGCCTGCAGCACGTGGGCTGCGACTGCTATCCCTATTCGGCCAGCTCGTCGACGCTGGACCTGAAGCAGGTCACGGACGAATTCGACATCGACATCACCTGGTCCGTGCCGCATCCGGAGCAGGCCCGCCGCAAGCTGGCCGACATCGCCGCCGACTGGGGCCTGAGCTTGCTGGAAACGGCCGCGCGCCTGCAGCCGGCCGGCGCCGTCTACCACAACATGCACGAAGACGACGTGCGCCGCGTGCTGTCGCACCGGCTCACCATGGTGGGCTCCGACGGCCTGCCCAACGATCCCATGCCGCACCCGCGGCTCTGGGGCGCGTTCCCGCGCGTGCTGGGGCACTACAGCCGCGACGTGGGGCTGTTCCCGCTGGCCGAGGCCGTGCACAAGATGACGGGCCTGTCCGCCGCCCGCTTCGGCCTGGCCGAGCGCGGCCTGGTGCGCGAGGGCTACCACGCGGACCTGGTGCTGTTCGACCCCGCCACGGTCATCGACCGCGCCACCTTCGCCGAGCCGGTGCAGACCGCGGCCGGCATCGAGGCGGTCTGGGTCAATGGCGCCCTGTCCTACCGCCAGGGCGAGGCCACCGGCGACCGCGCCGGCCGCTGGCTGCCGCGCAGCGGCGACCTGCGCAAGAACTTCCAATAGGCGCCCGACGCCAGACAGACCCTCATTTCAAGGAGAGAACCATGAGCACTGCCCCCACCGCCGACAACAACGGCATCACCCGCTACGGCGTCGCCGGCGGCACCGGCCAGGGCGGCTCGCACATGCCCTTCTCGCGCGCGGTCGCGGCCGACGGCTGGCTGCACGTGTCCGGCCAGGTGCCGATGGAAAACGGCGAAGTCGTCGAAGGCGGCATCGTGACCCAGTCGCACAAGGCCATCCAGCAGGTGCTGGCCATCCTGAAGGAAGCCGGCTACGGCCCCGAGCACGTCGTGCGCTGCGGCGTATGGCTGGACGACGCGCGTGACTTCGCGTCGTTCAACAAGGTGTTCAAGGAATACTTCGGCGAGAATCCGCCGGCCCGGGCCTGCGTGCAGTCGTCGCTGGTGGTGGATGCAAAAGTCGAGGTCGACTGCATCGCGTATAAACGCCCCCACGCCGCGCCCGCTAAGGCGGGCTAGCTGCCCCCCGAGGGGGCGCTTTCCCCTTGGGGCGGCCCGGCGGGGAAAGGCCTCCCGATGCAGAGCTGCCCCCCAAAAAAAGCCCGGCGTTGCCGGGCTTTTTTCATCACATCTTCACTACATCCACGCCCTTGGGCGCGACGAACTGAAATTCCTTGGCCGGCAGCTGCGGGTTGGCGGCGATGCCAGACAGGTCCACCCTGGTGGTCTGGCCGAACGAATCCAGCAACTCCACGCGCACCGGCAGGTTGTCCTTCATGCCGATGTCAACGCGCGAAAAGCCCGCATCGGCGGTGCGCGGCTTGGCGCGCAGCCAGTCGATCCCGTCCTTGGCCGGCAAGGCCGAAACATCGAACGACTGCTCCAGCGAACCCGAGCCGAACAGGATGGCCGCCGGCGAGGTTCCGATGGCGGCATCGACCTTGCGTTCGGTCACCTGGGCCAGGTCCGGATCGAACTGGAATACCTGGCGGCCGTCCGAGATCACCAGTTGCTCATAGGGCTTCTGCACTGCCCACTTGAACTTGCCGGGGCGCTGGAACGAAAACACGCCAGTCTGGGCGGGCTGCGTGCGGCCCTGGTTGTTGACCGTGTACTGCGAGAACGAGCCGGTGGCCGAGGTCACCGTGGCCACGAAGGCGCGCAGTTGCTCCTGCGCGCTGGCGGCGAACGCCATGGCGGGCGCCAGGCTCAGGGCCGCGACGGCGGCCAGGCAACGGAACATCTTCATCAAGCTTCCTCTCGGGCGGCGGCGGCTGCGGGAACGAGGATCTCGCGGTTGCCATTGGATTGCATCGCCGACACCATACCCGATTGCTCCATCTGCTCCAGTAACCGGGCAGCACGGTTGTAACCAATGCGCAGGTGGCGCTGCACCAGCGAAATGGACGCGCGGCGGTGCTTGAGCACCACTTCGCAAGCCTGGTCGTACATCGGATCCGATTCGGCGTCGCCGCCGATGCCCGTGACGCTGCTGGCGCCTTCGCCCGCGTCGCCGTCCAGGCCGCCTTCCAGCAGGCCTTCGATGTAATTCGGTTCGCCCTGCGCCTTGAGGCTTTCCACCACGCGGTGCACTTCGTCATCGCTGCAGAACGCCCCGTGCACACGCACCGGCAAGCCGGTGCCCGGCGGCATGTAGAGCATGTCGCCCTGGCCCAGCAGGGTTTCGGCGCCCATCTGGTCAAGAATGGTGCGGGAGTCGATCTTGGACGACACCTGGAACGCGATGCGCGTCGGGATGTTGGCCTTGATCAGGCCCGTGATCACGTCCACGCTGGGACGCTGCGTGGCCAGAATCAGGTGGATGCCGGCGGCGCGCGCCTTCTGCGCCAGGCGGGCGATCAGCTCTTCGATCTTCTTGCCCACCACCATCATCAGGTCGGCCAGCTCGTCGATGACCACCACGATGGTGGGCAGCGGCGACAGGGGTTCCGGCGCGTCCGGGGTCAGCGAGAACGGATTCGGGATGGGTTCCTCGCGCTTGATCGCGTCGCGGATCTTGGTGTTGTAGCCCGCCAGGTTGCGCACGCCCATCTTGCTCATCAGGCGGTAGCGCTTTTCCATTTCGCCCACGCACCAGTTCAGCGCGTTGGAGGCGTGGCGCATGTCGGTGACCACCGGCGCCAGCAGGTGCGGGATGCCTTCGTAGACGCTCATTTCGAGCATCTTCGGGTCGATCAGGATCAGCCGGGTGTGGGACGCGTCCGCCTTGTACAGCAGCGACAGGATCATGGCGTTGATCCCTACCGACTTGCCCGAACCGGTCGTGCCCGCCACCAGCAGGTGAGGCATCTTGGCCAGGTCGGCCACCACTGGATTGCCGGCGATGTCCTTGCCCAGCGCCATGGTGACGACGGAATGGCTGGCGTGATAGGTCTGCGAACCCAGGATCTCGGACAGACGCACCATCTGGCGGCGCGGGTTGGGCAGTTCCAGGCCCATCAGGTTCTTGCCCGGAATGGTTTCCACCACCCGGATGCTGACCAGGCTCAGCGCGCGCGCCAGGTCCTTGGCCAGGTTGACGATCTGGCTGCCCTTCACGCCCGTGGCGGGCTCGATTTCGTAGCGCGTGATGACCGGGCCGGCCTGCGCCGCCACCACGGTGACCGACACGCCGAAGTCGGCCAGCTTCTTTTCGATCAGGCGCGAGGTGAATTCAATGGTTTCGGCCGACACCGTTTCCTGGTTGGCCAGGGGCGGATCCAGCAGGCTGAGCGCCGGCAGATCGCCTTCGGCGCCGCCCGAGGGCGCGAAGAACAGCGATTGCTGCTTTTCCTTTTCGACCCGTTCGGACTTGGGCACCACGGTGATCGCGGGTTCGATCCGCACCGGTTGCTCGTGGACCAGCTTTTCCTGCTTGGCCACGACCTGTTCGGTGCGCACGGCCTTGGCGACCTCGCCGACCTTGCGGTCTTCGCGGGCGGCATAGGAATCGCGCACACGGCGCACCAGGCCTTCCAGCCAGGAGCCTACGCGTTCGGCGATGGCCAGCCACGAGAACGAGAAGAACAGGCTCAGGCCGATGGCCAGCATGACCAGGAAGGCCAGCGTGCTGCCGGTGAAGCCGATGCTGCGGCCGATCAGGTCGGCCAGCGTCTGGCCGATCACGCCGCCGGCGCCGCTGGTGTTCTCCGAGGCGCCGGGCAAATGCGTGCCGCGGCTGGCCAGGCGCAGCGCTTCCATGCCCAGCGAGCCGACCAGCAACAGGAAGAAACCGATGCCCTCTTCCCAGTGGACGCGGGGCAACACTTCCGGCTGCTTACTATTGGTAACGCGAAGATGGCTGGCCAGGCGGCGGTAACCCGCGCGCACCCGGTGCAGCAGCAGGATCACCCACCACCAGGCGGAAAAACCGAACAGATAGAGCAGGATATCCGCCAGATAGGCGCCCAGGGTCCCGCCCTTGTTGTGGATGGCGCCGGCGGGGACGGAATGCGACCAGCCCGGGTCGGCGGCGTTCCAGGTGGCCAGCACCAGCGTCAGCCAGGCCGCCAGGGCGGCGAAGAGGATCCAACGGGCTTCACGCAGCAGCGCGGAAAGGCGCGTCTGCAGGGGGGAAGGCCCGTTACGGGTGTTGCGCGAGGCGCGCGGAGAAGCAGTCGAGATACGCGGCATGCGGCTCATTATAATTGGGCGTTAACCTAAAGATACCCGCCCATGTCCACGCCTACGCACGCTAAAGTTTTGATACTCGGTTCCGGCCCTGCCGGTTACACGGCGGCCGTCTATGCGGCACGCGCCAATTTGAGCCCTGTTCTTGTTACAGGTCTGGCCCAAGGCGGCCAGCTCATGACCACCACGGACGTCGACAATTGGCCGGCCGACGCCGATGGCGTGCAGGGTCCGGACCTGATGCAGCGCTTCCAGAAGCACGCCGAACGTTTCAACACCGAAATGATCTTCGACCACATTGCCAAGGTCGACGTGTCCAAGCGCCCCTTCACCCTCACGGGCGACACCGGCAAGATCTACACCTGCGACGCCCTCATCATCGCCACCGGCGCCTCGGCCAAGTACATCGGCCTGCCCTCGGAAGAGGCCTTCATGGGCCGCGGCGTGTCCGGCTGCGCCACCTGCGACGGCTTCTTCTACCGCAACCAGGACGTGGTCGTGGTCGGCGGCGGCAATACCGCCGTGGAAGAAGCGCTGTACCTGTCGAACATCTGCCGCAAGGTCACCCTGATCCATCGCCGCGACAAGTTCCGCGCCGAGCCCATCCTGGTCGACAAGCTCATGAGCAAGGTCGAGACCGGCAATATGGAACTGAAACTGTTCCATACCCTGGAAGAAGTGCTGGGCGACGACAGCGGTGTTACCGGCGTGCGCGTACGCCACGTGGACACCGGCGCCACCGAAGACATGGCGGTCACCGGCGCCTTCATCGCCATCGGCCACCAGCCCAACACCGAGATCTTCCAGGGCCAGCTGGAAATGAAGGACGGCTACATCGTCACCAAGAGCGGCCTGTCCGGCATGGCCACGATGACGTCGGTCCCTGGCGTGTTCGCCGCCGGCGACGTGCAGGACCACGTCTACCGCCAGGCCATCACCAGCGCCGGCACCGGCTGCATGGCCGCGCTGGACGCACAACGGTGGCTGGAGAATGCGGGGCAGTAAGGTCGGCCTGGCCGACCTGAAACGCCTGAAGAAAGACCTGCAGGCCGAACGCGAACGCGCCGCCCTCGCCCAGCGGGTGGCGGTGCTGAAAAAGCCCGAAACCGCCCCCGTGGACGACATGGCGGCGTTCAAGCGCACGATGCAGTCGGTCACGCCGATCAAGCAGGCCGCGCGGGTGGAACACAAGCCCGTGGCGGAACCCGCGCCCGCACTGCGCCGGGCCAACGCGCTGGGCGAAGCGCCCACGCGCGCCGATACCGGCGTGTCCGACGGCGGCGAAATCACGCATCTGCTGTCCGAAGCTGGCACGGCCTTCGTGCGCAGCGACGCCGCGCCCGACACCGCGCGCAACCTGCGCCGCGGCCAGTGGCGCGCCGGCGCCGAACTCGATCTGCACGGACTGCGCGTGGAACAGGCCCGCCATGCCCTGCTGTCGTTCCTGGACGAATGCCAGGAGCACGGCATCCGCTGCGTGCGCATCGTGCACGGCAAGGGCTATGGCTCGCAGGGGCTGGAACCGGTGCTCAAGGACAAGGCCCGCACCTGGCTGGTGCAGAAGAACGACGTGCTGGCGTTTTCCGAGGCGCCCGAGCGCGAAGGCGGCGCCGGCGCCCTGCTGGTACTGCTGCGACAATCCGAAGGAACGCGCAAATGAAGTGGCTCTACCTGGGCGTGGCCATCATCGCCGAGATCTTCGCGACCAGCGCGCTCAAGGGATCCGAAGGCTTCACCCGCCTGACGCCATCCATCATCACGGTGGTCGGCTACCTGATCTCGTTCTACTTCCTGTCGCTGACGCTGCGCGAGATCCCCGTGGGCATCGCCTACGCCATCTGGTCCGGCGTGGGCATCGTGCTGATCTCCATCGTGGGCGCGGTGCTGTTCAAGCAGCACCTGGACACGCCCGCTCTCATCGGCATCGGCCTCATCATCGCCGGCGTGGTGGTGATGAACGTCTTCTCGAAGTCCGTTTCCCATTGACGCCCCGCGGCGGGTCGACAGCGAGTTCCTGGATCCGCCGCTGGCTGGCGGCCTGGCTGTGCCTGGGCTGTCTGGGCCTCCTGCTGGCCGGCAATGCCCTGGCCCAGGAGTTCAACCGCGCGGCTGAGCTCGCGCGTTACCGGACCTGGCTGAGCGCTTTCAAGCAGGACCTGGACCAGTTGTCCGCTACGCCCGGCCCCTTGTCGGAGGCCCAGCTGGACGCGATGTTCGCCCGCACGGTGGTGCCCGGCACGCGCGGTGCAGGATTCATCCGCCAAGCGTTCACGCAGCGCGGCGGTGAAGAGACCTACTTTCCCAAACCCGGCCCACGCGCCGTGTTCATGGCCGTGCTGGACAGCGCCATCCCCGCCGGCCAGGGCGGCCTGTATCCGGAAACGGACGCGGCCCTGAACGTCGCCGACCTGACCGTCTGGTACCTGCATGTGGATGTGGGCGACATGACCAATACCTACCTGCTGTCGGGCGAGCACTTCACGCCCTACAGGCTGCCGCCTCCCGGCAAACTGGAGCGCAACGCCTATCCCTTCCTGCTGATGGACACCCGCAACAGCGCCTTGCGCCTGGGTGGCGTCGGCAGCGAGCTCTGGGGGCTGATCGCCTACCTGCACAATGCCGCGCTTTGAATCCGCGCGGCGCCTGCTTGCCCTGGCGGTGCTATCCACGGCGCCGGGGCTGGCCAGCGCCGTCTGCGAACCGCTAGCCGCGTCCGCGCAGCGCCACACCGGGGTGATGGACATCTCCCTGGACGACACCAATACCTTGCTGGCGCTGGACGGCTCGCGTATCCGGTCATGGCTGCCTGGCGTCGCCATCGACACGGGCGGGCGTGCCTCCGCCACCATCTGGGCCGAACAGGTGGACTGGTCCGTCTACGCCGCCGCGCCGGACGCCCGCATCGGCGTCACCATGCTGCGCTGGGAAAGCGCTCCCGGCGGCCGCCAGCATTTGTGCGGCATCGCCCGCTACAGTGCCAGCACCGTCCACGAGGTCCGCGAATCAGGCAAGGCCGCGCTGCCCCCGCCAGACGCTGAAACGCGCTTCTACTATGACGCCAGCGGCCGCTTGACTGGCTACGAGGAACGCTCGCGCGCATGGGACGGTCGGCCCAACCGGCCAACACGCTACTGTCTGCGCTACGACACCCACGGCTGGCTCGCCGAGCTTGGCGCCAACGATTGCGCCGTGGCCTCCCGGCCCATGGCCCGCTACGTGCATGACGCCGCGGGCCGGCTGCTGCGCACCATTTCCTATCAAGACAAGTCCGGCAACGCGTTTGAAGTCGTGACGCGTGACGCCCAGGGCCGCAAGGCGCAACGCTACTTGCGCCAACGGCACGCATGGGCAGACGAGCCTCCCGTGCTGGGACCGCCCTACCGCGCAAGCCCGGACCCCTACGCCACTCTGGTGCTGCCCGGCCCCGCTTGGGAACCGCCCGCGCTGGACTCGTACAACTACGACTGGGCCATCGTGCAACCCAAGAAGACGGCCGAGGGGCTTGCCAGCATCTATGCCGCCAAGCGCGATCCCTCGCAGATATTGGCGCAAGGCAACAGTGGCGACCAGCGACAATTCATCATGACTGCCGCGCAACGCAAGCGAATCTGGGAGGCCGCCGGCCAGACGCCGGGCGGCGTGCAATGGCTATGGGCGCCCGGCCAGACCTATACCTTGCTGCAAGCCATGCCCGCAGCGGCATGGGCTTCCTGTATCAACCCGGAAAACCGGAACGCCGACGCCTGCGGAACGCCTTAGGCGCGCTCGCCCTGCGGTTTGGGCGCGCCCGGATGGCGCAAGTAGTCCACCAGCGCCAGCGTGGCACGGTCGGGCGGCGGCGTCAGCAAGGACACCACGATGATCGTCAGGAAAGCCACCGGCGCGCCGAACACACCCGCCGCGATCGGCTGGATGCCCCACCACAGATCCACCGGCTGCGTGCGCGAAATGCCCAACACCCATTCGCGCAGCCACGGATGCGTGTGCGTCATATAGGCGAACGTCACCGCCAGCCCCGCCGCCATGCCCAAGGTCGCGCCCCACTTGTTGGCGCGGCGCCAGAACACGCCCATGACCAGCGCGGGGAAGAATGACGAGGCGGCGAACGAGAACGCGGCCGACACCATGAACAGGATGTCCGCGGGCTTGCGCGCCGCCACCCAGGCGGCGCCGAAGGCCACCAGCAGCAGCAGGATCTTGGACACCATCACGCGGCGCGCGGCCGACATGCGCGGCGACACCATGCGATACCACATGTCGTGCGACAGGGAGTTGGACAGGGTCAGCAACAGGCCGTCGGCGGTGGACAGCGCCGCGGCCAGGCCGCCCGCCGCCACCAGGGCCGAAATCACGTAGGGCAAGCCGCCGATTTCCGGCATCGCCAGCACCACCACGTCGGCGCCCATGCTGATCTCGCTCAATTGCACGATGCCGTCGCGGTTGACGTCGGTCACGTCCAGCAGATTGCTGTCGACGGCGCTCCAGGCATGCACCCAGTTGGGCAGGCTGAGAAAGCTGGATCCCACCACCTGGGTATAGACCTCGTACTTCACCAGCAGCGCCAGCGCCGGCGCCATGAAATACAGCAGCAGGATGAACAGCAGCGACCAGCACACCGATTTGCGCGCCTCGATGACCGAGGGCGTGGTGTATGAACGCATCAGGATGTGCGGCATGCCGGCGGTGCCCAGCATCAAGCAGAGCACCAGCGCCAGGAAGTTGATGCGCATGTTGCGCTGCTCTTCCGGATCCTTGGACGGGAACGGTTCCGCATGCGGCGTGGCCGGCGCGGCCCGCGCCTCGAAGGTGGCCTTGGCCTGCGCCCATGCGATGCGCGCCTCTTCCACGCTGCCGGGGTAGCCGGCCAGTTCGCGCTCGGCCGAGCGGATCTCGACCATGGGGGCATCGTTGGCGTTCAACTGCGCCAGCCGGCTGCGCAGCTTGTCTTTTTCCAGCGTCCAGGATTCGGGCAATGCCGCCATCCGTCGGCCCATCTCGTTGGCGCGCTCCTGCCAAAGCCGGCGCACCTCGATTTCGGACGGGTCGTTCTGCAGGTAGACCTCTTTTTCGGTGACCTGCTGCAGCACCACGCCGGCCGACAGCTGCGGCACAGGCATGTTGGTGTGCTTGACGGACAGCCAGACCACCGGCACCAGATAGGCGATGACCAGGATGATGTACTGCCCCACCTGCGTCCAGGTGACCGCGCGCATGCCGCCCAGGAACGAACAGACCAGCATGCCCCCGAGCGCCACGAAAATACCGAGTTCGAAGGAAATGCCGGTCATGCGCGTGGTGATGATGCCCACGCCATAGATCTGCGCCACCAGGTAGGTGAAGGAACAGAGAATCGCGCAGGCCACGCCCGCCATGCGCGGCATGTTGCCGCCATAGCGCGCGCCCATGAAGTCCGGAATGGTGTATTGGCCGAAGCGCCGCAGGTAAGGCGCCAGCAGCATCGCCACCAGCACGTAGCCGCCGGTCCAGCCCATGATGTAGGCCAACCCGCCATAGCCCGTCAGGTAGAGCGTGCCCGCCACCCCGATGAAGGAGGCTACCGACATCCAGTCGGCAGCCGTGGCCATGCCGTTGTAGATCGCCGGCACCCGCCGGCCGGCCACGTAGTACTCGACCTGATCCGAGGTCCGGCAGACGATGCCGATGCCGGCGTACAGGCTGACCGTGACCAGCAGGAACACATAGCCGATCCAGTTGCGCGGCATGCCCAGGATCTCGGCCAGCGCCATCAACAGGATCATCAGCGCAAAGCCTGCCGTGTACAGCACATAGATGCGGCGCAGCCTGAGTCTGAATTGCTGGGGCGTGTCTCCGCTGAAAAACGGCATCAGCGGCGCCCTCCGGTGTCTTCGGAGCGCTCATCGGCGCGGTTCATGACCCGGGCATAGATGCCGATGATGATCAGGTAGGCCAGCGGCGCGCCATAGGCCGCCATCCAGAACGCGAACGGCCAGCCAATGAAGTCGAAGTTCAGGCTGCGGGCGAAAAAGGCGGGAATGAAAGTCAGCGCGGCCCAGACGACGAGCAACACCAGGATCAGCCGCAGGTTGCGGCGCCAATAGGGAGTCGTGGCTGGCTTCGAAGATGAAAGGCGCGATTCCGGCATAGCTGGGATGAGCGGACCCTGTCTGATTATCGCGAAACGCGGCGCTTCAAAAGCCTTTGTACTTGAAATACTGGCTTTTTATGCGACAACGGCTGGCACTACCTGGTGCCAGCCGTTGTGCGTTTTGCTTTTTTTGGGTACTGCTTTACTTTTTTTATGTACCGGTGCCGCCGGTATTTGCCCATGCAGGGCTTTGTCTCCTCACCTGCATGGGATGAGATTCTGCACCAGATGCGGGATTGTCACACTAGGGGAATGCCCTAAGAAGGAGCATTCATTTACATATTCCATGCACCACACTGGTGCAATTTGAGTTTCGCGTTCTAAATATTGGGATTTTTCTGGATAGCCAGCGGCCATTCCAGCTTCCGCACTCCCGCCTTGCATTCCTCACCGCCGGGCCGCCCCAAGATGGGCCGGAGCCGCGTGCGTGCCATGCCCGTATTCGGGCAGCGGGCCACGTTTACGTTTCATT
Source organism: Achromobacter pestifer (assembly GCF_013267355.1). NCBI lineage: Bacteria > Pseudomonadati > Pseudomonadota > Betaproteobacteria > Burkholderiales > Alcaligenaceae > Achromobacter > Achromobacter pestifer. The sequence continues at coordinate 1,396,276 of NZ_CP053985.1, forward strand.
TATACCCCCCTCCCAAACGTATACCCCGTTTTTACCCCCCGCTCCGTAACCTGCCGGTGTCCTGATTGGTCACTACGCCTGCCCGGCGCGCATCCCTATTCGCCGCGCAGGCCCGTCGTTCGAAGGGAGCGCCGCTCCCGGGAGGAAATACGTGGATGCCATCTATATCGCCATCTTTGCCGTCATGGCTGGGCTGACTTTCGCCCTGCTGCGGTTCTGCGAAACCTTGTCTGCTGGAGAGCAACCATGAACTGGCTCTATTGGCTGAGCGGCCTGACGGCCGCCCTGTTGTTCGTGTACCTGCTGGTCGCGCTGTTCAAACCGGAGAAATTCTGATGACCGCCGAATTCGTCGGATTGCTGGTCGTGTACCTGGCAGTCCTGCTTGCGATCGCGCCCCTGCTCGGGCGCTACATCCGCATCGCCATGGAAAACGGGCAGTCCCGGCTGACCGCCTGGGGCCGCCCCATCGAGCGCGGCATCTACCGCCTGGCGGGCATAGACCCGCAGGCCGAGATGGGCTGGAAGCGCTACGCCGTGGCGGTGCTGGCCTTCAACATCATCGGCATCGCGGCCGTCTACGCCTTGCAGCGTCTGCAGGGCGCGCTGCCGCTCAATCCCGCCGGCCTGGGGGCGGTATCGCCGGATTCCGCCCTGAACACCGCCATCAGCTTCGTGGCCAATACCAACTGGCAGGGCTACGGCGGCGAATCGACCATGAGCTACCTGACGCAGATGCTGGCGTTGACGGTGCAGAACTTCGTCTCGGCCGCCACCGGCATCGCCGTGCTGTTCGCGCTGATCCGCGGCCTGTCGCGCCATTGCTCGGCCACGGTGGGCAACTTCTGGACCGACATGGTGCGCAGCACGCTGTATGTGCTGCTGCCGCTGTCCCTGGTGCTGGCGCTGGCGTTGGTCAGCCAGGGCGTGATCCAGAATTTCAACCCCTACCAGGAAGTCCAGACCGTCGAGGCCGTGCACTATGAGCAACCCCGCGTGGATGCCCAGGGCCAACCCGTGCTGGACGCCCAGGGACAGGCCGTGACGGATCCCGCCGTCAGCAAGACCCAGACCCTGGCCATGGGCCCGGTCGCTTCGCAGGAATCGATCAAGCTGCTGGGGACCAACGGCGGCGGCTTCTTCAACGCCAACTCCGCGCATCCCTTTGAGAACCCCACGCCGCTGGCGAACTTCCTGGAGATGCTGGCCATCCTGGCGATTCCCGCCGCGCTGTGCTTCTCGTTTGGCGAAATGGTGGGCAGCCGGCGCCAGGGCATCGCGATCCTGGCGGCCATGACCGTGCTGTTCGCGGTATTCGCGTTGTCCGCCGCCTACTTCGAGCAGCAGCCCAATCCGATGGCGGCCCAGGCCGGCGCCGACAGCGCGCTCAGCGCGTTCTCGCCGGGCGGCAACATGGAAGGCAAGGAAACCCGCTTCGGCATCGCCGCCACCTCGCTGTTCGCCACCGTCACCACGGCGGCGTCCTGCGGCGCCGTCAACGGCATGCACGATTCGCTCAACGCCATGGGCGGGCTGACGCCGATGCTGTTGATGCAGCTGGGCGAGGTGGTCTTTGGCGGCGTGGGCTCGGGCCTGTACGGCATGCTGGCCTTCGCCATCCTGGGCGTCTTCATCGCCGGGCTGATGATAGGCCGCACCCCGGAATACCTGGGCAAAAAGATCGAAGCCTATGACATGAAGATGGTCTCCATCGTCATCCTGGCGACTCCGCTGCTGGTGCTTTGCGGCACGGCGCTGGCGGTCTCGGTATCGGCCGGCCAGGCCGGCGTGCTGAACCCGGGCATCCACGGTTTCTCCGAAATCCTCTATGCCCTGACGTCGGCCGCCAACAACAACGGCAGCGCCTTCGCCGGGTTGTCCGCCAACACGCCCTTCTACAACGTGCTGCTGGGCATCGCCATGTGGTTCGGCCGCTTCGCCATCATCATCGCCATCCTGGCGATGGCCGGCTCGCTGGCCGCCAAGCGCCGGCTTCCCGCCGGGCCCGGCAGCATGCCCACCACCGGCCCGCTCTTCGTGGTGCTGCTGATCGGCGCGGTACTGCTGGTGGGCGCTCTGACATACGTGCCTGCGCTGGCCCTCGGCCCGGTCGCGGAACACCTGCAAACAAAAGGCTAGGAATGAAAATGGCCAAGATTGAAACCTCTACTACCGGCGCCGGAGGCGGCGCCACCCGCGCCGCATCGAGCGGCGTGCATGAACGCCAGTTCGGCATGTGGTCGCCCGCCCTGGTCGGCCCCGCGGTGCTGGACAGCCTGCGCAAGCTCTCCCCCGCCGCGCAGCTGAAGAACCCCGTGATGTTCGTGGTCTACGTGGGCAGCATCCTGACCACGGTGCTGTGGGTCATGGCCTTGCGCGGCCAGGCTGAAGCGCCTGCCGGATTCATCCTGGCGATCAGCGTATGGCTGTGGTTCACCGTGCTGTTCGCGAACTTCGCCGAAGCCCTGGCCGAAGGCCGCGGCAAACAGCAGGCGGCCACCCTGCGCGGCCTGCGCACCACCATCGACGCACGCCTGCTCAAGGGCTTTCGCGACGTCGACGCCAGCACGGCGCAGCCGGGCGACTGGCGCAGCCGGGCCGCCAAGCAGCCTTCGGGCCTGCTGCGCCGGGGCGACGTGGTACTGGTCGAAGCGGGCGAAACCATCCCCGGCGACGGCCAGGTCATCGCCGGCGTGGCGTCGGTCGATGAAAGCGCCATCACCGGCGAATCCGCTCCCGTCATCCGCGAATCCGGCGGCGACTTCTCGTCGGTGACCGGCGGCACGCGCGTGCTGTCGGACTGGATCTTCGTGCGCATCGCCGCCGATCCGGGCGAGAGTTTCCTGGACCGCATGATCGCCATGGTCGAAGGCGCCAAGCGCCAGAAGACGCCCAACGAGCTGGCCCTCACCATTCTGCTGGTGGGCTTGACCGTGGTGTTCCTGCTGGTGGTCGTGACCCTGATGCCGTTCTCGATCTACGCGGTCAACGCCGCCGGCGGCGGGTCCGTCGTCACGGTGACGGTGCTGGTCGCGCTGCTGGTCTGCCTGATCCCCACCACCATCGGCGGCCTGCTGTCGGCCATCGGCGTGGCGGGCATGAGCCGCATGATGGGCGCCAACGTCATCGCCACCTCGGGCCGCGCGGTCGAAGCCGCGGGCGACGTGGACGTGCTGCTGCTGGACAAGACCGGCACCATCACCTTCGGCAACCGCCAGGCCTCGACCTTCCTGCCCGCGCCCGGCGTGTCGGCGCGTGAACTGGCCGAGGCCGCGCGCCTGGCCTCGCTGGCCGATGAAACGCCGGAAGGCCGCAGCATCGTCGCGCTGGCCGACAAGTCCATCCATGCGCCGGCCGCGCCCATGGCGCACGCCGAGTTCGTGCCCTTCACCGCGCAATCGCGCATGAGCGGCGTGAACCTGAACGGCCGCATGATCCGCAAAGGCGCGGTCGACGCCGTGCAGGCCTGGCTGGCCGCGCAGGACTCGACCGTGCCGGAACAGGCCCTGCGCCTGGCCGAAGACGTCGCGCGACGCGGCAGCACGCCGCTGATGGTCAGCGACGGCAACCGCGCGTTGGGCGTGGTCGAGCTGAAGGACATCGTCAAGCCGGACATCCAGTCGCGCTTCGCGGAGCTGCGCCGCATGGGCATCAAGACCGTGATGATCACGGGCGACAACAAGCTCACGGCCGCGTCCATCGCCGCCGAGGCCGGCGTGGACGACTTCCTGGCCGAAGCCACGCCCGAGGCCAAGCTCAAGCTGATCCGCGCCTACCAGGCGGAAGGCCGGCTGGTGGCGATGACCGGCGACGGCACCAACGATGCGCCCGCGCTGGCGCAGGCCGACGTGGCGGTGGCGATGAATTCGGGCACCCAGGCCGCCAAGGAGGCGGGCAATATGGTGGACCTGGATTCCAACCCCACCAAGCTCATCGAGATCGTCGAGATCGGCAAGCAGATGCTGATGACCCGCGGCGCGCTCACGACCTTCAGCGTGGCCAACGACGTGGCCAAGTACTTCGCCATCATTCCGGCCGCCTTCGCCACCGTCTATCCGCAGTTGAACGTGCTGAACATCATGGGCCTGGCCACGCCGGCCTCGGCCATCCTGTCGGCCGTGATCTTCAACGCGCTGATCATCGTGGTGCTGATCCCGCTGGCGCTCAAAGGCGTGCGCTACCGGGCGCTGGGCGCGGCCGTGCTATTGCGCCGCAATCTGCTCATCTATGGCCTGGGCGGCCTGCTGGTGCCGTTTGCCGGCATCAAGCTGGTCGACATGGTACTGGCCGCCCTGGGCTGGGCCTGAGCCCCGAAACCGCAAGGAACCCATCATGAAACATTCCACCCCCCTGCCGCGCCAAGGCGGCATCCTGCGCCCCGCGCTGGTCGTCTTCGCCGCACTGTCACTGGTCACCGGCCTGGCCTACCCCTTCCTGACCACGGGCATCGCCGCCGCCGTGTTCCCGCACGAAGCCGCCGGCTCGCTGATCAAGCAAGGCGACCGCGTCGTGGGCTCGGAGCTGATCGGCCAGTCGTTCACCTCGCCCGGCTACTTCTGGGGCCGGCCGTCGGCCACCGCGCCCATGCCGTACAACGGCGCCGGCTCCAGCGGTTCGAACCTGGGTCCGCGCAACCCGGCGCTGGCCGACGCCATCCAGGCCCGCATCGCCGCGTTGAAGGCGGCCGATCCCGACAACCCTGTGCCCGTGCCGGTGGACCTGGTCACCGCGTCCGGCAGCGGCCTGGATCCGCACATCAGCCCGGCCGCCGCGGCCTACCAGGCGGCGCGCGTGGCGCGCGCCCGCGACCTGCCGCGCGCGCAGATCGACGCCCTGATCCAGGCCCATACCGAGAAGCCCTGGCTGGGCGTGCTGGGCGACCCCGCCGTCAACGTGCTGACGCTGAACCTGGCGCTGGACCAATTGCGTCCGGCGCGCTGATGCCGCGGCGTATAGTATTGCCAGCCGTTCCCTCACTCCTCTTGCGCGTTCATGGCTGATATCGCTGGCGAGCGTCCCGATCCCGACGCGCTCTTGAAGACCCTGGACGACGCCGCGCGCCAGGCGGTGCGCGGCAAGCTGCGCGTCTACTTCGGGTCGTCGGCCGGCGTGGGCAAGACCTATGCCATGCTGGTGGCGGCGCGCGCCCAAGCCGCCCAGGGCGCCGACGTGCTCGCCGGCATCGTCGAAACCCACGGCCGGCGCGAAACCGCCACGCTGCTGGAAGGCCTGCCCGTCCTGCCGCTCAAGGACGTGCCGTACCGCGGCCATGTGCTGAAGGAGTTCGACCTGGACGGCGCGCTGGCGCGGCGCCCGGACCTGGTGCTGGTGGACGAGCTGGCACATTCGAACGCGCCCGGCTCGCGCCATGCCAAGCGCTGGCAGGACATCCATGAATTGCTGACCGCAGGCATCGACGTCTGGACCACGCTGAACGTGCAGCACCTGGACAGCCTGAACGAAGCGGTCGGCAGCATCACCGGCGTGCGCGTCTGGGAGACCGTGCCCGACGAGGTCTTCGATGCGGCCGACGAAGTCATCCTGGTGGACCTGTCGGCCGACGAGCTGCTGCGCCGCCTGAAGGAAGGCAAGGTCTACCTGCCCGAGCAGGCCCGCCACGCCACCCGCAATTTCTTCCGCAAGGGCAACCTGATCGCGCTGCGCGAGCTGGCGCTGCGCCGCACCGCCGACCACGTCGACGACGACGTCCAGGCCTATCGCCGCGACCGCGCCATCGAACCCGTGTGGCGCACGCGCGAAGCCGTGGTTGCCTGCATCGGTCCGGACGTGGACGCCGAGTACGTCATCCGCAGTGCGCACCGCCTGAGCCAGCAACTGGAATGCGATCTGCACGTGGTCACCATCGACACGCCGCGCGCCGCTCCGCCGCCCCAGGCCGAACAGGAGCGCATCCAGCGCAGCCTGGCCCTGGCGGATTCGCTGGGCGCGCGCAGCGAAACCCTGGCCGGCGGCGACATGGTCGACGCCGTGGTGCGCTACGTGCGCCGCCACAACATCACCAAGGCCATCATCGGCCGCACCCGCGCCAGCGGCCTGCAACGCCTGCGCCTGTCGCTGTCCGCGCTGCTGACCGCTGCCATCTCGCCGGGCTGGCTGTGGCGGCGCCACAGCTTCGCCGACATGCTGGCCGCGGGCTGCCCCGAGATCGATATCATCCGCCTGGGCGCGCCGCCGCTGCCCGCCGCCGCGGCGCCCGGACGCGATCCGCTCACGCTGGGCCAGCGGGCGCGCCTGGCCGCCGACGAACGCAATCCGCGGCCGCTGGCGGGCTATGCCTGGGCGCTGTGCTATTGCGCCGCGGCCACGGCGCTGTCCATGCTGGCCTTTCCCGCCCTGCACCAGACCAATATCGTCATGCTGTTCCTGCTGGCGGTGGTGGCCGTGGCGCTGCGCCATGGCCGCGGGCCGGCGGCGCTGGCCTCGGTCGTCAGCGTCGGGCTGTTCGACTTCTTCTTCGTGCAGCCGCTGGCATCCTTCGCCGTGTCGGACGTGCAATACCTCCTGACCTTTGGCGTGCTGCTCTCGGTGGGCCTGCTCATCGGCCAACTGACGGCGGGCCTGCGCCTGCAGGCGCAAGCCTCGGTCAAGCGGGAGGCCGATGCGCGCAGCCTCTACGAGTTCGCGCGCGAGCTGTCATCCGCCCTGCTGCCCGAGCAGATCGTCACCCTGGCCGGCGCCTTCGTGCATGCCACCTTCGGCTCGCGCTGCGCGCTGTACATACTGGGCATGGACGACAGGCTGAAACTGGCGTCCGCGGCCGCGGACGACATGCCGCCGCTGGAATCGGCGCTGGCCCAGTGGGTCTACGACCACGGGCAGCCCGCCGGCGCAGGCACCGCCACCCTGTCCAACAGCGAACTGCTGTATCTGCCGCTGAAGGCGCCCATGCGCACGCGTGGCGTGCTGGCGCTGGCGGCCCCGCGCCGCAGCCTATTCCTGAATCCCGACTCGCGCCGCCAGATCGAGGCCTACGCCACCTTGATCGCCATCGCGCTGGAGCGCCTGCACTACGTGGAAGTGGCACAGCAGGCGCTGGTCAGCATGGAATCCGAGAAGCTGCGCAACTCGCTGCTGGCGGCCGTGTCGCACGACCTGCGCACGCCGCTGACCAGCCTGGTCGGCATGACGGACACGCTGATGCGCCAACAGGCGACGCTGCCGCCCGGCATCCACGACACTGTCCGCGCCATGCGCGACCAGGCGCAACGCATGCACGCGCTGGTCGTCAACCTGCTGGACATGGCGCGGTTGCAGAGCCGCGACACGCCGCTGCGTCTGGAATGGCAATCCATCGAAGAACTGGTTGGCGCCTCGCTTGCCGCCATGCGCGAACCGCTGGCCGGCCACCGCGTCGCCGTGGACAGCCTGTCGCGGTTGCCGCTGGTGGAATGCGACGGCGTGCTGATAGAGCGCGTGCTGTGCAATCTGCTGGAAAACGCGGCCAAGTACACGCCCGCCGGCAGCGCCCTGCGCGTGCATGCCGACGTCCACGAAGGCCAGTTGCGCGTGGCGGTCAGCGATAACGGCCCGGGCGTGCCGCCGGGCACGGAGCGCCGCATCTTCGAGAAATTCACGCGCGGCGACCGCGAGTCCGCCACGCCGGGCGTCGGCCTGGGCCTGGCGGTCTGCGAAGCCATCATCGCCGCCCACCATGGGAAAATCTGGGTCGAACACGCGCCCGGCCAGGAGTCCGGCGCGCAGTTCGTCTTCACCCTGCCCCTGGGCACGCCGCCCCCGATCCAATCCGAAACCCCTTGAACGCCGCCACGCATGTTCGACTACCAGCCTACCGTCCTCATCATTGAAGACGACGCCAACATCCGGCGCTTCGTGCGCCAGGCCCTGGAAAGCGAGGGCTGCGCCGTCTACGAAGCCGAAACCGTCAAGCGCGGCCTGATCGAGGCCGGCACCCGGCAACCCGACGCGGTGGTGCTGGACCTGGGCCTGCCCGACGAAGACGGCATGACCTTGATCCGCGAGCTGCGCGGCTGGACCGAAGTGCCGGTGCTGGTGCTGTCCGCCCGCAGCGCCGAGGCCGACAAGGTCGCCGCGCTGGACGCCGGGGCCGATGACTACCTGACCAAGCCCTTCGGCGTCAGCGAACTGCTGGCGCGCCTGCGCGTGCTGCTGCGGCGGCATGCCCGGGGCGGCGCTGGCAATGCGTCCGAGATCAGCTTCGGCGACGTGCGCGTGGACTTCGCCAAGCGCGTGGTCGAACGCGGCGGCCAGCACCTGCACCTGACCGCGATGGAGTACCGGCTGCTGGCGGCGCTGCTGGCGCATCGTGGCAAGGTCATGACGCACCGCGAACTGCTGCGCGAAGTGTGGGGGCCTTCGCACGTGGAGAGCAACCACTACCTGCGCATCTACATGGGCCATCTGCGCCAAAAGCTGGAAGCCGATCCCGCCCAGCCCGTTTACCTGCTGACCGAGATCGGCGTGGGCTACCGCTTCGCGGGCTGAGGCCGGCGCCGCGGGCGCGCGTTGACGCCGCGTTTACGCGCAGCCCGCAAGTCTTGTCTCGGCCTTTATGCCGTTCCTCCTATTGTTGCGGTCCGATCCCACTCTAGGAACCACCCCATGCCCCGCCACATCCTGGCCGCGTTCGCGCTGCTGACCCTGGCCGCCACGCAAGCCGGCAACACCCTGGCCGCCGACGCGCCCGCCGACGCAGCGCCGGCCGCTTCCGACCTCACATTGACGGCCAACGTCACCCTGGCCAGCCAATACCGCTATCGCGGCCTGATGCAAAGCAATAACAAGCCGGCCATCCAGGGCGGATTCGACCTGGCCCACTCCAGCGGCTTTTACCTGGGCAACTGGAACTCCAGCATCAGCTGGCTCAACGACAGCAACAGCGCGGTATCCGCCCCCGTGGAAATGGACTTCTACGGCGGCTACAAGGGCAATCTCGCGCAAGACGTGCCCGTGGACCTGGGCATCCTGCAGTACTACTACCCCGGCGACTATCCGTCCGGCTACACCAGCCCCGACACCACCGAACTGTACGCCGGCATCGGCTACGGGCCGCTGATGTTCAAGTACTCCCTATCCCTGACCAACCTGTTCGGTTTCGCGGACAGCAAGCACAGCCAGTACTTCGATCTGTCCGGCAACTTCGACACGGGCGTCTGGGGCCTGACCGTCAACGCGCACGTGGGCCGGCAATTGGTGCGCAACGTCGACCACGCCAACTACACGGACTGGAAGCTGGGCCTGACGAAGGACTTCGGCCAGGGCCTGTCGGTATCGCTGGCCTACCTGGACACCAACGCCGACCGCGCCGTCTACACCAATACGCGCGGCCGCGACATGGGCCGCGCAACGGGCTTGCTGTCGCTGACCAAGACGTTCTGAAGGCCCCGGACGTTGACGCGTTTTTTACGCGCCGCGTCCGCTTTTATCGGCAGGATTTACGGCGCGCTTCCTATAGTGGAACCGTCATCAACCAACCGGATCCCCGGAACGCCGCCAGCGGCGCCTCCGATCCCGCTACCCGCCATGATCCCCCGACTGCAAGCCCGCCACTCGCCCATGCCCGATATCCTGCCCGCACAGCGCACCCAAGCCCGTGCCGAACTGGTCGCGCTGACCATCAGGATAGATACGCTGGACGCGCTGAACGTGCGGCTGGCGCTGCACCGCGCGCTGGGCGAGCGCATTGGCGTCTACGTGCTGTCGGTGGATCACGCGCATGCGCAAAGCGTGCTGCAGCTGCAATGCGAACGCGGCCAACTGGATGCGCTGATGCACGCGGTGATGTCCGGCCTGCCCCGCGCCGAGTTCGGCCCGGTGCGTCCCGCGCACGCGATGACGGTGCAGTAAGCCATGGACATGCCACGCAAGACCGCATTCGAGGGCCTCTGGCTGCCCATGATCACGCCGCTGCGCGGCGGCTATGTAGACCTGGACGCCGCGCAGGCGCTGGCCCGCTACTACCGCAACGCAGGCATCGCCGGCCTGGTGCTGTTCGGCTCCACCGGCGAAGGCAATCTGCTCAGCGTGCCGGAGAAGGTCGACATGATAGAAGCCATATCGAGTGATCCGCACGCGCTGCCGCTGGTATTCGGCGCGGGAGGCGTGGACACGCGCGGCGTCGCGACCGCGATCCGGCGCCTGGACAAATACCAGCCGGCCGGCTACCTGGTGCCGCCGCCCTACTACCTGGGACCGTCGCAGGCCGGCATTCTTTGGCATTACCGGCAGATCGCCTGGGCCACGGAGCGGCCCATCATCCTGTACAACATCCCCAAGCGCACCGGCGTGACGATGACGGTCGAAACCATGGAGGCGCTGGCCGCGCTGCCCAACTTCAGCGCCGTGAAGGAATGCAACCCATCAGTACTGGCGGCGTTGAACCGGCGCGGCACGCTGACCCCGCTATGCGGCGAGGACCTGGCCCTGCTGGACCACTTCCTGGCCGGCGGCGGCGGCGCCATCCCGGCCGCCGCGCATATCTTTCCCGAGCGCTATGTCGAGGTCATGCAGCTGGCCCGCGAAGGCCACGCGGAGGCCGCGCGCGAGTTGTTCGAGCCGCTGCGCGGCCTGATCCGCCTGCTGTTTGCCGAACCCAATCCCGCGCCCATCAAGCGCGCCCTTGCCATGCAAGGGCTCGTCGCCGACGAGCTGCGCATGCCCATGACCAGCGCCAGCCGCGAGCTTGGACAGCGCCTGCAACGGGCCATGAGCGTGGTGCAAGGCTCGCCTAGCCGGCTGCAGACAGCCTGAAGACGGACACCGCGTTCGCCAGTTCGCCCGCCTGATCGCGCAAGGCGGCAGCGGACGCGGCGAACTCTTCCACCAGCGCGGCGTTCTGCTGCGTCACGCCGTCCAGATGCGTCACGGCCTGGTTGATCTGCTCGATACCCACGCTCTGCTCGGCCGAGGCCGTGGCGATCTCGCCCATCAGCGGCGCGCTGGTGGCGGCCGACTCCAACACGTTGCCCATCGTCGCGCTGGCCTGCTCGACGCGCTGGCTGCCACGCGCCACCGAATCCGCCGACGCTTCGATCAGCGTCTTGATTTCCTTGGCGGCGGTGGCCGAGCGCTGAGCCAACGCGCGCACCTCGCCCGCCACCACCGCGAAGCCCCGGCCCTGCTCTCCGGCCCGCGCCGCTTCCACCGCGGCATTCAGCGCCAGGATGTTGGTCTGGAACGCGATCTCATCGATCAACCGGATGATCTCGTCGATGCGCTGCGAGCTATGTGAAATCTCGCGCATGGCGTCGATGGCATGCTGGGTTTCATCGCTGCCCTGCCGGGCCAGTTGCGCCGCCTGGCCGGCCAGCGCGCTGACCTCGCGCACGTGTTGCGCGCTCTGCTGCGCGGTCGCGGTGATTTGCTCCACGCTGGCGGCCGTCTGCTCCAGCGCGGCGGCCTGCTTTTCGGTGCGGTCCGACAGGTCCATGCTGCCCGCCGCGATCTGCCGCGAGGCCGCGGCGATCGAGGTGGTGGAATGCACGATGCTGCGCACCGCCCCGTCCAGGCGCTCCTGCATCCGCGCCAGTCCGTCGAATAGGCGACCAATCTCGCCGCGCTGGTTGCGCGGCACGCTGCCGGACAGATCGCCATTGGCCACGCGTTCGCATACCGCCACCGCCTGATCCAGCGGGCCGAGGATGTGGCTGCGAAAAAAGCGCAGCGCCGCCACCAACAGCAGAACCAGAAGGCCGAGCGTCACGCCGCCCTGCCGCCATAAAGTGCCATAGAAGGCCTGGTCGACGTCGTCCACATACAGGCCCGTGAACAACAGCCAGCCCCAGTCGGCGTCGTAGGCGGCGTAACTGATCTTGGGCAGCGCCTGTTCCGTTCCCGGCCGCGGGAATTGGTAGCGCGTATAGCCGCCGCCAGCCTTGCCCTGGGCGTAGAGGTTTTCGAAGATCGGCTGCCCTGCGCTGTCCTTGACGGACCGGACGTTGGTGCCGACCAGCTTGGGATCGGGATGCACCAGAAGGTCGTAGCCGTCGCCGAAGGCGCCCACGTAACCGTCCTCGCCATAGCGCAGTTGCGCCAGCCGGCGCGCCACATTGCGCTTGGCCTCCTCCGCGGGCATGCCCTCGCGCACGCTTTGCTTGCCGTTGCGCACGATGCTGGATGCCAGATCGAGGACGTGGCGCAGTTCGGTCTTGCGCTCGGCCACCATTTCGGCGCGGCGCTCCCAGGCGTCCCAGGCGCCCAAGGCCAGCACGACGGCGCCGACCGCGAACACGAACCACAGCAGCTCCCTGCGCAAGCTGGAATTTTTCATAGTCCTCTTATCCTTGTTCATCCGGCCATGAAACCAATCAAGGCAGAATGTGACGTTTTATGTATTTGTTTCGTCAGAATAAGGGACGGCACCAGGGTTTTCACCAAGTCAGCGCGGGGCGCTTGATCTAGCGCAAGGCCCATAAAAAAAACGCAAGGCGCACTTGTCTTGCGTTTTTTCGTAGTAGCGGTTCTTTCCGCTTTTCGTGCAGCCCTTCGCTAGGCCGGCGCCCGTGTGGCGCCTGCTGAGCGCGGCGTGGTCAGCGCGATCAGGACCACCACGATCAAGGAATACGTCGGTACGCTGCGCATATTGCGGAACATCATTTCAGTCAGGCTGAATGCGCAATAGCCCAGACAGAACAGCAAGCCCAATTGCGCGCCGACACGTATGACACGATCATCGCTGGCCAGCCGGCGCAGGAAAATGTAGGCCGGCACCAAATACAGCGCGAGCATGCTCAACAGGCCCAGCAGCCCGTATCCGGACAGGGCGGCGAGCAGGTCGTTGTGGGGTTCGCCGTAGCCTTCGACGACTTCGCGCGACACCACCCCGCGCTTCTCGAGCTCGGCCAGTTCCTTGCGGAAGTTGCTCGGCCCCACGCCCACGACAGGACTCTTCTTGAACATCTCGATGGATGCCCGCCACAGTTGCAACCGGATGCCGAGCGAGGAGTCCCGGTCGCTTGATGTGGCGAAATCCTGCAGATCCGTCTTGACCGCCTGCATACGGCTGCTGAAATGCCATAGCCCGGCCGCACTGACGACCAGGGCCACGCTGACCGCCAGCGCACAGTACGCCTTGTGCCGACGGCTCCAGCCGCGCAGCCCCAGCAGGAACACCAGCGCCAGGATGGGGAGCAACATCCAGCTGCTGCGCGTTTGGGAAAGCCAGGTCGCCCACACGCTCAGCCCGAAAGCCAGCACCTTGAGGCCGGTTGCAAAATGCGGCCAGGGCTTGCTCGGCCCCCATCTGATCGACAACAGCGACATCATGCCGAACAGCAGAGTCATGTTCGCGAAGGCAACGGCGTTGTAGCGCCCTCCGATCTCGACTACCGCCTCGCGGCCCCACAACTTCATGGTGACGATCAGCATCGCCGATCCCGCCAGCGCGCCGGTCAAGATGCTCCACTGGATCTGCTTGAGCCAATCTTGCGGCGCTCTCAGCAACAGCCAGAGCACCGGCAGCGCCAGCGCGAACCGGAGCAGCTTCTCCAATTCGGAATCGCTCCATACGCCTCGCACGGCGGCTGTGATGAACATGCACAACAGCGGCAGCAGCAGCGCCAGCGCCATGGGCCACAAGGCCCGGAAATCCATCGGTTCGTAGCGTTTGATCGCGTTGGCGGCAAGCGCCGTCAATGCGATCAAACCGGTCAGATAGGCAATGGCCGGTCCACCCACGGGGCTGGTCAACGCCAGCGCGGGAACTAACACCACCAGCGACGTGGCCAAGAAAACGTACAGTCGGGGCACTACACTCAACCTGGTAAAAACGAAACAAGCGCGACGCGCGCCATGCAGTTTGATTAGTCAGCTAATCAGACAAAACCCGCCCGCCGTGACGGCGGGCGGGTTTACGGGACTTGCTGGCGGCAAGCCGCAGCCTACATATTATCGATCATCACCTGGCCAAAGCCCGAGCACGACACCTGGGTCGCGCCTTCGAGCAGGCGGGCGAAGTCATACGTGACCTTCTTGGACAGGATGGATTTTTCCATGCTGGAGATGATCAGGTCGGCGGCTTCGGTCCAGCCCATATGGCGCAGCATCATTTCAGCCGAGAGGATTTCGGAACCGGGGTTCACGTAGTCCTTGCCGGCGTACTTCGGCGCGGTGCCGTGGGTGGCTTCGAACATGGCGACCGAGTCGGACAGGTTGGCGCCCGGGGCGATGCCGATGCCGCCCACTTGCGCGGCCAGCGCGTCCGAAATGTAGTCGCCGTTCAGGTTCAGGGTGGCGATCACGTCGTATTCGGCCGGACGCAGCAGGATCTGCTGCAGGAAGGCGTCGGCGATCACGTCTTTGACGATGATCTCGCGGCCCGTCCTCGGGTTCTTGAACTTGCACCACGGGCCGCCGTCGATCAGCGTCGCGCCGAATTCCTTCTGCAGCAGCGCGTAGCCCCAGTCGCGGAAGCCGCCTTCCGTGAACTTCATGATGTTGCCCTTGTGCACCAGGGTCAGCGACGTGCGGTCATTGTCGATGACGTACTGCGCAGCCTTGCGCACCAGGCGCTCGGTGCCTTCGCGCGAGACCGGCTTGATGCCGATGGACGAGGTGTTCGGGAAGCGGATCTTCTTCACGCCAAGCTTGGTCTGCAGGAACTGGATCAGTTCCTTGGCCTGCTCGCTTTCGGCCATGTATTCGATGCCGGCATAGATGTCTTCCGAGTTCTCGCGGAAGATCACCATATTGGTCTTTTCGGGTTCGCGCACCGGCGAGGGCACGCCCTTGAAGTACGCCACCGGGCGCAGGCAGACGTACAGGTCCAGCTGCTGGCGCAGGGCCACGTTCAACGAACGGATGCCGCCGCCCACCGGGGTGGTCAGCGGGCCCTTGATGGACACCACGTAATCCTTGACGACTTCCAGGGTTTCGTCAGGCAGCCACACGTCCGGGCCGTAGACCTTGGTGGCCTTCTCGCCGGCATAGACTTCCATCCAATGGATCTTGCGCTTGCCGCCATAGGCCTTCTGCACCGCCGCGTCGACGACCTTGATCATCACCGGAGTGATGTCTGCGCCCGTGCCGTCGCCTTCGATGTAGGGGACGATGGGCTGATCGGGCACATTCAGCGAGAAATCAGCATTGACCGTGATCTTCTGGCCGCCAGCGGGAACCTTGATATGTTGATAGGACATGAATGCTCCATTTGCTCCGAGTGGTTTTTCTGCACGCGCCGGCATCGGGAAGTGTCCGTTCCGGCGGGGAAGATCGCCCACGGGAACCGCGCACTGGATGGCCGATAGCAACCAATTCTATATCGCAAAGGGGCCGGCGGGCCTGACGGCCCGCGCACGGCGGTAAAATAATGCATCATCAGCCTGCTTTCCGCCCCCTCAGATGTTCAATCCCTCCCGCGACCAAGTCCGCGAATTCTTTATCGAAACCTGGCGCAAACACCGCGCTTCCGACGTGTTGACGCCGCTCGAGGCCATCGCGCTGGACTGGATCATCGAACATCCCGAGTACCACGGCGACCTGGAAAACCCCGAGGCCATGACGGCCGAATACGCCGTGGAAAAGGGCCGCACCAACCCCTTTCTGCACCTGTCCATGCACCTGGCCATCGCGGAACAGCTGTCGATCGACCATCCGCCCGGCATCCGGCAGGCCTACCAGCAGCTGGTGGCGCGCGGCGACGCGCACCAGGCGGCGCATGAAATCATGGAATGTCTGGGCCAGGTGGTCTGGGAAGCGCAGCGCCTGGGCACGCCGCTGGACAGCGATACCTACATCGATCTGATCCGCCAGCGCGCCAGCCGCTGAACGCCGCGCGCGCCCAAAGAAAAGCCCTCGATCGAGGGCTTTCTTGTTTCCGGGCCCAGCCTGGATAGCTTACTTGCGCACGCCCAGGTCGCTGGGCTGCGCCGCCAGCCACGCCGCCACGTTGGAGATGTCCTGGTCGGACAGCTGGGTGGCGAAGGCGCCCATGATGGGGTTCTTGCGCACATTAGCCGTGGCCGCGCTGCCGGAAGCGCCGCGCTTGTAGGCCTTCAGCGCATGGACCAGGTAGTCCGCGTGCTGGCCGGCCAGGGTCGGATAGGCCGGATCCACGGCCGTCTTGGCGTCCGCGCCGTGGCAGGAAGCGCAATTGAATTTGTCGAAGACGGCCTTGCCAGCCGCCAGGTCCTGGGCCTGGGCGGCAACGCCCGTCATGGCCAGGGTCGCGCCCGCAAGGGCAAGCATGTAGCGATTCATGTGTTTGCCCCCTTACTTGAGATTCGAGTAGTACGCGGCCAGGTCGGCGATGTCCTGGTCGGACAGGCTGCCGGCGATGGCGTCCATCGTGGGATGGCTGCGCGCGCCTTTCTTGTACTCGTTGAGGGCGGTTTCGATGTACTTGGCATTCTGCCCAGCGATCATCGGCACGTGGTACAGCTCGGGAAACGTTGCCTTGTAGCCTTCGATGCCGTGGCAACCGATGCACATGGAAACCTTGTCGCGGGCATTCTGGACATTACCGACCACTGCTGCGTCTGCAGCAACAGACTGGCCGGCGATCGCACAGGATGCCAACGCGGCCAACACGGATACCGTGTACTTCAGAGAGGTTCGCAACTTCATTGGAATGGCTCTTCTTGGTATGGCTAAGGACTAGGGCCTGCTCACACGAAAAGGCCCTCGGCAAACACGTTGCGGGTCGAACCCAAAGCAAAACCGCCTGATTGTACGATAATTGCTCAGGATTAATACCTTACGATGGTATTGATCACCGTCAAATCTCAGAAGCCATCAGACCATGTCCGCAGCCCAGTCCGCTACTTCCGCCTCGCCAGACCGCTTCGACGGGACCGACAACTATGTCGCCACCGATGACCTGAAACTCGCCGTCAACGCCGCCCTCACCTTGCAGCGCCCGCTGCTGATCAAGGGCGAACCCGGTACCGGCAAGACCATGCTGGCCGAGGAGGTGGCGCGGGCGCTGGGGCGGCCGCTGCTGCAGTGGCACATCAAGTCCACCACCAAGGCCCATCAAGGCCTGTACGAATACGACGCGGTGTCGCGCCTGCGCGACTCGCAACTGGGCGACGAAAAGGTCCGCGACATCCGCAACTACATCGTGCAGGGCACGCTGTGGCAGGCCTTCCAGGCGCAGGAACCGGTGGTGCTGCTGATCGACGAGATCGACAAGGCCGACATCGAATTCCCGAACGATCTGCTGCGCGAACTGGACCGCATGGAATTCCACGTGTACGAAACGCGCGAGACCATCTCGGCGCGGCACCGTCCGCTGGTCATCATCACGTCCAACAACGAAAAGGATCTGCCGGACGCTTTCCTGCGCCGCTGCTTCTTCCACTACATCCGCTTCCCCGACCGCGAGACCATGCGCGACATCGTGGCCGTGCACTATCCGCACCTGAAGCAAGAGGTGCTGCGCGCCGCGCTGGACACCTTCTTCGCGCTGCGCGACGCGCCGGGCTTGAAGAAAAAGCCGTCCACCTCCGAACTGCTGGACTGGCTGCGCCTGCTGCTGGCCGAAGGCTCGACCGCCGCCGAGATCGACGCGCACACGGCTACCGCCGTGCCGCTGATGGCCGGCGCGCTGCTCAAGAACGAGCAGGACGTGCACCTGCTGGAACGCCTGGCGGCCATGACGCGCGGCGGCCAGCGCCGCTGATCCGCCATCACCCACCAGCGGCCCGCCCATGCTGATCGACTTTTTCTACCACCTCAGGGCGCACAAGCTCCCGGTCTCGGTCAAGGAATACCTGACCCTGGTGGACGCCTTGCGCCAGGACCTCATGGCGCCCACGCTGGATGAGTTCTACTTCCTGGCGCGCGCCACGCTGGTCAAGGACGAGGCGCTCTACGATCGCTACGACAAGGCTTTCGGCGCCTACTACAAGGGCATCGCGGCCGCCCTGCCCGCGGGCAAGGAAATCCCGCTGGACTGGCTCATCAAGCAGTTCGAAAAAAGCCTGACCCCGGAAGAAAAAGCCGCGATCGAGAAGCACGGCTGGGACAAGCTGATGGAGCTCTTCAAGGAGCGCCTGGAGGAACAGAAGGAACGCCATGCCGGCGGCAGCAAATGGATCGGCACCGGCGGCACTTCGCCTTTCGGCAATGGCGGCTACCACCCCGAGGGCATCCGCGTAGGCGGCGACTCGGCCGGCAACCGCAGCGCGGTCAAGGTCTGGGACATGCGCCAGTTCAAGGACTACGACGACCAAGTCGAGCTGGGCACGCGCAACTTCAAGGTGGCGCTGCGCCGCCTGCGGCGCTTCGCAAGGCAGGGCGCGGAGATGGAACTGGACCTGGACGATACCATCGCCAGCACCGCGCGCAATGCCGGCCACCTGGACCTGCGCATGGTCCCCGAACGCCACAACACCGTGAAGGTGCTGATGCTGCTGGACGTGGGCGGAAGCATGGACGACCACATCGGGCGCGTCGAGGAATTGTTCTCGGCGGCGCGCAGCGAGTTCCGCAACCTGGAGGTTTACTACTTCCACAACTGCCCGTACGAAAGCCTGTGGCAGAGCAACCGGCGGCGCCAGAATGAACGCTTCGACACCTGGGACGTGCTGCGCAAGTACAACCCGGACTGGCGCCTGATCATCGTCGGCGACGCCACCATGAGCCCCTACGAAATCCTGCAGCCGGGCGGCTCCGTCGAGCACTACAACAAGGAGCCCGGCGCCGAATGGATGCGCCGCCTGCTGGACGCCTGGCCCAAATCGGTCTGGCTCAATCCAGAGCCCACCGCATCCTGGCAATACCGCCAGTCCATCGCGCTGATGCGCGACATCATGCAGGGCCGCATGTACCCCGTGACGGTCGCCGGCCTGGAACAGGCCATGCGGGTGCTATCGAAGTAGGATGGCCGGTCACCCGTCGACCGGCTTTTCTGGCGTATCCAGCGTCAGCTGATAGAACGCCAGATCCAGCCAGCGCCCAAATTTGAAGCCTGCCTCGCGGATGGTGCCCGCATGCTTGAAGCCCAGCTTCTCGTGCAGGCGGATGCTGCCCTGGTTGCTCGCATCGATACCGCCGACCAGCACGTGCACCTGATTGGCGCGCGCCCGCTGGATCAGCTCGCGCATCAGCGCCTCGCCCAAGCCTAGTCCGCGAAAGCGTCCGTCCACATACACGGAATGCTCCACCGAGTACTTGAAGGCAGGCCAGGCGCGAAAGGTGCCGTAGCTGGCGAAGGCCATCAGTTCACCGGCTGCGTTCTCGTACCCCAGCACAGGGAAACCGCCCTGCTGCTTGGCCAGGAACCAGCCCTGCATCGCCTCGCGCGGCCGCGGCTTGTAGTCGTACAGCGCGGTGGAAGTGGCAATGGCTTCGTTGAAAATGGCCAATATCTGGTCGGCATGGCGGCCATGCGTGCAATCGACCAGGGTTGCGCCATCCGGCGCGCGGGTTTCGGCGTGCGTAGTCATGGCGCAAATTGTAGCGAGCCGCGCGGCCGTGCGGCGCTTGGATTTACGGGGGATTCAGGCAAAAAAAACCGGCGGAGCCGCCGGTTCAATATGGGATGTTGCCGCTTCTGGCCACTCTCAGGCGGCGCGGCTCTCCGCAGATCGGGCGGCGGGCGGCTCGCGGCGCAGGCCGGGACACTGGCGCCATGAAAGCTCGTCCGCATCCATGTCCAGGTCGAACAGATCATTGGCGGCGGGCCAGGGGTGGCTGCGCGCCGCCGCGCCTTCCATTTCCAGCACATGCCCGGCAAAGCCCCGGGGCGAGCCTCCGCACTCCGCAAAATAACGCTGTGTGCTCAAGTCCACCACATACGTGGTCATGTCATGGGTCAGTATGGCCACGAATTGGCCGTCATCACTGGCATAGGCGTACTGAAACTGTCCTTTGATCCCGTCGCCGCTCAAGGAGCTGCCGGTCAATTGGGACAAGGCACGCGTGACGATCTCGGTCAGCATGGGTCGTTCCTCCGGTAAATGCGCCGGCAGGATGCCGGCGGCGAAGGCGCGAACGACAAGCACCGGCGCCGCGCACGAAGCGGCGTCTGGCGTTGGACGGGAAACCTGTGGGCGGGCTGTCGCGCATCCCGTCTGCAACTGGTACTGCTTGCTGAAAAGCTTACACCCGCAAGCCCGGAGGGCTCAAATCAGCCCGCCGTTTCGCCATATTGCGACGCAGCATCCTGGCTGGACGGCGCTCTCGGACCCTTATGCCGCCGCAACCGGCGCGGCGCCTGCATCTGCGTCACCATTTTCTCGCGCACGCCAGTCCTGGCGCCCGATCCGGTACAACACATGCCGGCATAGCGGATGCCCCAGCGGGACGGCGGGATGGTCGAAGCCTTCCGGATCCTGCCTCATGCCCAAGCGGTCCATCACCCCGCGCGAGCGCAGATTGCCCGTGGCCGTGAAGGCCACGATCTGGTCCAGCCCGACTTGCTCGAACCCCGCGCGCAAGGCGGCCTCGGCCGCTTCGCTGGCGTAGCCCTTGCCCCAGTGCCGCTGAGCCAGGCGCCAGCCTATCTCCACGCCGGGCGCGAACGGCAGGGTGGGCGCCAGCGGCTTGATGCCGACAAAGCCGATGAAAGACGCCACGCCCGGCGCCTCCACGGCCCAGAAGCCCCAGCCGTGCTCGTCGATGCCGGCGGCCAGCCTGTCGGCAAGCGCATCGCTTTCCTGTGCGTTCAGCGGCAGCAGGTACTCGGTGACGCGGGGATCCTGATTCAGCGCCGCGAAAGGTTCACGGTCGGCGGCGCGCCATTGGCGCAGCACCAGGCGCGGCGTTTCGACTTCCAGGGATAGAGACATGGCGGACTTCCTTGCTTGCGGTCCCGGGCCCCGCGCCGCGGAGAACACCGCGCCGCGCCCCTGAACCATTGCCAACGTATACACTCCAACGGATTCTGCCATGCCAAAGGAATTGTCTGCCATGCGCCTGTCCCTATCGAAGCTGCCGCGCCCGCTGAGCGTGCTGCTGTTTTCCTCCTTCCTCGCCTTTCAGGCCGGCGCCGCCAGCTTGCCGGCGGGCGTCTCGGAGGCTGCCTCGATTGAAGGCATCACCGAATACCGCCTGGCCAACGGCCTGAGAGTGCTGCTGGTTCCCGACGAGTCCAAGCCGTCCACCACCGTCAACATGACCTACCTGGTGGGCTCGCGCAACGAGAACTATGGCCAGACGGGCATGGCGCACCTGCTGGAACACATGCTGTTCAAGGGCACCTCCACCACCCGCAACGCCATGGGCGAGTTCTCGCGCCGCGGCCTGCAGGCCAACGGCTCGACCTCCAGCGACCGCACCAACTATTTCGCCAGCTTTGCCTCCAACCCCGAAACCCTCAAGTGGTACCTCGGCTGGCAGGCCGACGCCATGGTCAATTCCCTGATCGCCAAGGAAGACCTGGATTCGGAAATGACCGTGGTCCGCAACGAAATGGAAAGCGGCGAAAACAGCCCCTTCCGCATCCTGATGCAGAAGATGCAGTCCGCGGCCTTCCAGTGGCACAGCTACGGCAAGAACACCATCGGCGCCCGCTCCGATGTCGAGAACGTCGACATCGGCCAGTTGCGCGCCTTCTATCACGAGTACTACCAGCCCGATAACGCCGTGCTGATCGTGGCGGGCAAGTTCGACACGCAGGCGACGCTGGCCGATATCGAGGAAACACTGGGCAAGCTGCCCAAGCCCGAACGCAAGCTCCCGCCCGAATACACGGTTGAACCCGCGCAGGACGGCGAACGTTCCGTGACCCTGCGCCGCACGGGCGGCACGCCGCTGGTCGCGGCCATGTACCACATTCCGGCCGCCGGCAGCGCCGACTTCGTGCCGCTGGACCTGGCTGCGACCATCCTGGCCGACACGCCCTCGGGCCGTCTCTATCACGCCCTGGTCCCGACCAAGCTGGCCTCCGGCGTGTTCGGCTTCACCATGGAAAACCTGGACCCGGGCCTGGCGATGTTTGCCGCCCAGCTGACGCCGGGCAAGAGCCTGGACGCCGCCATGAAGGCGCTGACCAGCACGCTGGAGTCCCTCTCCAAGAAGCCGTTCACCCAGCAGGAGCTGGACCGCGCCCGCAGCAAATGGCTGACCGCCTGGGAGCAGACCTACAGCGACCCAGAACAGGTCGGCGTGGCGCTATCCGAGGCCATCGCCGCCGGCGACTGGCGCCTGTTCTTCCTGCAGCGCGACCGCGCCCGCAAGGCCACGCTGGCCGAGGTGCAGCGCGCCGCGACCACCTACCTGGTCCAAAGCAACAGCATCGAAGGCCGCTACATCCCCACCGAGAAGCCCTTGCGCGCGCCGCAGCAGCAACGCGTGGACCTGACCGCCGTATTCAAGGACTACAAGGGCGATCCCGACTTCAAGGCGGCCTCGGCCTTCGATCCCACGCCCGAGAACATCGACAAGCTGACGCAACGCAAGAAGCTGGATCTGCCCAACGGGCCCGTGCAGCTGGCGCTGCTGCCCAAGGCCACGCGCGGCAACCGGGTGCAAGCGCAGATGCTGATCCAGTTCGGCAATGAAAAGGACCTGCTCGGCCAACGCGTGAATTCCAGCGCCGTAGCCGACCTGCTGACCCGCGGCACGGCCAAGCTGTCGCGCCAGGACATCCAGGACCGCCTGGACAAGCTGCAGGCCGAACTCGGCTTCAGCGGCGGCGGCACCACGCTCAAGATCGCCATGTCGACCAAGGGCGAAAACCTGCCCGAACTCACCGCCCTGGCGCTGGACATCGTCCGCAACGCCAATTTCCCCAAGGAACAACTGGAGGAATACCAGCGCCAGCTCGAAACCTCGATCCAGAACGCCATGACCGAACCCTCGGCGCTGGCCGGACGCGCGCTGGCCC
Organism: Achromobacter pestifer; assembly: GCF_013267355.1. NCBI lineage: Bacteria > Pseudomonadati > Pseudomonadota > Betaproteobacteria > Burkholderiales > Alcaligenaceae > Achromobacter > Achromobacter pestifer. Next base: position 1,419,043 of record NZ_CP053985.1, read on the forward strand.
GCCAGGACAACCCGTGGCCCGCCAATGACCTGCGCTACGTGCCGACCTTCGAGGAATCGCTGGCCGGCGTGCGCGCCCTGAACCGCGACGCCCTGGCCAAGTTCCATTCCAAGTTCTACGGCGCCGGCAACATCGAGTACTCGGCAGTCGGCGATTTCGAGCCCGCGGCCGTGGAGAAGGCGCTCAAGACCGGGCTGGCCGGCTGGAAGAAGGCGCCCGCCTACACCCGCGTGTCCAACCCGTACCGCGACATTCCCGCCAAGCAGTTCGACATCGACACGCCGGACAAGGCCAATGCGTTCTACATCTCGCGCATGCCGCTGAAGCTGCAGGACACGGATGCGGACTACGCCGCGCTGTACCTGGCCAACTATCTGTTCGGCGCCTCCGAAACCTCGCGCCTGTGGAACCGCGTGCGCGAAACCGAGGGCTTGTCGTACAACGTGCGCAGCTCGCTGGCGGTCTCGTCGTTCGAGCCCTCCGGCAGCTGGACCATGTACGCCATCTACGCGCCGCAAAACCGCGAGCGCCTGGAAAAGGCCATCGGCGAAGAACTGGCGCGCGTGCTGAAGGACGGCTTCACGGACAAGGAAATCTCGGACGGCATCACCGCCTTGCTGAACTACCGCAACCTGGCCCGCGCCCAGGACGACATCCTGGCCGGCACCTGGCTGGACTACATGCAGCGCGGCCGCACCTTCGCCTGGTCCGCCGAGATGGACAAGAAGATCTCCGCGCTGACGGCCGACTCGGTCAATGCGGCCCTGCGCAAGACCCTGCGCGCGGACGGCTTCAGCACGGCGGTAGCCGGCGACTTCAAGAAGAAGCCGGCGCCCTGAGCCTAGCCGTCACCCAGGAAAGCCCCGCTACGGCGGGGCTTTTTTTTGCGCTGCTGGCCCGAGCCAGTTCCCCAAAATTCGCAGAATCATGCCTAGATCATGCCAAAAATGGATGAAATCTGACTAGTTGATTGGATTACTCGACTATTTGGAAAGATGTTTTCAAGATATCAGGGTTTATCCCAGGTGAAACAACGCGCACAATTCAGTCATCGGGAACACACAACGAACCACGACGGAGGGCCGCCGGATTCGGTCCCCACCCAAGACGAATTGGAGGTCTACCATGAAAACCCTAACCACCACCCTGTTGCTATCCCTGGCCCTGGTTGGCGCTGGCGCCCAAGCCGCCGGCGTGGAACAAGCCAAGAGCAGCGCCCAGGTCGCAACCGAACTGCAGCAAGCCAAGGCCAGCGGCCAATACACCTTCGGCGAGCTGGACTATCCGCCCGCCCTGCCCCAGACCACCAGCCTGAGCTCGCAGGAAGTGCAAGCCCAGCTGCAACAAGCCAAGATCAGCGGCCAGTACACCTTCGGTGAACTGGAATACCCGGCGGCCGTGTCCGCCCCCGCCAGCGCCAAGACGCGCGCTGAAGTCCAGCAGGAACTGGCGCAAGCCAAGGCCAGCGGCCAATACACGTTCGGCGAACTCGAGTACCCGCCGATCACCCGGTGAGCTGCTTGCTGTGGCCCGGCCGGCCTCGGACGGCATCATGGTTTGAGGCCGGTTTTTTATCGGCGACAGCGGCGGTCGAAGTAGCAGTAGATGTAGCAGTAGATGTAGAAGCTGAAGTTTGAAGTCGAAGTCGATACAGCAGTTGCAGTACTCGCAGTAGCAGTAGCAGCAGCACGGGACCGCGGCGCAAGCCGCGGTCTTTTCGTATGCGCCCTGCCCATGCCTCGAATCCGCCCTCGGGCAAAAAAAAGCCGCGACCATGGTCGCGGCTTTCGTCTTGGCTCAGGCGATTCAGCTGAAGAATTCCTTTACCCGGTCGGTCCAGGACTTGCTTTGCGGTGAATGGCGGTCGCCGCCGTCGTTCAGCGAGGCTTCGAACTGGCGCAGGATGTTCTTCTGGTCCTCGCTCAGGCGCACCGGCGTTTCCACCACCACATGGCAGTACAGATCGCCCGGGTAGCTGCCGCGCACGCCGCGGATGCCCTTGCCGCGCAGGCGGAAGGTCTTGCCGGACTGCGTGCCTTCGGGGATCGAGATCTCGGCCTTGCCGCCCAGCGTCGGCACCTGAAGCTCGCCGCCCAGCGCCGCCGAGGTGAACGGGATGGTCAGTTCGCAGTGCAGGTCGTCGCCGTCGCGCTGGAAGATCTTATGCTGCTTGATGTGGATTTCCACATACAGGTCGCCCGGAGGGCCGCCGTTGATGCCCGGCTCGCCGTTGCCGCTGGAACGGATGCGCATGCCGTCGTCGATGCCTGCCGGAATCTTGACCTGCAGGGTCTTGTTGCGGCGGATACGGCCCACGCCGTCGCAGGCGGGGCACGGATCGGTGATTTCCTTGCCGTTGCCGTGGCAGGTCGGGCAGGTCTGCTGCACGCTGAAGAAACCCTGCTGCATGCGCACGGCGCCCGAGCCGCCGCAGGTGCGGCAGGTCTTGGGCGAGGTGCCGGCCTTGGCGCCCGAGCCGTGGCAGGTGTCGCAGTGTTCCCAGCTGGGCACGCGGATCTCGGTGTCGAAGCCGGCCGCGGCCTGCTCCAGCGTGATTTCCAGCGCGTACTTCAGGTCGGCGCCGCGGTAAACCTGCGGGCCGCCGCCACGACGGCCGCCGCCGCCGGCGCCGCCGAAGATTTCACCGAAGATATCGCCGAAGGCGTCGGCAAAACCGCCGCCCATGCCGCCGCCCATGCCGGCGGAGTTGGGGTCGACGCCCGCGTGTCCGTAGCGATCGTACGCGGCGCGCTTTTGTTCATCGCCCAGGACCTCGTAGGCTTCCTTGGCTTCCTTGAACTTCTCTTCGGCTTCTTTGCTGTCCGGATTGCGGTCCGGATGGTACTTCATGGCCAGCTTTCGATAGGCCTTCTTGAGGTCGTCGTCCGAGGCGTTCTTCGCTACGCCCAAGACTTCGTAATAGTCACGTTTTGCCATGATCCGTGGGCTCGAAAACGAGCCTTCTTTTCAGTGCTACAGAATGAGTACGCCCGGTAGGCGGATTTCTCCGGCTACCGGGCGGCAGAGGCAGGTCAGCGCCCGGCCATTATTGGTCGCGCTTGACTTCCTTGAAGTCGGCGTCGACGACATTGTCGTCCACCGGCTTCGCGTTGTCGGCCGCTTGCTGCTGGCCGGCGGCTTGTTGCGCCTGCATGTCGGCGTACATCTTTTCGCCCAGCTTCTGCGAAACCGTCGACAGGGCTTCCACCTTGGCGTCGATCGCGGCCTTGTCGCCTTCCTTCAGCGTGTCTTCCAGGTCCTTGATGGCGGCTTCGATGCTTTCCTTTTCGGAAGCTTCGAGCTTATCGCCATACTCGGTCAGCGACTTGCGGGTGGCATGCACCAGCGCATCGGCCTGGTTGCGCGCCTGGGCCAGTTCGGCGACGCGGTGATCTTCCTCGGCGTTGGCCTCGGCATCCTTGACCATGCGCTGGATCTCGTCTTCCGACAGACCCGAGTTGGCCTTGATGGTGATCTTGTTTTCCTTGCCGGTACCCTTGTCCTTGGCGGACACGTGCAGGATGCCGTTGGCGTCGATGTCGAACGTGACTTCGATCTGCGGCATGCCGCGGGGCGACGGCGGGATCCCTTCGAGGTTGAACTCGCCCAGGGCCTTGTTGCCCGCGGCAATTTCGCGCTCGCCCTGGAACACCTTGATCGTCACGGCCGGCTGGTTGTCGTCAGCGGTCGAGAAGGTCTGCGAGAACCGGGTCGGGATGGTCGTGTTCTTCTGGATCATCTTGGTCATCACGCCGCCCAGGGTTTCGATGCCCAGGGACAGGGGAGTGACGTCCAGCAGCAGCACGTCCTTGCGGTCGCCCGACAGCACGGAGCCCTGGATGGCGGCGCCAGCGGCGACGGCTTCATCGGGGTTCACGTCCTTGCGCGGATCCTTGCCGAAGAATTCCTTCACCTTTTCCTGGACCTTGGGCATGCGAGTCATGCCGCCGACCAGGATCACGTCGTCGATGTCGGAAACCTTCACGCCGGCGTCCTTGATGGCCACGCGGCAGGGCTCGATCGTGCGTTCGATCAGTTCTTCGACCAGCGCTTCCAGCTTGGCGCGCGTGATCTTCAGGTTCAGGTGCTTCGGACCCGAGGCATCCGCCGTGATGTACGGCAGGTTGATTTCGGTCTGCTGCGTCGAGGACAGTTCGATCTTGGCCTTTTCGGCGGCTTCCTTCAGGCGCTGCAGGGCCAGCACGTCCTTGGACAGATCAACGCCTTGTTCCTTCTTGAACTCGGCAATGATGTAGTCGATGATGCGCTGGTCGAAGTCTTCGCCGCCCAGGAAGGTGTCGCCGTTGGTCGACAGCACTTCGAACTGCTTTTCGCCATCCACGTCGGCGATTTCGATGATGGACACGTCGAACGTGCCGCCGCCCAGGTCATAGACGGCGATCTTGCGGTCGCCCTTTTCGGTCTTGTCCAGGCCGAACGCCAGCGCGGCAGCGGTAGGTTCGTTGATGATGCGCTTGACTTCCAGGCCGGCGATGCGGCCGGCGTCCTTGGTGGCCTGGCGCTGGCTGTCGTTGAAGTAGGCGGGCACGGTGATGACGGCCTCGGTCACTTCTTCGCCCAGGTAGTCCTCGGCGGTCTTCTTCATCTTGCGCAGCACGTCAGCCGACACTTGGGGAGGCGCCATCTTCTTGCCGCGCACTTCCACCCAGGCGTCGCCGTTGTCGGCGCGGACGATGGCATAAGGCATCAGGTTGATGTCCTTCTGCACAGCCTTTTCTTCAAACTTGCGGCCGATCAGGCGCTTCACCGCGTACAGGGTGTTGCGCGGGTTGGTCACAGCCTGACGCTTGGCCGGCGCGCCCACCAGGGTTTCGCCATCGTCCATGTAGGCAACGATGGAGGGGGTGGTGCGAGTGCCTTCAGCGTTTTCAATGATTTTGACCTGCCCGCCGTCCATGACAGCCACGCAGCTGTTGGTCGTGCCCAGGTCGATGCCAATAATCTTGCTCATGGTCGGTTACCTTGATTGAATCTGTGAAAATAGAGAGAAACTTCTTGTCCCCACATAACTGGGGCTGCCCGAGGGGTTTTTCAAGACGCCTGGCTGGAATTTTCCGCAGCCGCGTCCTGCAGACGGTGGATGGCCGCCGTGAACTGGGGCAACCCGGGCCAACCCGTGATACGGCCCAGCCGCTTGCCGGCCCGGTACAGCACAAAAGTGGGGACGCCATGCAGGGAAAAACGCCTGCCCAGCGCTTCATCCGCGTAGACATCGGCCTCGAACCAGCTCAGGCCCAGTCCCAGCAGCGTGTCCTGATGCAGCAAGGCCGCCTGCTTGAAAAGATTGCAGTTGTAGCAATCCTGGCCCCACAGGAACACGCAACGCAGGTCCGCCCCCGGCGCCTGGACCACCGCCGCGTCGAATCCCTGGGTGTCGACATGACGCATGCCGAACACCTGGAATACCTGGGCGGGGTCGAACCGGGGATCTGTCATGGCGCGCGGCCGGTTCAGCCTTGGCCGGCGGACACCACCACCAACGCCGGACGCAGGGTTCGATCGGTGATGGCATAGCCCTTTTGCAGCAGCTGCACCACGGTATTGGCGGGCTGCTCGGCGGGAATCGACGAAATGGCCTGATGCTGGTGCGGGTCGAACTTGTCGCCCTGCGCCGGCGCGATTTCCTTGAGCAGATTACGCTCGAAGGCGGCCGTCAGCTGCTTGAGCGTGACTTCGACGCCTTCGCGCAGCGTTTCAACGGTCTGGTCAGGCTGGGCCAGTGCGGCTTCCAGGCTGTCCTTGACCGGAACCAGGCTTTCGGCGAACGACTCGATGCCGAACTTGCGCGCCTTGGACACGTCTTCCTGGGCACGGCGGCGCACATTGTCGGCTTCGGCCCGTACGCGCAAGAGCTGGTCCTGCTGCTCATTGACGGTAGCCTGGGCGGCGTCCAGCTGGGCGCGCAACTCGTTCAGCTCGGCCTGCACGGCGTCCTCGGCGGCGGAGGCCGCATCGGCGTTCTGGCCGACTTCGGGCGTCTGATCTACAGGCTCATGGGGTGCCGTCATGGGGAATCCTCCAAAAAGTATGGCTTTCGCAGACATGAATGGGGGCCAATACCCCTATTTCAAGCCCGGGAAAGCAAATATTCCCTGACGGCTCCGGGTAGCAGAGGCACGTGGAATGTAATCAATAATCCGCCCAATTTCTGCCAAATGCCGTCAAATCTAAGACTGCAAGCACGAATTCGGCGTTTTCTGCCACCACCCGGCTAACGGCGGACCGCCGCCGCGGCAGCCTACTTCTTGTGAGGCTGCGCGGGCGCGGCTGGATCGCTAGCGGGAAAACTGTCCTTCAGGGCGCGATCCACGTCCCGGTCCTCGTCGGGCTCGGGGCTGATTGCGATGGGATCGCTGGCGGGAAAGGTCTCGGCGAGCGCCTCGTCCAGTTCGTGTTCCACCTGATCTTCGTCCACAGGGGTGCTGACCTGCCCCTTTTTGACGATTTTTCCAGTCTTGGGATCATGGTGCATGCGCCTTCTCCTTCAAGTCCGTGATTTGCGTGGGCCATCCCTGCAAGTGGCGTGCCACCAGGTCGGCCAGCCCTGCGATCCAGGCAGGATCGTCGTTGATCGCCGGAATGTAGCGAAAGCGCTTGCCGCCGGCCCCGATAAAGGCGTCGCGGCATTCCAGGCTGATCTCTTCCAGGGTTTCCAGACAGTCTGCCACAAAACCCGGACACACCACATCGACCTCGGTCACGCCGGCCGCGGCCAGCGCCTTCAGGGTAGGTTCGGTATAGGGCTCCAGCCAACGGGCGGTGCCGAAGCGGCTCTGGAAGGTCACCTCGATCTGTTCACGCGGCAGCGACAGGCGCTGGGACAGCAGACGCGCCGTGTCCATGCAATCGCGGTAGTAGGGATCACCCAGTTCGATCGAATAGCGCGGCAGGCCATGGAAGCTCATGACCAGCTTCTGCGGCTTGCCGTGCTCCTGCCAGTAGCGCTCGATGCGGCCGGCCAGCGCATCCAGGTAGGCCGGCTCTTCGTGGAAGCGCTTGATGAAGCGCAGTTCGGGTTGATCGCGCAGGCGGCCGGCATGGCGCGTGACCGCGTCCACCACCGTGGCGGTGGTACTGGCGGCGTACTGGGGATAGAGCGGGACGGTCAGGATGCGCTCGCAGCCCTGCCGGCGCAGGCGCGAGACGGCGTCCGGGATCGAGGGGTTGCCGTAGCGCATGCCGAGCTCCACCACGGCGTCGATCCCGGCTTCGGCCAGGGCGGCGCGCACGCCATCGGCCTGGCGCTGGCTGTACACCATCAGCGGCGAGCCTTCCTTCATCCAGACGCCGGCGTAGCGCGGCTCCAGTTTCTTGGGCCGCATGGTCAAGACCAGGCAATGCAGGATGGGCTTCCACAGATAACGCGGAATCTCGATCACGCGCGGGTCGGACAGGAACTCGCCCAGGTACTTGCGTATGTCCTGCTTGCCCGGCGTGTCCGGCGTGCCCAGGTTCACCAGCAGCACGCCGACCTTGCCCGGCCCGCGCGGCGCGGGGTCTTCATCGAAGGGGTCTTCCTGCTCGGGTTCCGGCAGATAGCGCTCAGGCCACAGGTACTTGAACAGGCGAAGAAACACAAACACTCCCCTTCCTCCGCAAGGAGGACGTAGCTTTGGATGGACCTACTGGTTGTGGCTGAGGGCGTTGGACAGCAAGCGCGCCGTGATATCCACGATGGGAATGACGCGTTCGTAGGCCATGCGCGTGGGACCGATCACGCCCAGCGTGCCCACGACCTTGCCGTCCACGCCGTAAGGCGCGGTGATGACCGAGACCTCTTCCATCGGCACCAGCTGTGAATCGCCGCCGATGTAGATCTGCACGCCCTGGGCGCGGGTGGACACGTCCAGCAGCTGCAGCAGGTCGGTCTTTTTCTCGAACAGCGAGAACATCTTGCGCAGGCGGTCCATGTCGGACGCGATGTCGGTCACGTCCAGCAGCTTGCGCTCTCCGGAGATGACCATGGCGTCGCCGTCCTCGGCGGCTTCCGCGCTGGCTTCGACCGCGGCCTGCATCAGGCGCGAGATGTCTTCGCGCAGTTGCGCCAATTCGGTGGACAGGGTCTGCCGCACCGCGTTGAAGGACTTGCCGGCGAAATGCATGTTGAAGAAATTGCCGGCTTCCAGCAATTCCGCCTCGGCATAGTCGCGCTGGACGAAAAGGATGCGGTTCTGCACGTCGCCGTCGGGCGTGACGATGATGAGCAGCACGCGCTTGTCGGACAGGCGGATGAATTCGATCTGGCGGAACACCTGCGCGCGCTTGGGCGTCAGCACCACGCCGGCGAACTGGGTCAGGTTGGACAGCAAGGCCGCCGCGGCGTTGACGGCGCGCGTGGGTTCGGCGGCTGCCAGCATCTCGCCCATGTTGTGCGGTTCGAGCTGGTAGGACTGCACCGCCAGCAGCGAATCGACGAACATGCGGTAGCCCCGCGGCGTGGGAACGCGGCCGGCGGAGGTGTGCGGGCTGTGGATCAGGCCCAGTTCTTCGAGGTCCGCCATCACATTGCGGATCGTGGCCGGGGACAAGTCGAAAACTTTCGATAGCGTCCGCGAGCCGACTGGCTGCCCATCGGCGATATAGCGTTCGATCAACGCTTTCAGTAGTGCGCGTGCGCGGTCATCCATAGCAAGTATTTTAGGGAATCTTTTTCAATTGAGGCGATTTTTGTCCCGCAAGCCCATATGCGGCCCCATATAATCGGCTAAACCGCCCATTCCGGGCAGGTTTCGGCTTCTGGTCTGGCCTTTCTTGATACGCAAGCAGCCATGCATTTTCCTACCGTAGCCCTGATCGGCAGATACCAGGACACCGGCCTGGACACACCGCTGAGAGCACTCGCCCACGCGCTGACGCAAGCGGGCCGGCAGGTGCTCATCGATGCGGACACGGCGCGCAATACCGGACTGACCGAATACCCCGTCGCCACGCTCGAGGAAATCGGCAAGACCGCGTCGCTGGCCGTGGTCATGGGCGGCGACGGCACCGTGCTGGGCGCAAGCCGCCACCTCGCTCCCTATGGCATGCCGCTGGTCGGCATCAACCACGGGCGCCTGGGTTTCATCACCGACATCGCGCTGCAGGACGCGCACGGCGCCCTGGCGCGCGTGCTCGAAGGCAGCTTCCAGATCGAGGAACGCATGCTGCTGGAAGGCAGCGTGTGGCGCGGCGACCAGAAAATGTATTCCGCGTCCGCCCTGAACGACGTCGTGCTGAACCGCGCGGGACGCGGCGGCATGATCGAAGTGCGGGTGGAGCTGGACGGCGCCTTCATGTACACGCAGCGCGCCGACGGCCTGATCATCGCCACGCCCACGGGCTCCACCGCGTACGCGCTGTCGGCCAACGGCCCCATCCTGCATCCGGGCATGAACGCCATGGTGCTGGTGCCCGTGGCGCCGCAAACGCTGTCCAACCGCCCCATCGTCATTCCCGACAGCGGCGTGCTGAACATGACGCTCACGGCCATGGGCCGCGTGGAGGTCGGCGCCAGCGTGCATTTCGACATGCAGACCTGGTCCGACCTGCAGCCGGGCGACCGCATCGTCGTGCAGCGCGCGCCCTATACCATCCGCTTCGTGCATCCCGAAGGCTACAGTTTCTTCTCCACCCTGCGCCGCAAGCTGCACTGGAACCTGATGCCCGAAGCCTCCGACAACGTAGAGTAGTAAGCGCCCCGACATGCTGCGCACCCTGCATATCCGCGACTTCGTCATCGTCGAACAGACCGAGATCCATTTCGGCCCCGGCTTCACCGTCTTTTCCGGCGAAACCGGCGCGGGAAAATCCATACTGGTGGACGCGCTGGCGCTCGCGCTGGGCGAGCGCGGCGACGCCAGCATGCTGCGCGAAGGCGCGCCGCGCGCCGACATCACCGCGGTCTTCGATACGCCCAAAGGGCTGATCGCCTGGCTGCAAGAGCGCCAGATCGACGCCGACACGGAGCTATCCTTGCGCCGCGTCATCGACGCCCAGGGCCGCAGCCGCGCCTATATCAACGGCACGCCCGCCACCGTGGCGCAATTGCGCGAACTGGGCGACAGCCTGGTCGACATCCATGGCCAGCACGCGCACCAGAGCCTGATGCGCGCCGACGCCCAGCGCGACCTGCTGGATGCCCACGGCGGCCATGGCGAACTGCGCAACGCGGTCGGCCAGGCCTGGAAGCAATGGCGCGCGCTGGCACGCCAGCTGGAATCCGCCGAAAAGGACGCCGCCAGCCTGGCCACCGAGCGCGACCGCCTGCAATGGCAGGTCGACGAACTCGATCAGCTGAATCTCGGCCCCGACGAATGGGATGCGCTGCAGTCCGAGCACACGCGCCTGTCGCATTCGCAATCCCTGCTGGATGGCGCCACGCAGATCCTCGAAGCCCTGGACGGCGAAGGCGATTCCGCGCACCACCGGCTCACCTCGGCGAACCACCGCATCCAGCAGATGCTGCGCCATGATCCCGGCCTGCAGGGCGTGTACGACGAACTGGAATCCGCCCGCATCGCCGTGAGCGAGGCCGTGTCGGACCTGAACAACTACGTCAGCCGCGTCGACCTCGATCCGCGGCGGCTCGTGACCGTCGAAGCCCGGCTGGGCCTGGTGTTCGAAACAGGCCGCAAATTCCGTGTCGAGCCCGACGCGCTTTGCGAGCTGCGCGACACGCTGCATGCCCAGCTCAAGGCGCTGCAAGCCGCGGGCGACATCGATGCCCTGCGCGCCCAGACGCAGGCCGCGCAGGCGCAGTACGACGCCACGGCCGCCAAACTGACGACGGCGCGCCGCAAGGTCGCCAAGGACCTGGGCAAGCAGGTCACGCAGGCCATGCAGACGCTGGCCATGCAAGGCGGCAAATTCGAGCCCACGCTGGCCGAATCGGCGCCGTCCGCGCAGGGCAACGAGCAGGTCGAATTCCTGGTGGCCGGCCATGCCGGGACCACGCCGCGTCCGCTGGCCAAGGTGGCCTCGGGCGGTGAACTGTCGCGGATTTCGCTGGCGCTGTCCGTGATTGCCAGCCGCGCCGCGCGCGTGCCCACCCTGATCTTCGACGAAGTCGACAGCGGCGTGGGCGGCGCGGTGGCCGAGGCCGTCGGCAAGCTGCTGCGCGAGCTCGGCGAACGCCACCAGGTGCTGTGCGTGACCCACCTGCCCCAGGTCGCCGCCTGCGCCAACAATCAGTTCCTGGTCAGCAAGGCCGAATCGCGCGGCGTCACCCGCTCCAGCATCGAAGAGCTGGACGCCTCCGCCCGCGTCGAGGAAATCGCGCGCATGCTGGGCGGCATCAAGCTCACCGCCACCACCCGCGAACACGCCCGCGAAATGCTGGAAGGCTTCGGGCAAGACTGAACTGCCGGCCTGCCTTTTGAAGGCGGCCCTCCGGCAGAAAAAGGGTCGATTCCCGCCATAAAAAAATCCCCTTCAACTTGAAGGGGATTTGGATCTCACTTGCCCGCCGCGAGCGTAGCCGCGGGCCGTCCGATAGGGCCGGATCAGCGGCCCTTCATGCAGCTGCCGCAAATGCCGTACAACACCATGGCGTGGCTTTCCAACGCGAAGGAGTTGTCCTTGGCAATCTTTTGCTGGCGCTTTTCGATCTCGGGGTCCGAAAACTCGACCACCTTGCCGCAATTCGTGCAGATCAGGTGATCGTGGTGATCGCCATCGTTGAGCTCGAACACCGCCTTGCCGCTGTCGAACTGGCTGCGGGCAAGGATGCCGGCCTGTTCGAACTGGGTCAGGACGCGGTAGACCGTAGCCAGCCCGATTTCGACGTTTTCGCCGATCAGGGCGCGATAGACGTCTTCGGCGCTCAGGTGCCGTTGATCCGATTTCCGGAAAATATCAAGAATTTTCAGGCGAGGGAACGTCGCCTTCAAACCCATGTTCTTCAGTTCGCTTTGGTCGCTCATGGTGTAATCGCTCTCCGTCCGCGTTGGCATGGGCAGGATAGGTTCACCGCGAGCCGGCTCACCGAAATCATGCCGCCACGCGGAACTATCCTTATGAAACCTTTATGATAACGGTTTTGTCTGCTTCCAAATAATAGGGGCGCGTAGTGTCCATGATTGCACGAATTCCCTCCCGCTCGCTGAAGACCGGCCTGATGGTGGCCGCCCTGGCCGTCGCCCTGGCCGGATGCTCGGGGGACAAGTGGGGCTTCCCCTACAAGGCCGGCGTCCAGCAAGGAAACTGGATCACCCAGGAGCAGGTCGCCCTGCTGCAGCCCGGCATGACGCGCGAACAGGTGCGCTTCGCCCTGGGCAGCCCGACGCTGACCAGCGTACTGCACGCCAACCGCTGGGACTACCCCTACTACTTCAAGCCCGGCTACGGCGAAGCCCAGGAACGCAAATTCACCGTCTGGTTCGAAAACGACCGGCTGACCCGCTGGGAAGGCGACAAGCAGCCTGACCTGCAGCCCTACCAGATCAACACGCCCAACGCCGTCGCCGACGAAAAGGCGGACAAGCGCCTCACGGAAGACGAGGCGCGCCAGAAGGAAGAGGCAGACCAGCTCAAGCGCGACTCCGCCGCTCCGGTCAGCCCCCTGAACCAGTATCCTGGCCAGCCCGGCAACGCCCCCGAGCCGCTCAAGTAACACCAAGGATTATCTATGCGTATTGCAATTGCCGGCGCCAGCGGCCGTATGGGCCAGATGCTGATCGAAGCCGTCCTGAACGCCCCCGGCCTGCAGCTTGCCGTGGCGCTGGACCGTCAGGGCTCGGCCGCGCTGGGCCAGGACGCCGGCGCGCCGCTGGGCAAGCAAACAGGCGTGGCGATCACCGATGATCTCGACGCTCTGGCCCAAGCCGACTGCCTGATCGACTTCACCCGTCCTGAAGGCACGCTCGAACACCTGCGGGCCTGCGTCAAGCATGGTGTGAACGCCGTCATCGGCACCACCGGTTTCGACGACAACGGCCGCGCCGCGATCGAAGTCGCCGCCCAGAAGATCGGCATCGTCTTCGCGCCCAACATGAGCGTGGGCGTCAACGCCACCCTCAAGCTGCTGGACATGGCCGCGCGCATCCTGAACTCCGGCTACGACGTCGAAGTGTTCGAAGCGCACCACCGCAACAAGGTCGACGCGCCCTCGGGCACCGCGCTGAAAATGGGTGAAACCATCGCCTCGGCCTGGAACGTGGCCCTGCCGGACGTCGCCACCTGGAGCCGCCACGGCGATACCGGCGTGCGCAAGCCCGGCACCATCGGCTTCTCCGTGCTGCGCGGCGGCGAAATCGTGGGCGATCACACCGTGTCCTTCTGCGGCACCGGCGAACGCATCGAGATCACGCACCGCTCGGCCAGCCGCGCCACCTACGCGGAAGGCGCCCTGCGCGCCGCCCGCTTCCTGGAAGGCAAGCACAACGGCCTGTACGACATGCAGTCCGTGCTGGGCCTCTGAAGCCCTCGCCAGCAAGAAAAAAGGACCCTGCGGGGTCCTTTTTTCTTGCCAGGCCGAAACAGCCTCACACCACCACGGGTTCCGGCTCCAGCCGCACGCCATAGCGCTCGGACACCGCGCCCTGGATGGCATGCGCCAGGCCCATGATGTCGGCTGCCGTGGCCCCGCCGCGGTTGACCAGCACCAGGGCCTGCCGCTCGTGCACCCCGGCGGCGCCCAGCGAGCGTCCCTTCCAGCCGCACTGGTCGATCAGCCAGCCGGCCGCCAGCTTGTAGCCGCCATCCGGCTGGGCATAGGACACCAGGCCCGGAAAACGGCTGAGCAGCGCATCGCGCACGCCCGCCGACACGATCGGATTCTTGAAGAAGCTGCCCGCATTGCCCGTCACCGCCGGATCGGGCAGCTTGGCGCGGCGGATCTCGCACACCGCGTCAAAGACGTCACGCGCGGTCGGCGCACCCTCGGCCAGCCGGACGTGACGCTGCAGGTCCGGGTAGCCCAGCACCGGGCGCCAGGGCCGGGGCAAGGCAAAACGCACGCTCACGATCACCCAGCGGCCCGGCTCGTCGTGCTTGAACACACTGTCGCGGTAGGAAAACCGGCAATCGGCCGCGCTCATTTCGACATGGCGGCCCTCACGCACATCCCAGGCGGTCAAGCTATGGAAGCGCTCCTCGAGTTCGACGCCGTAGGCCCCGATGTTCTGCACCGGCGCCGCGCCCACCGTGCCGGGTATCAGCGCCAGGTTTTCCAACCCGTCCCAACCCTGGTTCACGCAGGCCTCGACAAAGCCGTGCCAGGTCTCGCCGCCCGCCGCCTCGACCAGCCAGGCATCGGGCCGGGCTTGCAGCAGGCGCACGCCCTTGAACGCGACGCGCGCCACCAGCCCCTCCACCTGGCGCGGCAGCACCAGATTGCTGCCACCGCCCAGTACCAGCAGGGAAGACGCCTCGCGCGCCAGCTGCGACAGCGCCGGCAGTTGCGCCGGATCCCCCAGCGTCACGAAGGCGTCGGCCCGCGACGCCAGCCCCAGCGTGTTCAGCCGGGTGAGATCCTGGCTGACGGGAAACAAGGCGGGGGACGCATGGGTGTGAACGGGAGAATTTGACATGAGTGCTGCGGATTGCTATAGTTTCTGTCTTCGCTCATATTACTTGATTGAGTGCTTGCCCTGCGTTTCGGGCCTTGTTCGAAAACTGCTTGCCGTGTGCAAAACGCAGTGAACAAAGCCAAGAAAACACAGGCCAAGACAAGCTCGAAAAAATCATGTAGAATGCGCGCCTTCTGATCGATAACCAAGTTGATCAGAGTGAATAAGAAAATAGGTTCTGGCTGTTTCAAGTGCAGAACCCATGCGGGAGTAGCTCAGTTGGTAGAGCGCAACCTTGCCAAGGTTGAGGTCGCGAGTTCGAGACTCGTCTCCCGCTCCAAATTTTGATTTCCAGACCCGCTCTGGAAATTCTTGAGAAAGGGCCTTCGGGCCCTTTTTTCATTTCCGCGCCCGAAGCGGCGCATCTTCCCGCACCGCCCCGCGGCCCCGAGCGCGCCGCAACTCTCGGGCACGGATCCCTCGCCGCCACGCGGCCCATGACATACATACCCTTGACCTGCGTCATTCATCCTGGACGTTAGGACAATTTTCGTGGATTCGCGGAAATCCACGCTCTGCCCGGCTTGCGTACCATTCATTACGTCCTAGGACAAAAACGGCGCGGTGGCAGAGTGGTCATGCGGCAGATTGCAAATCTCCTGAGGTTGGTTCGATTCCAGCCCGCGCCTCCAAGACCTGCCTGGCATATCCGCCCATGGGGCACGGTTGCCAGGACGCAGCCGCCATGGCGGCACGCCAAGGAGATCGTTTTGATTCAAGTCACCCTGTTCCATGACGGTTGCAATCTTTGCCTGGGCATAGACCGCAGCATGGCGGCGGCCTTCGCGACGCCGCAGCATCGCTACGAATCATTCGACCTCGCGCGGCAGCCCGAGTCCGCCGCCCAGGCCAAGGCTCTCGGCATCACCCGCCTGCCGTCCCTCGTCATCGACGGCCGCGTGCTGCGCCTGGAGGACCACTCCCCCATCGAGCACTACGCCTGAACCCGGCTTGGCCGGATCCGGGCCGCGCGATGCACCCGCTCCTGAAGGCCGCAGCCCAGTTGAACAATGAAAGGAGCCCATCATGAGCAAGCTCACCACCGCATTCGGCGCGCCCGTTCCGGACGACGACAACACCATGACCGCCGGCCGGCGCGGACCGGCGCTATTGCAGGACGTCTGGTTCCTGGAAAAGATGGCGCACTTCGACCGCGAGGTGATCCCCGAGCGGCGCATGCATGCCAAGGGCGCCGGCGCCTTTGGCACGTTCACGGTCACTCATGACATCACGCGCTACACCAAGGCCAGGATCTTCAGCCAGGTCGGCAAGCAGACCGACATGTTCGCCCGCTTCTCCACGGTGGCGGGCGAACGCGGCGCGGCAGACGCCGAACGCGACATCCGCGGCTTCGCGCTCAAGTTCTACACCGAGGAAGGCAACTGGGACCTGGTCGGCAACAACACGCCGGTCTTCTTCGTGCGCGACCCGCTGAAGTTCTCCGACCTGAACCGGGCCGTCAAGCGCGATCCGCGCACAGGCATGCGCAGCCCGCAGAACAACTGGGACTACTGGACGCTGCTGCCCGAAACCCTGCATCAGGTGACGCTCATCATGGGCGACCGCGGCATTCCGAAGAGCTATCGCCACATGCATGGCTTCGGCAGCCACACCTATAGTTTCATCAACGCCGCCAACGAACGGTTCTGGGTCAAGTTCACCTTCAAGACCCAGCAAGGCATCCAGAACCTGACGGACGCCGAGGCCGGACAGGTCATCGCCGCGGACCGCGAGAGCAACCAGCGCGACCTGTACGAAGCGATCGAACGCGGCGAGTTCCCGCGCTGGACCCTGTACGTGCAGATCATGCCGGAGGCCGAGGCCCATGACTATCATCTCAACCCCTTCGACCTGACCAAGGTCTGGCCTCACCAGGACTATCCCTTGATCGAGGTCGGCGTCCTGGAACTCAACCGGAACCCGGAGAACTTCTTCGCCGACGTCGAGCAGGCCGCGTTCAGCCCGGCGGTGATCGTGCCCGGCATCGGCTTCTCGCCCGACAAGATGCTGCAGGGCCGCCTGTTCTCGTATGGCGACACGCAGCGCTATCGGCTGGGTGTGAACTACCCGCAGATCCCGGTGAATGCGCCTCGCTGTCCGTTCCATGGCTACCATCGCGACGGGGCCATGCGCGTGGATGGCAATGGCGGCAGCGTCCCCGCATACACGCCCAACAGCCATGGCGCCTTGCGGCCGCAGCCAGACTACTCCGAACCGCCGCTGGACATCAGCGGCGCCGCGGCCCGCTGGGACCACAGGGAAGATGCCGATTACTACTCCCAGCCCGGCAATCTGTTCCGCCTGATGGCGGCGGACGAAAGGCAGAGGCTGTTCGAGAACACGGCGCGCGCGATCCGTGGCGCCTCCGAGGAAGTCATCGAACGCCACATCGCCAATTGCACTCGAGCCGACCGGGCCTATGGGCAAGGCGTGCGCGATGCGATCGCGGCGCAGGCCACGCACAGGCATCCGCAAGCGATGCCCTAGGTTCAAAAAACATCAACCAACACGCCACGGATAGCCGATAAACTGAACTCTCCCATAGCCGGTAAAAAAGGGGCGCGCAGGGTTTCCCAAGCGCCGCCCAAGCGGAGAGACAGGTGCTTGGATCCCAGTTGATTATCCGTACGCTGCATCGCCTGGGCGTCAAGACCATCTTCAGCCTGTCCGGCAATCAGATCATGCCGCTCTACGATGCCTGTATCGACGCAGGCATCCGCATCATCCACGTGCGGCATGAGGCGGCCGCCGTCTTCATGGCGGATGCATGGGCCCAGATCACCGGCGAACTCGGCGTTGCGATGCTGACTGCGGCGCCGGGCATCACCAACGGCCTGGCGCCGCTCTATTCTGCGTCGCAGGCGGAAAGCCCCGTGCTGCTCATCTCCGGCGATTCGTCCGTTGGCGAAGACGGTTCGGGCGCGTTCCAGGAACTGGATCAGGTCGCCATCACCCGTCCGCTGACCAAGCTTTCGCTGCGTCCGCTGACCACGCAGGAACTCTACCCCGCCCTCGAAAGCGCAGTCGCGCAGGCGCTTGCGCCCCGGCGCGGGCCAGTGCATCTGGCCCTGCCCTTCGATCTGATGACGGCCGAAACTGGCCTGGCCGAGCTTCCCGCCCTGGCGCAGAAGCACGAGCCTGCCGCGTTGGACGCAGCCGGCATGGAACGACTCGCTGCGCTGGTCAACGTGGCGCAGCGCCCTCTGGTGCTGGCCGGTCCCGCAGGCGCACGGCCTCGCATGCGCACAGCCCGCGAGATGCTGGAAGAAAAGCTTGGGGTGCGCATCATCCCCATGGAAAGCCCCCGAGGCCTGAAGGATCCGTCCCTGGGCTCCTTGGGCGGACTCATCGCACAATCAGACCTCATTGTGCTGGCGGGCAAGTGCCTGGACTTCACGCTGGGCTTCGGCGGCACGGGCGCACTGGGCCAGACGGCCCGGGTCGTGGCGATCGACCCCGACCCCGCAATGCTGGAACGCGCGGCCCGCCTGCTGGGCGACCGCTTGGCCCTGGCCCTGCAGGGCGATCCCTACGCAGTGCTTGCCGCGTTGCGGACAGCGCCGGCGCCCGCCGAGCGCGCCCCATGGCGCGCGCAGGTGGATGAAGCGCTGCGTAACCGCAGCACCCTTGGCGCCTCCAATGCCACCGCCGACGCATTGGGGCCGCGCGCGCTGTGCGTAACGGTCCAGGCTTTTCTCGCCTCCGCCCCCAACCCCATCCTGGTCTGCGACGGCGGCGAATTCGGCCAATGGGCGCAGGCCTACTGCCAGGCCCCGGTACGGATCATCAACGGCATGTCCGGCGCGATCGGCGCGGGCGTCTGCTACGCGATCGCCGCCAAGATCGCACGGCCCGACGCCACCGTGGTCGTCCTGATGGGCGACGGCACGGCGGGCTTCCATCTGATGGAGCTGGACACGGCGGTACGTGAACAGGCCGCGATCATCGCCGTGATCGGCAACGACCTGCGCTGGAACGCGGAACACCTGATCCAGATGCGCACCTATGGCCCGCAAAGGCTGATCGGCTGCAAACTTGCGCCGACCGCGCGTTACCACGAAGTCGCCGCGGCGCTCGGTGGGGCAGGCTTTGCCGCGCGGGACAGCGACAGCCTCGCCACCGCGCTGAACATGGCGGCGCACAGCGGGCTGCCCGCCTGCATCAACGTTTCCCTGGCGGGCGAACCCGCCCCGGTTTTCAGCGCGTCAACGCAGTCCGCGACCGGTCATTGACCTCGAGGCATCGAGCCCAGCTGCAGTCCGGTTTCGTCCCTTAGCACGACAGGAGACTTCCCATGACCAGACCTACCGGCCTGCCGGCGGGCGCGTTCGCTCGCGCCGCGATTTGCATGCTTGCCTCGCTTCCGGGCCTGGCAAGCGCCCAAGCCTATCCTTCCAAACCGGTCCAGCTCATCGTTCCATTCAGCGCGGGCGGCGACGCCGACATGGCGGCCCGCAATCTGTCCGCCGCCGCGCAAGGCATGCTTGGCCAGCCTATCGTCGTGGTCAACAAGGCCGGGGCGAATGGCGCGATCGGCTCGGCCGCCGTGAAGAACGCCGCCCCCGACGGCTACACCCTGCTGGTCGGCCGGATAGGCTCCCAGGTCCTGCTGCCGGCGCTACAGCCCAAGACCACGCCCTACACCGCCCGGGACTTCACGTACATCGGGCTGCTGGAGCTGAACCCGGTGGTCTGTGTCGTGCATCCGGACAGTCCCTACAAGACGATCGGCGATCTGGCGCAGGCGTTGAAGGCCCATCCCGGCAAGCTCAACTACAGCCATTCCGGCCCGGCCACGGTGCAGAATCTTGCGCCGCAGCTGCTGCTCAGCAGCCTCGGCCTGAAGCCCGAGGCCGTGGTCAACGTCCCCTACAAGGGCGGCAACGAGGTCGCGTTGGCGGTGCTCAGCAAGGATGCGGACTTCGCCTGCAACAACCTGAGTTCGATGACGGGCATACTCGCCAGCGGCAAGCTACGGGCCTTGCTGACGACCACGCCGGAACGCTTGGCGCAGTTCCCCGACATACCCACCGCGCGCGAGCTGGGGCTGCCGCAACTCGAAGCGGTCATAGGCTGGAGCGGATTGTTCGGGCCGCCGGACATGAGTCCCGAGGCCGTGGCCAAATGGGCCGCCGTGCTCAAGCAGATCTCACAGGATCCGAAGTGGATCGCCGGCAACGCCAACTTCGGCGGCATCCCCCACGTCCTGTCGCCCACCGAGACGGAAAAATACGTCAACCAGGGCGCCGCGATCTACGCCGACCTGGTGGCCAAGGCCGGGTTACAGGTCAATTAACTTGCCTCATTCCCCGCTCCTGGCGGTCCGCCGAGTCCGGCGGACGCCGGGATCGCCTCGCGCAGGTAGCCGACGAACGAGGACACGGTCAGGGGCACTCGCGGCGTGTAGGGCCTGACTGCGTAAAGGCGTTCCGCATAGTCGCCCACCACCCGCCACCCGCGCAGAACCTCGACCAACTCTCCGCTGCGCAGGGCCTGGTTGGCGCTGAAATCCGGCAGCAGCGCGATCCCCAGGGACCCGACAGCCACCTCCCGCAGCACTTCGCTGTTATTCGCGGTGAAGCTGCCACGCACCGGCACCGCCACGCGCTTGTCCCCGTCACGCGACTCGAACGACCAGGAAGCACTGCCGCTGCGCCGCAGGTAATGCAGGCAATTGTGGGCCGCCAGATCCATCGGCGTCTTCGGCGTGCCGTGCCGCGCCAGGTATTCCGGGGTCGCAACCAGCACCGAGCGCGTCTCGCAGATGACCGAGGCGACATGCGTGTCCGGCACGCCGGCCACGTGCCGGATCGCCAGGTCGAAGCCCTCGGTCGCCAGGGATGCCAGATGGTCGCTGAGTTCCAGCTGGATCCGCACGTCGGGAAAGTCCTTCAGGAATCCAGGTATCAGCGGCGCAATGACCTGGCGTCCCAGGGCCACGGGCGCGGTCACGGACAGCACGCCGCGCGGCCCCTCGGACAGATCCCGCACGGCCGAGAAACCCTCCTCGATGCGCAGAAAGGCCGCCGCGGTCTGGTCGACCAGGCTCTGCCCCGCCTCGGTCAAGCCGACGCTGCGGGTGGTGCGGCGCACGAGGGGGACGCCAGCCGCCTGCTCCAGCTCCACGATGCGCTGGCTCACCGAGGCCTTGCTGATCTGCAGGCGGCGCGCGGCCGCCGTGTAGCTGCCGGTATCGGCCAGCACCCCAAGGCAATGGATATGCGACCACAGATCTTCCAGGCGCCTGGTTTTCGTCATGTCCTGCTCCATTGTTCGAAACATCAAACACTGATTCCAGCCCCCTGATCTCGACGGCCGGGCCGCAATGCGCGACATTGCCAGCTCCAGAACACCATGCTTGAGCACAGGAGCCAGCCATGACCGCAAGCAATGCCAGCGCCCAATCCCGCGATGCCGGACACTACATCGGCGGCAGCCTCGTCGAGGGGACAGGCAGCCGCCAGCCCGTCTACAACCCGGCCACGGGCGTCGTCGCCAGGCAGGTGGCCCTGGCCACGCCCGAAGAGGTGAACCGCGCCGTGGCCAGCGCCCGAGCGGCATTTCCGCAATGGGCGGACACCCCTCCCATCCGCCGCGCCCGCGTGCTGTTCAGGTTTCTTGAACTGATGAACAAGCATCGCGACGAACTGGCCCACCTGATCACCGCCGAGCATGGCAAGGTTTTCAGCGATGCGCAAGGCGAAGTCACCCGCGGCATCGACATCGTCGAGTTCGCCTGCGGCGTCCCCCAGCTCCTGAAGGGCGCTCACACGGAACAGGTCTCCACCGGCATCGACAACTGGACGCTGCGCCAACCGCTGGGCGTGGTGGCGGGAATCACGCCGTTCAACTTTCCGGTGATGGTGCCCATGTGGATGTTCCCCGTGGCGATCGCGGCGGGCAACACCTTCGTGCTCAAGCCCAGCCCCACCGACCCCAGCGCATCGTTGCGCATCGCCGAACTGCTGCGCGAGGCAGGCCTGCCCGATGGCGTGTTCAACGTGGTGCAGGGCGACAAAGTGGCGGTTGACGCGCTGCTGGAACACCCGGACGTGAAGGCAATCAGTTTCGTCGGTTCCACGCCCATCGCCAACTACATCTACGAGACCGGCGCGCGCCACGGCAAGCGCGTGCAGGCCCTGGGCGGCGCCAAGAACCACATGGTCGTGATGCCGGATGCCGACATCGACCAGGCGGTCGATGCTCTGATCGGCGCCGGCTACGGCTCGGCCGGCGAGCGCTGCATGGCGATCAGCGTGGCGGTGCTGGTGGGCGACGTGGCCGACCGGCTGCTGCCCAGGCTGATCGAGCGCACCAAGACGCTGAAGGTGCTGGACGGCGAGAACCCCGCGGCCGAGATGGGCCCCATCGTGACCCGCGCCGCGCACGAACGCATCAGCGGCTACATCGACCTCGGCGTGCAGGAAGGCGCGCAACTGCTGGTGGACGGCCGCGGCTTCCAGGGCTCGCAGGCGGGCGCAGGTTGCGGCGACGGCTTCTGGATGGGCGGCACGCTGTTCGACCACGTCACGCCGGACATGCGCATCTACAAGGAAGAAATCTTCGGCCCGGTGCTGGGCTGCGTGCGCGTGAAGGATCTGAAAGAGGCGGTGGACCTCATCAACGCCCACGAATTCGGCAACGGCGTGGCCTGCTTCACCCGTGACGGCAACGTGGCGCGCGAATTCGGCCGGCGCATCGAGGTGGGCATGGTGGGCATCAACGTGCCCATCCCGGTGCCCATGGCCTGGCATGGCTTCGGCGGCTGGAAGCGCAGCCTGTTCGGCGACATGCACGCCTATGGCGAGGAAGGCGTGCGCTTCTACACGCGGCAGAAGTCGATCATGCAGCGCTGGCCCGAAAGCATCGGCAAGGGCGCCGAGTTCGCCATGCCGACGGCCAAGTAGCGGCAGCCTGCCTCACGCAGGCGAGACCCATCCGCGATAGATGGCGCCCGCGCCCGCTATCGCGAGCAGCACGAAGATGGCTCGCTTCAGCAGTTCCGGGGACACGCGAATCCTGAGGCGGGAACCGCCGTACAGGCCGATCAGGGCCACGGGCAGCAGCACGGCGGCCGCGGACAGGATTTCCGGCTGCGCATAGAGTCCGGCGGCGCCGAAGGCCGCCGCCCGGATGATGCCGCTGGCCAGGATAACCACCGAGATCGTGGCGCGGAACTGGTCCAGCGCATCCAGCCGGCGCGACAGATAGATGGTGTAGATCGGTCCGCCGGTCCCGAACAGCGCGCTGAAGATGCCGCCGAACACGCCGAACGGCAAGGCCCAGAGCGTATTCATCGGCGCCGACGGCTTGGCCCGCCCGCCACGCAGGCCCTTGATGCACACTGCCAGCACGAAGCTGCCCAACAGGATCAGCGGCCAGCGGGCGCCGGCATTGTGCAGCAACGTGACGCCCAGCCCTATCCCGAGCAGCAGCCAGGGAAACAAGCGCTTGAGCTCGGCCAGGGACACACGCCGCCAGTTGCTGCCACCCACCAGCGCGGTGCAGGCCAGGTCGAACAGCACCACCAGCGGAACCGCGAACTGCAAGGGCATGAACTGGACCAGCAACGGCACGGCCACCATGGCCGCGCCGAATCCCGTCATCCCGAAGACGACATAGGCGACAAGGACGACGGGCGCGGCGAAGGCGAGCGTATCGGGCGGCATCATGCGGGCTCAGCTTGCGGTGATCTTCTTCTTTTCCACCAGCGCCTTCCACTTGGCGGACTCCCTGGCGATCTCTTCCTTGAGCGCGGCAGCGGGCACGATGGTCGCCGACATGCCCTGGTCAGCCAGATAGCGCTGCATGTTGGGCTGTTCGACCGCCTTCCTCGCGTCGGCCAGCAGACGGTCGACCGAGGCCTGGGGCGTGCCCGCCGGCGCCAGCAAGGCGAACCAGCCCGTGAACTCGAACCCCGGCACGCCATCCTCCGCCGTGGTCGGCACGTCCGGCAGCAGCGCCGACCGCTCCTTGCCTGTCACCGACAGCGCCCGCAGGCGTCCTCCCTTGAGCAGCGGCACGATGGCGTTGATGTTGCCCACGGCGACTTCGATCACGCCCGCCATGAGATCCGTGTAGGCCGGGCCCTCGCCCTTGTACGGGACGTGCATGAGTTCGATGCCGGCAGCATCGCTGAAGGCTTCACCCGCCATATGCGTCTGGCTGCCCACGCCCGCCGACGAGAAGCTGAGCTTGCCCGGCCTGGCCCGGGCGTACTCGATCAGCTCGCGCGTGTTCTTGACGGGCACATTGGCGTTGACCGTGATCACCATGGGCCCGTTGGCCACCTTGCCGACGGGGCTGAAGTCAGCCAGCGAATAAGGCAGCTTGCTATAGATGAACTGGTTGACCGTGAACATGCTGCCCGATGCGAGCAACAGCGTATAGCCGTCCGCCGCCGCGCTGGCGACGGCCTGCGCGCCCACGCTGCCGCCGGCTCCCGCGCGGTTCTCGACGATCACGCTCTGTTTCAGGCCCTTGCCCAGCTCAGCCGCCAGCGCACGGCCCAGCAGGTCGGTGGCCCCGCCCGCCGAAAATGGGACGATCATGCGTATGACCTTGTCCGCAGGCCAGTCGGCCCGCGCCGGCAAGGCGATAAACGGCGTGAGCGCGAGGCCACAGCCCAGCGTCTTGACGATGCGGCGGCGCGCATTATTGGGTTGATTTTCGTTCTTCATGGATTTGTCTCCTTCAGTTCGCGGGACGGCGAAGCGCGTCGGCTCGCGGCCGGCTGACGATTCGCCAGGCAGCAACTGACCCTCGGGCCGATGGCTCGATTTTTTTGGGGCGTTGCGGTGTTTTTCTGCGGACTACTGGGCTGCTGAACTACGGAACTACCGGACTACAAACTACTGGCCGGGACCGGCCTGCTCCACGGCGTCGCGCTGACCGGCGCAGACTGACTTCAATGCATCGAGCAACAACTGCGTAAGATGGGCCCGCGGGTTCTCCTTCGGCGCCAGGATGCCCAGGCGGCGCGTGACCGTGGGCGAACCGAACGGAATGACGCGGATGCCCGGCGGAAATTCGTTCCTGCCGCGGCAGGCCGGCACCACCGATGCGCCCAGGCCATTGGCCACCATGGCGATCACGCCCTCCAGGTTGTCGATCTCCATGGTCGAACGCACGGTGATGCGCCTGCGCACCATCTCTTCCTGCACCAGATGTCCCACCCGCGCCGAGCGGTTGAAGCGGACATAGGGATTCTGTTCCAGGATCTCCTGATCGCTGGCGCCCTTTACCGAACGATGCGCGATGACGACCAACTGCTCCTCCACGAACGGCAGGAAATCCAGGCCCGAGCGCGGCGCGTCGGGCTCCGTCACGATCGCCACGTCCAGCTGGCGGTGATAGATGGCGCGCTCGAGGTCATGCGTAAGCCCCGTGGTAACGTGGACCTCCAGGCCGTGGCCCTGCTTCTGCAGGTGGCGCAGCGCAAGCGGCAGCACGCCCGACACACAGGTATGGACGCTGCCCAGCCTGAGCAGTCCCGACGAGGTGCCCTTCTTCAGGGCGGCGCTCATGCTCTCCCAGTGCGCGATCAGGTCGCGCGCCCGGTGCACCAGCGCCAGCCCCGTGTCCGTGAGTATCGGCGGACGCCGGCTGCGGTCGAAGATCGTGATGCCCAGTTCATCCTCGAGCGCGCGGACCTGCATGCTCACCGCCGACAGCGACAGACCGATGGTATTGCCGGCCTCGGCGAAACTGCCGTGGTCTGCAATCGCGATCAGCGTGTAAAGCGTCCGGATGTCCATGCAAGAAGATTCCTGGTGAAAGGCAGCATTACGGAAAGGAGGAGTATGCCGCGCTAGACGCCGAGCAGCCGCCGCGCATTGCCTCCCATGACTTTGCCGAGATTATCTTCCCGGATCGGCAAGGTCTCGAACCACTCTTTGTACCCTTGCACCGGGCAGAACGGGAATGAGCTGGCGTATAGCATCCTGTCCGAGAGAAAGCCGTCGGCCGCCTTCACGTACTCCTCCCAGCCTGGCATGCGGGAAAAATACATGTCGGGCGACAGCCACAGATTCTGACGCCGGAAGGCCAGATGCAGGATCTCATTGACCCAAGGCCACCCGCCATGAGCGACCACCACATTCAGGCCGGGAAAATCCGCCAGCACCCGGTCGGTCCGTATCGGGTCCGAATAGCTCAGGTCCGGCCCCGCCGTGCCTCCGACCATCATGATCACCGGCACGCCCAGGTCCTCGCAGTGGCCGTAGATCGGATAGAGGCGCCTGTCGTCGGCGTACATGGGCACCGGGTAGGAACCCGGCTCGATGTTGATCAGCTTGAAACCGTCCTGCACCGCCTGGCTGATGGTCTGGCATGCGCGCCGCCTGTCGGTGGGGTCGATGGAGGCGGCGCCGATGAATCGGTCCGGGTGCTCGGCGACGATGCCGCGCACGTCCTCGTTGGACACGCTGCCCAGCACGCCGGCCAGGCGGCCCACGACCACGCCTCGGTCTATGCGCGCGGCGTCCATTTCTTTCAGCAGCAGCGCCATCGATTGCTGCTGCGCCGCCGCCGACGGCTCGAAACCCACCGTCCGCGTGAAACCGTCGCGGCGCGCTCCCGCCGAGTACATCAGCGTGTCCAGGAAACCGCCTACCGGCGGCCGCAGCCTAAAGTCGATGATCATCTGAATATCCCCGTCAATACATGGTTGCTGGGAGCCGCGGCGCCGCGCCTACATCACTTCGTCCTTGCGGTCGTCCGTCTCGCCATAGCGGTGCAAGGCGGGCGGCTTCAGCCCTGCGTAGAGTTTCTCGATGCCCGCGTTGATGGTCTCGGCGTGCTGCGCGAAGAGCGAATTGCCTTCGAGGTCGCTCTCGACAATGAAGGGCCCGAAGTTCTCGACCTCGAACAGCCACATGGCCTGCGCGATGCCCAGTTCGTCCAGCCAATGCACTTCGCGCACGCGCTTGATGCCCCGGCCCAGCAAGGCGCCGGTGCCGTAGCCCACGGTCGTCAGATAGATCGCGCCGCCTGGCGCCAGCACTTTCTTGTAGTCATCGGCGGGCATGCCGCCCTTGCCGATCAGGATGCGGCAGCCGGTTTCCTCCAGCCAGCGCGGTATCCACTTGGAAAAGCGGAACGAGGCGGTGGCGGTGACTGCGCCCACGTTGTAGCCGCCGCGGCCGTCCGGCGCGGCAGCCGGCGAGCAATGGAAGTTGACGTTGCTGACGGCGCGCAGGTCCACGGGCAGCGGCAGGCCCTGGTCCAGCACTTTCTTGTAGACGCCTTCGCGGGCCGTATAGACCATGCCGTTCAGATACACGGCCGAGCCGAGTTCGAGCCTGGCGATGTCTTCCCGCCTGGCGGGCAGGTCCAGATGAAAGACCTTGATGTCGTCGTCGTTGCTTACCATTCGACCGTCTCCCGGCGCATGTAGGGCGTGAACCATTGGGGATCGGTGCGGTACTCGATCTTCCCGTTGGCATGGATCCGCGCGGTGGCACGGCGCGAAGACAGGCAGAAGGTATGCAGGCTGATGGGCATGCCACCCGTGTGGGTGTAGCCGCACTCGATATGGCAGTCCACCACCATGCCGGAGCCGACGAAACCCATCGCGCCCATGCCGATGGAATTGCCCAGTTGCATCAGCTCCAATTCGAGTTCCGCCACCTTGGGGTCCGGGTTGCGGTCCCCCACCGTCCGCAGGCAGGCGGCCTGCTTGCCCAGCTGCATGCAGGTGTCCTTGGAGCCGCCCAGCCCGATGCCGACGATGGCCGGCTGACAGGCCAGTCCGCGCTTGCCGAAGGCGATCAGCGTGTCCAGCACGAAGCGCTTGATGCCGTCTATGCCATCGCCGGGAAACAACATGCGGTAGTCGGTGCCGAACAGCCCGCCTTTGTGCACGGTGGTGATGTCTATCCAATCACTGTCCGGCTCGAAGGACCATTCGACCTCCGGTGCGTTGATGCCGACGTTGTTGTTGTGGTCGGTGCGCCACAGCGGATGCACGCGGTTGGGCCGCAGCGGTACGCTGACCGTGGCCTCGGCGGTGGCGTGGCGCAGCGCGCGCTCCACGGCGACGAAACCATTGTCGACCGAAGCGTTGTTGCCCACCTTGACGTAGTAGCGCGGCAGGCCGGTGTCGGCGCACATGGGACGCCGATCCTGGTCGGCGGCCTCCCAGTTGTCCACCATGGCGTGGATGACGAAGCGCGGCAGCTTGCCGGTTTCCTTCTTCTGCAGTTCCTGGATGCCGCGCTTGTAGTCGGCCGGAATCTCGATGGCCGCGCGGCGCATGATCTCCAGCGCCGCCTCTTCAACTTTCTGGACAGGGATGCTCATGGTTGGAGTGCCTCAACTCTGGGGGATGCCCGCCTCGCCCTCGATGAGCGATTCGCCGGGTTTTACGATGTCGAAGGAAACCGGAACCATCTCCAGCGCCACCTCGCCGTCCTGGGCGCTCACGCGCGTGTAGCAGCTGGTGTGCAGGTCGCCGGCGTCGGGGAAATCTTCGCGGTAGTGCGCGCCGCGGCTGTTCTCGCGCGCCAGCGCGGAAACCGTGATGACCTTGGAAATGTCGACCAGGCTTTCCAGGTTGAGCCAGTCATGCCAGGTCAGGTTGTAGCGGCGGTCGCCGTCCGTCACGCCGATGTCGCGCAAGGCGGCGCGATGGCCGGCGATGGCCTCCAGGCCGCGCGCCATCGCCTCGCGCTGGCGCAGCACGCCGACGTCGTCCCACATGGTTTGCGAGAGCGCGTCGCGCAGCTCGTGGATGCGCCCGGCGGGCCGGGAAAACGGGAACTCGGCGCGCTCGATGCCGCGCGCAATGACGCGCTGATCCGGATCGCGCCAGTGGCCGGACTTGGCGACATAGGCAGCCATCGCATCGCCCGCGATGCCGCCAAACACCGTGGAATTGGCCACGCCGTTGCCGCCCAGGCGATTGGCGCCGTGCACGCCGCCGCAATCCTCGCCGGCCGCGTACAGCCCCGGCGATGCGGTCGAACCGTCCACGTTGAATTCGACGCCACCCATCAGGTAGTGGGCCGTCGGCACCACCTCCACCTTGCCACCCGCCAGGTCGAAGCCGCAATCCTTGCACCGGTTGACCATGCCGGGAAAGGTCTTGGCCACCTTGTCCGGGCCCAGATGGCTCATCTGGATATAGACCCCGCCCATCGGCCCCGTGCGTCCTGCCCGCATTTCGGCGTAGATGCCGCGGCTGACCACGTCGCGCGTGGCGCGTTCGCCGCGCTTGTCGTAGTTGGCCATGAAGCGCTCGCCGTCGCCATTGAGCAGATAGCCGCCCGCGCCGCGCAGCCCCTCTTCCAGCACTGTTCCGGTCATGCGCGTGTCCGGCCCGCCCAGCAGGCCGGTGGGATGGAACTGCACCATCTCCATGTCCCGCAGCGTCAGGCCGTAACGCAGCGCCATGGCCAGGCCGTCGCAGGTCTTGTCGCCGGAAGGCGTGTGGTAGCGGTACATGGTCGGGCCCGCCCCCGTTGCCAGCAGCACGGCCTTGGCCTGGATGTAGCGGTACAGGCCTGTCCGCATGTCGATGAACAGCACGCCCGAAATGCCGGAGCCGTCGGCGGCGGGAATCAGCTCGATGGCGCGATGCTCTTCCAGTTCGTCCACGTCCAGCGCCCGCACCTGCTCCATGAGGCGATTGATGATCTCGATGCCGGTCAGATCGGCCTTGTGCACGGTGCGGTCGAAACTCTGGCCGGCAAAGGCCTTGGAATGCAGCGTGCCGTCCGGATTGCGGTCGAAGAAGCAGCCGATCTCGTTTTCCAGCTCGCGCACGCGCTCGACCGCGCCCTCGACCAACCGCCACGCCAGATCCTGCCGCGGCAGCCATTTGCCGCCCTCGATCGTGTCCATGAAGTGGCGTTCCACCGAGTCGCCCGCGGCCAGGGCGACGTTGTAGCCGCCCTGGACCATGCGCGTACAGCCGCACTTGCCCAGCAGGCCCTTCACCGTCACCGTCACTCGCAGCGCCGGATTCGCCTTCTTGGCGTGCAGCGCCGCGAACAGGCCCGCGCCGCCGGTGCCCAGCACCAGTATGTCCGTCTTGCTATTCTCGATCCGCATCTCAGATCACTCCCGCGATGAAAACCAGGCCCGTCGCCATGGAGACCGCAAAGCCCCACCCGATCCAGGCGACGCGCGCGTCGCGCGGCGAATTCCACGGCAGCAGCTCCAGCGCCAGCAGACGCAGCCCGAAGAACATGTGCAGGGTCAGCAGCAGCACCAGCCCCCATTCGCCTATCTTCATCGCCGGCATGTCGGCAAGCTTCAGGAATCCGTCCAGCCGCGCTTCGTCCAGCGCCATCGCCAGCACATAGAAATGGACGGGCAGGAACAGGGCCAGCGCCAGGCCGGAGAGGCGGTGTCCCAGGAAGGCCCAGTACGCCTGATGGTTGCGCGCGGATTTCATGACATCAGCCCTCCCACCGCCGCGACGGCGCGCACGCCCAGAATGAGCAAGCCCGCGCCGAACGCCAGTCCGACCACGGACGCCGCGCCGCGGCCTAGCCGCAGCCACTCGATCAGGATGTTGCGCAGCCCGATCGGCACGTGGACCGCCACGCTCAGCACGAACAAGCCGTAGAAGACAATCCAGAACCAGTTGCCCTGAGTGCGCGCGAGGATCTCGCCCGCGGTCAGGCCGCCGCGCACGGCATAGATCACCAGGCCCACGTGCACCAGGACAAAGGGCGCCATCGCCATCGCCGTCAGGCGCTGGAGCGCAAACAGACGGGCTTCCATGTCAGCCCCCCTTGAGCAGGCTGAAGATGGCGCTGCGCTTCAATCCCGCAATGCTGCCGGTGGGGCTGAGGCTTACCGGACAGTGCTTCATGCAGCTGCCCTGTGTGTGGCAGGAATTGCAGCCGCTGCCAGAGGTGGCCTTGCGCAGCACGTCCTTGGGGTCGGCGTGCCGTTCGTCGTTGAACAGCGTCCACGCCCGGTTCAGGGCGGCCGGGCCAAGATAATCCTTGTCCCAGGACACCACGTCACAGGCCGCGTAGCACACGCCGCAATTGATGCATTCGATGGCCGCGTCCGCCTGCTTGCGCTTCTTGCTCTGCGGCGATACCAGCGCCGGCGGATCGTTGCGCGTGGCCGTGCCGACGAAGGTGTTGCCGGCGCGCGCCCACTTCTGGAAGAACTCGCTCATGTCGACGACGAGATCCTTGATCCGCGGCATGTTGCGCAAGGGTTCGATCACGATCACGCCGCCTTCCTCGACGCGGCTCACGTGCGTGCGGCAGGTCCAGCGGGGCTTGCCATTGACCGTCATGGCACAGGACCCGCACACGCCGACGCGACAGGCGTAGCGGTACGAGAGGTTCGGCTCCTGCGTGCGTTGGACTTCGGTCACCACATCCAGGACCGTCTGGTTTTCCCGCCAGGGGACCGAGTACGTGGAATAGCTTCCGTCTTCGGTTCCCCGCGAGATGCGGACCGTGAGTTGTCGCTGATTCGTGGAGTTCTTCGTATCCATTTTTCCGCCCTCGGACGACAGGCTGCGTCCATGAACAGAATTCTGAATCTCGCGTCTTAGTGAAGCAATATGGATTTGGTTGATATTTTTTGAAGTTATTTTCGACCTGTTCAGAGGGCGCATCGAACCATCCGGCGCCTGCCGCGCCGCCGCATCTTCAACGGATGGCGATCACTGGACGCATCAAGACCGCCGCCGGCCAGGAATCGAGGCAGGACGGTGAGCCCCTCGGGCTACCCGCAAGCACCTTTTGAAAAATTAGGTATACTTCCGCCTCGCTTGCTGGAACCGCCCCGGATCGCAATGATCTCGGATGGCGCAAGGCAAGGGAAATGCGGGAGTAGCTCAGTTGGTAGAGCGCAACCTTGCCAAGGTTGAGGTCGCGAGTTCGAGACTCGTCTCCCGCTCCAAATTTTGATTTCCAGCTTCCTTCACGGAATTCTGAAAATCCTTGAGAAAGGGCCTACGGGCCCTTTTTTCATTGCGGTTTGCGCCGCTTGGAAAATGAAGGAACATGGGCAATGGATACCGCATTGATCCTGCTGGTGCTTGTCGCGGCATGGCAGGTGCTGCGCGTGCGCTACCAGCGCGCCCGCATTGCGCTGCTGGGGCGTCATCTGGGCGGTTTGCAGCTTGAGCGCCACATGGAAACACTGACGCAAGGCTACGCACGCGCCATCCGCGAAGACGCCGAAACACGCCAGCTACAGGTGCTGGAAACCTTCGCTCAGACCGAACGCGCCGTGGCAGCACAAGTGCAGTCGCTGGCCGACGCCATGCAAAAGGAAAGTCCACAGGCCACCCGCGTGTCCACGCTCTCGTTCTGCGTGCCATACATCGAGCGCTTTCTTCCTGCGAAGACACGGGATTTTCGTGAGCTGCTGCACATCCATGCACTCGGCTTGCGCCATGTCGTGGACAACGAAGGCCACTGGGACGCAAGAGAACGCGCGTACCACCTCTCGGCAGAGTTGTATCTGCTGCAGCACAGTTGCCATTGGTTCTGCAAATCCCGCGCCGTGGCCGATGCGCGGCTGATGCTGCGGCATCAGGTCAATCACCGGAAAGTCCTGGATTCAGTGTCTGCTGTTACCCGCTCGGCCTACCTGCGATGGCAGGGGGACGATAAACACTAAGGCCAACGGCGTCTCGTCCGTTCTGGCCCCGCTTGGCGCGCATTCTCAAGCAAACCCTTGAAAAAGGGGCGAATCTTTCGATTCGCCCCTTTTTTCATTGATCCTCGGATCCCATCCGGCGCAGGCGCCGCAAGCGTCACTACCGCGACGCTTGCAGCGCCTGCCGGCGCGGGATCAGAAGCGCACGGCCAGCTTGAGCACGCCCGACTGCTGCCGGTTGCCGCCGCCGAACTGCGCGTCATAGGCGATGCCAGCCGTCGTGTTGCGCGTGATGGCCATCTCGGCGCCCAGGCCCAGCACGGCAGCGTCACGTGCGATCGGCACGCCGGTCACCGAGAACGTGCTGCCGCCTTCGAAAGCCAGCTGCTGCTTGGGCTTCACATCACCCATGGCATGACGCCAGCCCAGCGACGCGGTCAGGCGGCCAGGCGCGCGGTCGGCACCGAACTCCCAGGCGCCGCGCAGACCCAGCGTGGTGCTGGTCACGTCATCGGAATTGCTGGACCCGTGCAGGGCCGCCGTGCCGCCCGATTCCTCGAAGCCACGCGTGCGCAGCTGGTTCCACGCCAGGCCCGCAAAGGGTTCGATGGTGTAGGCATCGCCCAGCGGCAGGTTGTAGCCGAGTTCGGTGAACACCTGCGTCGACGAGGCGTGATAGGAGGACTCGAGCCGCTGGTTCAGGCTGCCGGCCGCCACGTCGCGTTTTGCGTCGATGTCATGCCAGGTGTAGGCCGCGCCGGCCATGAAGCGGACGTGGCCGGGACCGGCCTGGAAATTCCGGCCGCCGAACAGGGTCGCGGTGTAGCTGTCGACATTGGTGCGCGAGGACACATCGTCGATCGAGTTGTGGCTGCCGATGTAGCCGACCGCGCCGCCCAGGCGCCAGCCGCCGCCCACCGCGCCATCGCCGCCAACGAAGAGGCCGCCCGACGATTGGCTCACGCTGGACGCGTTGCCATCGCCGTCGAACTTGCTCCAGTTGCCGAACGCTTGCGCCCAGACCGGCGACGCGCCGCTTTGCGGCATGGCGGCGGCCGACGGCGAGCCCAGCTGGGCCGTGGGCCGTCCGGCCAGCACCGGCGCGTCGAGGTTGCCGCGCAGATGGGACAGCGGCAGCGTGCGCACGGTATCGCCCTGGCTCAACAGCACGCTGGCGGTGCTTGCGTACGCTTCGCCCGACAGCATCCTCAGGGCCGAGCGTGCTTCGTTCGGGGTCATGGCGAGCACGGCGGTCGCAACCTGGCTGGCGCCGGTGGTCTTGCCCGCGGCGATGCCGCTATCGACCAGGGAAGATCCGCTGCCGGTCGACGGCGAATCATTGCCGGCAGTGGACGAGCCGTTGCCGGTCGAGGATGAACCGTTGTCCGTCGACGTGGAGCCGTTGCCGGCCGAGGACGAACCGTTACCCGTCGACGTGGAGCCGTTGCCGGTCGAGGACGAACCGTTGCCCGTCGACGTGGAGCCGTTGCCGGTCGAGGACGAACCGTTGCCCGTCGACGTGGAGCCGTTACCGGTCGAGGACGAACCGTTGCCCGTCGACGTGGAGCCGTTACCAGTCGAAGACGAACCGTTGCCCGTCGCCGGCGGCTCCTCCTTGTCCAGCGCGCCGCCCACGTTGCTCTCGTTACCCGAGCCGCCGATACTGCCGATCGGCACGTCGTTGCGCGTCAGGGTCATGTACGCATTCTTCGGGTCATAGCTGAGCGTGGGCGTCAGGAACGCATATCCGCTCGAAGCGCCGGTGAACTGGCCCTGGATGCCGCCGTCCGCGGTCAGGATGTTGTAGGTCGTGCGCGGCGCATAGTTGCCGTCGGGGCCCACGTGCGCCACGGTGCCATCGAGGTAGGCGACGCCAGTGACATGGATGCGGTCGCTGAGACTGCTGCCCGGATCGGCGTGCACGCGGTAGATGGTGTTCTGGCCAAAGGTCAGGTTGCCGTTGACGGTGAGCGTGCCCATGGGCGTGCCGTCGTTGCCGGGAGAGATGACCGCGGTGGGATAGAGGTTGGTGGTGCCCACCTGGCCCACGCCCGCCAGCACGACTTCACGGCCGATGTCCATCGGGCCATTCAGCTTGCCGTCGATCTCCAGGGCGCCGTCGGCGATCAGGATGGGACCCGTAAGGCCGCTGCTGTCGGCGGTCAGGATCACCGATCCCGGGCCGGTCTTGACGAAACCCTGCGTGCCTTGCAGCGGGTTGTCGATAGTGTCGACGAATTGGCCCGAAGCATAGGTGCCGTCACCGACCACGATCGCGGGCGGGTTGCCGCCGCTGCCAACCAGGGTGATGGGAGCGCCTTGCAGGCGATAACGGTCGGTGGCGAACTGGATGCCGGACACGCGCACCGGACCGGCGCTGCCGTCCACGTTCACCGTGCCCGCCGCGCCCGTGAAAATGGCGTAGCCGCCATCGGGCAGAGCGCCCGCGGCATTGCTCGGACTGTTCCAGTTCGTGCTGGCCGCGCTCCAGGTGCCGTTGCCGCCGCCCGAGCGGGTCGCGGATGCCGCGCCGTTGCCGTTCCACAGGTTGGTGGTGCTCGGACCCAGGATGAGATTGATCTGCTTGTCGCCGGTCAGATTCTGGATGGTCGCGGCGGGCGTGGAATCGCCCGAGACCGAGCCCAGCGTCAGGCCGTTGCCGCTCAGGTTGCCACCGTACGACAGGATCCGGTAGTAACCGGCGTTGACGCCCAAGGTGTTGACCGTGACGTTCAGCGTGGTGTTGTTGATGGCGGCGTTGCCGCGCACGGTGATGTTGTCGCCGGTGCCCGGTTGCGTAATGGGCAGCCCCGCGTAACCGGTCTCGAAATTGAATACGGCGTTGTTCATCGACAGATTGCCGTTGACGACCAGATTGCCGTTGGAGACTCCGGTCGGCGTGCCGACTTCATACCCGGGCGCCACGCGCGCGCCCGACACGTTGAGATCGCCATTGATCGCGCCAAAGCCCGCGACCGTGCCGTTCGAGTTCGCATTGACGTTGCCGCCCAGCGTAACGCCCGAGCCGCCGCCGTTGCCGCCGATCACCAGCGTGCCGCCGTTGACATCCACCCCGCCTGGGAAATTGGCCGAGCCGTCGAACACCTGCGTATTGCCCGACGTAACCGTCAGGTCCGCAGCCGTGACGCCACCGCAGTAGGACGCGCTCAGCGCGAGCGTCGCCGTCAGCCATTTCTTCGTGTCGTGTATCAACGTAAATCCTCCATATGTCGATTAATAAATCTGATATCCAAGGCATTACCGGATTGCTATAAAAGTATTATTAAGTAACCGGGTAACCCTAATGGCCGAAACAAGTTTTCTCGAAAAAAGGAGGCAATTTATACCCCTTTTCTTTCAATATCTAAAATTAATGAATAGATACCATCTTTATTATTTAAATCAGTGACATGGATACCAACCAAGAAACGAAAACAGTGCGTATGGATACCATCCTTTAATAAAAACCAATCACAATGGGCAATATCCTAAGTATTTATTTTTCAATAACGGATACCATCCACGGCCATGCGGCCCGGGCTCTTTTCCTCGATTTTCAAGGCGCTCAAGAAACAAATTGACATAGCAGGGCCGGAAAAGCGGCGCATCTGGCGGCCCTGCTTCCAGAATTTTCTTATCCGTGGGGATCGGCCCGGCCCATACCATCGCTTGCATGATGGCCGCCCCCAGCCTCCCCGACGGATACATGCCGGCAACCGCCAGGTTGCCGATGATCCTGCTGCACCTGCTCGCCATGGCGCTGCTGGCCTGCATATTGGTCGGGACGATGCTGTCCATGTACTGGTCGTTCAGCGACGAAGTCTCCAGCTACCGCCGCCGCATGAACGCCGCCGCCGACCGGGCGCAGATATTCTTCGACCAGCGCGAGGCGCTGCTCCGTTCCGTGGCCGGCTCGTCGGTGCGCAACACCGACCGCATACCCGCCCAGCACACGCCCAGGACATTCGGCCAGACCGGACAAATCAGCGTGATCCCGCTGACAGACGACGCGGATGCCTACGAATGGGCCTTGATTCTCACCCGCCGCAACCGGGCAGACCTGGCCACGGCCAATGCGCGCATCGTCTACACCACCCTGACCGAACCCGGCGTGACGCGCCTGGCGTTGGACGACACGCGGCACAGCGGCCACGCTATCTCCACGGAAACTGAAAAGTGGCTCTACGAAACCCTGGCTGCGCACCACGCCACACCGGATCCGGACGACGGCCGCCCGCCAGTCGTCTGGATACGGCCCCTGATGGACCCCACCGATCATCTGTTTCTCTATACGCCTCTGGACACCACGGGACGCGAGCAGACCTGGGTGGGGCTAGAGGTCGACGACATTGCCTCCGCCATCGGGGCGGAGCACCCCAGCGACGGGGCGAGCTATACGCTTTACGACAGCGACAACCGGGTGGCCTTGCGCGGCGGACCATCGCCATCCGCGACGGACTCGATATCGGCAAGACTGAGCCGCGACTCCTTCGGCTACCAGGGCAGAAGCTGGCTTCCCCACAGTCTCGCACTGAGCAAGGCTGTCGGCGAAGCTGGCTGGCGGTTGGTCTACTACGTGCCGACACAGGATGTGCTGCGCCACGGCGCGTCCGCCTTTTGGGCCGTCGGCGCCGTCGCCGCCTGCTTGAGCACGGTGGTCCTGCTGGGCGTGCGCCACATCAGGGAAAAACTGGTCTCTCCCGCCATCCGGTATCAGACGGCCCTCATCGATAGCCTGGCCTTGAACCGGAAGATCATCGAAGTCGCGCCGATCGGACTCAGCCTGGTGCGCCCCGCCGACGGCACCCAGGTCATATCGAACGAGGCGGCCCGGCATC
The DNA here is from genome assembly GCF_013267355.1 of Achromobacter pestifer. Taxonomy (NCBI): domain Bacteria; kingdom Pseudomonadati; phylum Pseudomonadota; class Betaproteobacteria; order Burkholderiales; family Alcaligenaceae; genus Achromobacter; species Achromobacter pestifer. The sequence continues at coordinate 1,456,031 of NZ_CP053985.1, forward strand.
TGCTGGACGCGCACGACAGCTGGCGCGAGGACACACGCGCCGCAGGCAATCAGGCCGGCCGGCATGAGTATCAGCTGGGCGACGGTCGCACCGTGTGCCTGACATACGCCGCGACCAGCTACCAATCCGAGAACGTGGTGATATGCGCGATCAGCGACATTTCCGCCCAGAAGGAAGTCGAGCGCACCTTGCGCAACGCCAAGCAAGCCGCCGACCAGGCGAACGACGCCAAGACCTTGTTCTTCGCCACGATCAGCCACGAGATCCGCACCCCGTTGTACGGGATACTCGGCACGCTGGAACTGCTCGCGCTCACGCCCATGACGAGTCAGCAGCAGCAATACCTGCACACCATGCAGCAATCGTCCTCGACCTTGCTGCGCACCATCAACGACACGCTGGACCTGTCCCGCATGGAGGCCGGCCACGAAGACCTGATCCTCTCGGCGTTTTCCCCCGCGGAGATGGTCGAAGGAGTGGTGGCCAACTACGCCGCCCGCGCCCAGGGCAAGGGGCTACAGATCTTTTCCATTTCCGGCGCCGGCATGCCGGCGATGGTAAAGGGAGACCTGACCCGGTTGCAGCAGATTCTCAACAACCTGGTGAGCAACTCGGTCAAGTTCACCGAGGGCGGCCGGGTCGTGCTGCGCGCAACCGCGAGCGCCGTCGAGGCGGACAAGGTCACGATGCGATTCCAGGTCACGGATACCGGCGTGGGCATACGCGCGGAATCGCAAGCCCAGTTGTTCGAACCGTACTTCCGGGCGCATCCCGGCCTGGACCAGGACGTGAGCGGCACCGGTCTGGGCCTGGCCATCAGCCGGCGCCTGATCGACCTGATGGACGGCAGCCTGTCCGTGGTCAGCGAGGTCGGCCTGGGCACCAGCATCACCTTCACCCTCACGCTGGACGTAACCGAGATGGAGCCGGCATCTCCCATACTGCTGCGGCGCAGCGCCGTCTACGTCAGCGGCGCCATTCCGGAGGTCGTGGCGAACACATGCGCGTGGCTGAACAAGTGGGGAGCTATCGCCATACCGTATCGAGCGCGGGCCCCCATGCAGGATGCCGGCAACGCAGTCCTGCTGCAGACCTGGCCTCCCGGACAGCCCGAACCATGCTGGACCAGAAGCAAGGTACGCGTGCTCGCGCCAGGCGCGGACCAAGCGTCGATCGCATCGCGCGGCAGCCGCCTCGGCATCACGAGCCAGGGCAATCCATTCAGCATCGGCATCGCGGTAGCCATGGCCCAGCACGGCCACGAACAGCCTTTGCTCCCCCCTCCCCGCGCGCAACGCCTGTCGCTGGGACAACGGATCCTGGTCGTCGAAGACAACGCGATCAACCAGGTCATCCTGCGGGAGCAGCTCGAACACCTGGGATGCTCGGCCACCATCGTCTTCAACGGCCGCGAGGCGTTGCAACGATGGGACCCCGGCAAGTACGACGCCGTCATCACGGACATCAATATGCCGATCCTGGACGGCTACGACCTGACACGGGCGCTGCGCGAACTCGGCTACCGAGGAACCATACTGGGCGTCACCGCCAGCGCGGCGCCCGAAACCATCACCAAAGGGCTGGAAGCCGGAATGAACCAGGTGCTGCTGAAACCCTTGCCCATCCTGGCCCTGACCGCAACCCTGAACGCATACGCAGAAGGCTGAAAGAACATGCTGTCCAAAATTAAAGTCCTGGTGCTGGACGACCACGCCTACCAGTGCATGCTGCTGAAAGACATGCTCGAGGAAGCGGGTTTCAGGCATGTCGATACGACGCTGGACGCGCACGAAGCCTTGGAGCGGATACGGAAAGAAGGCCATCAACTGGTGCTGATGGACGTGGACATGCCCGGCATGGACGGCGCGCAATTCATCCATGAGCTCGCCTGTCGCGATCTCAACCCGATACTGGCGATCATCACGGGATGTTCCCGCCGGATGAGCAACAGCATCGGCCTCATGGCCAAAGAGCGCGGATTCGCGGTGCTGGGAACCTTCATCAAACCCGTTTCCACGGAACAGATCGGCAGTCTGGCGGTAAGCCTGCAGAGAAAGCCGCCTGCCCCGCCAACCGCGCAGCCCGGTTCTTGCGCCGACGACATCCGGCCGCTGCTGGACAGGCGCATGGTTGAAACCGCCCTGCGCGACGGCAGCATCCAGGCCTGGTTCCAGCCGAAGAAATCGCTCGCCTCCGGCAACATCGTGGGCGCCGAGGCGCTGGTCCGCTGGCAGCACAAGGAACTTGGCCTGATGCCGCCATCCTGGTTCCTTAAGTCGTTGCGGGCCTACAACCTGGACCACGAGCTGCTCCTGCGCATGTTGGACGACGGCCTGAAGGCCTATTCCATCTGGCGCGGCCAGGGACACCGCATCCCCATCTCGGTCAACCTTTCCGCCAGCTTGCTGGACCTTCCGCAACTTCCGGACGAACTCCATGCCATGGTCACCAAACTCGACATCCCCGCCTCGGACGTGACTTTCGAACTGCTTGAAGACGCGATGCCGGCGCTCGCGGGCCAGTTCCACATGGGGGCAAGCCGCCTGCGCCTGAAGGGATTCGGCCTGTCGCAAGACGATTTCGGCAAAGGTTACAGCTCGATGTACAGCCTGATCTCCACGCCCTTCACCGAGGTGAAGATCGACCGCGCATTCGTCAACGGCGCCGCGGCCAACGAGGTACTGGCGGCCGCCCTGGTGGCCTCGATCCAATTGGGGCGGCAACTGGGCCTGCAAGTGACGGCAGAGGGCGTGGAAACGCTGGAAGACCTGCAATTTCTGAGGCGGATCGGATGCGATGTCGCTCAGGGATTTCTGATTTCCGCGGCCGTCAATGTCGCGACCTTCTGCGAGCTGCTGGCTTACGAGCCCAACTCTTACTTCACCCCATTGTCCCCACCCCACTAGGGCCAAGCCTGCCGACATCTTTCTGATACTGGATATGCCGCTGAATAAAAAAAATCGCGGCCTGCGCCGCCTGAACATCGCATTTCTCTGCGCCCTGCCCTTAGCCCTGCTCTGCGCCGCCGCGCTCTACTGCGCACACCGACAAGTCCTGCTGCGGCACGCTGACCTGCTGCAACTCGACTTCCCAACGCTACTGCGCACCAATGCCTGGTTGTTCGCCTGCGTCTTGCTCCTACTGATCGCCGGACTCCACGCCGGCGCCGTGCTCTGGTTCTGGTGCCGCCGCTACATCGTCCAGCCGGCGCATGCGGCCAGGCGGGCGCTCGCTGAATGCGAAGCGCTTGGCCGGACCATGCTCGCCACGGTTCCCTGCGCGCTGTGCGCGCTCTCCCGCGCCAACGGCCGGCTGGTCTTCAGCAACGCATTGGCGCTGCAATGGCTGGGAGCTGGCGCTGGCCAGCCGCTGCCGGACACACCCGACGTCAGGCGCTTGTTGCGGCAGGCGCTGGAGGCGGAGGAACCCGGCAGCATCGAGGCGTTCAACGCCCATGATGGCCGCGCACTGACGGTGGCCTACGCTCCCACGCGATACCACAGACAGGATGTGGTGCTGTGCGCCTTCGCCGACATCAGCGCGCGCGCCGAAATGGAACATCTTCTGGGCCTCGCCAAGGCGCAGGCGGACAAGGTCTACGAGTCCGGGGCCGGCATCCTGTCCAACATCGCCCGCGAGATTCGCATGCCGCTGTATGGGGTGCTGGGCACCCTGGAAGTGCTGGGAATGACGGCGCTGAACGAGGAACAGCGCCAGCATGTCGACCGCATCCACAGCGCCTCCCTCGTTCTCCAGCAGCTCACCGGCGACCTGCTCGACATCGCCAGGATCGAGTCCGGGCAGTTCGCCCTGGAAGCCATCGCCTTCGACCCGCGCGAGCTGGTGGAAGGCGCGGTAGCCGCCCATGCCTCAATGGCTGAACAAAAAGGGTTGATCATCCATGGCGGCATCGACGCCTCGGTGCCGGACTGCGTCTGCGGCGACGCCGGCCGCATCCGGCAGATCCTGGGCCATCTGCTGAGCAACGCCATCAAGTTCACGGAATCCGGCCAGGTCGTCGCCAGGCTGCGCGCCCAAGCGATGCCGGACGCCAGGCTGCGTCTCCACCTGCAGGTGACCGACAGCGGCATCGGCATCGCCGCAGCCGAACAGGCCAGGCTGTTCGAGCCCTTCCACCGCCCCGCAGCCAGTTCGCAGGCTGCGCGCGGCGCGGGCCTGGGTCTGGGCCTGTTCCTGTGCGCCCGTCTCGCGGCGCTCATGGGAACCCGCATCCGGGTCATCAGCGAACCAGGGCTGGGCAGCAGCTTCTCCGTTTCCTTCATGCTGGACCAGGCGCAGGCGCCCTGCGGTCCGGCCCCGCAGTTGCAGGGCCTGAATGCCCACAATCTCCTGCACCTCCGGATCCTCGTCGTCGAAGGCAACCCCATCAACCAGGCCACGCTGCACGATCAGCTCATGCGCCTGGGTTGCCATGCCACGCTCGCGTCGGACGGGGCCGAAGGACTGGCATTGTGGAACATACAGCCCTTCGACCTGGTCATGACGGATACCGATCTGCCCAGCATGAACGGCTACGCGCTCGCCAGGGCCCTGCGCGCCCAGGGCATCACGGCGCCCATCATCGCCCTGCTCACGAGCGCGAGCCGGGCGGAGGAGCAACGGTGCGCGGCGGCCGGCATGGACGGTTGGCTCGCCAAGCCGATAGGCTTGCGCGCGCTCAGGCAAAGACTCCAGGCATACGCTACCGCGCCCCCCCGTGCGCAAGGCATTTCGGCCGCAACGCCGCGGATCGGTGCGGCAGAGGTTCCCGCCAAATACAAAGCCGTCTTTCTCGAAACCATGGACCGCGATATCGTCCGGCTGGAAGCCTCGATGCGGAACGGCGACACCGCGGATGTCCGCGCCCTGCTGCACCGGATACGCGGGGGCCTGGCCGCCGTGCACATGATCCCTCTACTGAGCCAGGCCGACGACCTGTCGGCCTTGCAGCGCAAGCAAGGCCTGAACGGCGCGGTGCCTCGGCAGATCGCCGCTTTCATCGGGCAGCTGCGCGGCAAGATGCGCGAAATCGCGGCAGAAGACAACGGCTGAACTTGCGCCATCTCAATGCGAGAACCGCCGCAAGTTTGAATGCGGCTCGATGGCAGGCAATTGAGAAAATTCCCATAGTTCATGCATCCAGTGGTTTCTAGAATCACAATTTGAAAACAGAATGCATGCCTCGCGCGCTAGCGCAGTCGCCATCCTGGCCGACAACGCGCAGGCTTGCGCCAAAAAAATGGAACCTCTCACCAGCGGTGGTGTATTCCCTCTTCCCGCAGATCCGGCATCAGCGGAAGTTGGCTATCAGCCCGTCTTTTCCGCCGATGGCCGGGTGTGCGAATACGCGTTGCCCGACCTGTACCCGGGCCACGCCTCCAGGCAAGATGGCGGCCATCCCGCCACGCAAGAACTGCACGACGCGCTGCATCTCTTCGGGCAGGGAAATCAAGGCATTCCACTGTCCTTCAGTTATGCGCGCGATGCCGCAAGCGTCCCGTGGTCGGCGCACAGTCTGTGCGCCGAACTGAACCTGTCACTGGAGCGGAATCGCTTGCATTTGCTGCCTGGAAAAAGCGATGACGGCGCTACGGGTCCGAGCTATCCGGCCTCGCTGGTCACGCTGAACATCCCCATGACGTGGGATCTGCTGCCGGATGCCGAACTCTTCAAGAACCGGCACGACTTCGGCACCGGCCTGAGAGTCAGGATCGGCCCGACGCTCGTGGAAGGCCGGCCGGTTCCGCACGGCGTGCTGCGCGTGGCGGGACTGCATATGAAGATCCCCGAACGGTTCTCGGAACATCCCATGCTGCATGGAAAGTTCTTTTCCCTGCTGCAGCGGGCGCAGGCGTTCAAGCTGCCCGTGCTGGTCATGGGTATCGATGACGCCACCGATTTCCATTGGATGCGCTCCTTTCCGAACCTGATGTTCCAGGGGGATCTGCTGTCGACGCGCATCGGCGCGGACAGCCTGAGTCTGCTTCTGGCGATGGGCGGAGACAGGTGGCGCGACTTCAAGGTTGGAGGGCATGCGCGATAGCCGCGCGTGATCTGGCTTTCTTCGGCGCCAGAACAAGAAATTTCTCAGCCCTGAGAGCACGTTGAACCCGGATGATGCATGGGGTCGGACGCACACAAGGCGTCCGCTACACAACCCCGCCTTCACGAACCCTAGAAGGCATTCATTCAACATCAACTCCAGGTTTTCATATGAAACTGAACAAGATCCTGATCGCGCTGGGATTGGCTGGCGCGTTTGCCGGCATGGCGCATGCGGCTACCCCCGCGGAGATAAGCAAAAGCGTCACCAAGAGCATCACCCTGACCGCTCAGATCAACGACGCGATTTTCGTGTCCAAGCCCGACGGCTCCACCTGGTACGGCACCGAGGAGCTCGAACCGGAAGACCACAAGCAGCTGAAATTCTCCAAGACGCTACCGATCCGCATATTTTCGAAGGCCGCTGGAATCAACGTCAAGCTCTCCCAACCTCTGAAAATGTCCAACGGGCACCTCGAGATGAGCAACGCGCAGGTGATCTTGACCCACGCCGCAGGCGACGAAACCCTGGCATACGACGCGTAGAAAGCGATTACCCAGGTCGTGAAAACCGACGGCGGCTACGACGAAATTCACAATCTGGAAATTTCGGTGGATAGCCCCAAGCAAAGCGGCACCCAGACCGTCAACGGCAGCTACAGCGGCAATCTGGTCATGGTTTTCGAGCCGATCCCTTAAGCCTCGCTCGACCACCTTTCTCCAGGGCCCCGTCCGGGGCTCTTCCTTCCCCTTTTGGACTGCAGGGCATGCGCGCTCATTGGGTTTCCTTTTGCCTCAAAAAAATCCTGCCGTGCGTTCTTGCCGCGTCCTCCACCCAGGTCTTTGCGCAAGTGAAGATTTCCTACGGCATCCCCGAAGGCTTCAGCGCGGTTGAAATGGACAATAGCGCAAGCTACGTCTCCAGCTTCAACGGCAGGACGCTGCCTGGATTGATCGCCTATTCGCTGGAGCAGAACCGGCTCGCGTTCGACCCCGTCAAGTATGCGGAAAACGGTGTGACGGTGGAAGAAATAGAAACCATCCGCCAGGTGATTTCCACGATCGACTACAAGCAATGCGTCAACGGCTGCGACCTGCGCGTGGCGGAGCACTACGTCACCATCGACAAGATCCGCCGCACATTGCAGATCAGAAGCTCGCGCGACGACTACCTGTCTCCGGCGACCACCTGGGGACTGATCAACAATCAGTCGCTGGACCTGCGCGGCTCTTCCGACAGCTATCGCGCCATGAACCTCAGCGGCACGACATGGCTGGGCCTGCCGCTGCGCAGCTTCGGCTACATGAGCTGGTATGGCAGCCGTAACCGCATGCGCGGCCGCAGCAACGGCGATCAGGGTATCTCGTCCTACTTCCTGCAGAAAAACTTTCACGGCACCTATGTGCGGGCGGGTAAGCAGAACAGCCTCGATTACGCCTCGGGCTCGGTCAGCACGATGCTCTCGCCCAGCTTCGATCAGTTCATCACCATCGGCAGCCAGAACCATTTGCGGGCCGACCGCGATACGGGTTCGCTGGTGCTGTATTCCACCGCGGAAGGCAACTACGAGTTCTACCGCAACGGGCGTCTCATCCTGAAGCGCCCCGCCATGCTTGGCCGCAACGAGATCAGCTTCATCGACCTGCCTGGCGGCTACTACCCGGTGGAGATCCGGCTGGTGGACCGCAACGGCAATCTGATCAACCGCGAAACTCGCGACATCAACAATCTGAATTTCAACGGCGGCGGCGGCAATTCCTGGCACATGACCGCGGGCAAGGAAATGGGCGCGGACGGGCAACTATTCCAGGCCGCCGTGAGCCGCAACCTGAGCCAGTTCTACCTGAACGCCTCGGTCATCAGCGGCGATCAGTCCCGCTGGGCGGGCGAACTCAACGTCACGCGTCCCTCCCGCATCGGCACGGCAGACCTCACGCCCACGCTGGGCCTGTTGGGCGGCGAGCGCGGCACGGGCGGCTATTTCAACCTGTCGATGAGCGACCCCGTGCTGGGCAGCCTGTCGGCCAGCCGCTACCAGAACACAAGCGTATCGCGCTTCTATTGGGGCGCGCCCAGCACCAGTTTTTCATACAGCAGAAGCGTGGGCGAGGTCATGCTGGGCTACAACTACAACAAGCACAGCCGCGGCGAAGTACAGCAAGCCGAAGCACGCTGGAACTACCGCCCCAACGGCCTGTGGTCGACCTTCTCCTTGGGCGTGCAAAAAGGCGGCTACGGCCGTGGCGACGGCGGCTACGCCGTGTACTTCAACATGAGCTGGACCCTGGACAAGACCCAAGCCAGCTTCCGCGCGGCCCGCCAGGGCGGCGAAACCCAGCTCAGCGGCGACTACCGCAAGGAGTTCCAGGACAGCTACGGTGTCTCGACGGCCGGCGTGACCGTCAACCGGAGCAGCGGAAACGACAGCGTCAACCTCTATGGCAGCCGCTCGGGCACGCGTGGTGAAACATCCCTCAGCCTGGGCCACAGCAACTACGGCAGCAACGCGGATTTCAACTACCGCGGCATGCTGGCGGCCAGCGGCCAGGGCATTGCGCTGGGACGTTACAGCAGCAGCGGCAGCGCCATGCTGCTGAAAACACCCGAAGTCGCCGGCGCTTCCTACGGCTTCAGCGTAGAGGGCCATCCGGTCGGCGGCGGCAGCACCTACGCCGTACCGCTAGGCCAGTACCGCGACGTTCCGTTCGCCCGCGTCCTGAGCAACAGCGAGCACATGGACATGAGCATCGAAGTCCCTGCCAACGTCGTCCGCGCCCATCCCGGCCAGGTGTATGCGGCGCAAGCCAAGGTGGCGATCAACATGGTCTACAGCGGCATCCTGACGGATCCCTCCGGCAAGCCCCTGGGAGGAACCATCCAGGAAACCGGCGACACCGCCTATCCCAACGGACTGTTCTCCATCGCCAGCAAGACCGTGCTTCGCAACATCACGCTGCGGCAGCCGAGCCGCAGTTACACCTGCGACCTCGGCAACGCCATCAACGGCAGCTACTACCGCTGCCAATAACCGGATATCCGAAGAGGAACCCCGATGCTACGCAAGACTCTGCTCACGCTGTTCGCTTCGATGCTGCTGGCCGCACAACCGGCGCAAGCCGAAGGTGAACTGCTGGTGATGCCGGCCCGAATCAAGGTCTTCAATGGTCACGACTACGGCGTCTCCGTCAGGAACATGGGCGACGGACCGCTCTACCTGTCGGCCACGCTGCAGAAGGTGATGAATCCCGGCCTCGCCCCCGAGGAGCATGTGCCGTTAAGCCAACTCGAGCATCCAGGCCTGCTCGCCAGTCCTGACAAGTTGACGCTGGGACCCGGCCAAAGCCGCACCATCAGCCTGAAGTCGCTATCCGTGCCGGCAGCGGAAGAGATGTATCGCCTGTACGTCGTGCCAGTAAGGGCGATGCAGGTGGAAGAAGCGCCCCAGGACAAGATCAGCGCGCCCATGTCCGTCTCCATAGGCTATGGCGTGCTGGTCCAGCACATGCCTCCTCCGGGTCAGCAACGGTCGGCCTGGTCCTATCGCTGCGAAGGCGAGGGAGTGAGGCTGGAGAACACCGGCAATGTGTCGCTGGTTCTTGCGGATATTGCTTCGCCGGACCGTAGGCAGGAGCAGAACCGGGTGGTCCTGTTTCCTGGCCTGTCCCGACGCTTCGAGGGGCGGGAGCTGAAGATGCTGGTCGGCGATGCGCCGCAGGGCTTCGATTGCCGCGGATGAACACATCAATCACAACCGGGAGGCCAAGTTTGTTCAAACTAGTTTTGGGACAAAGAACATGGGCAGGACTCATGCCCGCTGTTCTGGCGCTCAGCGCAATACTGACGAACGGGGACGCCTCGGCGAACGAAAACGCCTGGGGCGCCAACCTCGAATACAGCAACATGAGCAATGGCTATAGCAATTGCACTTATCAGGACAATGGCAACGGCACCAGTACAGTGGGCGTGACCATCAGCTACAAGAGCGCTTGGGGTCACCTTGGCAACCGGCCATTCAGATCCCGGGGAGTTTTGGTCTACACCTATGACAAGAATGGCAATCTGCAAAATAGCGACATCCTCGCCCGCGACGTCTACATGGACGGCACGCGGCACACGGGAATGTCAAGCAACCGCAGCTTCGGCGTGTTCTACAACGTAACCATGGGGCGCCCCTTTGCGTCCTGGCACGTGACGAACGCCCAAACCGTGCGGGTATTAGTCAATATTGACAACAAATTTCTGACGCAGTGGCCTGCAATAGGGGTAAGAGCCGGAAACGTCTCGCAGGTCAACATTTACGCCGAAATCACCGGCCTGGCCTATATCGGCGTGAACAATTCTTCGGGCAACTGCAATGTGATCACCGAGCCCGAAATTCCGCCACCGCCCGTAGATGCAAAGATCACCATGTCGGCGCCCGATTGGGACTTGGGAGAGCTGCCACAGGGGACTGCAACGAGAACGCCTTTTCATGGCGTCGGCGACCAACTGTGCTTCACTTATGACAACCTCAAATGGACAGGATTGCGCTACGCCATCAACGCCACCAACCAGAATGGCCTGTCAGGTAACGGTTCATACCAACTCAGGCACCTGACCTCGCCTGCCGACACGGTGCCATACCGGGTCGTACTGCAAGACGCGACGACCAATACCGAAGTCGCGCTGCCCAACACAAGCAATGCAGTTTCCGCCTTAGGCAACAACGGACGCGATTGCTTCTTCCCCACGTTCACGGCCGACACGCCGAAGGCAGCGAAAGAGGGCGACTACAGCGACGTGCTCACCTTCACGGTCGTCGCGCGGCCTTAGTTCATACCATGCGCCGTCATGCCCTTCCCCGGCAATTCGCCCGCCACACCGCGTTTGTCGTCGCCGCACTCGCCCTGCCCTGGCCCCAGCACAGCCAGGGGGCCGGCATCCTGCACCTGCCGAGGGCGGAACTGCGCCTGGAGCCCGGTCGAGCGCCGGGCGAACTGCTGGCGGAAAACCGCGGCGACAGCCCGCTCTATCTGGATGTGGAGCAGCAGCTGCTGCTCAATCCCGGATCGACGCCCGAAGTGCTGGTGCCCGTGGGCGAGACCGAACAACCCGGCTTGCTGGTCACCCCCAACCGCCTGATCCTGGCGCCCGGACAACAGTACCGGATGAGCGTGCGTGTCTTGACTACACCTGCCCGCACGCAAGTCTGGCGTATCACCTTCCGGCCCAGGGAGCGGGTGATTCTGAAAGACGGCGAGGCCGATGGCAGCGCTCCCTTGATCATCAATATGGCGTACGGCGTGCTGATCTATCAAATCGCCGTGCACGATCAGCCTTGAATCCCATGAGAACCGTCACATGAACAGAATTTCGGTCCGCGCCTGCCTGATGCTGGTCCTGGGAATGCTCCCTGCCGCAGCCTCCGCCGTGGATATCGTCCTGACCGGCGATACCACGAGCACGATCCGCGCCACGGTCAAGGCCTCCAACAGGCTGCTGGTCACGGACGACAAGGGTGGCTGGTTCGACCAGGGTTTGGCCATGCAACAGTTGCGCGGTTGGAAATCGCCGTATGAGACGCGGGCACGCTTGCGCATCGTGTCCTCGAGCGGCGCGTTTCAGGTACGCATGGAGCGGCCGCTGGAAATCCGCAACACGGCCAACGCGGCCCAGGTCTTCCGTCAGCCCAAGGTTTCCCTGGCAGCGGAAGACGGGGAGCAGAAAACCCTGGACGTCGGCCAGGACGTGAAATTCCTGAATCCGTTTGCGCCGGTTGCGGGCGAGGACTCCATCGGCTACTACGGGCTGGCGATTTCGGCCTACCCGCCGGAAGGCAACTTCAAGGAGACCGCAGGCAGCTATGTCGGCGAGCTGTCGCTGGTCTTTGAACCGACTGCCCGGATCCCTTGAGGTGCTGTGCGCGGCCGGACTTCACGGAGATGCGGATGAAACCCTTCGATTGCCTGCTGTTGCTTCTTGCGTCCTGGCTTGCCGCGCCAGCCTCCGCACATATCGACGTGACGCCCAAGCTCGCGGTCGTGCAAGGCAAGCCGGCCTCGGTCCATATCGTCAACCAAGGCGATCGCGCGGAGTACGTGTCCATTACCCTGTCGCGCCTGCTCAACCCTGGCGTCGAGACTGAACCGGAGCGCCTGGAGCCTGTCGCGCAAACGGAGCAGCCTGCGCTCTACGTCTATCCGTTCAAACTATCGCTCGCGCCCGGACAAAGCAAGACCATCACCCTCAAGCCTCTGGCGCAGGTGGAGCAGGAACAGATCTACCGGCTGGACATCAAGCCGGTCGTCAACCTGCTGGATCGGGCGGGACAAGGCACCTCCGGCAACGTGGTCGTCACCCTGGCGTTCAGCACCCTGGTCAGGCTGCTGCCGCCAAGCGAAACTTCAGAGCTGTCGCTGCGCTGCGTAGCGGAAGGCGCCTGGCTCGCCGCGTCGGGCAACGTGCGCTATCAGGTCAAGGACGCCGTCGTCGATGGCCGGCCCGTGGATCCATTCAACGTCTATCCGGGCACGCCCATTCTGCTGAAAGGCCGCGCAATACAAGTTCCCGGCCAGCCAGCCTGCCCGCTCGCCGGGGGCTGATTCCCCGCAAATCAGTCCAAGGCGCCGCCGGCGGCCATGGCGCCAACGCCACACATGTGCCCCTCGACAGTGCTGCATTCGCACACTTGCGGTAACCTTCAGCCTGAACAAATCTGAGGTGTTGGAAATAACAATGGGTTTTGAAAAACTTGCCGACCTGCGCGAGCAGCTGCGGGCACAGGCTCAAAAGGCGGTGCCGGTCCAACCGAAGGCGGCAGGCCGGACAAAGAAGCGGGAGCCTGATGAAGCGAAGGCTACGGCGCGGCCGCAGCAAAAGCGCGAATCTGGTCAAGCGAAGGCTGCTGCCCGCCCGCAGCAAAAGCGCGAGCCCGTCGACCCCGTGGTCGAGGCCATCTGGCGCCTGCAGAAGCACTTCCCGCAGGCTTTCCCAAAGAATCCCGCGCCGAAGCTGCCGCTCAAGCAGGGCATCCTGGCCGACGCGGCCCAGCATCTCGAAAAGCTGGGCATGACGGAAGAGCAGCTCAAGCAGGCCATCGCCACTTGGTGCAAGGGCAGCCGCTACTGGGGCAGCATGGTCGCTGACGCCACCCGCGTCGACCTGCAAGGCCAGCCTGCGGGCACGGTGACGGCGGAGCAAGCCGCCTATGCGCGCCGCCAGGCTTCGCGCCGGCCGGCCGGCAAGGCTCGTCCCGCGAAGAACGCCGCCGCGCCGGCCTCGTCGCCGGCCGAGGCGCCTACTGCTGCGCCCGCGCCTGATTCCGCGCCTGACTCCGCGGCCGCCACGCCCGCCCCCGGCGACACAGCCTGACGGCCCGCATAGCCCGGCAAGCGGGGACTTTTTCACCTCCCCGCCTTGCCAGGCTACACAAGCCCTAAATTCTGTGTATAATCGCTGTCTTTGGTGGACACGGCCTTCTGAAAACCAAGTCAGAAGTCACACCAAAACGCAGTACCCCCGCGGGAGTAGCTCAGTTGGTAGAGCGCAACCTTGCCAAGGTTGAGGTCGCGAGTTCGAGACTCGTCTCCCGCTCCAAATACAAAAAGGAAGCAACGGCCAACACCGCGCTTCCTTTTTTCTTGCAAGTGCTGGCGCAATGGCAGAGTGGTTATGCAGCGGATTGCAAATCCGTGTACGTCGGTTCGATTCCGGCTTGCGCCTCCAGCGATTTCTCAAAACCCGCAGATGAAAATCTGCGGGTTTTTTGTTTTTCCGGCCCTTTGATCGCCGCACTGGATCGTCGCACTGCGGACCATTCGGCCCCGCTGGCAGCCAACGAAGCCTGGCGTTCCAGGGATTCGTTCATGCGGACACCACCTGCGGATTCACCATATTTACTGGTTTCCCGGCCGCAAAAGCGAGAATCTGGTTGAACACGTCCTTGAACTGCAGATCCCATTCTTCGTAGGTCACGTAGCCTATATGGGGTGTGCATAGAACGTTGGGCATACGCAAGAGCGGGTCCGCGGTATCGGTCAACGGCTCTTGCTCGAACACGTCCAGCGCCGCCATGGCCGGACGTTTGGCCTGCAGCGCAGGCGCCAGGGCGCCGGGTTCGATAAGCCCCGCGCGGCTGGTGTTCACCAGCAGCGAACCGTCCTTCATGCCCGCGAGATCCGCCGCCGTGACGATCCCCTTGGTGGCGGGGACCAGGCGCATGTGCAGCGACAGCACGTCACAAGAGGAGAAGAACTCCGTCTTGGACGCCGCAATGTCGTAGCCGTCGTCACGCGCGCGCTGCAGCGATTCGGGACGAGCCCAGACCAGCACCCGCATGCCGAACGCCCGCGCGTAGCCCGCAACGACGCTGCCAATGCGCCCATAGCCAAAGATTCCCATGGTCTTGCCTCGGACGGTGTGGCCCACGCCGCATTGCCAATGGCCCTGACGCATGGACTCCACCTGTTGCGGCAGTTGGCGCATGGCGGCCAGCACCAGCGCCCAGGTCAACTCGGCAGCAGCATACGAAGGCGTATCCGCATGCAGATCGGAGCACACAAGGACTCCATGGTCGGTGCATGCAGCGATATCTATGTGCGGATAGACGCTGCGCTGGCTGATCAGGCGCAGCTTGGGCAACCGTTCGATCAGTTCGCGGCGTATGGTGGTGCGCTCGCGGATCAGGACCAGTACTTCCGTATCGGCGAGGCGTTGCGCGAGCACGTCGACATCTTCGACGTGATCCGTCCAAACGGTGACCTCGTGATCGCGCAGCAGGGCATAACAAGGCAGGCGGCGCAGGGTGTCGAACCAGTCATCCAGAATAGCGATCTTCATGTTTGGAACTCGCCAGTTAGAAGTGAAGGCTCAAGTTTTACGCTGCTTCTGGCCCCTCGTAAAATAAAACAACGGCGTTCACTCACCCCTCGCGCGAGACCGTCGCGGCGGCCACCCTCCCGCCTGGGCAATTGACGTCAGGTACGATTGCGGCTTTTCCCCAGCATCTCGTTACGCATCACTACGCGCCGGCAATCAAATGATTGCTAAGGTGACGCCGTTTGCAACTGACGACGATCCCATGCGCACGCTTCCGAACTCCCGAGCCCGCTCTTCCTCCGCGCTGCTGACGCTGTCCACGGCGGCATTGCTCACGCTGGCCCCGCTTGCGGCGCAGGCGGACTCGGACAAGCACCGCCACCGCCACGGCCGCGAGTATAAAGAGCAATACTGGGACGGCGCCTGTAAGGTCGAGCGCAAATGGAAGCGCAACGGCGACTACCAGGAAAAGCGCAAGTGCCGGGACGACTACCGCCATGGCTACATGCCGCAGCCGGTGGTGGTGCCTGCGATGCCGGCGCCCGCCATCATCATCAACCCTCCTCCCATCATCATCCGGCCCTGAACATGGATCAATCGGTGAAGGACGCGCTGGCCCGCTGGCCCGACGTGCCGGCGGTTTACGGCTGGCTGTCGCTGGACGCGCGCGGCCGCTGGCGTCTGCACCCGCAAGGCCAGGCGGCCGCCGGCGGTCCGGGCGAGTCCATCACCAATACGCAGATCCTGGAATTCATCAGCCGCAACTACGAACACGACGAGGCCGGCCGCTGGTTTTTCCAGAATGGTCCCCAACGCGTGTTCCTGCGCCTGGACGCCGCGCCCTACGTGCTGCGCTTGAACGACGACAGCAGCGGGCTGCTCACGCACACGAACGTGACGGTCGATTCGGTCGACGGGTGGAGGCTGGACGACGCGGGACAACTGTATGCGATGACGCCCTTGGGCGCGGGCATCGTGCTCGACCGCGATCTGCAGCCGCTGCTGGAGAAGATGGTCACGGCGCAAGGCGCACCGCTGCTCGATGCGCTGGCAGACCTTGCCCCCGGCAGCGCAATCCCGGCTGTCCTGCCCGGGATCTACCCGGCCGCGCCCCTGGCGCTGATCGCGCAAAAGGACGTGGCGCGGGAATTGGGCTTCGAAGCGAATCCCCGCGCCTGAACGGCGCCCTCAGAACATGCCGTTGGGATTGGCGGACTGCTCGGGAATGGGCTGCACCGCGTCCCAGTGTTCCACGATCTTGCCCTGCTCCAGGCGGAAGATGTCGATGATGGCGCTGCCACGGTCGCCGGGCTGGCGCACCGCATGCACGTGCAAGATCACGTAGTCGCCGTCGGTGAAGACGCGCTTGATCTCGCTGCGCGACTGCGGAAACTTGTCGCGCAGGAAGGCGATGAACTTGCGGAAGCCTTCGGGCCCGTCCGCGGCGTTCGGGTTGTGCTGCACATAGCGGTCGCCCACGTACTTCAAGGCGGCGTCCGCGTCCTTCTGGTTCAGGCCCTTCTCGTAGAAGGCCAGCACGGCCGCCTTGTTGGCGGCTTCCTGTTCGGCGGAGGCATGGGCGGCGGGAGACAAGGCCAGGGCCAGCATGGCCGCGGCGGCGGCGCGCTTGAAGTAGGACTTCGGGAAGGACATGGAAACTCCGGAAATGGAAAACGGCCGGGCCATTCTATGGGCCGGCCGTCCTGCAGGCCACGTCCGCGGCGGTAGACAGACTGGTGCGCGCAGCGATCAGCCGCGGCCGCTCTTGACCAGCGCGAACTTGCCGTCGCCCAACAGCGCCAGCACGGCAGCCGCCACGGTCAGGAAGATCGGATATTCCCAGCCGCCGCCGGCATTGCCGAAGCCCCAGCCATTGGGAAAATGCACCGTCGACGCCACGAACAACTGCACCACGGCGATGGCGGCGATCCAGCGCGGCACGACGCCCAGGATCAGCAGCACGCCGGCGCCGACCTCGAAAAACGTCACCGGATAGGCCAGCCAGCCGGCGAAGCCGATCTTGGCGAAGAACTGCGCGGTGCCGGGCAGCGTGAACACCAGCAGCTTGGTCAGGCCATGGGCCAGGAACATGACGCCGAGCGCCACGCGCAGCAACAGCGCGGCATAGGGCGCGGTACGGGTATCAACCATTGCACTCTCCTAGAGCGGTAGGGGAATCGCCCAGGACGGGAAGATTCTTGATGAGCGCTATTCTTGCGATTCCAAAAACAAAGATAAACATGCAGAATTGCAAATTATTGTTCCCCGATAGGAAACAATCTTGGACACGCACACCGCCATGCAGACCTATGCCAAGGTCGTGGAACTGGGCTCATTCGCGGCCGCGGCCGACAAGATGGGCCAGGCCCGCTCCGTGGTCACGCGCCAGATCGCCTATCTGGAACAGAAGTACGGCGTACGCCTGCTGAACCGCACCACGCGCAAGCTGAGCATGACCGACGCCGGACGCGCCTTCTACGAACGCGTGCGGCCCATCCTGGCCGAGGTGGCCGACCTGGAGCTGTCGCTGCAGGCCGAGGGCCAGCGCCCCAGCGGCCGCCTGCGGGTGAGCGCGCCGGTGTCGTTCGGCATCCTGCACCTGGGGCCGGCAATTGCCGAGTACCTGCAGCGCTATCCAGACGTGATCATCGATCTGGACCTGAACGACCGCGTGGTGGACCTGGTGGAAGACGGCTACGACGTGGCGGTGCGCATCGGTCCGCTGCAGGATTCCTCGCTGGTCGCGCGGCCGCTGGCGCCGCAGCAGTTGCTGGTCTGCGCCGCCCCCGGCTACCTGCAACGCCACGGCACGCCGCAGACGCCCGAGGAACTGAAGCAGCACCGCTGCCTGCATTACGCCTACGCCAGCACCGGCAATGAATGGCATTTCGAGAAGGACGGCGTGACCCATCTGGTGCGCGTGAACGCGGCCCTGCGGGCCAACAACGGCGACGTGCTGCGGACGGCGGCGCTGGCCGGCCACGGCATCATCCTGCAGCCCGATTTCCTGGTGGGCGACGACATCCGTGCCCACCGCCTGGTCGCGCTGCTGACCGATTACGCCCACACCCCGATCTCCATGTACGCCGTCTACCCGCACCGGCGCTTCCTGTCGCCCAAGGTACGATCCTTCGTGGAACATCTGGAGGGCCGCTTCGGCACCCCCTCCCCGGCCGTTCCGGGCCGGCGCGCCAGCCCCCGCCGCAGCCGTTAGAATCGTACCCATGACCGCAAAATCGCCCCTCGAATACTTCCCCGCGCCGCGCCGTTCGCATTTCTGCAGCCAATGCGGCTCGCCCATCAGCCGCCGGGTTCCCGAAGGCGACAACCGCGAACGCGACATCTGCGATCACTGCGGCGCGATCCACTACCAGAATCCGCGGCTGGTGGTCGGCACCGTGCCGGTCTGGGAGAACCGCGTCCTGCTGTGCCGGCGCGCGATCGAACCGCGCTACAACACCTGGACCCTGCCCGCCGGCTTCATGGAACTGGGCGAAAGCACCGCGCAGGGCGCCGCCCGCGAAACGCTGGAGGAATCCGGCGCACGCATCAAGCTGGGCGAGCTATACACCATCATCGACCTGCCCCAGATCGATCAGGTGCACGTGTTCTACCTGGCCCAGGCGCTGTCGGCCGACCTCGACCCCGGCCCCGAAAGCCTGGAGGCGCGCTTTTTCGACGAATCCGAGATCCCCTGGGACGACCTGGCGTTCCGCACCGTGGCGACCACGCTGCGCCATTACTTCGACGACCGCAAGCAGGGCGTGTATCCCCCCCATCACTACACCCTAGAATCGCACCGTTGAAACTGCCCTGGCTAGCCGTCGACACCCCTTTTCCGCCCGCGGAATTTGCGCTTGCGGATCCCGACGGCCTGCTCGCGGCGGGCGCGGACCTGTCGACATCCAGGCTGATCGAGGCCTACTCCAACGGCATATTCCCCTGGTACTCCGAGGGCGAGCCCATTCTGTGGTGGAGCCCCGATCCGCGCATGGTGCTGGCCGTGAAGGACTTCGCGCCCTCGCATTCGCTGCGCAAGCTGCTGCGCCAGATTGCCAGCCAGGAGCTGGCCGCCGCGCCGCGCGTGCAGGTGCGCGTGGATACCGCTTTCGCCGAGGTGATGGCGCAATGCGCCGCGCCGCGCGACGGCCAGCCCGGCACCTGGATCACCTCCGCCATGCAGCAGGCCTATCGCGCCTGGCATGAGGCCGGCTACGTGCACAGCATCGAAACCTGGATCGACGGTGAACTGGCCGGCGGCCTCTACGGCATCAGCCTGGGCCGCATGTTCTTTGGCGAATCCATGTTCACCCGCGCGCCCAACGCATCGAAAATCGCGCTGGCCTACGTGGTGCGCTACCTCGCCGCGCAAGACGTGCAACGCATCGACTGCCAGCAGCAGACCCGCCACCTGGCCAGTCTGGGCGCGCGCCCCATCCCGCGCGCCGCGTTCCTGCAGCATGTGCGCGCAACCACGGCGCTGCCCCCGATCGCCTGGGCGCGCGGCACGCTGGACAGCACCGGCCGCTTGCATCCCGACACAGCATCGAGCCCGGGGTTCGGCGTTAATATGTAGCCACTCCCCTTGCGGGCCTGCCGCCGCATCGCGGGACCTCCGATGAGCCAGCTCAAAGAACTCCCCTTCTCCACCCTGCAGTTCTACGCCACCGCTCCCTACCCTTGCAGCTATCTGCCGGGTCGCCAGGCACGGTCGCAGGTCGCCGCGCCCGGCCATCTGATCAACGCGGGCACCTATTCGCAACTGGTGGAACAAGGCTTTCGGCGCAGCGGGCTGTTCACCTACCGACCCCATTGCGACAACTGCCACGCCTGCATCCCGGTGCGCGTGGATACCGCGGGCTTCGCGCCCAACCGCAGCCAGCGCCGCGCCTGGCGCGACCACCAGGGCCTGCAGTCGTTCGTGGCCGAGCTGGCCTGGTCGCCCGAGCACTACCGGCTCTATACGCGCTACCAGCAGGGCCGCCATCCGGGCGGCGGCATGGACGAGGACAGCCGCACGCAGTATGCGCAATTCCTGCTCACCAGCCGCGTCAACACCCGCCTGGTCGAGTTCCGCGATGAGACGGGCGAGCTGGTCATGGTGTCCATCATCGACGTGCTGGACGACGGCCTGTCCTCCGTCTACACCTTCTACGATCCCGACATTGCCGGCAGCCTGGGCACCTACAGCATCCTGTGGCAGATCGAGCAATGCCGCACGTTGAACCTGCCCTGGCTGTACCTGGGTTACTGGATCGCCGACAGCCGCAAGATGTCCTACAAATCCAGCTTCCACCCGGCGCAGTTCCTGGTCGACGGCGCGTGGGGCGAGCAGCCCGCCTTGCCGCCCGCCTGATCCGCCCCTCCTTTGGAGCGCCTGGCGCGGCGCAGGGCCGGCAAAATTCGCTCTACAATTCCGCCCCATGTCTATTCTCTTCCACGCCTATCCCCTGGCCCGCCCGGCGCTGTTCGCCATGGACGCGGAAACCGCCCACGAAGTCACCCTGTCGGGCTTGCAGCGCGCCTATGAATGCGGCGCCACGCGCAAGCTCATGCACGCGCAGCCGAAGGCGCCGAGCACGCTGATGGGCTTGCAGCTGGCCAACCCGATCGGGCTGGCCGCGGGCCTGGACAAGAACGGCGCCTATATCGACGCGCTGGGCAACCTGGGATTCGGCTTCATCGAGGTGGGCACGGTGACCCCGCGCGCGCAGCCCGGCAACCCCAAGCCGCGCATGTTCCGGCTGCCGCGCGCCAATGCACTGATCAACCGGCTGGGCTTCAACAACCAGGGGCTGGAGGCCTTCCTGGCCAATGTGCAGCGCAGCGCCTGGCGCAAGCAAGGCGGCATCCTGGGGCTGAACATCGGCAAGAATGCGGACACGCCGATCGAGCGCGCCGCGGACGACTACCTGATCGGACTGGAAGGCGTGTATCCGCATGCCGACTACGTGACGGTGAACATTTCCTCGCCCAACACCAAGAACCTGCGCGCGCTGCAAGGCGGCGACGAACTGTCGGCCCTGCTGGCACAACTGGCGGACAAGCGCCGCATGCTGGAAGACAAGCACCAGCGGCGCGTACCCATGGCGGTGAAGATCGCTCCCGACCTGACGCACGAGCAGATCGATTCCATCGCGGAAACGCTGCCGCGCCATGGCATCGACGGCGTCATCGCCACCAACACCACGCTCTCGCGCGACGCCGTCGCCGGCCAGCCGCATGCCGAGGAAGCGGGCGGCCTGTCAGGCGCCCCGGTGCATGAATTGTCGCTGGCGGTCATCCGCCGCCTGAAGGAAAAGCTGGGCGGCAGCCTGGCGATCATCGGCGTGGGCGGCGTGATGTCGGGCCGCCAGGCCCGCGAAAAGATGGACGCGGGCGCCGACGCGGTGCAGCTCTACACCGGCCTGATCTATCGCGGCCCGGCCCTGGTGGGCGAATGCGTGCGCGCCGTGGCGCGCTGAGCGCAAACGCGGCCGGCATCCACCGGCCATACTGCTAAAAAGCAGGCAAAAAAAAGGGGCCACCCGGTGGGTGGCCCTAATTCCAGCTCTGCTCTGTCACTCAACAGTACTACATAACTACGGTTTGCGCAGCACTGCGCGCCAAAAACTTAGGCGCTGCGACGGCTGCGGCTGGCAACCTTGGTCGCTGCATCGGCAGCATCCGTGGCGGCCTTGAAGGTCGCGTTGGCGGCGGCATTCAGGTTCGACTCGGCGACTTCGGCGGCCTGCTTGGCGGCCTTGGTCATCGAATCGTAGGCGCTGGTCGCGGTGGCCAGCGAGGACTTGATCAGGGCAACAGCGCTTTCGGAGCCGGTCGGGGCGTTCTTGGAGAACTGGTCGACGGCTTCGCTCAGTTGCTGCTGGCTTTCGGCGATCTGGTCTTCGGTCAGCTTGACCAGGCTGGTCTGCACGCCGGCGACGATGTCGTACACGTGCTTGGTGTAGGCCATGGCCTTCTCGGCGCCCGGCTGCAGCAGGCCCGAGGCGAAAGCGGCGGCTTCCTGCGGGTCCTTGACTTCAGCGGCTTGCTGCGACTTCTGGGCGACTTCGTCCAGGGTGGCGCGAACGACCTTCAGGTTCAGTTCGACCAGCTTTTCGAAGCCGGCGAAAACGGCCGTCTGGGCAGCCACGATGGTGTTGATGCTGGCCTTTTGACGGTCCAGGACTTGTTGCGGGATAGCGCTCATAGGATGCTCCATGGGTAGCCGGAGGCTGTCCGGCAAAGAAGGATGGTTGTCTGCGACGAACTATAAAAACGTGCGCGGAAACTGGTACTACAAGCTACCGCCGGCCCGTTTGATGCACTGCACAATTGACATTCTAGACTGGGGAAAATCCTTGTCAAGGAGTTTTTGTGCGACGCAACAAAGAATTGCACTTTGATGGTGCAAGCCTCGCCTGGGTTTGATCCAGCACAAAGGTTTCCCAGGATTCAGGAAATACCCGAAGTGACGTCGTATCAATTGTTTTCTAAACTGCTTTCACGCTGATGACAGACAAATAAACCCACAAGTCGGCGCGCAACAACAAATCGCAGCAAACCCTGCAATTGGAGACCTCATGACCCTCATCCCCCGCACGCTTTCGGCCTTGCTCGCGGCCAGCGCCATGCTCGCAGCCGGCGCCGCCCAAGCCGAATATCCGGATCGCCCCATCAATATGGTGGTGCCGTTCGCCGCTGGCGGCCCGACGGACAACGTCGCGCGTTCGCTCGCGGAAGCCATGCGGCCGAGCCTGGGCCAGACGGTCGTGGTCGAGAACAAGGGCGGCGCCGGCGGCACCATCGGCACCACCCAGGTGGCCCGCGCCCAGCCCGACGGCTACTCCGTCCTGCTGATGCACGCCGGCTTCTCGACGGCGCCCTCGCTGTACAAGAATCCGGGGTACGACCCCTACAAGAGCTTCGAGCCCATCGGCCTGGTGGTCGACGTGCCGATGACCATCATTGCGCGTTCGGACTTCCCGCCGAACAACATCAAGGAACTGGCCGAGTACGTCAAACAGAACAAGGACAAGGTGTCCCTGGCCAACGCCGGCATCGGCGCCGCCAGCCATCTGTGCGGCACCATGCTGGTCGAAGCGCTGGGCGTGCAGCTGCTGACCATCCCCTACAAGGGCACGGCGCCGGCCATGAACGACCTGCTGGGCAAGCAGGTGGACCTGATGTGCGACCAGACCACCAACACCACCCAGCAGATCGACAGCGGCAAGGTGAAGGCCTACGCCGTCACCAGCCTGAAGCGCGTCCCCACGCTGCCGAACCTGCCGACCATGGACGAATCCGGCTACAAGGGTTTTGAAGTGGGCATCTGGCATGGCATGTGGGTGCCGAAGGGCACGCCCAAGCCCGTCGTCGACAAGCTGGTCAAGAGCCTGCAGGCCGGCTTGGCCGATCCCAAATTCCAGGACCGCATGAAGCAGCTGGGCGCCACGGTGCTGACGTCCGACGCCAACCCGCAAGCTCTGGAAGCCAAGGTCAAGCAGCAGGTCCCGCAGTGGGGCGAGCTGTTCAAGAAGGCTGGCGTCGAACAGCAGTAATCGGCGGAAGCGCCTGCATGGCGCACGCAAGAGGAAAGCCCCGTCAGGGGCTTTTCTTTTTGGAGGCCGACCTTATGGTTACGGGCGCAGGGCCTCGGCGGCCATGCCCAGGCCGTTGAAGCCGGCGGACACCGAGGGCTCGTAGCCCAGCGCTTCGGAAATGCTGGCGGCGGTGTCGACCAGCGCCTTGATCCAGTCGTCCTGCAGGCGCTCCGCGGGGGCAGAGATGGACAGACCGGCGACCAGCTTGCCGGTATCATCGAAAATGCCGGCGGCGATGCAGCGCACGCCCAGTTCCAGTTCTTCGTTGTCCCGCGCATAGCCGTGGCGCCGCACCAGCGCCAGTTCACGCTCCAGGCGGTCCAGGTCGGTCAGGCTGTTGCGCGTGTGGCCGGCCAGGCCAGTGCGCAGCGCGTAGGCGCGGACCTGGCGCGCATCGGCCGTGGACAGGAACAGTTTGCCGGTGGAGGTCAGGTGCAGCGGCGCGCGGCCGCCGATGGCGCGGACCACCTGCATGCCGGAACGCTCGCTCCAGGCACGTTCGATGTAGACGATCTCGTCGCCCTGCTGGACCGACAGGTTGATGGTCTGTCCGGTCAGCTTGTGCAGCGAACGCATGGCGGAGATGGCGGCCTCGCGCACGTTCAGGCGCCCCTTGACCAGCGATCCCAGCTCCAGCAGACGCATGCCCAGCTGATACAGGCCGTTGTCGACGCGTTCGACGTAGCGGCCCACGACCAAGTCGTTCAGAATGCGGTGCGCGGTCGATGCATGCAGGCCGGTGGTCGCGGACAGTTCTTTCAGCGTTACCGGATCCGGCTGCGCGGCCAGGGCGTCGAGCAGGCGCATGGCGCGCTCGATCACCTGGATGGCGATGGGATGGGCGGAGGCGCCTTCGGTCTCTGCGTCCAGGGCATTGCGGGTAGTGGGGAGACGGGACATGGAAAGGGGGGCGAGGACAGCTGCGCCGCCTGTAGGGCCCCACCTTCGGGAACCGGACTTGCGGCATCGCAGCAAACAGTTCTTTCCCGTATTGTGAAATTTACTGGCGCGTTTGGCAACCGCTTTTTGTATCAAAAAAAGGGCCGCACATCTAGTGAGGCCCTGATTTCACGCTGCCGGCGGCGGCGCCAGCTTGCCGCCCAGGCGCAGCACCTCGGCCCTCAAGTACTCGAGAGCCTCCGCTGCGGCGGCCGGTTCGCCCTTCACGCCCAGGTCGATATGGGGCGTGCCGCCGGCCTCCCCCACGCTGGGCAGGCTGAACGCCCGCACGCCCGGCCAGCGCGTTTCCACGGTCTGCATGGCCGGGGTGATGCGCGATTCGGGCATGCTGAAAACCAGGAAGGAATGCTCCGCGTGGGCACGCACATGCTGCAGTGCACGATAGCGCGTATCCAAGGTCCATTCCAGCATGGGCCAGGCCATGACGGGAAAGCCCGGCACGAAGGTGTGGTCCTTGATGAAGAAGCCAGGGATGCGGTTGTAGGGATTCGGGACGATCTCGCAGCCTTCCGGAAACACGCCCATCTGCAGCCGCTGCTGGTTTTCCGGCGCGCTCATGTCGGCCGTGCCCTGCCCCTTGGCCGCCATCTCGGCCGTGCGCAACGCGATGGCCTGCTCGGCCTCGGGGTGCAGCGCCAGCGGCAGGCCCAGCGCGGCAGCGGCGGCCTGGCGCGTGTGGTCGTCGGGCGTGCCGCCGATGCCGCCACAGGAAAACACCACATCGCCGGTGGCGAAACTGCGCTTGTAGGTGGCGATGAGCGTGTCGCGGTCGTCGGGCACGATCTCGGCCCAGCCCAGCTGCATGCCGCGCGCGGCCAGCAGTTCGACGATCTTGGAAAAATGCTTGTCCTGACGGCGGCCCGAGAGGATCTCGTCCCCCACGATGATGAGGCCGATACGGCGGGCGGCGGATTCTGCGGCCATGTCCGATTCCAGAAGTTGAGAGGGATGACGCCGGTCAGACATCGATGACACGGTCCTCGCGCAAACGCTTGAGCGCTTCCAGACCATAGTGGGCATAGACCAGGGCCGAGAACACCGGCAGGATGACCCACGCCGGCGGCAACAGGTTCAGCAGCGAGCAGATCAAGCCGATGGTCCAGAAGCCGCCGTTGTTGCGTTCCAGGATGAGCTTGCGTTCGGCGGGGCTGGCGTGTTCGACGATGGCGTCCACGCGCATCATGCGCGAAAACGCGAAGGCCCACCAGAAGATCGACAGCGCGATGGCCATCGGCGGCACCAGCCAGAGCGGCAGCGTCAGCAGCCAGCCCGCGGCAAAGACCAGGGATACCCAGATCGCGTTCCACACGCTGACCGCGGTCGCATGTTTGCCTTGCCGTGTGACGCTCACGTATTCACGCTGGCTGACGTGGCGCAGCACCAGCGGCATCACGAAAACGGCGGCAATCGCCAGGCCCAGGATGCCCGATACCGGCAGCAGGATGGCCACGGCAATGATGGGCACCATATAGACCTTGAGCGAGAACAGCCCCATCGCCAGCATCCAGTCCTCCGCGCGGTTGACGAAGTCCCAGCGCGCCGCCTCGGCCGCCAGCCATTCATTGAGCGGCGTCCAGAACAGGTACAGCAACAACAGCGCCCCCACCAGCGCGATCAGGAACGGCAGCAGCAGCGCGAACAGCATGGAGGGATGGCACTGGGACACCAGCGCGCGCTTGAAGGCCTGGCCCACGCTGACAGCGCCGGCCCCGGCAGCGGAAAATCGGCCGTTGTCGGGCGTGGCGGAATCAGTGCGCAAAGCGGTCATGGAGGAGAAATGAGGGGGTGGACATCCCAGGTATGATAGTCAAACACGCCTTGATCTGCCCACATGTCCCTACTTGTACCCGATACCGACCTGACCGCGCTGCGCGCGCGGCTCGGCTCATCGCCCGACGCCTGGCTGGTGGCCTGTTTCTGCGCGGCCTGGTGCGATACCTGCGAGCAATACAAGCCCAAGCTGCAAGCGCTGGCCGCCGCCATGCCGCGGCACGTCTTCGCCTGGATCGACATCGAGGACCACGCCGAACTGCTGGGTGACGAAGACGTTGAGAACTTCCCCACCCTGCTGGTGCAGATCGGCCCGCGAGTGGTGTTCTACGGCCCGATGCTGCCGCACATCGGCCACCTGGAACGCCTGCTCGAAAGCCTGAATGAAAACAGCGCCGAGGTCGCCACGGCCTTGCCGGACCTGCCGCGCATGCTGGCCGCCTGAGCCGCGGCATGCCGGCGCGCCACGCGCGGCCCAGTCATAAAAAAACCCGCAACGCCCAAGGGCTTGCGGGTTTTTTCATGCAGGCGCTTGTCAGGGCTTGCGGCTGCCGCCCAGCAAGACAGCGACCTGGCGCTTGGGCGCGGAAGATGCGCCATTGGTCCTGGGCGCCGGCTCTTCAGCCGGGGCAGACGGGGTCGAGGGCTCGTAGGGCTTCAGGAAGAAGTCATCCACGGGCTGGCGCGGCGCGCCGGACGAATAGCCGGAACGGCGGTCGGACGAACGGCCGCGATCACCACGGCCGTCACGACCTTCGCGACCTTCGCGACCTTCGCGCGGGGACGAGCTGCGGCGCTCGTCGCTGCGGCGGTGGCTGCGCGCGACCAGTTCGGCCGGCACGTCTAGGGTGCCGCGCGGCACTTCGCGCTTGATGAGTTTTTCGATGTCGAGCAGGAAACGCTCTTCGTCGGGCGTGAACAAGGCAATGGCCTCGCCCGACGCGCCCGCGCGGCCCGTACGGCCGATGCGGTGCACGTAATCTTCGGCGTTGTACGGCAGGTCGTAGTTGATGACGCAGGGCACGCCGGCCACGTCCAGGCCGCGCGCCGCCACGTCGGTGGCCACCAGCACTTCCAGTTCGCCGGCCTTGAAGGCTTCCAGCGCCTTCATGCGGTCGGCCTGCGTCTTGTCGCCGTGGATGGATTCGGCCTTGACGCCGTCGCGTTCCAGGTCGCGGGCCAGCCGCGCCGTGCCGATCTTGGTGTTGGAGAACACGATGACCTGGTTCAGGCCGCGCGACTTCACCAGATGCACGACCGCGGCGCGCTTGGCGTCGCTGGGCATCTTGTAGGCGATCTGGGTGATCGTGTTGGCCGTGGCGTTGCGCGCCGCGACTTCGATCTCGACCGGCTGATTCAGGTACGAACGGCCCAGCTTGCGGATTTCATTGCTGAACGTGGCGGAGAACAACAGGCCCTGGCGCTGCGCGGGCAGCAGGCGGATGATGCGTTCCAGGTCGGGCAGGAAGCCCATGTCCAGCATGCGGTCGGCTTCGTCCAGCACCAGGATGCCGACCTGGCTCAGGTTCACGTTCTTTTGCTCGACGTGGTCGAGCAGGCGGCCGGGCGTGGCCACCAGCACTTCGCAACCGCGGCGCAGGGCTTCCTTCTGCGGACCGATATCCACGCCGCCGAACACCACCGCGGAACGCAGCGGCGTCTGCTTGCTGTAGCGCTTGACGCTTTCGTAGACCTGGTCGGCCAGTTCGCGCGTGGGCGTCAGGATCAGCGCGCGCACCGGATGGCGCGCGGGCGATGCGCTGGTGTTGGCCAAGGGCATCAGGCGGTGCAGGATGGGCAGCGTGAAGGCAGCCGTCTTGCCGGTGCCGGTCTGCGCGGCGCCCATGACGTCGCGCCCTTCCACCACGACGGGAATGGCCTGGGCCTGGATGGGCGTGGGCGTGGTGTAGCCGGTTTCGGCGATGGACTGCAGCAGCAGAGGATGCAGCCCGAAATCGGTGAACGTCGGCGCGGGTGCGTCAGCGGCAGGTGCTACGGATTGAGTGGATTCAGTCATCAGGGTTAGGCAGATACCGGGACCAGTGAAAAAGAACAAAACGAGAGTGCTACGCGCACTGCACTACATAAGCATCGGAACAGCCAGAACACGCGCAATCCGCATCCTGCGTTGCAGGCCAGGCGGCGCATTCTGGATTCGATACTTATGAGGGCAGTACCAGGCCCGGATTGCTGTGGATAACATGATTTTAGCGCAGCCGCATTACCACACGGTCCGACGTCAGTTCGAAAGGCATTGCAAACGCCTTCCGCCAGCCGCCAGGAAGCGCCCGCCGGGCATACCAGGAGCGTCCACCCCGTGGACGCTTTTGGCGAGAAACCGTCAACCGGCCAACCAGCGCAGACCCCACAGGGCCAACATGCCCACGATGATGACCAGCACCGCGCTACGCGTGCGCAGGAAAACCAGCACGGCGACCACGCCCGCGACCAGCTTGTAGTCGAACACGGGCCCCAGGCCGGCCTTCCAGGGCAGCAGATCCGGCACGATGATGGCGGTCAAGGCGGCGGCAGGCGCATAGCGCAAGGCCCGCCGCACGCCTTCCGGCAGGGGGATGTAATCGCCGAACAGCATGAAGCCGGCGCGCGTCAGCACGCTGCACAGCGCCAGCAGCAGGATGGCGGAATAGACGTAGATTTCGGCGGGCCAAAGGGTCATGCGCGAGCCTTGAAGTAGCGTTCCGCCCAGATGCCGGCGACCACGCCCGCCACCACGGCGGCGGCCAGGCCCAGGCGCAGCGGCAGGACCTGCCCGGTCCAGGCGACCACGCCGGCGGCCAGCATGGAAATCAGCATGGGCTTGCTGCTGGCCAGCGGCACCGTGATGGCCAGCAGCGCCAGCACCGCGGCGAAGTCCAGCGACCAGCCCGTGGGCACCATGGTGCCGAGATAGATGCCGACGATGGAGGACGTCTGCCAGACGAACCAGCCCGGCGCGATGGCGCCCAGGAAGAACCAGAGCTGTTCGCGCGTGCCGCGCACGGCCGCATCGCCATAGCGCGGCATGAACAGCACGAAACCCATGTCGGTCGTGAAATACCCCAGCCCCAGCCGCTTGGGCCAGGACAGGTGGCGGAAATAAGGATGCAGCGCCGCGCCAAAGATGAGAAAGCGCAGGTTCACCACGCAGCCGGCGGCGAAGATCAGCCAGAGCGGCGCGCCGGTGGCGATGAGCGGCAGGGAGGTCAGCTGGGCCGAGCCGGCGTACAGCAACAGGGTCATGGCCAACGCCATGGTTTCCGTCAGGCCCGACTTGACCATGGCCACGCCGGTGACCAGCCCCCAGGTGGCGGTGGCGATCAGGGCGGGCACGATGGCGTGTACGCCTGCGCGGAAGGCGGTAACGCGTTCCTGGCGGACCGCGGCGGGGTCTTCGGTTTCAGGAAGCGCGGATTCAGAGGACAACGGCTGGCCCCTGGCGATTCGGACAGGACGACATGGAAACTCTAAGGAAAAGGAACGCACGACAACCCGTTCGCCCGCCGGGATCACTATGCGCGGGCCTGGCGGCGCCACGCCGGGGCGCGAATAGGCGCGTATTGTAACCTCGCTGCTTGATACAATATGCGCCTCGAGATTCTTGGCTCTTGGGAGTAGACCATGTCGATGGCAGACCGCGACGGCTTCATCTGGTACGACGGCAAGCTCGTACCGTGGCGAGACGCGACCACGCACGTCCTGACGCACTCCCTGCACTACGGCCTGTCGGTATTCGAAGGAGTGCGGGCCTACCGTTCCGAGATCGGCACCGCCATCTTCCGCCTCGAAGACCATACCAACCGCCTGTTCAATTCGGCGCACATCTACCAGATCCCCATGCCCTTCGATCGCGACACGATCAACGAAGCGCAGCGGATGGTGGTGCGCGAAAACAAACTCGAAGCCGGCTACCTGCGTCCCCTGGTGTTCTATGGCCCCGAAAAAATGGGCGTGTCGCCCAAGGGCGCCCGGGTGCACGTGGCCATCGCCGCCTGGCCCTGGGGCGCCTACCTGGGCGAAGAAGCGCTGTCCGCAGGCATCCGCGTCAAGGTGTCCTCATTCGCGCGCCAGCACGTGAACGTCACGATGCCGCGCGCCAAGGTGGCAACCACCTACGCCAACTCGATCCTGGCCAATACCGAGGCCCTGCAGGACGGCTACGACGAAGCCCTGCTGCTGGACACCGAAGGCTTCGTGGCCGAGGGCTCGGGCGAGAACCTCTTCATCGTCAAGGACGGCGTGCTTTGCGAGCCCGAGATCGCCTCCGCCCTGACCGGCATTACCCGCTCCACCATCCATGCGCTGGCCGCAGACCAGGGCCTGCGCGTGGTGACCAAGCGCCTGACGCGCGACGACGTCTACATCGCCGACGAGGCGTTCTTCACCGGCACGGCCGCCGAAGTGACGCCCATCCGCGAGGTGGACAACCGCCAGATCGGCAACGGCCGGCGCGGCCCGATCACGGAGAAGCTGCAGAAAGCATTTTTTGACGTGGTGAATGGCCGCAACCCGAAGTACCATCACTGGCTGAGTAAAGTCTGATCCGCGCGGCCCGATCCATGACCAGGCCGCATCATTGCCCCAACCTGCCGTTTACCGGTTTTTTTCAGGAATATCCATGACCGCTGCTGCTCCGGCCGCCGTCCCCCACCCCCACGAAGTCATCGAGGTCGGCGCCGACGACCTGCCCGTGTTCTGTCCGGGCCCCAAGGCGCCGCTCTGGAGCATGCACCCCCGCGTGTTCCTGGACGTGGCCCGCACCGGCTCCGCCAGCTGCGCCTACTGCGGCGCTGAGTACCGCCTGAAGCCCGGCACCGTGCTGCACGGCCACGGGCACTGAGTCACCCGTTCTACAACGCCCACCCGTTTCCGCCACCATGTTCGCCACGCCCGAAGAAGCAGAGCACGCGTTCTACGAAGCCCTCGATCAGGCGGACGTCGTTCGCCTGATGCAAGTCTGGGCGGACGACGAGGAAGTCGTCTGCATCCACCCGGGAGGCCTGCGCATCGTCGGCCATTCGGCGGTGCAGGACTCCTGGCAGCAGGTGCTGACCAACGGTCCCTTGCACGTGCGCCCTTTGCGGCCGCTGGTCATGCTGAGCATGATGTGCGCGGTGCACGTGCTGGTGGAACAAGTGGCGGTGCAGACGCGGGAAGGCACGCAATTCGCCAATTGCTACGCCACCAACATCTACCACAAGGGCCCGACCGGCTGGCGCATGGTCATGCACCATGCCTCGCCGGCGCCCACGGAAGCCGGGGTGCTCGACTTGCACGACGTACCCGACATGCTGCACTGAATCGGGTGGATTTTTAGTTGGCCGCTGCTCGTCTTGATACCACGCCCTGCCCCGTTCCCTCCTGGTTGCCCGGAGGCGACAGCCAGACGGTTTATGCCGCCCTGTTCGCGCAGTATCACCGCATCGCGTTCGTGCGCGAACGGGTGGACACGCCCGACACCGATTTCGTCGACTTCGACTGGACCGGCCCGGGCCTGTTCCCGCACAAGTCCGCCGACGGCGCGCCCCTCAGCGGCCAGCGCCCGGTCGCCAATGGCAAGACCGCCGCGGCCAGATGGATGACCGATGCGGACTGGAAGTCCCTGCCGCATACACCCGACACCCCCGCCCTGATCCTGTTCCACGGCCTGGAAGGCGGCAGCAACAGCCGCTATGCGCAGTCCATCGCGCATCATTTCCGCGCGCGCGGCTGGATCGTGGTGATCGCGCATTTCCGTGGCTGTTCGGGCGTACCCAACCGCCTGGCCCGCGCCTACTATTCCGGCGACTCGGCCGAGGTCGGCTTCATGCTGGAAACCGTGCGCCAGCGCATCCCGCATGCGCGCTGGCATGCGGTCGGCGTCTCGCTGGGCGGCAACGCGCTGCTCAAGTACCTGGGCGAACACCAGGAGGACACCGGCTGGCTGACGGCCTGCGCGGGCGTTTCCGTGCCGCTGGACCTGGTGGCTTGCGGCAAGACCTTGTCCACCGGCATATTCAACCGCAGGGTCTACACCGGCCATTTCCTGAAGACGCTCAAGCACAAGGTGCTGGAGAAGGCGCATCGCTATCCCGGCGCCGTCGACGTCATGCGCATCGCCCATGCACACGATCTGCGCGAATTCGACGACACCTACACCGCGCCCATGCATGGCTTTCGCAATGCGCTGGATTACTGGACGCGCGCGTCCAGCAAGCCCTGGCTGCCCAAGATATCGGTGCCCACACTGGCGCTCAATGCCCGCAACGATCCATTCGTGCCGGCCGCGTCGCTGCCCACGCCCGAGGAGTGCTCGTCCAGCATCCTGCTGCACCAGCCGACGGACGGCGGCCATGCCGGTTTTCCGACCGGCAGCTTCCCGGCCCACCTGAACTGGCTGCCGCAGCGGCTGGGACGCTTCTTCGAAACCGGCCAGTAGGGCGCGCCGGCGCCCTGCCCGGCCCGGCGCTCAGCCCGACTTGAAGCGTTCCAGCAACTGGCGCTCTTCGGCCAGCTTGTCCTTCACTTCCTTGATCTGCACGTCGATCTGCGACTGCTCGTAGAAGTCGGTGGACATGTTGCGCGCCTGCTGCAGCTGCGATTCCGCGGCGGCGTATGCGCCTGTCATGACGTAAAAGCGCGCCTGGTCGCGGCGCGCGGCCACGGGCTTGCCGTTGCGGTCTTCGCTCTGCGCCAGCATCTGGTAGAGGCTGGGCTCGTCGCTGCCCCATTGCTTGATCTTGGCCCGCAGGTATTCCTGCGCGTCGGCGTGGCGGCCGATGCTTTGCAGCGCCTGGGCGTAGGCGATGCCCAGGGCCCGATGGCCGGGCCAGCGCTTGGTGCCGGCCTGGGCCAGCTCCAGCGCCCGGGGGTATTCCTTGCGGGCCAGGGCGATATCCACGCTGAGCTTGGCCAGCTGGGCCGAGCTGCGGCCGTCCGCCGACGCCAGGTTCCAGTTGCGCTCGGCCTCCGCCAGGTTGTTGCGCTGGAACGCCTGCAGCGCCAGGCCGTAGTAGGCGGCCGATTTGCGCACGCCGGACAGCGCCTGGGCCTCGTCCTGCAATTGCTGGCCAGCAGTGCGCAGGCTGACCGCGTCGCGGCCCTGCACCACGCGCATCTTGGCGCGTACGTACCAGAAGTCGTCGCTGTCCACGTGGCGAGCCACCGGGGACTGGTTGCGCACCCGGTTCTGCACGTCCGACATGCGCTCGATGGACAGCGGGTGGGTGCTGGCCCATGAGCCGCCGCCCGCGCCTTCGTTCAGGCGCGACGCGTTCATCAGGCGCCCGAACATCTGCGCCATGCCCTCGGCGTCATAGCCCGCCCTGGTCAGCATCTGCAGCCCGGCCCGGTCGGCCTCGCGTTCCGCGTCGCGGGAAAAGCCCAGTTGGCGGTTGATGGCCGCGGCCTGGCCGAATGCCGCCACGCCCACCGCCAGATTGCCGCCCCCCCCGGCCAAGGCCGCCAGCAGCGCCCCCGCCAGGCTGGCCAGCATCAGCATGCTGTTCTGGTTCTGCTGGGTCATGCCGCGGGCGATGTGGCGCTGCACGACGTGGCCGATTTCGTGCGCCAGCACCGCGGCCAGCTCGGACTCGCTGGCCGAAGCCACGATCAGGCCGGTATTGACGCCGATGAAGCCGCCGGGCATGGCGAAGGCGTTGATTTCGGGGTCGCGCACGCCGAACATCTCGACCTCGGGGACCCCGCCGGGCGCGAAAGCCGCCAGCTTGCGCCCCATGGTGGTGAGGTATTGGCTGAGTTCGGAATCGTCGACATAGGTCGGATCGCGCCGCCCCTGGGCCATGATGGCCTCGCCCAGGCTGCGCTCCAGCGCGGGGGACAGTTCGGCTGCGGAGGCCGCGCCCATCGACGGCAGGCCCACGGGCTGCGCCCAGGCGGAGATGGGGATGGCGGGCATGGCCAGGGCCACGGACAGCCCGACGATTGCGCCCCGTTTCGCAATCGAGCAAATGGATGGCTTTTTCCTGCGGTTCATAAGCCTATGATAGCGATGCGCTTAAAATGTTTCATCGATAGCCCC
Organism: Achromobacter pestifer; assembly: GCF_013267355.1. Lineage (NCBI taxonomy): Bacteria > Pseudomonadati > Pseudomonadota > Betaproteobacteria > Burkholderiales > Alcaligenaceae > Achromobacter > Achromobacter pestifer. The sequence continues at coordinate 1,490,202 of NZ_CP053985.1, forward strand.
AACGAGGTCTCAATGCGTCCTGTCCGTAAAGCTGTTTTCCCTGTTGCCGGCATGGGTACGCGCTTCCTGCCCGCCACCAAGGCGATGCCCAAGGAAATGCTGCCCGTGGTCGACAAGCCGCTGATCCAATATGCCGTGGAAGAAGCCGTGGCCGCCGGGATCACCGATCTTATTTTCGTGACGGGACGCAACAAGCGCGCCATCGAAGACCACTTCGACTCGGCGCCGGAACTCGAATCGGACCTGGAAAGCAAGGGCAAGCACGAGCTTCTGGCCATGGTGCGGGGCATTCTACCCGCGCATGTGAATTGCCTCTATATCCGTCAGTCGGCTCCGCTGGGGCTGGGCCACGCGGTGCTGTCCGCCGCGCCCGCCGTGGGCGACGAACCCTTTGCCGTGCTGCTCGCCGACGACCTGATCGACTCCGACCTGCCGGCGCTCAAGCAGCTGATCGACGTGGCCGTGACGCAGAACGCCAGCGTGCTGGGCGTGCAGGACGTACCGCGCGCCGATACCCGCAAGTACGGCATCGTGGCCACCCGCCAGGGAGATGCCAGCGCCAATGGCCGCACGGAACGCGTCACCCATATCGTGGAAAAACCCGATCCCGAAGCCGCGCCCTCGACGCTCGCCGTGGTCGGCCGGTACGTGCTGGAAGCCGCGATCTTCGACCACCTGCGCTCGACCAAGATGGGCGCCGGCAACGAGATCCAGCTGACCGACGGCATCGCCTCGCTGATGCGCGAGCGCGCCGTGTATGCGCACCGCTATGAAGGCGTGCGCTACGACTGCGGCAGCAAGGCCGGCATGTTCCAGGCCACCGTGGCCCTGGGCAAGAAGTATCACGGCCTGCTGCCGGAGTAGCGGCAAGCCAGCGGTCCGCCCCTAGGCGGACGCCGCGCGGGCCTTGGCCCTGGCCCGCGCCTGCGCATCGCGATCCGCCTTGCGCAAACGTCCCTTCGCCGACAGGCGCATCAAGGTTCCCAGGGCCACCATCAGTCCGATAACCTCGACCAGCGCCGCCGGAATCCACATGGTCAGGCCGCCTATGGTCTGGTCGGTCTGGGCCGACATGGCGATGGCCCGGCCGCATAGCTCGAACAGCGGATAGATATCGCTTTCGGTGAAGGCGATGACCGCCCCCGCCACCATTTGCGGCAACATCGTCAGCACGGGCGAAATGACCCGGCCGCCCGGCGTCATGGCCGCGGGCGGCGCGGGCCTGCGGTCCAGGATCAGGTTCCAGTACATGAAACCGCTGATCACCACGGACCAGTTCATCAGGCGGTAGAGACGCCAGTCCAGCATGGAATAGAACTGCACCGACGGGATCAGCCAGACCAGCACCAGGAAGACGAACAGCGTCGGCACGAAGATCTTGTGCGTCAGCAGCGTCACCGTGGCGCGGCCGGCGCCGGTGCGCAGGAAGTCACGCAGCCGGATGCGCCAGCGCATGGGCAGACCCGCCCGCATCACCTGCCCCGGGAACGCCGCCATGACCAGCAGCGGCCCCAGATGGTGCAGCACCAGATGCTGGATGCGGTGGATGAAGAACATGCGCTCGGCGTAGTAGTCCAGCCGGGTGTGCATGGACAGATACAGCAGCGCCATGCCCGTCCAGAAGAGGATGCTGCGGGCGGCGGTCACGTGATGGACCTTTTGGCCGCGCACGAACAGCACGATGGCCACCAGGAAGGAGGCCACCAGCGTGGGAGAAAACTCCCAGGGTATGAGCCATTCGAGACTATCCATGCAAACCATCCGGAAAACGTCGGGGCTGTACGGGGACGGGCGCACTGCGCCGCACCCGCCGATTGTAGTTGACCCTGCCCCGCCCTGCCCCGGCGCTCAGAAACGGTGCGAAATGCCCGTGCCCACGCGCGTGGTGTGCGAATGGGCAGGATCGAACTGGTCGTCCAGCGTGTAGTTCGACGCATAGCCGGCAAAGGCATAGAGCGTCGTGCGCGGGGACAGGCCGTAGGTATAGCCCAGCGTCATCACCTGCGCATTGCGCGCCGTCATGCCGTTGTCCCAATGCCAGTCCGGGTGCGCCAGCGACCATTGCAGCAGCACGGCGCCAGGCCCGACCGGCACGCTGGCGCCGACCAGCCAGGCATTGACCGTGCCGCCGCGCACGAAGGCCGCCGGCCCCAGGCCCAGACCCAGCCCGTCCGGATCGCCGCCGTCCAGGCCGACGTCGCCGTTGCGCTGGCGCGACCAGGCCAGGGACAGTTTCAGCACCTCGAAATCGTAGGAGACGCCCAACTGCACCGCCTGCGGCCGGCCGTTGCTGCCCGGCGGCGCATCGGCCAGGCGCAGTTGGTCCCAGGTGGCGACCGCCAGCAACGGCCCGTCCTCGTACTTCACACCCAGGCTGAGCGCGCGATTGTTGTTGGCGGTACGGAAGCGGTTGCCGTCGTCGGCGTCGAAGGAATAGCCGATGCCGGCCTGAAACCCCTGCCAGACCGGGGTGTAGTAATTGACCAGGTTGCTGAACTGGTAGTTGTCGGACGCCTTGAAGGTAGCGCCCATGCCCATTTCCTTCCAGGACGCGATTTCCAGGGAATTGCCGTAGACCTGGCCTATCGTGTGCTGGCGCCCCAGCCGCAATTCTCCATAGCTGTCATGGCCCAGGCCGACCCAGGCGGCGTAGTTGAAGAGGCGGTCGTCGTCAGCCCGCTTGCCCGATGAGGGATCGAAGCCGCTTTCCAGCTGAAACCGGGCGCTCCAGCCCCCGCCCATGTCTTCCGCCCCCGTCATGCCCCACAGCGAGTCGGTCAACCCGCCGTTGAGCAGCCCGCTATGGCTGCCCTGCCCCGAGACCGTGGTAATGGCCACGCCCGCGTCCACCACGCCATACAGTCTCAGCCCCTGTGCGGTATCGGCGCCACGCGCCGCCAGGGGAAGGGCCAGGCCCGCCGCCATCAGCGCGGCAAAAGTAGCGATTCTCATGTGTTTCTCCTGATTGCCCGGCGGGCTTGCGCCCGCCGCGGGCCTCATCTACTTATTGCCAGCCGTAGCGGCGGACCCAGATTCCCTTCAGCAACTGCGTCAGCGTGCAGTAGGCCAACAGGATGCCGACCAGCCAGGGGAAGTAGCTCCACGGCAGCGCCTGCAGCTGGAGATACTCGGCCAAGGGCGAGAACGGCAGCAGCAGCCCCATCACCACCACCATCAAGGTCATGCCCATCAGCGGCCAGGCGGCGCGGCTTTGCAGGAACGGGATCTTGCGCGTGCGGATCATATGGACGATGAGCGTCTGCGACAACAGGCCTTCGACGAACCAGCCCGACTGGAACAGCGTCTGATGTTCGGTCGAGTTGGCCTGGAAAACGTACCACATGAGCGCATAGGTAGCGATGTCGAACAAGGAGCTTATCGGGCCAAAGAACACCATGAAGCGGCCCAGTCCGTCCGGGTCCCATTGCTGGGGCTTCTTCAACAGCTCTTCGTCGACATTGTCGAACGGAATCGCCGTCTGGGAAATGTCGTACATCAAGTTCTGCACCAGCAGATGGATGGGCAGCATGGGCAGGAACGGCAGGAAGGCGCTGGCCACCAGGACCGAGAAGACGTTGCCGAAATTCGAGCTGGCCGTCATCTTCAGGTACTTGAGCATGTTGCAGAAGGTCTTGCGGCCTTCGATGACGCCGTCCTCCAGCACCATCAGGCTCTTTTCCAGCAGGATGATGTCCGCGGCCTCTTTCGAGATATCGACCGCCGAATCCACGGAAATGCCCACGTCCGCCGCCCGCAGGGCCGGCGCATCGTTGATGCCGTCGCCCATGAAGCCCACCGTATTGCCCTGCGCCCGCAGGCTGCGCACGATGCGTTCCTTGTGGGCCGGCGTCAGGCGGGCGAAGACGTTGGCCTCGCGCACGGCCGCGGCCAGTTGCGCCTCGTCCATCGCCTCGATCTCGGCGCCCAGGTAGACCTTGCGCACCTCGAAATCCACCTCGCGGCAGACCTTCTGCGTCACTAGCTCGACGTCGCCGGTCAGCACCTTCACTTCGATGCCGGAGTCCTTGAGCGCCTTCAGCGCCGGGGCGGTGGATTCCTTCGGAGGATCCAGGAAAGCCATGTACCCGACCAGCACCAGGTCGGATTCGTCGGCAACGCCATAGGTTTGCTGGGTGGGCGGCAGTTCCTTGACGCCGACCGCGATCACGCGCAGGCCGTCGCGGTTCAGGTCCGCCGTCACCCGGCGGATGTCGGCCCGGCGGGCATCGGTCAGCAGATGTTCTTCATGGCCCACGCGCAGGCGGGTGCAGACCGCCAGCATCTCTTCCAGCGCGCCCTTGCAGATCAATTCGTGGTGTTCGCGGCCGTTCTCGGTTTCGTTGACCACCACCGACATGCGGCGCCGGGAGAAGTCGAAGGGGATCTCGTCGACCTTGCGGTACTTGGCCGCCAGATCCAGCTTGCGCTCGACCTCGGCGTGCTGCAGCACCGCCACGTCCAGCAGATTCTTCAAACCGGTCTGGTAGTAGCTGTTGAGATAGGCGTAGGCCAGCACGTCGTCGCTGCTGGCGCCGTAGACGTCGGTGTGGCGCTCCAGCACAATGCGGTCCTGGGTCAGGGTGCCGGTCTTGTCGGTGCACAGCACGTTCATCGCGCCCAGGTTCTGGATGGCGTCCAGCCGCTTGACCACCACCTTGCGGCGCGACATGCGCACGGCGCCCTTGGCCAGCGTGGCCGTGACGATCATGGGCAGCATTTCGGGCGTCAGGCCCACGGCGATGGCCAGCGCAAACAGCAGCGCCTCCATCCAGTCGCCCTTGGTAAAGCCGTTGATCAGCATGACGATGGGCGCCATGACCAGCATGAAACGGATCAGCACCCAGCTCACGCGGTTGATGCCCTGCTGGAACTGGGTCGGCGCGCGATTGGTCTGCGTGACGCGCCCGGCCAACTGGCCGAAATAGCTGCGCGAACCCGTGGCCACCACCAGGGCGCTGCCCGAACCGCTGACCACGTTGGTGCCCATGAACGCCATGTTCTCCAGTTCCAGCGCGTTGGCGGTCTCGCCGCGCTGCGTGGCGTATTTTTCGACGGGCAGGGATTCGCCCGTCAGCGCGGCCTGCGCGATGAACAGATCCTTGGCATTCAGGATGCGGCAGTCGGCGGGGATCATGTCGCCCGCGGACAGCAGCACCACGTCGCCCGGCACCAGCTCCGCCAGCGGCACCTCGATCTGCCGCGAGCCGCTGGCATGCAGCGCCACGCCGAAGTAGCGCCGGGCGTCGCCTTCGGCCTCGGTTGCGGGGTCGCTGCGCAGCACGGTGGCGGTGTTCTGCACCATGGCCTTGAGCGCCTCGGCGGCGCGGCTGGAGCGCTGTTCCTGCGCAAAGCGCAGCACGGTGGAAATGAGCACCATGGCGCCGATGATGAAGACCGCCGTCCAGGACTGGTCGTCAGGCACGGCCATGCGCACGTCGGTGAGCCAGGACAGCGCCGCCAGCGCGGTCAGGAGCAGATTGAACGGATTGCGGTAGGACAGCCAGAGGTGGGAGTACCAGGGCAGCGGCTTTTCGTGGTCGACCTCGTTGGCGCCGTAGCGTTCGCGCGCGCTCTGGGCCTGGGCCTCCGACAGTCCGCCGCGGCTGCTGCCGAACAGGGCGAACAAGGCGCCGAAACCCATGCGCGACAGGTCCAGCGTCTGGCGATTGGCATGGCGGGCGGTATCGGAGGACGCGGCGGCGGCCGTGGCGCCGCGCTCGGGCATGGGCGAACGGCGAAAGTGTCTTGCGCTATGGCGCAGGCCCGCCGCCGACGTAAAGAAGGACTTGAGAAACTTGAACATTGGAGTGCTCCGGTTGTACGTGTAGTTGTCGGAGACACGGACGACCCTGCCCTCTGCTGCCCGCGCGCAGGCAGCAGCGGTCCGCGGCTTTCGCACAGAAAGCCGTCAACCCGCCGCATACAGGCGTGCGCAGGCACCGGAGCAATGTTGCCGGTATCCGGATCGCATGGAATGCGCCGGGTGCGGAAAACGGAAGGGAGCTAGCGGGGGAATCGGTACCGGCGGCGGAAGCACACGCAACGTGGGCCAGGCCGGTGATTCTTGGCTGCGGACTCCGTACGGGCCAGGATGGCTATCCTGCCTGTCGGCTCGCAGCGAGTGGACAGGTCAGGCAGGCATGCCGGCGCCGCGCACTGGGCGCAATCGAGGCTCGGGGTCTAAGGCACTGGGCATGATCTCTCCTGTGGAAGAAAGGGCGGCTTCAGGCCAGCGCGGCCTGCGTGGCCGGCGTGGTCTGGGTGCCGAAATGCACGTGGCGCACGGCGGGATTGGCGCTCAGGCGGCGCGCCTGCGACATCAGTTCGCCCCGCAGTTCCGGGGGGCAATTGACGGTGATGCAGGCCGACGCCATGCCGGGATCCTGGCCCTGGTCGATCTGCACCTGCGAGACGTCCAGGCCGGCGGCGCTGAAGTCCAGGCAGATCTGCTTGCGCAAGGCGCCTAGTTCGTCGCGCGGACAGATGACCGTCAGGCGCGAAGTGCCGCGGCGGCGGCCCAGGGCGGTGGCGCGGTCCACGCCGGCGCGGCGTAGGAACAAGTCGAAGAAACGCATAACGACCTCCATTGCAAGAATGGGGAGCGTGATCGCGAATACGCGCGCACCCGCGCTGCGTGTGGCGGACAGGCACGAGAAAAACGTGCGCGAACGCTGACGCTGCGGCTGAAGCGGCGGTTCTGGCGGTTTACGTTGGGGAGGTTCCCGGCAAGCCGCTGGCTTGCGCGATTGCCCGGGCTTGCGCCTGGAGCTTGGGATACAACCGCAACCTGTTCAACAGGCTGCGGCAGACGGAGTTCTGCGTGGACCTGTTAAACAGCGACGTCGATGCAAGATCGACAACTTTCGCCGGAATCGGTATTCACGAAGACTGCTCCTGGGATGGATAACGGGCAAGAGTTTACGCGGGTTTCCACTTATGGACAAGGTTTTTGGCGCTGAATCGGGTCTGAACACGGAAAAAAACGCGGGGGCCGAAGCCCCCATGCGCCAAGCGCCGTCAAGCGTAGAAATGCCAGCCCAGATAGGCAGCGAACACGGCATACAGGCCGCCCACCGCCGACAATGCCGGCACGCTCATGGCCGAGCGGCGGAAGCGCAGCCACAGCAGGCCGATCGACAGCATCGTGAACAGGCCCGCCGCGAGCAAGGGCGCGTCCAGCAGCCAGGGCGTCATGAAGATGCCCAGCGCGCTGGGGATGGTCGCCTGGATCATCATGGCGCCCGAGATGTTGGCCAGCGCCAGCCGTTCCTTGCCCTGGCGCACCCAGATCAGCGCATTCATGATTTCCGGCAGCTCGGTCGCCACCGGCGCCAGCAACAGCGCGGCCACATGGGGCGATGCGCCCATGGCCACGCCCAGCAGCTCGATCTGGTTCACGAACACATGCGATGCCCCGGCGATCACGACCAGGGCCATCACCGTCTGCGTGACCGCCCAGAACATGCTCGGGTCCTCGTCGCGCGGGCGCAGCTTCAGCGGCTCCAAATCCTCGCTGTCCAGGCTCGCCTCGTCGCGGCTCAGTTCGCGCTTGACGTAGAGGCCGTAGGTGGCGAGGAACAGAATGCCCAGCCAGGGCTTCCAGGCAAAGGCCAGCAGGCCCAGGCCCACCTTGAAGAGGAAGATGCCCATGAACCAGGCCTGGTCGCGGGCCAACCGGCGCTGGTCCGCGTTGATACAGTCCGCCTGCGTGGCCCGCCCGCGGCGCGAGCGCCACAGGGCCAGGCCCACCACCGCATAGGCCAGCGTGGCCAGCACCAGCGGGCCGCCCATGGCGGCGCCTACGCCTATGTCTTTTTGCTCGGGGGTTTCGCCGAACACAACAGCCATGAAGGTCACGGCGCTTTCCGGCAGGGCGGTGCCGAACGCGGCGAGCACGGTGCCGGTGGCGGTGGCGCCCAGCTGGAAGCGATGGCCGACCCACTCGACGCCGTTCACGAAGAACTCGCAGGCGAAGTAGATCACTGCCGCTGACAGGAAAAACAGGAACAGGGTGAGAAACATAGGGACGAGCCGGACGAGCAGAAACCAATTGGCGCGACGTCGCGGCTCGCCCGGCTGGGGTGAACGCAACGCGGCCAAAGGTCTCGCCTGGCTGGTCCATGCGGCGGGTGCCGCCGTGCATGGATACCGCTACTAGCGCCATGGAGTTCTAGCGGCTGCTGCGCAGCGCTGAACCACCAAGTCTGTTGACGCTAGCTCCTTTGCGGGGACAAAGGATGGCTACTCCCCAATGACAGAGCGGCGATTGTAGCAGCTTGCCCCGCGCGGTCCAGCGAATTCCGCGAGGCCTGGCGTGGGGTGTCGTATCCCGGGGATGGCGGGTAAAGTAAACGGCATCATCACCTTGCCGGGGTTCGCGCCCCAGTCCGCCATGAGCCTGCCTCCCGACGACATCGCCCCTTACGCCGCGCGGCGCCAACGCCTGATGGCGCAGATGCGCGCCGAAGGCGGCGGCATCGCCATCCTGGCCACCGCCCCGGAGGCCACGCGCAACCGCGACGCGGAATATCCCTACCGGCACGACAGCGACTTCTTCTACCTGACCGGATTCACCGAACCCGGCGCCTGGCTGGTGCTGATCGCGGGCGCGACCGACCGCACCCTGCTCTTCTGCCGTCCGCGCCACATCGAACATGAAATCTGGGAGGGCAAGCGTTTCGGTCCCGAGGCGGCCGCGGCGCATTTCGGTTTCGACGACGCCCATCCGCTCGATGCGCTGGACGAACTGATGCCCGCGCTGCTACAGGACCACGCCACCTTGTATGCCCCCCTGGCCGGCGACAAGCGCCACGACGGCCGCCTGCACCGCTGGCTGGCGGCGGCCCGCGAGGCCAGCCGCGGCGGCCATGCGCCGCCCGCGCGCCAACAGGACATCCGGCCGCTGCTGGCCGAGATGCGGCTGATCAAGGACGCCACGGAAATCGCGGCGATGCGGCGCGCGGCCAAGATCTCGGCCGGCGCCCATGTGCGCGCCATGCGCGTCGCCCGCCCCGGCATGCACGAGTACGAGATCGAGGCCGAACTGCTGTACGAGTTCCGCCGCCACGGCGCGCAATCGGTGGCCTACAACAGCATCGTGGCAGCGGGCGCGAACGCCTGCGTGCTGCACTATCCGGCTGGCGAGGCAGTGCTGCGCGACGGCGACCTGGTGCTGATCGACGCGGGCTGCGAGGTCGACAGCTACGCCAGCGACATCACCCGCACCTTTCCCGTGAACGGCCGCTACAGCGGCCCGCAGCGCGCGCTGTACGACCTGACGGTGGCAGCCCAGGATGCCGCCGCCCAGGCGACGGCGCCCGGCCGCGGCTTCAACGACGGGCACCAGGCCGCCCTGCGCGTGCTGGCGCAGGGCATGCTGGACCTGAAGCTCTTGAAGGGTTCGCTGGACGGCGTGCTGGAATCCGGCGACTACAGCCGTTTCTACATGCACCGCACCGGCCACTGGCTGGGCCTGGACGTGCACGACGTGGGCGACTACCGCCAGCCCGGCCCGGCCCACGGCGCCGAACGGCCCTGGCGCAAGCTGGAACCGGGCATGATGCTGACGATCGAGCCCGGCATCTATGTGCGGCCCGCCGACGACGTGCCCGAGGCCTACTGGAACATCGGCATCCGCACCGAAGACGACGCGCTGGTCACGGACGAAGGCTGCGAGCTCATCACCCGCGGCGTGCCGGTGCAAGCCGGCGAGATCGAAGCGCTGATGCGCGAATAGGCTGGCGGCGCGCCGGGGCGACGCTAAAAGACGTAGCCGTCCAGCCAGCCCATGGCGATCCAGGTGTAGACCACCACCATGGCGATGGCGAACATGGACACGATGGCGCCGACCAGGCAGGCCAGGATCGCGACCAGCACCGGCCCCCAGCCGGTCCGGGTCGGCCGGCCCAGGCCGTCGTTGTAGAGACGGTCGAATTTCTCGTCCTGCATCAGCGAGAACACCGCGCTCTCGATGAACCCGTCGACCATGGGAATGAACACCAGGAAGAAGGCTGGGTTGTCGTACCAGACGGGGTAGAAGCTGACAGCGCAGAACAGGCTGACCAACGTGTACGCGGTCACCAGCCAGGCGTGGCGGCGGCCCAGATACCACCAATGCGCTCCCACCGCGCCGAACAGGCAGGCCAGCAGTCCGACCGCGACCTTGCCGCGTGGACGGCGGGCGGAAACGGCGGACAAGGGGGATGAGGCCTGGAGCTGCGTCATGTCGATCGACCGGAAAGAGGACCACGGCGCCAAGACGCGCCGGCTGCTGCGGATTGTAGTGGACGGGTAAAATCCGGTCATGACTTCATCCGCCTTCGACATAGCGATTCTAGGCGCGGGCCCGGTGGGCCGCGTGCTGGCCCTGATGTTGGCCCGCGTGGCGCCCGACCCTGCGCGCATCGCGCTGCTTGCGGGCAGCTCGCCCGCCCCGGTCGCGCCATCGGCGGCGGCGCCCGCCTCGGATCCGCGCGTGCTGGCCATGAACCATGGCAGCCGCGTGCTGCTGGAATCGCTGCATGCCTGGCCCGAACGGTCGGCCGATATCCGCAACATCCATGTGTCGCAGCGCGGCCGGCTGGGCCGCACCCTGATCCAGAACACCGATTTCGGCGTGCCGCAGCTGGGCAGCGTGGTTGGCTATTCCGGCCTGCACGCCAAGCTGGACGAATGCGTGGCCGCTTGCGGCGTCACCGTGCTGCAAGGCCCGCCTGCCCGGATCGGCATGCAGGACGCGGACGGCGTGCGCGTCGAACAAGGCGACACGACGCTGCTGTGCCAGGTCGCGGTGCAATCCGACGGCGCGGGTGCGACCGACCTGCGCCGCGATTACGACCAGCATGCGGTGCTGACCACGGCGCACGCCACCCTGCCCCGCCGCGGCTGGGCCTGGGAACGCTTCACCGCCGAAGGCCCGCTGGCGCTGCTGCCGCACCCGCAGACCCCGGACGCCTATTCCGTCGTCTGGTGCAGCGCGCCCGAGCGCGCCGCCGAACTGGCAGCGCTGGACAACGCCGCGTTTTCGCGGGCGCTGTCCGCAGCGTTCGGCGACCGCCTGGGGCGGCTGTCCAGCCAGGCGCCGCGGCATGTCTTCCCATTGGCGCTCAGCGCCCGCCGCGCCCAGGTGCACGGCCGCGTGGCGGCCATCGGCAATGCCGCGCAGACCCTGCATCCGGTCGCTGGCCAGGGCCTGAACCTGGGCCTACGCGACGCCGCTCGCCTGGCCCAGACACTGGGCGGCTGGCTGGCCCACCCGAACGTCAATCCTGGTCCCGCGCTGGCGGAATTCGCCGGGGCGCGCCACGTGGACCGCTTCATCACCGCCGGCCTGACCGACCTGATGCCCCGCATCTTCTCGACCGGCCTGGCCCCGGTGGAACACGCTTGCGGCCTGGCCTTATTGGGAATGGATCTGGCCGCCCCGCTGCGCGCGCCGCTGGCGCAGCATCTGCTGCAAGGTTTCCGCGCCTGAATTCTTCCCGATCCGCCCCCGATAACGGGGCGGATTGTCTGTTTTCGCCTTCCTTTGTTACGAATTGTTCTCCCGGTGACAAAGGGGGCACGATCGAGCCGGTTAAAATGTGAGCATGCGCATAGGTCAATGGACCCTTCCCAACAACGTGCTGGTCGCGCCCATGGCGGGCGTGACGGACCGTCCTTTCCGCCAACTTTGCAAGAAGTTGGGGGCGGGCTATGCCGTGTCGGAAATGGCCGCGAGCAACCCCAAGCTGTGGGATAGCGTCAAAACCTCCCGGCGCCTGAACCACGACGGCGAGATCGCCCCCATTTCCGTGCAGATCGCGGGCGCCGACCCCGCCATGATGGCGGAAGCTGCGGTGTTCAACGCCAGCAAGGGCGCCCGGATCATCGACATCAACATGGGTTGCCCGGTCAAGAAGGTCTGCAACGTGGCCTCCGGGTCGGCGCTCTTGCGCCATGAAGACCAGATCGCCCGCATCCTGGACGCGGTGGTATCCGCCTGCGCCCCCTTGGACGTGCCGGTGACCCTGAAGACCCGCACCGGCTGGGACCGCGAAAGCCGCAATGCCCTGCGGGTGGCGAAAATGGCGGAAAACGCCGGCATCGCCGCCCTGACCCTGCACGGCCGCACCCGCGCCGACCTCTATACGGGCGAGGCGGAATATGACACTATCCGCGCCGTCAAGGCCGAACTGAAAATCCCCGTTGTCGCCAACGGAGATATCACCACGCCCGAAAAAGCCAGGCACGTCCTGGATTACACTGGCGCCGATGCGGTCATGATCGGGCGGGCGGCCCAAGGCCGTCCCTGGATTTTCCGCGAAATCGACCACTACCTGCGCACGGGCGAAACACTGGCCCCTCCCTCCTATGGGGAAATGCGCGAGCTGCTGCTCGAACATCTCGACGACCACTACCGGTTCTATGGCGAGCACACCGGCGTACGCACGGCGCGCAAGCACATAGGCTGGTATCTGGACGGCCTGCCGGGGGCGGACTCGTTCTGCGCCCGCATGAATCTGATCGACAACACCCGCGACCAGTGGCGGGCCGTGTCGGACTGGTTCGACCTCATCTCGCGCGACGGCGGATCCCATCCGGCGCCGGTCGCAGAAGCCCTGCTGGCGGCATAACCGCCTCAACACCAACATAAAAATATCTGTACTCAAATGAGCAAGAAAGATGTCCTGGAAGAATGCGTGCGCGCCAGCCTGGAGCGCTATTTCGAAGACTTGGGTGAATCCGAGCCCCACGACATGTGGGACATGGTGATGCGCTGCGTGGAGCGCCCGGTGCTTGAAGTGGCGTTGGAACGGTCGGGCGGCAATCAGTCGCGGGCATCCGAAATGCTGGGCATCACCCGCAACACCCTGCGCAAGAAGTTGCTGGCGCACAATATTCAGATATAGCTTTCGTGCGCGGGCGGCAGGCACATCGCGCCGCCCGCTCCCCCCAGATTTCCCATCCGACCTGAACGAGAAAGGCGCTCCCGCCCCACTCCCGTCCCTCACCATGAAAATCGAAACCGCCCTGCTTTCGGTGTCCGACAAGACCGGCATCGTTGAATTTGCCCGCGCCCTGGCCACGCGTGGCGTGCGCCTGCTGTCCACCGGCGGCACCGCCAAGCTGCTGGCCGACTCCGGCCTGACCGTCACCGAAGTGGCGGCCCACACGGGTTCGCCCGAAATTCTCGATGGCCGCGTCAAGACGCTGCACCCGAAGATCCACGGCGGCCTGCTGGCGCGCCGCGACAGCGCGGAGCACATGGACACCATCAAGGCGGCGGGCATCGACCGCATCGACATGCTGGTGGTCAACCTGTACCCCTTCCGCGAAACCGTGGCCAAGCCGGACTGCACCTTCGCCGACGCCGTCGAGAACATCGACATCGGCGGCCCGGCCATGCTGCGCGCGGCGGCCAAGAACCACGGCACCGAAGCCGGCGGCGTGACGGTGGTGATCGACCCGGTCGACTACTCGCGCGTGCTGGCCGAAATGGACAAGGGCGGCAACACCTCCTATGGCCTGCGCCTGGCGCTGGCCTCCAAGGTCTACGCCCACACCGCCGCCTACGACGGCGCCATCGCCGCCTACCTGACCAGCCTGGCCGACGCCGAGCCCCAGCAGGAAGCCGTGCCGGCCCGCAACGAATGGCCCGGCACGCTGACCCTGCAGGTCAAGCAGGACCAGGCCCTGCGCTACGGCGAGAACCCGCACCAGACCGCCGCCTTCTACGTCGACGCGCAGCGTCCGGCCGGCCTGCTGGGCAACTACCGCCAGCTGCAGGGCAAGGAACTGTCCTACAACAACATCGCGGACGCCGACGCCGCCTGGGAATGCGCGCGCAGCTTCGAAGCGCCCGCCTGCGTCATCGTCAAACACGCCAACCCCTGCGGCGTTGCGGTCGCGGCCGACACGCTGGGCGCCTACCAGCAAGCCTTCAAGACCGACCCGACCTCGGCCTTCGGCGGCATCATCGCCTTCAACCGTCCGGTGGACGCCGCCACGGCCGAAGCCGTGAGCGCGCAGTTCCTGGAAGTGCTGCTGGCCCCCGCCTATGACGGCGCGGCGCTGGCCATCCTGGCCGCCAAGAAGAACGTGCGCGTGCTGGAAGTGCCGATGGGCACGGGCCAGAACGCCTTCGACATCAAGCGCGTGGGAGGCGGCTGGCTGGTGCAGACCCCGGACGCCTACAACGTGCCGCGCGACGCGCTCAAGGTGGTCAGCAAGCGCCAGCCCACCGAACAGGAAATGAACGACCTGGCGTTCGCCTGGAAGGTCGCCAAGTACGTCAAGTCCAACGCCATCGTGTTCGTGGGCGGCGGCATGACGCTGGGCGTGGGCGCCGGCCAGATGAGCCGCATCGACTCGGCCCGCATCGCCTCGATCAAGGCGGAAAACGCCGGCCTGACCCTGAAGGGTTCGGCCGTGGCGTCGGACGCCTTCTTCCCGTTCCGCGACGGCCTGGACGTGGTGGTGGCGGCTGGCGCGACCTGCGTGATCCAGCCGGGCGGCAGCATGCGCGACGACGAAGTCATCGCCGCGGCCGACGAGCACGGCATCGCCATGGTGCTGACCGGCACCCGCCACTTCCGCCACTGATGCGCGTCCTCGGCATCGATCCCGGCTTGCGCCGCACCGGCTTCGGTGTGATCGATGCCGACGGCCCGCGGCTGCGCTACGTGGCCAGCGGGACCATCGTGGTCCCGCCGGCGCTGGCGCTGTCTGAACGCCTCAAGGTCATCCTGGACAATCTGCGCCAGGTGGCGCGCGACACGCAACCCGACGTGGCCGCGCTGGAAATCATCTTCCTGAACACCAACCCCGCGTCTACCCTGCTGCTGGGCCAGGCGCGCGGCGCCGCGCTATGCGCGCTGGCCGACAGCTCGCTGGCGGTGCACGAGTACACCGCGCTGCAGATCAAGAAGGCCGTGGTCGGCACCGGCCGCGCCGCCAAGGAGCAGGTGCAGATGATGGTGCAGCACCTGCTGGCGCTGGACGGCGCGCCCGCGCCCGACTCGGCCGACGCGCTGGCCTGCGCGATCTGCCATGCCCATGCCGGGCCCATGCAGGACAAGCTCGAGCGTCTGGGCGCGTCCCTGCGCATGAGCGGCAAGACCCGCATCCGCAACGGCCGGCTGATCGGCTGAAACCCTGATTTGCCGTGGTTCGCCGCAGGGCGGGACGAGTTCCCGCCGATTGCGCGCCCGCGCGTATAGAATCCCCGCATCCGCCGCGCATTCAGCGGCCTCACCATTGCCAGGCCACCATCACCATGATCGGACGCATCACCGGAACCCTGATCGAGAAACTCCCGCCCACCATCTGCGTGGACGTGGGCGGTCTGGGCTATGACATCGACGTGCCCATGAGCACGCTGTACTCGCTGCCCGACACGGGCGCCCGCGTCACGCTCTACACGCACCTGACGGTGCGCGAAGACGCCCACATCCTGTATGGCTTCGCCTCGGCCGGCGAACGCAGCGCATTCCGCGAACTGATCAAGGTCAGCGGCATCGGCGCGCGCACCGCGCTGTCGGTGCTGTCGGGGTTGTCGGTGGCGGACCTGGCTCAGGCCATCACCTTGCAGGAATCGGGCCGCCTGACGCGCGTGCCCGGCATCGGCAAGAAGACCGCCGAACGCCTGCTGCTCGAAATGCGCGGCAAGCTGGGCGCGGACATCGGCGCGTCCGCGCACGCCACCCCTGACAACCAGTCGGACATCCTGAACGCGCTGCTGGCGCTGGGCTATTCAGAAAAGGAATCGCTGTCGGCGCTGAAGACGCTGCCCGAAGGCGTGGGCGTGTCCGACGGCATCAAGCAGGCGCTGAAGGCGCTGGTGCGCTGAAACAGGCTTACAGGTAGCGCGGCGCCACGGCTTCCAGGCCCGTCGGCACCACGTGCAGTTCGGGCGCGATCGGCCCGCTGCAAATGTTGTCGCGGCGCAGGGAGTCCAGGTTGTCGCGCGACATCAGCGGCGTGCCGGGCAGGCATTCGAACAGCCGGGCCTGCATGCGGCCCACGCCCATGGGCATGCTGACCACCGGCCGCGGATGGCCGCTCCAGGCGGCGCACAGGCGGGCGATCTCGCCCAGCGTGTAGACCTGAGGCCCGCCCAGTTCATAGGTCTTGCCGCAGGTGTGCGTATTGCCCAGCGCCGAGACGATGGCGGCGACCACGTCGCCCACATAGACCGGCTGCATGCGCACGTGCGCGCCGGCCAGCGGCAGCACCGGCAGCCAGCGCGCCAGGCCGGCGAACATATTGGTGAATTTGTCGTCCGGGCCGAAGACCACCGAAGGTCGGAAGATGGTCCAGCCACCGTCCTGATTGCCCTGGAATTCCTGCTTGATGGCGGCTTCGCCGTCGCCCTTGGAGCGCTGGTACATGCTGTCGCCGTTGGAATCGGCGCCCAGCGCGCTGATGTGGATGAGCCTGCGCACGCCCTGCCGGCGGCAGGCCTGCGCGACGCGCTGCGGCAGCAGCACGTGGGCCCGCGCGAAGTCAGAGCCATAAGGCCGGCCGGCGTTGCCGTGCAGGATGCCCACCAGGTTGACGACCGCGTCGCAGCCCTGCGACAGGCCATCCAGCGTGGCATCGTCGTGCACGTCGCCTTCGAGCAAGGTCACGGTGGGGAGAATCTGCAGGTCGCGCCCGCGGCTGTAGAGCCGGGTGGGCACGACGATCTGATGCTGATCCGCGGAAAGCCGCGCTACCAGATGGCGGCCTATGAAACCGGTGCCGCCGATGACAAGGATACGCATGTCGCAGCCCCTGTTCGTCAGGATTCAGTTCCGATTCTGCCTTGCACGCGCCACAACCGCAAGCGCGCATCGGCGGCCCCGCAAAGGGACCGCCCGAGGGGGGATCAGCCCGCCAGCAGCTTGGCGTAGGCCGGAAGGTCGACGTTGCCGCCGCTGATGATGACGCCGACCCGCGCGCCGCGCACCGGCACCACGTTCTGCATGACGGCGGCCGCGCCCAGGCAGCCGGTGGGTTCCACCACCATCTTCATGCGTTCGGCGAAGAAACGCATGGTGGTGACCAGCTGTTCGTCGGTCACGGTGACGATGTCGCGCACGTGCTTCTGGATCAGCGGGAAGGTCAGATTGCCCAGGTGCGTCGTGGCGGCGCCGTCAGCCAGGGTCTTGGGCGCCTGGATTCGGACGATTTCACCTTTGCGCAGGGACTGCTGGCCGTCATTGCCGGCCTCGGGCTCGACCCCGTAGACCAGGCAGCGCGGGCTCAGCGCGTAGGCGGACAGGGCCGACCCCGACAGCAGGCCGCCGCCGCCCAGGCAGACGAACAGGTAGTCCAGTTCGCCCACTTCCTCGAACAATTCCTTGGCGGCGGTGCCCTGCCCGGCGATCACGTCTTCGTGGTCGTAGGGCGGGATCAGGGTGGCGCCGGTTTCTGCCTGGATGCGGTGGGCGATCGCCTCGCGGTCCTCGGTGTAGCGGTCATAGGTGACGATCTTGCCACCATAGCCCGCGGTGGCGGCGCGCTTGGCGGCCGGCGCGTCCAGCGGCATGATGATGGTGGCCTGCACGCCCTGCAGCTTCGAGGCCAGGGCGATGGCCTGCGCGTGGTTGCCCGACGAGAACGTCACCACGCCGGCGGCGCGCTGCTCGGGCGTCAGGCGCGCGATGGCGTTGTAGCCGCCGCGAAACTTGAAGGCGCCCATGCGCTGGAAGTTCTCGCACTTGAAGAAGACCGACGCGCCGCTGATCGCGTCGGCGGTGGCCGAGGTCAGTACGGGCGTGCGGTGCGCGTTGCCGGCCAGGCGCTCGCTGGCGCGCACGACGTCGTCATAGGTGGGCAATTCGGGCTGCATGGGATTGGGTCCTTTGATCGCGAAGGGAAATCAAAACCTTCCGATGATAAACCCGCGGCGCCCGGGACGCCCGCCGCCTACTTCCCGAAGAGATCGCCCGAACCCGCCGTGGTCCCGGCTGGCGGGGTCAGCCCCAGGTGGCGCCAGGTGGTCAGCGTGGCGGTGCGGCCGCGCGGCGTGCGCTGCAGGTAGCCATGCTGGATCAGATAGGGTTCGATCACGTCCTCGATGGTGTCGCGCTCTTCGCCGATGGCGGCTGCCAGGCTGTCCACGCCGACGGGGCCGCCATCGAACTTGTGGATGATGGCCTCGAGCAGCTTGCGGTCCATCAGGTCCAGGCCCTGCGGGTCCACCTCCAGCATGGCCAGCGCGCGGCCGGCGACGTCCGCGTCGATGGTGCCGCCGGCCTTGACCTCGGCGTAATCGCGCACCCGGCGCAACAGCCGGTTGGCGATGCGGGGCGTGCCGCGGGCGCGGCGCGCGACTTCGGCCGCGCCCTCCGGCGTGATGCCGGCGTTCAAGAGGCCGGCGCTGCGCGTGACGATGTGGCCGAGGTCGGCGGCGTTGTAGAACTCCAGCCGCGACACGATGCCGAAGCGGTCGCGCAGGGGGTTGGTCAGCATGCCGGCGCGGGTGGTGGCGCCAACCAGGGTGAAGGGCTGCAAGTCCAGCTTCACGCTGCGCGCCGCGGGGCCTTCCCCGATCAGGATGTCGATCTGGAAATCCTCCAGCGCCGGATAGAGGATTTCCTCGACCACGGGCGACAGGCGGTGGATTTCGTCGATGAACAGGACATCGTTCTTTTCCAGGTTGGTCAAGAGCGCCGCCAGGTCGCCCGGGCGTTCCAGCACCGGGCCCGAGGTCTGGCGCAGCTGCACGCCCATTTCATGCGCAATGATGTGGGCCAGCGTGGTCTTGCCCAGGCCTGGGGGGCCGAACAGCAGCACGTGGTCCAGGGCTTCGCCGCGCTTCCTGGCCGCGGCGATGAAAATCTCCAGCTGCTCGCGGGCGCGGTGCTGGCCGACGTACTCGTCCAGCGCCTTGGGCCGCAGGGCGCGTTCGATCGACTCCTCGTTGGGCGAGACCGGCTGCGGCGCCACGATACGGGGGGCGTCGGGACGGGAGGAAAGCGAATCGGACTGGATGGCCATGGTGCGGAAACGACAAAGTACTAAGCAGGATGCATCGTACCGTAGGGCGGCCCGCCCTGGGGGCGGGGGGGCGCCTGCGAGGGCGGTCCTAGGGCGTGTCGGACAGCGGCAGCCTGACCCGCACGCACAATCCGCCCGACTCCGCTTCCAGCAGCTCCAGCGAGCCGCCATGCGCGCGCGCGATGGCCTCGGCCAGCGCCAGGCCCAGCCCCACGCTACCGGTGCGCGTGCGCGCGTCGTCCAGGCGGCTGAACGGGCGCAGGGCCTCCTGGCGCCGTTCCGGCACGATGCCGGAACCGTGGTCGGCCACGTCCAACACGGCGTGGCGTCCCTCGTGCCGCAGGCTGACCTCGACCGGCGGCGCGCCATGGTTCAGCGCATTACCGATCAGGTTGTCCAGCAGGCGGCCCAGCGCCACGGCGTCCGCCTGCACCACCAGGGTTGCGACCTCGTCGCCGGCCCGCAGGCTGATGTCGGTGCCGGCGCCCTGCCAGGCGCCCACGCGCTCGGTCAACCAATCGGACAGGAGCATCGAGGCGTAGCGGTAGGCGGCCGGGTCGGTGCCGCGCACGAAACCGATGAACTGGTCCACCATGTGCTGCATGTCCTGCAGGTCCGCCCGCAGCCCTTCCTTCAGCTTGGAGTCGTCGGCCAGCTCGATGCGCAGCCACATCCGCGACAAGGGGCCTTTCAGGTCATGCGGCAGGCCCGACAGCAGGGTGCGGCGCACCGAATCGGATTCGGACAGCGCATCCAGCATGGCGTTGAAGCGTACGCCCAGCACCCGCGTTTCATGCGGACCCGAGGGTTCGACCCGTTGCGGCTGCCCCGCCGCCAGCCGGTCGGCGGCGTCGGCCAGCCGGGTGATCGGACGCGTGATATGCCAGGAGAAGCCCACCGCCAGCAACAGCAGCAGCCCCAGGCCGCCCAGCCAGGCGGCGATGAACGGCGTGGCCACCGGCGGGTCCAGGCGGTCCAGCGGAATGACCAGCCATTCGCGCAGGCGCGGCGCGTCCTCGCTGGCGGGGTTGGGCGCCAGGGAAATGAAGATTTCCGGCGTGGGCCCGCGCGACAGCGCCACGCGCGTGCCGTCGTTCAGGCGTTCATTGAGCTGCTGCACCAGCACCCGCAGGTCGCGGCGGATGTCGTCCGGCTCCGGCTGGTAGCGGCGGTTGTGTTCCTCGCGGTCGCGCGCGCGCTCGCCTTCCCGCGCGCTGGCGCGTTCATCGCCATGCTCTTCGTCGCGCACTTCCGGGGGCGGCGGCGCCGGCGGGCCGTGTATCTGCGCGTCCGCGGGCGGCGGCGGCGGCGGCTTCGGAGCCGCCTTCGGCGGCGGACGGCGGCCATTGAAGCGCTGCAGCTTGGCTTCGGCGGGCAGCACCCGCGACCACAACCGCCACTGGTTCTGCGAAGCCGTGCGCACGAAGTCGGCGCGTTCCTCCGCCGGCACCTGCGACACGGCCGCGCGCAGCGTGCGGATGGTGGTGACGATATAGCCGATGGCCACGTCTTCCATGAACTTGTGCCGGAAGTACGACACCGTCACCAGCGTGGCCGCCTGCGTCAGCAGGACCGAGCCCAGGATCAGCAGGATCAGCCTTGCCCGCAGCGAGCGCGGCACCAGGAAGCCAGGAGAAAAGCGCATCAGGGCGAGAACCGGTAGCCGATGCCCCAGACGGTCTGGATCCAGCGCGGCTGCTTGGGATCGTCTTCGATGACCCGGCGCAGCCGCAGGATGGCGATGTCGATGGCGCGGTCGTTGCGCTCGCCGGCATCGTCGTCGCGCGCCAGCGCCAGCAGGCGTTCACGCGACAGCGGCTTGCCCGCGTTGCGCACCAGCGCTTCCAGCAGATTGATCTCGCCGCCGGTCAGCTTGACCACGGTGCCTTCGCGCGACAGCTGGCGGGTGGAGGGATCGAACACGAAGGGGCCGAATGAAACCGGCGCATCCTTGGTCAGCGCCGACGGGCCGCGCTTGCGGCGCAGCACCGCCTCGATGCGGGCCAGCAGCTCGCGCGGATCGAAGGGCTTGCCGACGTAGTCGTCGGCACCGGCCTCCAGGCCGATGATGCGGTCCACGGCCTCGTCGCGCGCGGTCAGCAGGATGACGGGGATGTCCTCGCCCTGCTCGCGCAGGCGGCGGCAGGCATCCGCGCCGTCGCCGCCGGGCAGCATGCGGTCCAGCACCAGCAGGTCGGGCGCGTAGCGGGTGATGCGGGACGACAGATCCGTGGCGTCCGGCGCCAGCAGGGTGTCGTAGCCATGCCGGTTCAGGTAGTCGGCCAGCAGTTGCCGTAAGGCGGGATCGTCGTCAACGACCAGCAGCTTGGTGTGGGGATTGTCCATGGATGCCATAGTGCGGCCCTCTGCTACAAGCCGCAAGAGGCGGGAAATCAACTGAAATATACCTGTTGCACGATGTTGGACGCGTTTACCAGCGCTTTCCCGCCACGGCGCCGCGCCCGCTGTGGACTGGCCCTAAAATAGACGCGGCCCGCCTTCTGTCCGCTTTGCTAAAAAACGTTTACAGGCAAGGCGGCACACCCTTTCTACACTGTGCCTATGGTCGCCCCTGCATTCATCTGGCGAAAAACCTTGTTGCGCGCCGCGCTGGCGGCGGCCATGGCCTGCCCGCTCGCTCCGGCCCTGGGCGGTCCTGTTGCTACGTCCCCCTATATGCCGCCCGCCTCGGCGCGCGGCATCGGGGTATTGTCCCCGGTGCAGCCCATCCCGGTACGCCCTGCCGCTACCATGGAGTCGCGCGCGGTGCCGCTGGATCCGTCCCCTTGCGACATGCAGACCATGGAACCGGCGCTGGACACCAGCGTGCACGGCGCCGGCGACGCGGACCTGATCCCCGGCACCGGGCTGGCGCTGTCCGGCGACGCGCAGCCCGCGCCGGTGCCGCTGGATTGCGGCGTGCTTGCCACGCCCGAGGAACCCACGCCGGACTATTCGTTCGTGCTCCAGGACGGAGACCTGCCCCGCGTACCCGTGGTCATGATTTCCGGGGTGTCGCGCGCCTCCCGCCCGTGGTTCGCCTCCGCCGGCAGCCAGGACGGCCTGCGCTACGGCGGCAACCGCAACTGGGTCTACCGCAACACCACGGGTCCGTCGGTCGCCGTCGGCAACATCGACGCCAGGGCGCCGACCTGGGGCAGCGGCGCGCCGGTGGGCGGATTGCAAATCTCGAACTGGGCCGGATCGGGCGCCACCGCCCCGGAAGGCAGTTTCGGCTATTCGTCGTCGCTGGGGCGCCTGAACCGCATGGACCCCGCCGCCAGTTCCGGCGCCGTGGACTACGGCGACCCCGTAGGCAGCGGCAGCGTGCGTTACGGCCTCACTTCCGACCTGACGCTCGAAGGCCAGATGCAGAGCGCGCCGTCGCTCACCACGCGCGGCATGGGCACCACCTACACCGCGGGCGAGTACGGCACGTTCCGCGCCGGAGCCACGCAAAGTTCGTTCGACGCGGCCAGCGCCTGGCGCTACCGCTTCGACTACAGCGTGGCCGTGGCCGACGGCGTCAACCTGGGCTACACCAGCGAGCAGGTCGGCGCGGGCTTCGGCGACCTGTCCAGCTACTCGGGCGGCGCGGTTTCGGCGGCGCACACCCGCAACACGCTGTCGGCAGGCGTCCCCATCACCGGCTGGGGCGTGCTCAGCGGCACCTATTCGGGCCTGCGGGAAGGCTCCGAGCTGGCCGAACAGCGCGTGGGCCTGTCCCACAGCATGTTCGTCGCCCCCAAGGTCAAGCTGGCGGTGGGCGCCGACCGCGACATCCTGTCGGGCAATTACGAATGGCGCGCCAACCTGAGCATGCCGGTGGATACCTTCATGCGCGGCACCTGGCTGAGCTGGTAGGCAGGCCGCGGCAAGGACAGAAATCTCCCTCTGGAAAGGGTCAGGCGGAATTGCGGCTTAAAATCCCCGCCATGATGCTTCCGGCCTACCCCCATGTCTGACGCGCGCGCCCTCGGCGTGTTGCAGCGCGTTTTCGGTTACGAATCCTTCCGCGGCGACCAGCAAGCCATTGTCGAACAGGTGATCGACGGCGGCGACGCGCTGGTCCTCATGCCCACGGGCGGCGGCAAGTCGCTCTGTTACCAAATCCCGTCGCTGGTCCGCGAAGGCACCGGGATCGTCGTGTCGCCGCTGATCGCGCTGATGCAGGACCAGGTCGACGCCCTGACCGAACTGGGCGTGCGCGCGGCCTTCCTGAACTCCACGCAGGAATGGCGCGTCGCCCGCGACGTCGAACAGGCCTTCCTGGCCGGCGAACTGGACCTGCTGTACGTGGCGCCCGAACGCCTGCTGACCGACCGCTGCCTGCAATTGCTGGAGCGCGGCCGCATCGCGCTGTTCGCCATCGACGAGGCCCACTGCGTGTCGCAATGGGGCCACGATTTCCGGCCGGAATACCTGGGCCTGTCGATGCTGCACGAGCGTTGGCCGGACGTGCCGCGCATCGCGCTCACGGCGACGGCCACCGCCGACACGCGCCGCGAAATCGCCCAGCGCCTGTCGCTGGACGACGCGCGCCACTACGTTTCCAGCTTCGACCGCCCCAACATCCGCTATCGCATCATCGAAAAGAACGAGGTGCGCAAGCAGTTGCTGGAAATGATCCAAACCGATCACGAAGGCGAATCGGGCGTGGTCTATGGCCTGTCGCGGGCCCGCGTGGAAGAGACCGCGGAGTTCCTGTGCAACCAGGGCATCGACGCCATGCCCTATCACGCGGGCCTCAGTCCGCAGGTGCGCGCCGCCAACCAGGCGCGCTTCCTGCGCGAGGACGGCGTGGTCATGGTGGCCACCATCGCCTTCGGCATGGGCATCGACAAGCCCGACGTGCGCTTCGTCGCGCACATCGACCTGCCCAAATCCGTGGAAGGCTACTACCAGGAAACCGGCCGCGCCGGCCGCGACGGCCTGCCCGCCACGGCCTGGCTGGCCTACGGCCTGCAAGACGTGGTGCAGCAGCGCCGCATGATCGACGAATCGCCTGGCGACGAATCCTACCGCAGGCGCCTGGGCCAGCAGCTCGATGCCATGCTGGGGCTGTGCGAAACGGTGGAATGCCGGCGCGTGCGCCTCCTGGCCTACTTCGGCCAGCAGATCACGGCCTGCGGCAACTGCGACGTCTGCCTGGAACCGCCGCAAGCCTGGGACGGCACGGTCGCGGCGCAGAAAGTGCTGTCCGCCGTCTATCGGCTCTGGAAGGAACGCGGCCAGCGCTACGGCGCCGGCCACATCATCGACATCCTGCGTGGCAAGGTCACCGACCGCACCACGC
Organism: Achromobacter pestifer; assembly: GCF_013267355.1. Taxonomy (NCBI): domain Bacteria; kingdom Pseudomonadati; phylum Pseudomonadota; class Betaproteobacteria; order Burkholderiales; family Alcaligenaceae; genus Achromobacter; species Achromobacter pestifer. Next base: position 1,514,464 of record NZ_CP053985.1, read on the forward strand.
AGCATGGCCACGAAACGCTGAGCGTGTTCGGCGTGGGCGCGGACCTGAGCGACACCGCCTGGCGCGGCGTGCTGCGCCAATTGCTGGCGCAAGGCTTGCTGACGGTAGACCACGAAGGCTACGGCACCCTGGCCCTGACCGAGGGCAGCCGGGCCGTGCTCAAGGGCGAACGGCAGCTGATGCTGCGCCGGGAATCCGAAAAGAAACCGCGCTCGGGCAAAAGCGCCAGCGGCCGCCCCAAGGCAGCGGCCATCGACCTGCCGGCCGAACTGCAACCCGTATTCGAGGCCTTGCGCGCCTGGCGCGGCGAAGTGGCCAAGAGCCACGGCGTGCCGGCTTACGTCATCTTCCACGACGCCACGCTGCGCGAGATCGCGCTGGCCCAGCCCGAATCGATGGACGATCTGAGCCACATCAGCGGCGTGGGCGCGCGCAAGCTGGAAGCCTACGGCGAGGAAATCCTGCAGCGCGTGGCCAGGCCGGTCTTGTAATGCCTGCCCTTCGGGGCAGCCACGGCCGGGCGTCGCCGCCGCATCAGCTCGGCGGCGGCAACAGCGGCACCGGGGCGCGCTCCTTGCCGAACACCGAGCGGTAGGCCAGGATGTTGAACACCAGCACCACCGGTATGCCCACCACCGCCCCGGCCAGCACCAGGCGCATCGAGCCCAGCGCGCCCGCGCCGTCCCACAGCGTCATGTCGTCCAGGATCAGGTAGGGGAACAGGCTGTAGGCCAGGCCGCTGAGCATCAGCAGGAACAGGGCCACGCACAGCACGAACGGCAGCCAGCTGAAGCGGTCAGCCTTCCCGGGCAGCCGCGCCAGCACCATTTCCGCGGCCACGAAGCCGGCCAGCATCATCACCCAGACCGTGGCGGCCAGACTCAGGTGGGCGATGTTGCTCCACTTGTAGAAGATGCCCGCATTCGCCAGGCCCAGCGTGACCGCGATCGCCACCATGCCCACCGCCGTCCAGCGGATGGCGTGGCGCGCCCAGTTGGCGGCGCGGCGCTGCAGATCGCCGTCCACCCGCATCACCAGCCAGGACGCGCCCAGCAGCACATAGGCGGCCACCGCGCACAGGCCCACGAACATGGAGAACCAGCCGTAGCCGGCATCGGACTGGTAGCCGGTCGCGATGCGGCCCAGCAGCATGCCCTGGCCGAAGGCGGCGATCAGCGACCCCGCCCAGAAGCCGAAGATCCAGCGCGGCTTCATCTCGTTGCGCGCGCGGATGCGGAATTCGAACGACACGCTGCGCAGCACCACGCCCAGCACCATGCAGGTGAGCGGCCCATAGAGCTTGCCCAGCACCGCGCCCCAGGCGAACGGGAACGCCGCCGCGAACAGGCCCATGCCCAGCAGCAGCCAGAATTCATTGGCGTCGCGCCACGGGCTCAGCAGGCTCATCATGCGGCCGCGCTCGTGTTCCGGCGCCAGTTGCAGCAGGATGCCCACGCCCAGGTCGAAGCCGTCCAGCACCATGCCCGCGGCGATCACCACGAACAGCAGGGCCATGAAGGCCAGCGGCATCCAGAAAGAGGGATCGTCGGGATTGAGGCCTTGGGAGGCGGCCAGCATGGCGATCATGGCGACCCTCCGCCCAGTTTGCGCACAGGCACGACGCCATAGCGGGCCGCGTGGAACAGCATGCCGACGAACGCCGCGAGCAGCAGCAGGTACAGCACGCCATAGCCGATCAGCCCGTACAGCACGGTGCTGGAAGCGACGATGCCCAGCACCTCGGATTGCGTGATGGTGCCGTTCACCGCGAACGGCTGCAGGCCCAGGATGGAGACCCACCATCCGGCCACGACGGCGATGGCGCCGGAGAACATCATGCCGCACAGGACCCGCTGCCACCAATGCGGCAGCGTGGACGGATCCAGTCCGCGCCGGAACGTCCACAGAAAGGTCACGCAGGCCACGGCCAGCATCAGCAGGCCCAGCCCGGCCGCCACCCGCAGCGACCAGAAGGTCAACGCCACCGGCGGCAGCATGCCCGAATACTTGTCCAGGCCGCGGTAGGTGCCGTCCTGGTTGCGATGCAGCCACATCCCGCCCATGTTGCGCAGGGTCAGGTCGGCCACATTGGCATGGGAGCGCGCATCGGGCCAGGCGAACAGCACCAGCTGCGGCTGCGCGCCGCTTTCCCAGTAGCCCGCGGCGGCGGCGGCCTTGGCGGGCTGCAGCTTGGCGATCATCTGCCCGGCGCCGGTCGCGACCGGCAACTGCATGAAGGCCGCCACCACGGCGACCACCAGCGCGGTCTTGAACGCATTGCGTTCGCCGTCGCCCAGCGGGCGCCGCAAGGCCTGCAGCGCGGTCACGCCCATCATCAGGAAGGCGGCGGCCAGGGCCGCGCCCACCATCACCACCGCCATGCGCCAGCCCACCGACGGATTCAGCACCACGGCCATCCAGTCATAGACCTGGTAGCGGCCGTCGACCAGCAGCGCGCCGTCCGGCGTCTGCATCCAGGATTGCAGGGCCAGCACCCAGAACACCGCCACCAGCTGCCCCACCGCCACCATCAGCACGGCCAGCGTATGGGCGCCATCCGATACCCGGCGCTGGCCAAACAGCATGACGCCCAGGAAACAGGACTTGAGGATGAAGACCGAGAGGATGCCGTAGCCCAGCAAGGGGCCGGCCACGTTGCCGATCTTGTCCATGAGGCCCGCCCACAGGCTGCCCAACTGGATCAGCACCGGCACGCTGGCCGCCAGGGTCAGCACGAAGGCCAGCGCGAATATCCGCACCCAGAAGCGGTAGGCGGCCGTCCAGCCGCCCTGGCCGGACCAGCGCGCCCTGATCTTGAAGAACAGCAGCACCCAGGCGAGCGCCAGGGAGAAGGCCAGGAAAAACGCCAGGAAGCTCAGGCTGGCCACGAACTGCGCGCGGGCCAGGGATAACGTGGATATGTCCATGATGGCCCGTAGTGTAGAGCCAGTTACATGACCGTGGGGACAGTTTGAAACCGGTTGCACCAGCAGCGAAAAGGCCTCGCCTGCGGAACGTGGCAAAATTGACTCTTTGTCGCTGCTTTTTCCTATTCTTTCAAGAATGACCTCCGCCACGACGCCGACCCCTGCCGCATCCAATTTCCTGCTCAACATCGTTCAAGACGACCTCGAAGCCCAGCGCTTCGCAGGCAAGCGTTGGGCGGGCAAGCCTGGCCCGGCGGCCTTGCAACAACAAGGCGGACTGGATCCGGCCCGCATCCGCACGCGCTTTCCGCCGGAACCCAACGGCTACCTGCACCTCGGCCACGCCAAGAGCATCTGCGTGAACTTCGGGCTGGCCCGCGACTTCGGCGGCGTCTGCCACCTGCGCTTTGACGACACCAATCCGGAAAAGGAAGACCAGGAATACGTCGACGCCATCATCGAGGCCGTGCACTGGCTGGGCTTCGACTGGAAGGCCGACGGCAATGACAACCTGTACTTCGCCAGCGACTACTTCGGCTACATGTACGAGTTCGCCGAGGCGCTGGTCGAGGCCGGCCACGCCTACGTGGACGAGCAAAGCCCCGAAGAGATCCGCGCCAACCGCGGCACGCTGACCGAACCCGGCAACGACTCGCCCTGGCGCAACCGCCCGGCCGCCGAGTCGCTGACGCTGCTGCGCGAAATGCGCGACGGCAAGCATCCGGACGGCAGCCTGGTGCTGCGCGCGAAGATCAACATGGCTTCGCCCAACATCAACCTGCGCGACCCGGTCATGTACCGCGTGCGCCACGCCCACCACCACCGCACCGGCGACCAGTGGTGCATCTACCCGATGTACAGCTGGGCGCATCCGGTCGAAGACGCGCTGGAAGGCATCACTCACAGCGTCTGCACGCTGGAATTCGAAGACCAGCGCCCGTTCTACGACTGGATCCTGGCGCGCCTGGCCGAACTCGGCAAGCTGGCGCAGCCGCTGCCGCACCAATACGAATTCGCGCGCCTGAACGTGAGCTACGTCGTCACCAGCAAGCGCAAGCTGCTGCAGCTGGTGCGCGAAGGCCACGTGGACGGCTGGGACGATCCCCGCATGCCGACCCTCTTCGGCCTGCGCCGGCGTGGCTACACGCCCTCCTCGATCCGCCTGTTCTGCGACCGCACCGCCGTGTCCAAGTCGGATTCCCGCATCGATTACAGCCTGCTCGAGCAGGCCGTGCGCGACGACCTGGACCCGATCGCCGCGCGCTCGGTGGCCGTGCTGGATCCGCTCAAGCTGGTCATCACCAACTACCCGGAAGGCCAGACCGAGATCTGCACCGCGCCGCGCAACCCGCACGATCCCGAAGCGGGCGTGCGCGAATTCCCGCTGTCGCGCGAACTCTGGATCGAACGCGACGACTTCCGCGAAGAAGCGCCCAAGAAGTACTTCCGCCTGTTCCCGGGCAATACCGTGCGCCTGAAGTACGGCTACGTGGTGCGCTGCACCGGCTTCACCAAGAACGAGGCCGGCGAGGTCATCGAAGTCCAGGCTGAATACCTGCCAGAGACCCGCAGCGGCACGCCGGGCGCCGACAGCGTCAAGGTCAAGGGCAACATCACCTGGGTCAGCGCGGCCCACGCGGTGCCCGCCCAGATCCACCTGTACGACCGCCTGTTCGCCGACGCGCGTCCGGATGGCGGCGACAAGGACTTCCTGGCCTGCCTGAACCCCAATTCCAAGCTGACCGTCACGGCCTGGCTGGAACCGGGCACCGTCGCCACGCCGGGCGCCACCTGGCAGTTCGAGCGCCTGGGCTACTTCACGGCCGACCTGAAGGAATCCAGCGCCGAAGCGCCGGTGCTCAACCGCATCGTGACCCTGCGCGATTCCTGGGCGCAAGGCTGACGCGATCCGCGTCCGCATTGCCGGAAAAAGGCGCCTTTCGGCGCCTTTTTCTTTGGCTCAGCCCCCTGCGCATGCCGCCCCTGGGCGGGTTATCATCCCCCGAACCCCGCAGCCGGTCGAGCGCGCCGTTTCCCGGCGCCGGGACCGCCAGCCACAATCAAGATGAACACTGAATCCCTAGCCCTGGACTTCAAAAGCGCCACCCTCTATGCCATCCGGGTGGTCCTGCACAGCGCCGACCCCGAACGCCTGAACGCCGCCCTGGCCAAGCGCATGGCCGATGCCGGCAGCTTCTTCGAAAACGAACCCGTGGTCGTCGACGCCAGCCGCGTCGAAGAGAAAATCGATTGGACCGCCCTGGTAGCGGCATTGCGCGGCCACAACCTGCCCCCCATCGGGGTGGTGGCCGAAGGCGCCAACCTGGAAGCCGCGCGCGCGGTGGGCCTGGCCCCGGTGGAACTGTCCACGCCCGCGGCCCGGCCCGCCCCGGTGATCGACACCGCGCCGCCCAACGACGTATCCACCCCGGTGCCTTCCGTGCCCGCCGCCGCGGTCGAAACCGCGTCCGCGCCCACCGAAGTGTCCACCGAGCCGGAAGCGCCCGCCGACAAAACCGCCGCCGAACCGCTGCCCGCGCGCGCGGCAAGCAACACGACCTCCGCCGCCAGTCCCACGCCCGCTGCGCCGCACTCGTCGTCGGCGCTGGTCATCACCAAGCCGCTGCGTTCCGGCCAGCGCGTCTATGCGCGCCACACGGACCTGGTGGTGATCGGCATGGTGAGCCAGGGCGCGGAAGTCATCGCCGACGGCAACATCCACGTCTACGGCCCGTTGCGCGGCAAGGCCATGGCCGGCGCTCGCGGCGACACCTCGGCGCGCATTTTCACGACCCACCTGGACGCTGAACTGCTGGCCGTGGCCGGCGTGTACCGCGTGGTCGAGGACAAGCTGGACCGCACCCTGCACAACCAGCCCGCGCTGGTGCGCCTGGACGGCGAGACGCTGCGCATCGAAGCCCTCAAGGCTTGAGATCTGGCACAAGGCCGCCCGCGGCCGCCGCTGGACACGCGCAGACACCCGCGCAAATTTCAACACATCCTGTAAGAAGCCTTACAAGGGCTTTTTGCTTTACGATAACGCGATTTATTCGAACATAAGGGTTTGATCGTCATGACACGCATTGTTGTGGTGACTTCCGGCAAAGGCGGCGTGGGCAAAACCACGACCAGCGCCAGTTTTTCTGCAGGACTCGCGATGCGGGGCCACAAGACCGCTGTCATCGACTTCGATGTCGGCCTGCGCAACCTCGACCTGATCATGGGCTGCGAACGTCGCGTCGTGTACGACTTCGTCAACGTGATCCAGGGCGAAGCCACGCTCAATCAGGCTCTCATCAAGGACAAGCAGCTCGAAAACCTGTTCATCCTGCCCGCCTCGCAGACGCGCGACAAAGACGCGCTGACGCAGGAAGGCGTGGAAAAGGTCATCAACGACCTCAAGGGCATGGGCTTTGACTACATCGTCTGCGACTCGCCCGCCGGCATCGAAACGGGCGCGCTGATGGCCGCCTACTTCGCCGACGACGCGCTGGTCGTGACCAATCCGGAAGTCTCGTCGGTGCGCGACTCAGACCGCATCCTGGGCATCCTGGCCGCCAAGTCCAAGCGCGCCGTGGAAGGCGACGAACCGGTCAAGGAATACCTGCTGCTGACGCGCTACAGCCCCAAGCGCGTGGTCGACGGCGAAATGCTGTCGCTGGGCGACATCGAGGACATCCTGCGCATCAAGCTGATCGGCGTGGTCCCCGAATCCGAAGCGGTGCTGCAAGCATCGAACCAGGGCCTGCCAGCCATCCACCTCAGAGACACCGACGTTTCCGAAGCCTACAAGGACGTCGTGGCCCGTTACCTTGGCGAAGACAAGGCCCTGCGCTTTACCGACTACGAAAAGCCCGGTTTCCTGAAACGCCTGTTCGGAGGCAAGTAAGCAATGTCCTTCCTGTCGTTTCTGCTTGGTCAAAAGAAGACCTCCGCATCCGTCGCCAAGGAACGGTTGCAGATCATCCTGGCCCACGAGCGGGGCCGCGGCGACTCGCCCGACTACCTGCCGCAGCTGCAGCAGGAGCTTATCGCCGTCATCTCAAAATACGTGAAGATCAACCCCGAGGACATCAAGGTGCACCTGGAACGCCAGGACACGCTGGAGGTCCTGGAGGTCAAGATCGAAATGCCGCAGAACGAGACCTGATGCGGCTGCGCGCCGCCCCCTGGCGCGCATCACAGCCAAAAAAATGCCCGGCATTGCCGGGCATTTGCTTTGGGGCGGCGAGCGCTTAACGCTTGCCGACCTGATCGCCGATGACGCCGCCGATCGCCGCTCCGCCCACCGTTCCGAGGATGCCGCCGTTGGTGATCACGGCGCCTGCCACGCCGCCCAAGGCCGCGCCGCCGACGGCGCTCTTCTGGCGATGGCTCATGCCGTCCCAGGAAGAGCAGCCAGCCATGGCGGCGGTCATCGTCAGCGCGACACAGATTTTGGAGAGAGATGCGATTTTCATGTTTGTGGTTCCTATTCTCGTACCCGGGATCCGCGCATGAAACTGAATGCGAGCGCGCGGCGCCCATAAGGGTCTGGAACCTTCAGGATCGCAAAATATTCTTGCCCTGGCTGTGAAGTTTGCCCATGAATTGTGTCAAAGGGCGAGTTAATCTTTGCGCGCCCCAGGGACATTGTTGCAGCACGCAGCCGCTATTTGACCAGACGTAACACGTCGCGGAAGCGCGGGTGCTCGCAAGTGCGCATCCACTCGAATATCGCCATCTCGGACGTGACGATTTCAGCGCCATGCGCACGCGCGCGGCGCAGCGCCGCGTGATGATCGGAAGGCTTGCGCGAGCCCGCGGCGTCCGACACCAGCACCGCGTGGTAACCCAGATCGATCAGGCCGATCACGGTCTGCAGCACGCAGATATGCGCCTCGCAGCCCGCCACCAGGATGGTCTTGCGCGCGGCCGGCAGCCAGGCCTCGAAGCCCGGCTCCAGCGCCGAAGAGAAGTGCATTTTCTGGAATGTCGTCTGGACCTGCTCGCGCAACGGCTCCACGGTGGCCCCCAGCATCTTGGCGTGATGCTCGGTGGCGGCCACCGGCACATCCAGCAAACGCGCGGCCTGCGCCAGCTTGTGCGCGGCGTGGAGCACGGCCTCGCCGTCGTGGATGACGGGCATCAGGCGGCCCTGCATGTCGACGATCAGCAGGGTGGAATCGGTGGCGGACAGCAGCATGGCGTGGAACTCCTGGAAGAAGTCTCTAGCATAACGCTGGCAAAAAAAATCCCGGCGCGAGGCCGGGATTCCTTCTAGCCGCCGATTACTTCAGGGCCTTGTAGCGCAGGCGCTTGGGCTTGGCGCCCTCTTCGCCCAGACGGCGCTTCTTGTCGGCTTCATACTCTTGGTAGTTGCCGTCGAAGAACACGACTTGCGAATCGCCTTCGAAGGCCAGGATGTGCGTGGCGATGCGGTCCAGGAACCAGCGGTCGTGGCTGATGACCATGACGCTGCCGGGGAACTCCAGCAGCGCGTCTTCCAGCGCGCGCAGGGTTTCGACGTCGAGGTCGTTGGACGGTTCGTCCAGCAGCAGCACGTTGCCGCCGGCGATCAGCGTCTTGGCCATGTGCAGGCGGCCGCGTTCACCGCCTGACAGCTGACCCACGACCTTGTTCTGGTCGCCGCCCTTGAAGTTGAAGCGGCCCAGGTAGGCGCGCGAGGACATTTCGAACTTGCCCACGGTGAGCAGGTCGGCGCCATCGGCCACCGCGTCGAACACGGTCTTCTTGTCTTCCAGCGCATCGCGCGACTGGTCCACGTAGGCCAGGTTGACGGTTTGGCCGATGTTGACCTCGCCCGAATCGGGCTGCTCGCGGCCGGCGATCATGCGGAACAGCGTCGACTTACCGGCGCCGTTGGCGCCGATGATGCCGACGATGGCGCCAGGCGGCACCTTGAAGCTGAGGTTATCGATCAGCAGGCGGTCGCCATAGGCCTTGCTGACGTTGTTGAATTCGATGACCTCGTTGCCCAGGCGCTCGCCCACGGGAATGAAGATTTCCTGGGTTTCGTTGCGCTTCTGGTATTCGTAGGACGACAGTTCCTCGAAGCGGGCCAGGCGCGCCTTGGCCTTGGCCTGGCGGCCCTTCGGGTTCTGGCGCACCCACTCCAGTTCCTTCTTGATGGTCTTCTGGCGGGCCGATTCAGACGACTCTTCCTGCTTCAGGCGGTCTTCCTTCTGCTCCAGCCACGAGCTGTAGTTGCCCTTCCAGGGAATGCCGTAGCCGCGGTCCAGTTCCAGGATCCATTCGGCCGCGTTGTCCAGGAAGTAGCGGTCGTGGGTCACGCCCACCACGGTGCCGGGGAACTTGTGCAGGAACTGCTCCAGCCATTCCACGCTTTCGGCGTCCAGGTGGTTGGTGGGCTCGTCCAGCAGCAGCATGTCGGGTTTGGACAGCAGCAGACGGCACAGCGCGACACGGCGCTTTTCGCCGCCGGACAGCTTGCCGACGATGGCATCCCAGGGCGGCAGGCGCAGCGCGTCGGCGGCGATTTCCATCTGGTGCTCGATGTCGTCGGCGCCGCTGGAGGCGGCGGCGGAGATGATGGCTTCGAGCTCGGCCTGCTCAGCGGCCAGCGCGTCGAAATCGGCGTCCGGCTCGGCGTAGGCGGCATAGACCTCGTCCAGGCGCTTCTTGGCCGTGACGACGGCGCCCAGGCCCTCTTCCACCGACTGGCGCACCGTGTGCTCGGGGTTGAGCTGCGGTTCCTGCGGCAGGTAGCCGATGTTCAGGCCCGGCATGGGGATGGCTTCGCCTTCAATTTCGCGATCGACGCCGGCCATGATCTTCAGCAGCGTCGACTTGCCCGAGCCGTTCAGGCCCAGCACGCCGATCTTGGCGCCAGGAAAAAACGAAAGCGAAATGTCGCGCAGGATCTGCCGCTTGGGCGGCACGATCTTGCCGACGCGGTTCATGGTGTAGACGTATTGGGCCATGGGCTCGTATGGGAGATATAGCTGATGAATCGTCGATTGTAGGCCGGAACCCTGACCCGCGTATGTCCGCCGCCAAATGGCCGCCCTGCGCTGCGGACCCGCCCCCTTCAGGCGGCCTTGGGCCGCGCCGCCCGGCCGCCGACGCGGGTCTGCGCCAGCATGACGCCGGCCAGCGCCATCGCCCCGCCGACGATATGGAACAGGTGGGGCTTTTCGCCCAGGAACACGGCTGCGATCGCCACCGTGGCCACCGGCATGATGTTCAGGAAAATGCTGGCGCGGTTGGGTCCCAGGTGCTTCACGCCCTGCATCCACAGGAACGGCGCGAACAGCGAGGGAAACACCGCCGCGTACAACACCAGCGGCAGGTTGTCGCCGTTGAGCGGCGAAGGCGGCGCCATCAGGAAAGCCGGCAGCTGGAACAGCACGCCGAAAGCCACCTGCACATACAGCGACTGCCACGGCCCGATCGGCAAGGCCCAGCGGCGCAGCAGCACCCCGTACAGCGCGTAGGCCAGCGCGCCCACGCCCATCAGCAGGTCGCCGCGGTTGGCGCCCACTTCCAGCAGCCGGGCCGGATCGCCTTCGCCGATCAGCAGAGCCAGGCCCGCCAACGACAGCAGGCCGCCCAGCATGGCCATGGCCGAGGGCAGCTCGCGCAGCAGCAGCGCCACCACCGCAATGGTCATCAGCGGAATCATCGCAGTGATGATGCCCATATTGGTCGCCGTGGTGCTGGCGGCCGCCACATAGGCCAGCCCCTGATACAGCGCCATGCCCAACCCGCCCAGCACCGCCAGCTTGGGCAGGTTGGGCAGGATCTGGCGGCGCTGCGCCCAGACGCCAGGCAGCACGAACGGCGTCAGCACCACGCCCGCCAGGGCCCAGCGGTAGAAGCCGATGGCAGCCGGCGCGATGGCGCTGGCCGCCATCTTGGTGACGATCATGTTGACCGACCAGATCAGGGCCGCCAGCAGCGGGTACAGCAGATAGCGGGCGGGAACATGGGGAGAGGAAGCACGGGTCATGAGGGGCAATGCGCGGGGATGGACGAGACTGGCCCAGTGTAGGATCTGTCTGACCTGATGTATATAATGAAAAACAGACAAAATCAGACGAAGTTCCGACATGTCCGCCATCGATCCCGCGCCCGCGCTGGCCAGCCACCTGCCCTATCCGCTGGCCTGCCGCATCCTGCACTTCACGCCGAATTCCCGCATGAAGCGCCACAGCTCGCCCTGGGCGGAACTGAACTTCGCGATCTCCGGCATCATGGAAATCGGCATACGCGGCGTCACCTATCTGTCGCCGCCGCAGTACGCCATCTGGATACCTCCGCATGTCGAGCATTGCTGCCAGAACGAGGGCGAGGTGCACTACGCCTGCATCGACATCCCCGCCGCGGCCTGCGCCGGCCTGCCCACGGAACCGTGCACGCTCGAGATCAGCCCGGTCATGCGCGCGATCCTGGGCGACTTCGAACGGCGCGGCATCAGCTATCCGGATACACCGGAAGACCGGCGCATGGCGCAGATCGTCATCGACCAGACCCGCCAGGCGCGCGCCTATGCCAGCTATCTACCCTCCACCTCGGACCCGGTGCTGGCGCCGGTCCTGTCAGCGCTGCAGCACAGCCCCGGCGACAAGCGCGGCGCCGCGCACTGGGCCGCTACCGCAAACATCACCGAGCGCACGCTGCTGCGCCACTGCCAGCAGCACCTGGGCATGTCGTTCAATGAATGGCGCCTGCGGCTGCGCGTGGTCAGCGCGTTGGGCATGCTGGACGCGGGCCAGCCGGTCCAGTCCGTGGCGCGTGAGCTGGGCTACAGCACGCCCTCGGCCTTCATTGCCATGTTCCAGCGGCTTACGGGCCAATCGCCCGACAACGCGCGCAGGCGCAGCCAGGGCGGCGCGCCCGCGCCATGACCCCGGAAAACCGCGTCATCCAAGCGTCCGATGCAAGGCGCGGCCGATCGCGAGACAATACGGCTGTAGCCAGGGCCTGTCAGCAGGCCCGAATCTTGCCGTGCCGTCGCGGCTTCATCGCGCCCAGGAACTCCTTTCATGTCTGCCTCCGCCACTCCCCCCGCTTCCTTGACCCATTTCAGCACCTCCGAACTGGACATGCTGGCCAAGACCGCCGACGCCTTGAGCGCCTATCTGGGCAAACCCGTGCTGGCCGAAGTGGTGCTGGGCGATGACGGCACCGAATGGGTGACCTATGGCGTGCCCATCGATGAAAACGCCAAGCCCGACGAGGAACAGACCCACGTCCAGCTGGGCGGTCCCGGTTCCCGCCTGCTGGGCAACCGCGGCGGCCTGCCCCAGTCCGACGACGACACCTACGACTGCCTCTATCTCTGGGCCATCGAGATCTCGCTGAACGAAGGCGAGCGCTTCATCAAGCTGGACCACGACGGCGAAGAATCGGCTTGGTCCGACAATCTGGAAGACGTGCTGCCGTTCGCCCTGACGGAAGAGCCCGTGCCGGCAGATCCGGACGCGGAAGACGACGAGGACGAAGAAGACGAGGACGAGGACGATGAGGATGACGAGGGCGATCACGGCCACGACCATCCTCACGACCACAACCACCGCCACTGAGGCGGCGCCGGACGGCAGGTTGCGGCCGGCATGGCCACGCAACCGCGCCGTCCGCGGATCAGACGGAGATCCGCCCTTCCTGTACCGCGTGGCAAGCCACCACCGACACTCCCGCGGCCATCGCCACCGGCGCCTCTGCCTTGCAGCGCTCGTTCGCGTGCGGGCAGCGCGGATGGAAGGTGCAGCCCGAGGGCGGATTGAGTGGGTTGGGCACCTCGCCCGCCACCGCGGTGCGCGGCTTGCCCGCGCCGTTGATGTCGGGAATGGCTTCCAGCAGCATGCGCGTGTACGGATGGCGCGGCCGCGCGAACAGCTCGTCGCGCGGCGCCACTTCCACCATGCGGCCCAGGTACATCACTCCCACCCGGTCGGCCACGTGATGCACCACCGCCAGGTTGTGGGAAATGAACAGATAGGTCAGCCCCAGGTTGCGCTGCAAGTCCTTCATCAGGTTCAGCACCTGCGCCTGCACCGACACGTCCAGCGCCGAGGTCGGTTCATCGCACACCAGGAATTCAGGATTCACCGCCAGTGCCCGAGCGATCGAAATGCGCTGGCGCTGGCCGCCTGAAAACTGGTGCGGATAGCGGCCCTGGTCGGCCGGGTCCAGACCCACCTGCTTGAGCAGTTCGCCCACGCGCGCGTTGCGCTCGTCGGGCGTCATGGCGGTGTGGGTCAACATGGGCTCGGCGATGATGCGGCCCACGCGCCAACGCGGATTGAGGCTGGCATAAGGATCCTGGAAGATCATCTGCAGGCGCTTGCGCAGGGCGCGGCCGCCCGGCTCGGACATGCGCGACAGCGGCTGGCCGTCGAAGCGGATGTCGCCGCGGGTCAGGCCATACAGGCCCACCAGCATGCGCGCCACGGTCGACTTGCCGCAGCCCGATTCGCCGACCAGCGCCAGCGTTTCGCCGCGCGCGATCTCGAACGACACCCCGTCCACGGCGCGCAGCATCACGCGCGGCTTGCCCGCGAGCTTGCGTTCCAGCCACGGCGGCGACACATCGAACCAGCGCGCGGCGTCCTTTACTTCCACCAAGGGCGTCGTCATGCGGCCACCTTATCGTTGTTGTCGTGCAGCCAACAGGCCGCGCGGGACGTGCCGGCCGCCATCAGCTCCGGACGCTCCACGCCGCAACGCGGCAGGCGCTGGCCGCAGCGCGGATTGAAGGCGCAGCCCGGCGGAATGGCGTTCAGGCGCGGCATGCTGCCGTCGATCTGCACCAGCCGCTCGGAGTGCCCCTCCAGCGACGGAATCGAGCCCATCAGCCCCGTGGTATAGGGATGGCGCGGCTTGTGGATCACGTCCGCCACCGGACCGATTTCGGCCACCCGGCCCGCGTACATCACCGCCACGCGGTCGGCGGTTTCGGCGATCACGCCCATGTCGTGCGTGATCAGCATCACAGCCGTGCCGTTTTCGCGGCACAAGCGCTTGAGCAGCTCGATGATCTGCGCCTGGATGGACACGTCCAGCGCGGTCGTGGGCTCGTCCGCCACCACCAGCTTGGGCTCGGCCGCCAAGGCCAGCGCGATCACCACGCGTTGGCGCATGCCGCCTGAAAACTGGTGCGGGTAGTGGTCGATGCGCTCGCGCGCGGCCGGAATGCCGGTTGATGCCAGCAGCTCCACCGCGCGTTCGCGCGCCTGGGACCAACTCAGGTCCAGGTGCGTCACGATGGTTTCCGCCAGTTGCCGGCCCACCGTGTACAGCGGGTTCAGCGAGGTCAGCGGGTCCTGGAACACGGCCCCGATCTCGCGGCCGCGCACGCGGCGCATCTGCTCGTCGGGCAGGTTGTCGATGCGGCGGCCCGCCAGCAGGATCTCGCCCGCGGCGATGCGCCCCGGCGGCTCCAGCAGGCCGATGATGGATGCGCCGGTCAAGGACTTGCCGGCGCCGGATTCGCCCACTACGCCCAGGACTTCGCCAGCCTGGATGGAAAAGGACACGTCGTCCAGGGCGCGCAGCGTGCCGCGGCGCGTGGGGAATTCCACGCGCAGATTGCGGACTTCTAGAAGTGCGCTCATGTAAACCTCAATTCAGCCGGGGATTGAGCGCATCGCGCAGCCAGTCGCCCAGAAGGTTGACCGACAGCACCAGCAGCACCAACGCCGCGCCCGGGAAGATGGTGATCCACCATTCGCCGGAAAACAGGAAGTCGTTGCCGATGCGGATCAGCGTGCCCAGCGACGGCGCCGTCGGCGGCACCCCTACGCCCAGGAACGACAGCGTGGCTTCGGTGATGATGGCCGTGGCCAGGTGCACCGTGGCCAGCACCAGCACCGGACCCAGCACATTGGGCAGCACATGGCGGAACATGATGACGGGCGAAGCCACGCCGATCACGCGCGCCGCCTGCACGTATTCGCGGTTCTTCTCCACCAGGGTGGAACCGCGCACGGTGCGCGCGTACTGCGGCCAGCCGGCAAGCGCGATCGCGCCGATCAGCACCGGGAACGCAATCAGCTCGTGCAGCTCGCGCGGCACCGCCGCCCGCGCCACGCCATCGATCAGCAGCGCGATCAGGATGGCGGGGAACGACAGCTGCACGTCGGCGATACGCATGATGAAGGCATCGATACGCCCGCCCGCGTAGCCCGAGATCAGCCCCAGCACGATGCCGATCAACATCGACAGCAGCACCGAGGCCAGGCCGATCAAGAGCGACACGCGGGTGCCGTACAGAATGGCCGAGTACAGGTCGCGGCCCTGGCTGTCGGTGCCCAGCAGATAGGTCGGCTGGCCGTTGGCCTCCCAGGCGGGCGGCAGCAAGGCGTCCAGCAATTCCACCGTGGTCAGGTCGAACGGATTGTGCGGCGCCACCCAGCCGGCCCCGAAGGAGCCGATCAGCAAGGCCGCCAGCTGCACGGTGGCGACGATGGCCACGGGCGCCCGGCGCCAGGCCCAGGCGATGTCGCTGTCCCACCAGCGTTTGAGTACGGCGCGCATCAGTGAGCCCCCCCGCCGCGGGTCAGCCCGGAACGCAGGCGCGGGTCCACGACAAAATACAAAAGATCGACGATCAGGTTGATCACCACGAACACCAGCGCGATCAGGCACAGGTAGGCCGCCATGACCGGCACGTCGGCGAATTGCACCGCCTGGATGAACAGCAGGCCCATGCCCGGCCACTGGAACACGGTTTCCGTGACGATGGCGAAGGCGATGATGCCGCCCAGCTGCAGGCCGGTGATGGTGATGACCGGCACCATGGTGTTCTTCAGCGCATGGCCGAAGTGGATGGCGCGGCGCTTCAGGCCCCGGGCGCGCGCGAACTTGATGTAGTCCGAACGCAGCACCTCCAGCATCTCCGAGCGCACCAGGCGCAGCACCAGGGTCATCTGGAACAGCGACAGGGTGATGGACGGCAGGATCAGATGCTTCCAGCCCGTGGCGGTAAACAGCCCCGATGACCACCAGCCCACGCTGACGGTGTCGCCGCGCCCGTAGCTGGGCAGCCAGCCCAATTGCACGGAGAACACCAGGATCAGCAGGATGCCGATCAGGAAGGTGGGCAGCGACACGCCCAGCAGCGAGCCGGCCAGCAGCAGCTGCGACACCAGGCTGTTGCGCTTGAGCGCGGTGTACACGCCCAGCGGCACGCCCACCAGCAAGGCCAGCAAGGCGGCCACCATGGATAGCTCCAGCGTGGCCGGCAGGCGGGATTTCAGCAGGGTGGAAACGGGTTCGCTCTGGCGCAGGGAGATGCCGAAATTGCCCTGCAAGGCGTTGGCCACGAAATGGCCGAATTGGACGATGGCGGGCTCGTTCAACCCCAGGCGCTCACGCAGTTCGATGCGCTCGGCATCGGTGGCGTCCTGCCCCAGCATGATGGTGACAGGGTCGCCGACGTATTGAAAAAGCACAAAGGCCAGTAGCGCGACGGTGAGCATCACCGCTACGGCCTGCAACAGGCGACGCAGTATGAAAGCAAACATAGGCGGAAAAGGCGAAACGGCGGAAGCCCGCTGGCCTGCTCAGTATGAACAGACCGTCGGGCTCCGCCGTTTGATTAGCCTGGATCAGTCAACCTTGACCCAATCGGCAACGAGGCGATTGTCGGCACGGTGGATGACCGTGACGTTCTTGCGCATGGCCCAGGGAATGACCTGGTCGTGCAGCGGGATGTGGCCGAAGTCCTTGGCGTGCCCTTGCAGCACGGTGATGATGTCGGCGTCACGCTTGGCCGGATCGGTTTCCGTCTTGATCCGGTCGATGATGACGTCCAGTTCCTTGTTGCTGTAGTTGCCCAGGTTGTACATGCCGTCCGCGCCCTCACCCTTGGTGCGAATCAGGTTCTGCAGCGTGTACATGGCATCGAAGGTGGGGACGCCCCAGCCGAACAGGTAGGCGCTGGTGTCGAACGACTGCACCTTGGGGAAATAGGTGGAGCGCGGCATGGCGTTCATGGTGGCCTTGACGCCGACCTTGGCCCACATGCCGACGACCGCCTGACAGATGGCTTCGTCGTTGATGTAGCGGTTGTTCGGGCAGTCCAGCGTGAAGTTCAGCGTGCCGTCGTAGCCGGCGTCCTTCAGCAGGGCGCGGGACTTTTCAGGATCATAGGGCACGCGCGCTTGCAGCGTCTGGGCCCAGCCGTGCACCTGCGGCGCGATCATCGTGCCGGTGGGCGCGGACAGGCCGCGCATCACCGCGCGCTTGATGGCGTCCACGTCGATGGCGCGGTACAGCGCCTCGCGCACGCGGATGTCCTGGAACGGGTTCTTGCCCTTGATGTTGGAGTACTGGAGTTCCGGACGCTTCTGGTCCAGGCCCAGGTAGATGGTGCGGTACTCGTTGCCTTCCACGACCTTGGCGGACTGGCGCAGACGCTCCAGGTCCTGGGCCGCCGGATCCAGCACGAAGTCGATCTCGCCCGACAGCAGCGCCGCGGTGCGCGTGGCGTTCTGCTTGATCGGCGTGAACACGACTTCGGTCACGTTGCCGACCTTGCCGGCCTTGTTCCACCAGTCCTTGTTTTCCTCGAACACCGTGCGCACGTCCACTTCGCGCGACTTCAGCTTGTAGGGGCCGGTGCCGTTGGTGTTGCGCGCGCCGTAGGTCTCTTCCTTGTTGACGTAGTCCTGCGGCTTGGCGACGTTGTTCTTTTCCGACCAGGCCTTGTTCATGATGAACACGTTGGTCAGCTGGCGCAGCAGCACCGGATTGGGCGCCGAGGTTTCGATCTCGACCGTCAGGTCGTCGATCTTGCGGGCTTCCTTGATGCCGGTGGTGTAGGCCTTGTAGTTCGAGGTGGGCGCCATGGCGCGGTGGATCGAGAACACCACGTCGTCGGCGGTGAAGGCGGCGCCGTCATGGAACTTCACGCCGGGGCGCAGCTTGAAGCGATACAGCGTGGAGGAAACCTGCTCCCATTCCGTGGCCAGGCGCGGATTCACCTTGAAGGACTTGTCGTAGTCCACCAGCGGTTCGTAGATGTAGCTGTTGGCGGCAATCGTCATGCCTTCGTTCTGCGAGTGCGGATCGAAGGTGAGGATGTCGCCCTGGGCGGCCCAGCGGAAGGTCTTGGCTTGCCCGATCGTGGGCACGGCAACGGCGGCGGCGATCGCGATAGCAATCAAAGTGCGGCGCATAGGTTCAACTCCTGACTGTAGTCTGAATACCGGCGCGATATTGCCTAGCCGCAAGACCTCCGTCAATTGAGGGTTTATGCGTACCGTAGGCGGTTTTCACAGAGAGGAAACCAATTGGGGACACATAAGCTTGTAACAAAATAATTGAAGTAAACAGTGTTGGGCATGCGGCGGCCGCTGCCCCCGGCTACTCGTCGTCGTCCGGCGCCGACAATTCCAGCGGCACATGTTCCGTCATCAGCACCTCCAGCATGTCGATCAACATCGCGGCCTTTTCCTCTCCAAATGGCGCGAGCACGGCCTTTTGATGCTGCAAGGCCTGCTCGCACAACGAGGCGATCAGATTCGTGCCCTTGGTGGTGATGCAGACCCGCGTCTGCCGCCGGTCCGCCCGCACGCCGGTGCGCGCCACCAGGCCTTCAGCCTCCATGCGCTGCACCACCTTGCTCAAGGTGGGCTGCTTGGTGATGGCCAGCACCGCCAGCATGCCTATGGTTTCGCCAGGACTGCCCTCCAGGCTGGCCAGCACCCGCCATTCGGTCACCGACAGGCCGGCCGCCTTCACCTGCAAATGGAATTCCGCCGAAATGCGCTGGCTGGCCTGCGCCAGCAGATAGGCCAGATAGCCATCGACGAAGCGCGCCTTGTGCGCCGCCGCGTCCGTGTCCCGCTGCTTGCCTAACCGCATGTTGCTTTGCTCCCACGCATCGGAATACAGGGCCTGCGCCGGCCCGACGAAATGCGCATTGCACCACGGTGGCGCAAACGCGCGCCATGATGTGCCGCAATGCTGTTGCGCAGCACAGGGTATACCCGGAATCGCAACCCATTTTTGCACCAACACAGCGCCGGAATCGCGCTGCGCACTAGAGAACAACGAGTATATACGTCATTGTTTTAGCGTGATATTTTTTGTTTTCCATGAAATTTCATCTTTTTTGTTGACAGCTAAAACGTTGACTCCTAAAGTATTTTTAAGACGAGATTTTCCTGACGTGACGATGCTGCGCAGCAGCAACCATTGAGGACCCGCAGGCCGGGCCGCGAAGGAGTGCCAGATGGCTGAAAGGTCTTTCAAAAAAGAAGTCCAGCAGTTGCGCATCGGCGCGGGCGAAGAGTTCCGCGGAGAGGGCATACTTGCGGTCACCAAGGCCTTGCTGCAGTCCGGCGTGGGCTACGTGGCGGGCTACCAGGGTTCGCCGATCTCGCACTTGATGGACGTGCTGGCCGACGCCAACGACATCCTCCAGGAACTGGGCGTGCACTTCGAGGCCAGCGCCTCCGAGGCCACGGCGGCGGCCACGCTGGCCGCCTCGGTCATGTACCCGATCCGCGGCGCGGTCACCTGGAAATCCACGGTGGGCACCAACGTCGCGTCCGACGCGCTGGCCAACCTGGCTTCCGGCGGCGTCACGGGCGGTTCGCTCGTCATCGTGGGCGAGGACTACGGCGAAGGTTCTTCCATCATGCAAGAACGCTCGCACGCGTTCGCCATGAAGTCGCAGATCTGGCTGCTGGACCCGCGCCCCAACCTGGAAAGCATGGTCAAGGCGGTGGAAGACGGCTTCGAGCTGTCCGAGGCCAGCAAGACGCCCGTGATGCTGCAACTGCGCATCCGCGGCTGCCACGTGCACGGCCGCTTCATCGCCAAGGAAAACAAGCGTC
Organism: Achromobacter pestifer; assembly: GCF_013267355.1. Taxonomy (NCBI): domain Bacteria; kingdom Pseudomonadati; phylum Pseudomonadota; class Betaproteobacteria; order Burkholderiales; family Alcaligenaceae; genus Achromobacter; species Achromobacter pestifer. The sequence continues at coordinate 1,534,202 of NZ_CP053985.1, forward strand.
CCTCCTTCTCGCTGGCGCAGGCGCTGGAAAGCCCGGCGCGCGACACCAGCCGCATCGTGCTGCCGCCTGCCTCCTTCCTGCACGAGCAGGAAAAGATCAAGGAGCGCTGGCCCGCCGCCATCAGCTACATCAAGGAACACAAGCTCAACGAGCACTTCGACGGCGACCAGGACGATATCGGCCTGATCCTGCAAGGCGGCCTCTACAACGGCGTGATCCGCGCCTTGCAACTGCTGGGCCTGGCCGACAACTTCGGCAACAGCCGCATTCCGCTGTACGTCATGAACGTGACCTACCCCGTCATCGAGGACGAGGTGATCGACTTCTGCCGCGGCAAGCGCGCCGTGCTGCTGCTGGAAGAAGGCCAGCCGGACTACATCGAACAGAACCTGCACGCCGTGCTGCGCCGCGCCGGCATCGACACCAAGCTGTCCGGCAAGGACGTGCTGCCGATGGCGGGCGAATACACCACCCAGGTCATGCGCGACGGCCTGCGCGAATTCCTCAAGCGGCAACGCCCGGAATCGCTGCAGACGCACCCCGCCGCCGCGGCCGACGCACAGGCCGCCGAGCGCCAGCTTGAAGTCACCGAATTGGCACGGCCCAAGCCCGCCCGTCCGGCCGAGCAGCCCATCACCTTCCATAAGCACGTCGAAGGCCTGGCGGCGGTCGTGCCCCCGCGGCCCGCCGGCTTCTGTACCGGCTGTCCGGAAAGGCCGATCTTCTCGGCCCTGACCCTGGCGCAGGAAACGCTGGGCCAGCACCATATTTCCTGCGACATCGGCTGCCACCTGTTCTCCATCCTGCCGCCCTTCAACCTGGGCGCCACCACCATGGGCTACGGCCTGGGCGCCTCCAGCGCGGCGGCCTTCAACGTGCCGGCAGCCAAGCGCCCCATCTCCATCATGGGCGACGGCGGTTTCTGGCATAACGGCTTGTCCTCGGGCATCGGCAACGCGGTGTTCAACAAGTACGACGGCGTCATCGTCATCGTCGACAACTTCTACGCCTCGGCCACGGGCGGCCAGGACATCCTGTCCTCCCGCGCCGAGAATCCGGACCGCTCCACCAACAACCCCATCGACCAGGCCGTGCGCGGCGTGGGCGTGAAGTGGGTGCGCACGCTGGACCGCACCTATGACGTCGCCAAGGTGCGCGCCACCATCGAGGAAGCGCTGACCACCGACATCAAGGGTCCCAAGGTCATCATCGCGCAGTCGGAATGCATGCTGAACAAGCAGCGCCGCATCAAGCCGCTGTTCAACAAGGCGGTCAAGGAAGGCAAGCGCGTGGTCAAGGAACGCTTCGGCGTGGACCCGGACGTCTGCACCGGCGACCACGCCTGCATCCGCCTGTCGGGCTGCCCGTCGCTGACGGTCAAGGACAGCGGCGACCCCTTGAAGGAAGACCCGGTGGCGCACGTGGAAAGCAGCTGCGTGGGCTGCGGCAATTGCGGCGAAGTCGCCCATGCCGCCGTGCTCTGCCCGTCTTTCTACCGCGCCGACATCGTCCACAACCCGACCGGCCGCGACCGTTTCCTGGCGCGCATGCGCACCGCCGTCATCGGCTTCCTGCAACGCCGCCGCGCCGCGCGCCTGGCCCACATCGCCCTCTAAGGATCCCTGTTCCATGAACCCGGTCGCTATGCAGCAAGGCAACCCGATCAAGATCGCCATCCTGGCCATGGGCGGCCAGGGCGGCGGCGTGCTGGCCGACTGGATCGTCGACATGGCCGAGCATGCCGGCTGGTGGGCCCAGACGACCTCGGTGCCGGGCGTGGCCCAGCGCACCGGCGCCACCATCTACTACCTGGAACTGCTGCCGGAATCCGAGGTGCAGCGCGCCGGACGGCAACCCGCCCTGGCGCTGATGCCCACCCCGGGCGACGTGGACCTGGTGGTCGCCGCCGAACTGATGGAAGGCGGCCGCGCCATCCAGCGCGGGCTGGTCACGCCGGAACGCACGGTGCTGCTGACCTCTTCGCACCGCAGCTACGCGGTCAGCGAAAAATCCGCGCCCGGCAACGGCATCGCCGATCCCAACAAGGTGCTGGAAGCGGGCCGCGCCGCGGCCAAGCGCTTCCTCTGCTTTGACCTGCAGGACCTGGCCGACCGTGCCGGCAGCGTCATCAGCGCCAGCCTGTTCGGCGCAGTGGCCGGCAGCGGCGCCCTGCCCTTCTCGCGCGATGACTTCGAAGCCACGGTGCGGCGCGCCGGACTGGGCGTGGAAGCCAGCCTGCGGGCCTTCGCGTTGGGCTACGAAGCCGCCGACCAGGCGCCCGCGCAGCCCGCCCCCATCGATCTGGCCCGGCCGGTGCCCGCCGTGCCCGAGCGCGCCGCCAGCCCCAAGGCGCAAGCCCTGCTGGACACGATCAAGCGCGACTTCCCCGCCTGTGCCCAGCCCATGCTGGCCGTGGGCGTGCGCCGCCAGATCGAATTCCAGGACCTGGCCTACGCCGCCGAATACCTGCGCCACATGAAGGCCATCCGCGACCTGGACGCCGCTCACGGCGGCGAGGCCCGCCAATGGGCCCTCACCTGTGCCGCAACCCGCTACGTGGCCACGGCCATGGCCTACGACGACGTGATCCGCGTCGCCGACCTGAAGACCCGCGCCACGCGTTTCGACCGCGTGCGCCAGGAAGTGGGCGCGCACCCGGACCAGCTGGTCTACACCACCGAATTCATGCACCCGCGCCTGGAAGAAATCTGCGGCACCCTGCCCGCAGGCCTGGGCCGCTGGCTGGAAGGCTCCAAGGCCTTCGGCGGCTTCGTCGAACGCCGCCTGGGCCACGGCCGCCGCATGCAAAGCGGCACGCTGGGCGGCTTCCTGATGCTGTACACGCTGGCCGGCATGCGCCGCTTTCGCCGCAGCACGCTGCGCCATCAGGCCGAGGCCGCCGGCCTCGCGCAATGGCTGGACCTGATCGCCCGGCTGGCCCCGCGCGACTACGCGCTGGCCGTCGAAACCGTCAACTGCCGCCGCCTGGTCAAGGGCTATAGCGACACGCACGTGCGCGGCGGCGGCAAGTACCGCCAGCTGCTCGCCGCGGCGGAACAACTGGCCGGCCGGCCCGACGCCGCGGAAGCGCTGCGCTCGCTGCGCGAAACCGCGCTGGCCAACGAGAAATGCGGCCCCATGGAACGCCAGCTGGCTGAAAAGCTGGCGGCCTGAGACAAAGTAAAGATAGGGACAAACGCCGTGCAGACACTGAAACTCATCGTCCAGGAAGTCCGGCAGGAATCGCCGCTGATCCGTTCGTTCCGGCTGGCGCGCGAGGACGCCGGTCCCCTGCCCGCCTTCGGGCCGGGCGCGCACCTGAAGGTGACGGTGCCGGGCCTGCGCGAGCCGCGCTGCTATTCGCTGGTGCAACTGGCGCCCGAGGCCGGCAAATTCGCCCAGCCCGTGGAATACCGGCTGGGCGTGCGCCTGGAAGAAACCAGCCAGGGCGGATCGCGCCACATGCACGCGCTGGCCGCGGGCGACGTGCTCACGGTCGAAGGCCCGAAGAACGACTTCCCGCTGCACGAGTCGCCGGCCGGCGACGAACCCGTGGTGCTGATCGCGGGCGGCATCGGCATCACGCCGGTGGCGTCCATGGCTGCCGCGCTCAAGTCCGCCGGCCGCGCCTTCCACCTGCACTACTGTGGCCGCAGCAAGGACCAGCTGGCCTTCCTGCCCGAACTCCAGGCCCTGGCCGGCGACGACCTGAGCCTGCACGCCGACGACGACCCGTCCTGCCGTTTCGACCTGCAGGCGCTGCTGGCAGCGTCCTCGCCGCGCCAGCACCTGTACGTCTGCGGCCCCAAGGGCCTGATCGACGCGGTCATCCAGGGCGCCCGCGCGCGCCACTGGCCGGATGCCCACATCCACTTCGAACTCTTCGTCACGGCCGCGCCGCAGGCCGGCGACCAGCCCTTCGAAGTCGAGCTGCGCCAGTCCGGCCGAGTGCTGACCATCCCCGCCGACAAGACCATCGTCGACGTGATGGAAGAAGAAGGCTGCGACCCGATGTACGACTGCAAGCGCGGCGAATGCGGCGTCTGCCAGGCCACCGTGCTGGAAGGCGAACCCGACCACCGCGACTACTACCTCTCGGACACCGAGAAGGCCAGCGGCAAGATCATCCAGATCTGCATCTCGCGCGCGAAATCGGCGCGCCTGGTGCTGGACCTGTAGCCCCGACGCAAGGAAGCGCCATCATGGCCAAATACCGCGACAACCCCGACGCCATCCGCGCCCTGCTGCGCGACACCGAGGTGCACAAGGACCTGTTCATCGACCAGGAGCTGTTCGAGCTGGAGATGGAGCGCCTGTACGCCAATACCTGGGTCTACGTCGGCCACGACAGTCAAGTCCCCAATCCGGGCGACTACATCACCACCACGGTTGGCAACCAGCCGGTGGTGATGGTGCGCCACAGCGACCGCTCGGTGCGGGTGCTGCACAACCGCTGTCCGCACAAGGGCACCATGGTGGCGGGCGAGGCCTGCGGCAATACCGGCAAGTTCTTCCGCTGCCCCTATCACGCCTGGACCTTCAAGACCGACGGCAGCCTGCTGTCCATTCCGCTGAAGAAGGGCTACGAGAACACCGGCCTGGAAAACTGCGAAGCCAGCCAGGGCATGGCCGCCGTGAAAGACGTGAAGAACCATCGCGGCTTCGTGTTCTGCCGCCTGAACCCGGAAGGCCAGTCCTTCGAGGATTTCTTCGGCGAATCCCTGTCCACCCTGGACAACATGGTGGACCGCTCGCCCGAGGGCCGGCTGGAAGTCGCCGGCGGCGTGCTGCGCTACATGCACCGCTGCAACTGGAAGATGCTGGTCGACAACCAGACCGACACCTGCCACCCGATGGTGGCGCACGAATCATCGGCAGGCACGGCCGTGAAGGTCTGGGAACAGGCGCCTGAAGGCACGCCCAAGCCCATGGCGGTGGAGCTGTTCGCGCCCTTCATCTCGCCCTACGAGTTTTTCGAGAACATGGGTATCCGCGTATGGGAAAACGGCCACGGCCATACCGGCGTGTCGGATTCCATCCATGCCTCGTACTCCGGCATTCCGGGCTACTGGGATTCCATGGTCTCGGCCTACGGCGAGGACCGCGCCAAGCAGATCCTGGGCGACGTGCGCCACAACACCGTGTACTTCCCCAACATCATGGTCAAGGGCCCGATCCAGACGCTGCGCGTCTTCAGACCGATCGCCGCCGACCGCACGCTGGTGGAGTCCTGGACCTTCCGTCTGGTGGGCGCGCCCGACCTGCTGCTGGAACGCACGCTGATGTACAACCGCCTCATCAACGCGCCGACCTCGGTGGTCGGCCACGACGATCTGGAAATGTACGAGCGCGCGCAGGACGGCCTGCAATCGCGCGCGCGGGACTGGGTCAACGTGGGCCGGCTGTACTCGCCCGACGAAGTCGGGCAGAAGAACGTCGCCACCAATGGCACCAATGAATGGCAGATGCGCAACCAGTACCGCGCATGGGGCCGCTACATGACCGGACCGGAGTCGGTATGAGCGCAAGCGACCGCGAGTTGATCGATTTTGTCTACGCCGAGGCGCGCATGCTGGACGAGCTGCGCTTCGAAGACTGGCTGAACCTGTACACCGACGACGGCTATTACTGGATGCCGCTGGCCCACGGCCAGACCGACGCCAAGCTGCACGCCTCGCTGATGTACGAAGACAAGCTGCTGCTGCGCGTGCGGGTGGAGCGGCTGGCCGGCCAGCGCACGTTCTCGCAGCAGCCCAAGAGCCGCTGCCATCACCTGCTGCAGGCGCCCACGGTGGAATACGGCCATCCCGAGTCCGCCCCGGCCGAAGGCCGCCACGTGGTGCGCACCGCCTTCCACTACGTCGAGACGCGGCAGGACGCGCAGACGCTGTACGCGGGCTGGACCACCCACCACCTGGTGGAACAGGATGGCGCCCTGCGCATCCGCCTCAAGCGCGTGGACCTCGTCAACTGCGACGCGGCCTTCGGCAATATCCAATTGTTCATGTAGGAGCGGCTTGTGAGCACCACGGTCCATCAGGCTTTCCGCGACACCGCGGCCCGCTACGGCGCCCGGCCCTTTCTGTGCATCCTGCCGGAGACGGCGCGGGCCTACGGCATCGCCGCCGGCGAACTGACCTACGCCCAAGCCAACGAGGCCATCGAGACCCTGCGCGCGGCCTACGCCCGCGCCGGCTACGGCCACGGCCACCGTGCCGGCCTGTTGCTGGAGAACCGCCCCGCCTTCTTTCTGCACTGGTTCGCGCTGAATGCGCTGGGCGTATCGGTGGTGCCGATCAACCCCGATCTGCGCGCGGCCGAACTGGAATACCTGACGGGCCACTCCGAAATTGCACTGGCCGTGGCCCTGCCCGAACGCCACGCCGACCTGCTGGCCGCCGCACAACGGGCCGGCCGCGAACTGCGCGTGATGGGCCCGGACGACGCGCCGCCCGCCGCACCCTTTGCCGCGCCGCTGGCAGGCAGCGAGCCCGATGTCCTGACCGAATGCGCCCTGCTCTACACGTCGGGCACCACCGGACGGCCCAAGGGCTGCATCCTGCCCAACCGCTACTTCCTGCACGCCGGCGGCTGGTACGCCCGCATCGGCGGCCTGTGCGAACTGCGCCCCGGCCAGGAACGCATGCTGACGCCGCTGCCCCTGGTCCACATGAACGCCATGGCGTATTCGGCCATGGCCATGCTGCTGACCGGCGGCTGCCTGATCCCGCTGGACCGCTTCCATCCCAAGACCTGGTGGGACAGCGTGCGCGACTCCGGCGCCACGGTGCTGCACTACCTGGGCGTCATGCCCGCCATCCTGATGAAGGCCGAACCCTCGGCGCGTGACCTGCAGCCTGCCATCCGCTTCGGCTTCGGCGCCGGCGTGGACCGCAAGCTGCACCAACCCTTTGAAGAACGCTTCGGCTTTCCGCTGCTGGAAGCCTGGGCCATGACCGAGACCGGCGCGGGCGCCGTCATCATCGCCAACCAGGAACCGCGCCACATCGGCAGCAGCTGCTTCGGCCGCGAGGAAGCCGACGTGCTGGTGCGCATCGTCGCCGATTCGGGCGCCGATGCCGCCGCGGGCGAACCGGGCGAGCTGCTGGTGCGCCATGCGGGCGAGGACCCGCGCTACGGTTTCTACGCCGGCTACCTCAAGGACGAGGATGCGACCTCGCAGGCCTGGGAAGACGGCTGGTTCCATACCGGCGACATCGTGCGCCGCGACGCCGACGGCGCGCTGCGCTTCGTGGACCGCAAGAAGAACGTCATCCGCCGCAGCGGCGAGAACATTTCCGCCGTGGAAGTGGAAAGCGTGCTGATGCAGCATCCGCTGGTGAAGGCCGTGGCGGTTGCCGCCGTGCCCGATGCCGTGCGCGGCGACGAAGTGCTGGCCTGCGTGGTGCCCGAGAGCCTGCCTGCCGACGGCGCCGCCATGGAGCAGGCCGCCCGCAGCATCGTGCAATGGAGCCTGGAACAGCTGGCCTATTACAAGGCGCCCGGCTACGTCGCCTTCGTCGACAGCCTGCCGTTGACCACCACCAACAAGATCCAGCGCGGCGAAATGAAAGCTCTGGCGCCCACGCTGCCCGGCACGGCCCGCTGCGTGGACACCGGCCACATGAAGAAACGCCAGGAGCCCGCGCGATGAGCCGCCTTGGCTACGACGGCGTGGTGGCGGCCTTGCCCGTCACCATTCCCTATGAACGTTATTCGACCCACGCCGCCCATTGGTGGCTGGGGCGGGCGCTGGGCGCGCTGATCCGGCAAGCCGGCATCGCCAAGACCGACGTGGACGGGCTTTGCGTGTCCAGCTTTACGCTGGCGCCCGACACGGCAGTCGGCCTGGTGCAACATCTGGGCATGAGCCCGCGTTGGCTGGACCACATCCCCATGGGCGGGGCCAGCGGCGTGGCCGCCTTGCGCCGCGCGGCCCGCGCCGTGCAGGCGGGCGACGCCAGCATCGTGGCCTGCATCGCCGGCGACACCAACCACGTGGACTCGTTCCGCAACACGGTCAGCCAGTTCTCGCGCTTCGCGCAGGACGCGGTCTATCCCTATGGCGCGGGCGGCCCCAACGCCAGCTTTGCGTTGCTGACCGCCAATTACATGCGCACAACCGGCGCCACCCGCGAAGACTTCGGCAAGCTGTGCGTGGCGCAGCGCGACAACGCCCTGCGCTTTCCGCACGCGCTGATGAAAAAGCCGCTGACGCTGGCGCAATACCTGGATGCCCGCGTCATCACCGACCCCATACACCTGTTCGATTGCGTGATGCCCTGCGCCGGCGCCGACGGCTTCCTGGTCATGAGCGAGGACCGCGCGCGCGCCCTGAACCTGCCCTACGCCCACATCCTCTCCACCATCGAGCGCCACAACGCCTGGACCGAGGATCCGATCCAGACCCGCGGCGGCTGGACCATGGACCTGGACGAGCTGTACGGCCAGGCCGGCGTCCAACCCAGTGACATGGATTTCCTGCAGGCCTACGACGACTATCCCGTCATCAACCTGATGCAGATCGAAGACCTGGGTTTCTGCCCGAAGGGCGCGGCCCCCGACTTCGTGCGCAATAACAGCTTCACCGTGGACGGCAGCTTTCCCTTCAATACCAACGGCGGCCAGCTGTCGGTGGGCCAGGCCGGCGCGGCCGGCGGCTATCTGGGGCTGGTCGAGGCCCTGCGCCAGCTGAGCGGCACGGCCGGCGGCACGCAGGTGGCAGACGCCCGCCTCGGCATGGTCAGCGGCTTCGGCATGATCAACTACGACCGCGGACTGTGCACCGCCGCGGCCATCCTGGGGAGCCACGCATGACCGAACCCTTGGCCAAGCCGCCCCGCAAGAACCCGATCGCCCGCACCCGCCAGCCGACGCTGCCGCCGGGCTGGCGCAGCCGCAGCGCGCTGGGGCTGACCGCTGCCGCGGCCGAGGGCCGCTTCGACCTGCAGACCTGCGCCGACTGCGGCGCGGTCCAGTATCCGCCCCGCGAAGTCTGCGGCCATTGCCTGTCCGAACATCTGCCCTGGCGGCCGGCCGATCCCAGCGGCGTGCTGCTGGTCAGCACCATCCTGCACCACAGCAACGACCTCTACTTCCGCGAACGCCTGCCCTGGCGCGTGGGCACGGTGCGCATGACGGCCGGCCCGTCGGTGGTCGCGCATGTGCACCAGGACTGCGCCGACGGCGACCGCGTGCGCCTGACTCTGAAGCTGGACCGCAGCGGCCAGGCCGTGATGATCGCCCTGCCTGAAAGGAATACGCCGAACATGGAAGACGACAAGACCCTGCGCGAGACCTCGTGCGATCCGAAATTCCGCCGCGCGCTGGTCACCGACGGCAAATCGGCGGTGGGCCAGGCCGTGGCGCGCGCCCTGCTGGACGCCGGCTGCCCGACCGTGTTCCTGGGCGATCCGCAAGCCTGGAAGCGCGACGCCGCCTACGACGCGCTGGCGGCCGATCCGCGCGTACAGACGGTGGTGCTGGACGTGACCGATACCGATTCGGTCGAACGGGTCGCCGCCTCCATCGGCGGCAAGGTCGAGATCCTGGTCAACACCGCCGACCTGGAACGCGAAGGCGGCCTGCTGAACCGCAAGGATGTGAACACGGCGCGCGACGCCATGGACGTGAACGTGCTGGGGTTGATGCGCCTGGCGCAATGCTTCGGCCCGGCGCTGTGCGGACGCGCCGCGGACGGCGTCAACAGCGCCACGGCCTGGGTCAACGTGCTGTCCATCTACGCCCACATGAACCTGCCGTCGCGCGGCATGTGGTCGGCGTCCAAGGCGGCCGCGCTGTCCCTGGCGCAATGCCTGCGCGCCGAGATGCGCGGCGCGGGCGTGCGGGTGGTGAACGTGTTCCCCGGGCCGGTGGATCACGAATGGGAGCAGCGCACGCCGCCCCCGCGCGTGGCGCCCGCGGCGATCGCCGCCGCCATCGTGCGCGCGCTCAAGGAAGGCATCGAGGACGTCTACGTCGGCGATGTCGCGCAGGAATTCCGCGCCCGGCTGGCGGAGAACCCCAAGGGACTGGAACGGGAGCTGGGAGCCTGACGGCCCGCCCTGCCCCGACAACGCACGAACCTAGAGGAACAGCACATGAGCCAAAACATTCTTGCCCAATTCATGGCCGAACTGATGTCCGGCCGCATCCGCGTGGTGGACCTGACCGAAACGCTGACGCCGGAATTCCCGACCATCGTGCTGCCGCCGGAATTCGGCCAGGCCTGGCCGTTCCGTATCGAGGAGATCTCGCGCTACGACGAGCGCGGCCCCGCCTGGTACTGGAACAACTTCTCCTGCTCCGAGCACACCGGCACCCACTTCGACGCGCCGGCCCACTGGGTCACGGGCAAGGACCAGCCCGACAACACCGTGGACACCATTCCGGTGGAGGCCTTCATCGCCAGCGCCTGCGTCATCGACTGCTCGGCCGAGTCCCGCGACAACCCGGACTTCCTCCTGACCATAGACTTCGTGAAGAAATGGGAAGAGCGGCATGGCCGCATCCCCGCGCGTTCCTGGGTGCTGATGCGCACCGACTGGTCCAAGCGCGCCAAGCCCGCTGACTACCTGAACCTGCAGGAAGACGGCGCGCACTCGCCTGGCCCGGACGCTGAAGTGGTTCCCTGGCTGATCAAGGAGCGCGACGTGCACGGCTTCGGCACCGAGTCGGTCGGCACCGACGCAGGCCAGGCGCAGCACCTGGATCCCCCCTATCCCTGCCACTACTACATGCACGGCAACAACCGCTACGGCCTGCAATGCATGACCAACCTGGACCAGTTGCCACCCACCGGCGCGGTGATCTTCTCGGCGCCGCTCAAGATCCGCAGCGGCTCGGGCAGTCCGCTGCGCGTGCTGGCGCTGGCGCCCAAGGCCTGAGCCGGCCGCGCCTGAGCCGGCCGCACGACAACGACAACAGGGGATATCCATGACGCAAACCAACGTCGCCATCGTCACCGGCGGCAGCGCCGGCATCGGCGCCGAGATCTGCCGCAGCATGCTGGACGCAGGCTACGAAGTGATCTCCATGGCGCGCCGCGCCGCCGACTTCAGCCACCCGCGCCTGCACAACGTGCAGGTGGACCTGCTGGACGCCGAGGCCACCGCGCAGGCCGGCGCCGAAGCCGCCGCCAAGTTTCCCATCAGCCACGTTATCCACAACGCCGGTGTCATCTGGCCCAACCTGCTGCCGCAGGTCACGCAGGAAGAACTGCACGGCCTGACGCAGATCCACCTGGGCGCGGCCATCAGCCTGGTGCAGGCCGCCCTGCCCGGCATGCAGGAACGCAAGTTCGGCCGCATCGTGATGATGTCCTCGCGCGGCGCCCTGGGCCTGCCGACCCGCACCGCCTATTCGGCCACCAAGGCCGGCATGGTGGGCATGGCGCGCACCTGGTCGCTGGAGCTGGCGCCCTATGGCATCACCGTCAACGTGGTGGCCCCCGGCCCGATCCAGACCGACATGTTCTACGAGGTGATTGAGCCCGGCAGCGAGCGCGAAAAGCAATTGGCGGCCGGCATACCGGTCAAGCGCCTGGGCCGTTCCGACGACGTGGCGCGCGCCGTCATGTTCTTCTCGGATCCCGCCAACAGCTTCGTCACCGGCCAGACGCTGTTCGTCTGCGGCGGCGCCAGCGTCAGCTCCATCACCATCTGAAGGCGCATCCCGCTGGCCCGCTTCGGGTTTTGACGGATAGGTAAGCACTGCGGACCGGGTCTACAGTGCGTAGCCTGCGCACAGAAAGTTTAAGCAACAAGTATTAAAGCAAACCAAGCAAGCACAGAAGTACCCGTTTTCTCCGTTTTCCAGCCGCACCCCCACCCTGCTCCCTATCCGGAGGTTTTGCCATGCTGTCGAAGAAACTCCCCCTGGCCGCTGCCGCCGCGGTAGCCGCGCTGTTCGCCCTGCCCGCCCTGGCCCAAGTCAAGGTCGGCGTCGTCACCTCGTCCACCGGCCCCACGGCCCTGGTGGGGATTCCCCAGAAGAACACCGTGCCGCTGCTGCCGAAGAAGATCGGCGACCTGACCGTGGAATACATCTCGCTGGATGACGCCAGCGATTCCACCAACTCGGTGACGGCCTTCAAGAAGCTGATTTCGGAACAGAACGTGGACGCGCTGATCGGGCCCTCGGGTTCGCCCAACGCCATGGGCGTGATCCAGTTCGCGGCCGAGGCCGGCGTGCCGATGCTGGCGCCGGTGGGCACCGCGGCCGTCGTGCTGCCCATGAACGACCAGAAGAAGTGGGTCTTCAAGACCACCCAGAACGACGACATCATTGCGCGCGCGCTGATCGACCACATGGCCAAGACCGGCATCAAGACCGTCGGCTTCATCGGCCTGAACGATCCCTACGGCGAGAACTGGTACAAGGTCTTCTCGGGTCTGGCCGCTGAAAAGGGCATCAAGATCGCCGCCAACGAACGCTATCTGCGCTTTGACAGCTCGGTCACGGGCCAGGCGCTGAAGATCCTGGCCGCCAAGCCGGACGCCGTGCTGGTGGCCGCCCCCGGCGCCGCCAGCGTGCTGCCGCAGACCACCCTGTTCGATCAGGGCTACAAGGGCAAGTTCTACCAGACCCACGGCGCGGCCCTGCCCGACTTCCTGAAGCTGGGCGGCAAAAAGGTCGAAGGCACGGTGCTGGCCGCCAGCCTGATGCTGGTGCTGCCGGAAATGCCCGACAGCAACCCGTCCAAGAAGGTCGCTTCGGACTACATCGCCGCCTACGAAAAGCTCAACGGCTCCAAGCCCGCTACCTTCGGCGCCAACGTCTACGACGCCGGCCTGCTGCTGGAAAAAGCCGTGCCGCTGGCGGAAAAGGCCGGCAAGCCGGGCACCAAGGAGTTCCGCAATGCGCTGCGCGATGCGCTGGAACAGACCAAGGAGCTGGTCGGCACCCAGGGCGTCTACAACATGAGCGCCGCCGACCACAGCGGCTTTGACGACCGCGGCCGCGAACTCATCACCGTCAAGGACGGTGCCTGGACGCTAGTGAAGTAAAGGTGTAGCCCCCCCGAAACGCTACGCGCTTCCCCCCAGGGGGGCATGCCTGCGGACCGGCAAAGCCGGCTCCGCAAGGTGGGCTCCCCCCGAAGCGCTACGCGCTTCCCCCCCAAGGGGCATGCCTGCGGACCGGCAAAGCCGGCTCCGCAAGGTGGGCTCCCCCCGAAGCGCTACGCGCTTCCCCCCAAGGGGCATGCCTGCGGACCGGCAAAGCCGGCTCCGCGGCATCCCAATAGGGTGCGCAGAGTCTGCTCCGTCGCATCCTGGCGGGCGCGCGCGGATAGGGGGTGAGGTGCCTGGCGTGCTTGTCTGTCTTACCCGGAATTTCGCATGAATGCTCAGATTGCCCTGATACTCGGGCAGGACGGCATCACCAACGGCGCCATCTATGCGCTGCTGGCCTTGTCCATCCTGCTGGTCTTTACCGTCACCCGCGTGCTGTTCATCCCGCAAGGCGAGTTCGTCGCGTTCGGCGCACTCACCATGGCCGCGCTCCAGGCCGGCAAGCCGGTGCTGCTGGTGTGGCTGCTGTTCGCCTTCGCGCTGGCCGAGGTCGGCGCCGATCTGCTGGCGCGCCGCAAGCGGCCGGGCCGCAACCGCGGCGCCTGGCGCATGGCGGTCAAGCTGGCTTATCCACTGGTGCTGGCCGCGCTGTTCTACAGGCTGCCACTGGCCCAGCTGCCGATGGCGGTGCAGGCGCTGCTGACGCTGCTGCTGCTGGTGCCGATGGGACCGCAGCTGTACCGCCTCTTCTACCAGCCCATCGCGTCGGCCTCGACGCTGGTGCTGCTGATCGTCTCCATTGCCGTGCACCTGGCGCTGGTCGGCCTGGGGCTGCTGGCCTTCGGCGCCGAAGGCGCCCGCACCGCGCCGTTCAGCGACGCCAGCCTGGCGCTGGGTCCGCTCAACGTCAACAGCCAGGCGCTGTGGGTGGTGGCGGTGTCCGCCCTGCTCATCATCGTGCTCTACCAGTTCTTCGAACGTTCGATGTACGGCAAGGCCCTGCGCGCGGCCGCCTTCAACCGGCTGGGCGCGCGGCTGATGGGCATTTCGCCGATCTTCGCCGGCAAGGCCACGTTCTTCCTGGCCGCGCTGATCGGCACGGTCTCGGGCATCCTGATCGCGCCCATCACCACCATGTACTTCGACTCCGGCTTCATGGTCAGTCTGAAGGGCTTCGTGGGCGCCATCATCGGCGGCCTGGTGAGCTATCCGCTGGCCGCGGCCGGCGCCATCCTGGTCGGTCTGATCGAAGCCTTCTCCTCGTTCTGGGCCAGCGCCTACAAAGAAATCATCGTGTTCACGCTGATCATCCCCGTGCTGCTCTGGCGTTCACTGAAAAGCCATCACGTCGAGGAAGAAGACGAATGAACCCGCGCCACATCCTCCTCGCATTTCTGGCGCTGCTGGCACTGGGCCCGCTGGTACTGCCGCCGTTCTATGTGACGCTGCTGAACTATATCGGCCTGTACGCCATGGTGGCGCTGGGCCTGGTGCTGCTGACGGGCGTCGGCGGCTTGACGAGCTTCGGGCAGGCCGCCTTCGTGGGCGTGGGCGCCTACACCACGGCGCTGCTGACCACTCGCGCGGACACGCTGCCGTCCTGGCTGGCATGGCTGGGCGCCTCTCCCTGGCTGACCCTGCTGGCCGGGCTGGCGCTGACGCTGGTCATCGCCTACCTGCTGGGCGCGATCACGCTGAAACTGTCGGGCCATTTCCTGCCGCTGGGCACGATCGCCTGGGGCCTGTCGCTGTACTTCGTCTTCGGCTCCGTCGAGGGCCTGGGCGGCCATACCGGCATCCCGGACATTCCCGCCATCAACCTGTTCGGCTGGACGCTGAACCAGGGCGAGAACATCTACTACCTGATCTGGGCCTTCCTGCTGGTGGCGGTGTGGTCCACACAAAACCTGCTGGATTCGCGCGAAGGCCGCGCCATCCGCGCGCTCAAGGGCGGGCGCGTGATGGCGGAATCCATGGGCGTGGACACGGCCCGCTCGCGCATGGTGATCTTCATCATCGCGGCGCTGCAGGCCTGCGCCTCGGGCTGGCTGTATGCGCACATGCAACGCTTCGTGAACCCCAACCCCTTCGGCCTGCAGATGGGCATCGAGTACCTGTTCATGACCGTCATCGGCGGCGCGGGACAGGTCTGGGGCGCGCTGGTCGGCGCGGGCGTCTTCACCGTGCTCAAGCAATGGCTGCAGGACTGGATGCCCAAGCTGCTGGGCCAAACCGGCAACTTTGAAGTGATCGTGTTCGGCTTCGGCATGGTGCTGCTGCTGCACCGCGCCCGCAGCGGCCTATGGCCGGTCCTGACGCGCTGCGTGCCGGTGAAGAAGCAGCCGCGCAAGCTGGACCTGAACGCCGAGCCGCTGCCGCGCAAGCCCATGCCGCCGCGCGGCGAGGTGGTGCTCAAGGCCGTGGACGTGACCCGCAAGTTCGGCGGCCTGGTCGCCAACAACGCCATGAACCTGGAAATCCGCGCCGGCGAAATCCTGGCGCTGATCGGGCCCAACGGCGCGGGCAAGAGCACCATGTTCAACCAGATTTCGGGCGTGGACACGCCGACCTCGGGCACCGTCACGCTGCTGGGCCATTCCGTGGCAGGCGCCGGCGCGCGCCGCATCGCGCGGCTGGGCCTGTCGCGCACCTTCCAGCACGTGCGCCTGCTGGGCCGCATGAGCGTGCTGGAAAACGTGGCCATCGGCGCCCACCTGCGCGGCCACCGCGGCGTGCTGCCAGCCGCCTGGCGGCTGGACCGCGCCGAAGAGGCGCGGCTGCTGGCCGAAGCCGCGCGCCAGGTCGAACGCGTGGGGCTGGGCAAGCATCTGCACGATGAGGCGGGCTCCCTGGCCCTGGGACAGCAGCGCATCCTGGAAATTGCCCGCGCGCTGGCGTCCGACCCCTGCATCCTGTTGCTGGACGAACCCGCGGCCGGCCTGCGCTACCAGGAAAAGCGCGAACTGGCCGAACTGCTGAAGAAGCTGCGCGCCGAAGGCATGGCCATCCTGCTGGTGGAACACGACATGGACTTCGTGATGGGGCTGGTGGACCGCGTAGTGGTCATGGACTTCGGCGAGAAGATCGCCGAAGGCCTGCCCGCCGAGATCCAGCACAACCCTGCGGTGCTTGAAGCCTATCTGGGCGGAGTGGAATGATGAGCGCGAATTTGCTGGAAGTGCGCGACCTGCGCGTGGCCTACGACAAGATCGAAGCCATTTCGGGCATCAGTCTGGCGGTGGGCGAAGGCCAGATCGTGACCGTGATCGGCCCCAACGGCGCCGGCAAGACGACCTTGCTGTCCGCCATCATGGGCGTGCTGCCGTCCAGCGGCCGGATCGTCTTTGGCGGCAAGCCTCAGGAACACGCCGAAATCGAGGAAATGGTGGCCGCAGGCATGAACCTGGTGCCCGAAAAACGCGAGCTGTTCGCCGAGATGACGGTGGAAGACAACCTGATGCTGGGCGCGTTCCATCGTTTCCGCTGCGGCTTGCGCGACCAGGACCAGACGCTGGCCGAGGTCTACGAGCTGTTTCCGCGCCTGCGGGAACGGCGCGCCCAGCTGTCGGGCACGCTGTCGGGCGGCGAACGCCAGATGCTGGCGGTGGGCCGCGCGCTGATGGCCAAGCCCAAGCTGCTGATGCTGGACGAGCCCAGCCTGGGCCTGGCGCCGCGCATCGTGCGCGAAGTGTTCCGCATCGTCGCGCGCCTGCGGGAAATGGGCGTGTCGATCCTGCTGATCGAGCAGAACGCCCGCGCCGCGCTGCAGGTGGCCGATTACGCCTATGTGCTGGAGACTGGCGCCGTCACGCTGGAAGGCCCGGCCGCCCAGGTGGCGCAGGACCCGCGCGTGGTCGAGGTGTATCTGGGACTGGGGCACGGGGCGTCCGCCGCGGCTCCTGCGTGAAACGGCCTGGGGAGCCTGCCCGCGCGGCAGGCCCTAGGCGACGCCGCGGCGCCTGTCGCGGCGGTACAGGGCATAGCCCAGCGGCCACATGGCCGCGACCATGAACTTCGCCGCCGGATTGGTCAGCTTATAGGCCTGCACCGCCGTCGCCACCCCGGAGTGCTTCAGATGCAGCCGGAAGCGGGTATAGCGCGCCGCGGCCATGATGAACTCGCGCGGCCGGTAGCGGAAGAATTCCAGATGGTGCTGCAGCATGTCCCAGGCCAGCAGGTACAGGCCCTGGGCATTGTTGCCTACCGAGACCGCGCCCTGGCTCAGGCCGCCGGGTGTGTCGTGATAGGTACGCACCACGCGGTTGATGAAGCGGCTGAGATAACCCGCGCGCGCGATCGCCCACCACACCAGGCTTTCGGGCACGAAGCCTGCGACATCCTCAGGGAAGGGATACTTCCTGAGGATGTCGGTGCGCATACAGCCGAACTTCTCGCCCTTGATGCGATAGCGGAAATAGACGTCCACGGCCGTGCTGTCGAACACGTCTTGCGGATAACGGTCGCCGACGATGCTGCCGTCGGGGCGCGCGCACAGGCCCGTCACGGCCACGTAGGATTCGCGCCGTGCCGGCGGAATGCTGTCCCAGGCCTCCTTGAACGTGGCCAGGGCGTCGGGCGGCATCTCGTCGTCGCTGTCCAGGCCGACGATGAGTTCGCCGCGCGCCTCGCGCACGCCACGGTTGAAAGCGGTTTTCTTGTGGCGGTTGTTCTGCCAGAAATAGCGGATCGGAAAATCGGCGCGCGCCTGCCAGTCCAGGATGGCTTCATGGGTGTTGTCGGTGGAACCGTCGTCCACCACGACCCATTCGAAATCCCGGAAAGTCTGCCGGGAAAGGGATTCATATACCCGATGCAGCGTGCCCGCCCGGTTGTAGGTGGGCGTTAAAACAGTGAAAAAAGTTGGTGTATCGGTCATGCCCACTGAGCCCCTTTGCGATGCGTCTTGCAAGCGCTGCGGTCTTGGTTTTGGTGTTTTCGCCTGAAGTTTAGGGGATATGTCTGCGCGAACCTGCCCTGCGCTGCTCAAATTTGCAATCAAATCTGACAGAAATGCCGGTTTGCAGGGTTTGCGACGGCCGCGCCGATCTTGGGACCCGTACCGTAGTGGCGTACACTCGGGCGGCCAAAACCGGAATGCCTATGGAAGCTTCGACCGTCCAGCTCAATGACATCGCCTTGTTCGTGGAGGTTGCCAAGCGCAAGAGCTTCAGCCTGGCGGCGCGCGCGCTGGACATGCCAACCTCGACCTTGTCGCGCCGCATCAACGAATTGGAACGCGCCATCGGCCTGCGGCTGATCAACCGCAACACGCGCCGCCTGGATCTCACCGAAGCGGGCGCGGCTTACATGCGCCGCTGCCAGGGCCTGATCGATGAAGCCCGCCTGGCGCATGAGCAGCTGCAATCGCTGTCCGGCGGCCCGTCAGGCAACCTGCGGGTATCCATGCCCTACAGCCTGGCGATCTGGCTGCTGCCGGAAACCATCAATGACTTCACCGACCGCTATCCGGAAGTGGAGTGCGAGTTCGACCTGAGCATGATGACGGCTTCCGACGCGCAGGGCACGCCGTTCGACATCGTGCTGCGCTTCGGCAGCAACGCCGACTACCCGCTGGCGACGACGGGCGCCGCCGACCTCAACGGCGGCCGCGGCCTGCATAGCGGCGCGGTGGTGCAGGAACTGGTCTCCCTGGACAACTACCTGTACGCCTCCGACCGCTACCTGGAACGCCATGGCGAACCCAAGACGCCGGCGGACCTCACCCAGCACCAATGCCTGCGCACCACCATCGACGAGGCGCATTCGCATTGGACGCTGCGGCGCGGCGCGGTCAGCGAACGGGTGCCGGTCAGCGGCCATCTGGCGGCCAACAATATGAGCATCGCAGGCACCCTGGCCGGCCTGGACCTGGCGATCACACGCATGCCGCACTGCCTGGCGCTGGAGCCCATCATCAAGCGCAATTCGCTCAAGCGAGTGCTGCCGGGCTGGTCGGTGGATCCGATCTCGATCTTCGTGGTGTACCCGTCCAGCATCCAGCCCGCCAAGACCCGGGCCTTCATGGACTTCATCCGGCCCAAGCTCGGTCCGCCCCAGGACTAGAAGTAGGCCAGGCCCGCCGGCACAAGACGAAAAAAAACCCGCTGGCTCGCGCCTTGCGGGTTTTTTTGATCAGGCCGGGGCAAGCCCCGGCGCGACGCGTCGATTAGACGCGCTTGATCTTTTCCAGCATCTTGAACACGCCCTTGGGCGACTTGACGAACAAGCGCTTGAAAGCCTTGCCCAGGCAACGGCGTTCCAGGGTGTTGCGACGCACGCGTTTGCGTTCAGCCATGTTGATTCTCCTGTTGAATTTGCGGAAATGTTGCCCGCACAACCGGATACTGGGCTGGCGGAAAATTCGGGTAACTTGGCATTTTAGCCTAAAACCCCCTAACGACGCCAATAGCGTGGAAATGCGGCGTTTCCGCCACGTCCGCGCCCGGAACAGTCAAATGCGGGACGGAACATCGTCCAATCAGCCGGAAAAGCTCTTCAGCCGTTCCAGCACCTGTTCCTTGCGCGGCAGCGGATCGACGGCCCCGTAACCCAGGGTGGACAAGGCCGCCGCGGCATTGGCGTAGCGCACCGCGTCTTCCCAGGAATCGCCCTGGCAGCGGCGCGCCAGCAAGCTGCCCGCGAAGCAGTCGCCCGCCCCGGTCGCGTCCACCGCTTCCACGCGCAGGGCGGCCACGGGTACGCGGCGGTGGCCGTCGTCGATGATGGAGCCATCCTTGCCCAGCTTCAGCACCACCACGCCGGTGGCGCCGGCGTCGCGGATCCAGTCCAGCGTGCGTTCCGGATCGTCGTTGCCGGTCAGATGCTGCATGTCGTCCATGCTGGGCAGGAACAGGTCGGCCGTGCGCATGGTTTCGCGCAGCACGGCGCGGGCGCGGTCCACCGGCCACAGGCGCAGCCGCAAGTTTGAATCCAGGCTGACCTGGACGCCGGCCGCGTGCGCGCGCTCGATGGCAGCGAACACGGTGTCGCAGGCGCTGGTGCTGATGGCCAGGCTGATGCCCGACACGTGCAGGTAGCGGGCGCGCTCGATCAGGCCCGAGCCCAGGCTGGCCGGCGTCATCAGACTGGCGGCGGAGCCGCGGCGCAGGTAGCTGAAAGCGTGGCCGTCCGGCCCGTGCTGCACGAAATAAAGGCCGGTGTGCGCCTGCTCGTCCACCTGTACGCCCGAGGTGTCCACGCCCTCGGCCTGCCACAAGTCCAGGAACTGCTGGCCGAAAGCATCGTTGCCGACGCGCGTCAGATAAGCGCAGCTTGCGCCCTGCCTCGCCGCGGCGATGACGGCGTTGGACGTATCGCCGCCGAAGCCCTGCAGGTACTGGCGCTGGTCCTGGTGCGTCTGGTTCAGTTCGACCAGCGGCTCGCCCAGCGCGACGATATCGAAATCAGCCATGGGCGGCCTCCCGAGTGTGGACGATCTGCGCCACCAGCGCGGCGGTGTCGCGGGCGGCGAAGGCCGCCTTGTCATAGAGATTGCTGCCGATGCCGACGATGGCGGCGCCAGCGGCGAAGTACGAACCCATATTGTCCTGGGTGACGCCGCCCGTGGGGCAGAAGATCGTGTCCGGGTACACCGACTTCAGCGCCGCCAGGTGCTTGGGGCCGCCCGTGTCCGCCGGGAAGATCTTCACCACGTCCACGCCCGCGCGGCGCGCCGCCAGCACTTCGGTGGGCGTGAACGCGCCCAGCAGGCAAAGCGCATCGGCCGCATGCGCCAGGTCGACGATGTCGGTGGCCAGCGCCGGCGACACCAGGAAATCCGCGCCCGCGACCAGGGCCTCGCGCGCCTGATGCTCGTCCAGCACCGTGCCCACACCCAGCAGCAGCGCGCTGCCGTGCTTGTCGCGCAGCGCCCGCAGCAGATCGGTGACGCCCGGGATGGTCCAGGTCAGTTCCAGCGTGGTGCAGCCGGCGGCCACGGCAACTTCAGCCGCATAGGCGGCGGTGGCCGCATCCGTGTAGCGCAGCACGGGGACGACCCGGGCGGCCAGCAGGGCGGCAAGCTTGGAGGCACGAGGTGCGGCAGAGGCGGTCATGGCATTCCTTGGAGGCAGAGGGTCAGGCGCCGCCGGGCGATACCGGCAGGACGGCGAGTTTGGCCGCGGCGGCATCGCGCAGCCGCAGCAAGGGTTCGATATAGGCGGCTTGCGGGTCGTCGCGCCGCCGGAACAGCAGGGTACTGACGCTGACGCCAGCGACTGGCCGCCCGGCCGCGTCGCACAGGGCCACGCCGTAACAGACGATGCCGGCTTCGTTTTCTTCGTCGTCGGTGGCGTAACCGCGGGCGGCGGCCTCGTCCAGCACGGCGCGCAGTTCGGGCAGGCTGGTCACGGTGCCCGGCATGCGCGCGGTCAGCGGCAGCTCGTGCAGCACACGTTCGCGCGAGGCTGGATCCAGCGCTGCCAGGTAAGCCTTGCCGACCGCGCTGGAATGCAGCGCCACGGAGGCTCCGACGCGCGAGGCCATGCGCACCGGCCCGGGGCTTTCCAGCTTGTCGATATAGGTCATCTCGTGCCCGGCCGGCACGGCCAGGTGCACGGTTTCGCCGGTTTCATCGCGCAAGGCCTGCAGGTCAGGCGCCAGCGCCGCGCGCAGGTCGAACTGCGACCATGCCCGGCTGGCCAGCGACATCAGCCGCGGCCCCAGGCGGTAGGCGCCGCCGGTTTCGGCCACCATGCCCTGCTCGGCCAGGGCGGCGACGATGCGGTAGACGGTAGGCCGGGGATAGCCGCAGCTGCGCGCCAGCGACGCGGCCGTGGGCGGCTGAGGCGCATCCGCCACCGCCTGCAGCACCGTCATGAATTTGGCGAACGCCGCGGCGCCCGGGACCTTGGTTTCCAGCAAGAACGTCTCCAGCTAAGGGCAGCATGCCTTTAGCAATGAATCAGCAGAATGTGCAACCCGGACAGCGCGGATGTCAGACGAATCTGCGATACTGTTTATTTGTACAGCTAGTGAGCCTGTATTTGTCCACATCATGGACCGATGACTCACAATATAGTCAATTATTCCATATCGCCGCGCTCGGAACCAGCGATGGGTTGTCGCTCGGGCAGGCCTCTCCCCTCAGGCTACGATACCGTCCATGAGCTCCCAAATTCGCATCGTTGGCGCCCGCCAGAACAATCTCAAGAACCTGGACCTGACCATCGCCACTGGCGAACTGGTCGTCGTGACCGGCGTGTCGGGGTCAGGCAAAAGTTCGCTGGCCTTTGACACTCTCTACGCCGAGGGACAGCGGCGTTA
This sequence comes from Achromobacter pestifer, assembly GCF_013267355.1. Lineage (NCBI taxonomy): Bacteria > Pseudomonadati > Pseudomonadota > Betaproteobacteria > Burkholderiales > Alcaligenaceae > Achromobacter > Achromobacter pestifer. Next base: position 1,556,479 of record NZ_CP053985.1, read on the forward strand.
TGTGGAAACCTTCTCGCCCTATGCGCGCCAGTTCCTGGACCGCATGGACAAGCCGCAGGTAGACCGCATCGAAGGCATCCTGCCCGCCATCGCCATCGACCAGACCAATCCGGTGCGCAGCTCGCGCAGCACGGTCGGCACGATGACGGAACTGAACGACCACCTGAAGCTGCTGTTCGCGCGCGGCGCCAAGCTGTATTGCCGCGGCTGCGGCAAGGTGGTGCGGCGCGACACGCCTGATTCCGTCTACCACTCGCTGGCCGAACGCGCCGCCGCTGCCGGCGACCCGCGCCTGGTGGTGACCTTCCCCATCGCCGTCCCGTCCAACTTCACTGAAGAAGAAGTGCGCGGCTTCCTGGAGCAGCAGGGCTACACCCGGGTGCACGCCGAGGAAACCGCCGCGCCGCGCGCGGCCGCCCCGGCCAAGGGCGCCAAGAAAACCAAGGCCGCAAAGGCCGGCACCGAATCGCGCCGCATCCTGCACGTGATCCAGGACCGCTTCCGTTTCGCCGGCACCGAACGCGAACGCATCATGGAAGCGCTGGACACCGCGCTGCGCATGGGCGCCGGCCACCTGGCCGTGTACGTCATGGACGCCGAGGGCGGCAACGCCCACATCTGGAAGTACAGCGACCGCCTGCATTGCGCGGATTGCGACATCGAGTACACCGATCCCCTGCCCAGCAGCTTCTCGTTCAACTCGCCCCTGGGCGCGTGCGAAGCCTGCCGCGGCTTCGGCCGCGTGATCGGCATCGATTTCGGCCTGGTCATCCCGGACGAGAACAAGACCCTGCTGGAAGGCGCCATCAAGCCCTGGACGACTCCGTCGTACAAGGAATGCCAGGACGAACTGCAGAAGTACGCGCCCAAGGCCGGCGTGCCGCTGGGCGTGCCCTGGAAGAGCATGAGCGAGGAGCACAAGCGCTGGGTGCTCTACGGCACGCCCGACTGGAAGGGCGGCAACGACGCCTGGAAGCACCAGTGGTACGGCGTGCAGCGCTTCTTCGACTGGCTCGAAACCAAGGCCTACAAGATGCACGTGCGCGTGCTGCTGTCGAAGTACCGCAGCTACACGCCCTGCCCCACCTGCAACGGCGCGCGCCTCAAGCCCGACGCGCTGCTCTGGCGCTTGGGCACCCGGGAAGAGGCCGACACCGTGCTGCCGCCGGCAGACGGCCGCTACAAGCGCTTCATGCCCGTGAGCGCCAACTGGAGCCGCGAACAGCTCGAAGGCCTGGGCGGCCTGTCCATCCACGACGTGATGCTGCTGCCCATCGAACGGGTGCGGATCTTCTTCGACGCGCTGTCGTTCTCCGGCGCGCTGGACGCCGCCACCGACCTGCTCATGACCGAAGTGCGGGCGCGGCTCAAGTTCCTGTGCGACGTGGGCCTGGGCTACCTGACGCTGGACCGCCAGAGCCGCACGCTGTCCGGCGGCGAAGTGCAGCGCATCAACCTGACCACGGCGCTGGGCACCTCGCTGGTGAACACTCTGTTCGTGCTCGACGAGCCGTCCATCGGCCTGCATCCGCGCGACATGCACCGCGTCGTCGAAGTCATGCACCGTCTGCGCAACGCCGGCAACACGCTGGTGGTCGTGGAGCACGACCCGCAGGTCATGGTGGCCGCGGACCGCATCATCGACATCGGCCCCGGCCCCGGCGAACGCGGCGGCCATATCGTCTTCGACGGCACGCCGGCCCAGCTGCGCGCCGCGCGCACGCTGACGGGCGACTACCTGGGCGGCCGCCAGCGCGTGGAAGCGCCGCGCCCCATGCCGGTGGCGGCGAACACGCCGCGCCTGCTGCTGGAAGGCGTCAACGCGCACAACCTGAAGAACGTTTCCGTCGAACTGCCGCTGGGCCGCCTGGTCTGCGTGACCGGCGTGTCCGGCTCGGGCAAGTCCACGCTGGTGCAGGACGTGCTGTTCCCTGCCCTGCTCAAGCAGAAGGGCAAGCCGTCGGAATCGCCCGGCGCGTTCGACCGCCTGCTGGGCGCGGAGCAGATCGCCGACGTGGTCATGGTCGACCAGACCCCCATCGGCAAGACCGCGCGCTCCAACCCGGCCAGCTACGTGGGCGCGTTCGACGCGATCCGCAAGCTGTTTGCCCAGGCCCCGCTGGCGCGCGAACGCGCCTACACCGCGGGCACCTTCAGCTTCAACGGCGGCGACGGCCGCTGCCCGACTTGCGGCGGCACCGGCTTCGAGCACGTGGAGATGCAGTTCCTGTCCGACGTGTACCTGCGCTGCCCGGACTGCGACGGCAAGCGCTTCCGCCCCGAAGTGCTGGAGGTGCGCGTCGAGCACCTGGGCAAGAGCGCATCCATCGACGAAGTGCTGGCGATGACCGTCAGCGAGGCGCTGGACTTCTTCAAGGGTCTGCGCGACGTGCAGACCGGCCTGGCGCCGCTGGCCGACGTGGGCCTGGAATACGTGCGGCTGGGCCAGCCCGTGCCTACCCTGTCGGGCGGCGAGGCGCAGCGCCTGAAGCTGGCCGGCCACCTGGCCGAAGCCGCGCGCAGTGGCATTTCGACCGCCAAGGTCGCCAAGAAGGGCAGCCTGTTCCTGTTCGACGAACCCACCACCGGCCTGCACTTCGACGACGTGGCGCGGCTGATGCGCGCATTCCGCAAGCTGCTGGCCGCCGGCCACACGCTGCTGGTGATCGAACACAACCTGGACGTGATCCGCGCGGCGGACTGGCTGATCGACCTGGGCCCCGAAGGCGGCGACGCCGGCGGCCTGGTCATCGGCACCGGCACGCCGCAGGACCTGATGGACAACCCCAAGTCGCATACGGGCGCCGCCCTGCGCGACTACGAAGTCAGCATCCTGCCAGCCGACGTGGTGGTAAGCACCGACGCCGACGCGCAGGAAGTCGAACAAGCCGGCCTGACCGCCCGCATTGCCGAGCCTGGCGAAGCCTACGGCGCGGACGTGGGCCGCCCACTGCAATCCCTCGTGCGCGAGCGCCGCCAGGCCAACATGGCGATCGAGATCCGCAACGCCCGCGAGCACAACCTGAAGAACGTCAGCGTGGAAATCCCGCGCGACAAGTTCACCGTCATCACCGGCGTGTCCGGTTCCGGCAAGTCCACGCTGGCCTTCGACATCTTGTTCAACGAGGGACAGCGCCGCTACCTGGAATCGCTCAACGCCTACGCCCGCGCCATCGTGCAGCCGGCCGGCAAACCGGACGTGGACGCCATCTTCGGCATTCCGCCCACGGTCGCCATCGAGCAGCGCACCAGCCGCGGCGGACGCAAGTCCACCGTGGCCACGATGACGGAAATCCACCACTTCCTGCGCCTGCTGTACGTCAAGCTGGGCACGCAATACTGCCCCGACTGCAACGTGGCGGTGGAGCCCCAGAACACGGACCAGATCGTGGCGCGGCTGCTGCGCGAGCACCGGGGCGTACACATCGGCCTGCTGGCGCCGCTGGTCACCGCCCGCAAGGGCTACTACACGGATCTGGCCAAGTGGGCCGGATCCAAGGGCCACTCGCACCTGCGCGTGGACGGCGAGTTCATCCCCGTCGCCCCCTGGCCGCGCCTGGACCGCTACAAGGAACACACCATCGAGCTGCCGATCGCGGACGTGGTGGTGGATCCGGCCAACGAGGCCGAGCTGCGCGCGGCGGTCAAGAACGCGCTCGAAAACGGCCAAGGCGTCATGTCGGTGGTCTGGCCGGTGAACAAGCTGCACGAGGCGCTGGACAGCGACCTGCAGCAGCAGCACTTCTCCGTCAAGCGCGCCTGCCCGTCCTGCGGCACCAGCTTCCCCGAGCCGGATCCGCGCCTGTTCTCGTACAACTCCAAGCACGGCTGGTGCACCGGCTGCTACGGCACCGGCCTGCAACTGCAAGGCTTCGACGAAGAACAGACCGGCGAGGAAACCGCCTGGAACGCCTGGTACGAAGGCGAGGCCAAGCCCTGCACGCAATGCGACGGACAGCGCCTGAACCGCGTGGCCCGCGCCGTGCGCTGGCGCGACAAGTCCATCGCGGAACTCGCCTCGCTGCCGGTGTCGGACGCGCATACCTTCTTCACCGGACTGGTGGCGCGCGGCCGCGAAGGCGAGATCGCCCGCGACATCCTCACGGAAATCCGCGGACGCCTGAACTTCATGCAGGAGGTGGGGCTGAACTACCTGGCGCTGGACCGGGCCGCGCCCACGCTGTCCGGCGGCGAAGCGCAGCGCATCCGTCTGGCCGCGCAGCTGGGTTCGAATCTGCAAGGCGTCTGCTACGTGCTGGACGAGCCGACCATCGGCCTGCATCCGCGCGACAACCGCATCCTGCTGGACGCGCTGGCGCGCCTGGAAGGCAACGGCAACACGCTGGTGGTGGTGGAACACGACGACGACACCATCCGCCGCGCCTCGCACATCATCGACATCGGACCGGGCGCGGGCATCCGCGGCGGCCGCGTGGTGGCCCAGGGCAGCGCGCAAGACCTGATCGACGCGCCCGAATCGGTCACCGGCCGTTATCTGGCCAAACCCTTGCAGCATCCGCTGCAAGGCCGCCGGCCGGTCGAGGCCGACACGCCCATGATCGAGATCAAGGGTGCGCGCCTGCACAACCTGCGCAGCGTGGACGCGCAGTTCCCGGTGGGCCGCCTGAGCGTGGTGACCGGCGTATCGGGCTCGGGCAAGTCCACGCTGGCGCGCGAAGTGCTGCTGGACAACCTGATGCAGGCCGTCTCGCAAGGCAAGGCGCCGGGCTGGGCGGGTTGCGAAAGCATCAAGGGCTGGGAAGCCATCGACCGCGTGCTGGAAGTGGACCAGACGCCCATCGGCAAGACGCCGCGCTCCTGCCCGGCCACCTACGTGGGCTTCTGGGACGACGTGCGCAAGCAATTCGCCGATACCCGCGAAGCGCGCATGCGCGGCTGGACCGCGGCGCGCTTCTCGTTCAACACCGGCGACGGCCGCTGCCCGATCTGCGAAGGCCAGGGCATGCGCACCATCGAGATGAACTTCCTGCCGGACGTGAAGGTGCCCTGCGACGCCTGCAACGGCGCGCGCTTCAACAACGACACGCTCAGCGTGCAGATGCGCGGCAAGAACGCCGGCGAACTTCTGTCCATGGAAGTGGACGACGCCATCGGCTACTTCGCGGCGCATCCCAAGATCCACCGCCCGCTGCAGCTGATGCAGGACGTGGGCCTGGGCTACCTGACGCTGGGACAGCCCTCGCCCACGCTGTCGGGCGGCGAAGCGCAGCGCATCAAGCTGGTGACCGAGCTGTCCAAGGCCCGCCTGACCGACGGTCTGATCAAGACCGGCCGCGCATCCCGCATCCCGCATACGCTGTACGTGCTGGACGAGCCCACCGTCGGCCTGTCGATGGCCGACGTGGAAAAGCTGATCCATGTGCTGCATCGCCTGGTGGAAGCCGGCAATACGGTGGTGGTGATCGAGCACAACCTGGACGTGATCGCCGAAGCCGACTGGCTGCTGGACCTGGGCCCCGAAGGCGGCACGGGCGGCGGCAAGCTGGTGGGCGAAGGCTCTCCCGAACACGTCATGACCCTGAGCGACCATTCCCATACCGGACGGGTCCTGAAGGAATTCCTGGCACATCAACAGCAGTAAGACGCATGGAATGTCGTTTTGAAGACCGGCTGGCCGGCCGCGCGCTGCGGTTCGAGGGCTTGTGCTCGCGGATCGAGGCGCGCTGCGCCGCCGAGGTCGGCCCGGCCCTGGCCGCCATCGAGGCGCAGCGGCGGCAGGGGCGCTGGATCGCCCTGTTGCTGGACTACGAACTGGGCGAATGGCTATTGCCCGAAGCCGCCATGGCGCCGCCCGCCGGCCCCTGGACGCCGCCGCGCGACGACGGCAGGCCGCGCCTGACGGCGCTGGTGTTCGAACGCAAGCAGGACGAAGCGCCCTGGGACGCACCGGATGCAGGCAGCGCGCCGGCCGCCATCAGCCTGCCCGCGCCGCGCATGACCGAGGCGGAATACGTGCGCCAGATCGAGACCATCCGCGGCCTGATCGGCGACGGCGAGTTGTATCAGGTGAACTACACCCAGCCGCTGGACCTGCAATCCCAGGGCGACCCCGCCACGCTGTACCGGCGCATCGCCGCCCGCAATCCGGTGGCGCACGGTGCGTTCATCCAGGACGGGGAACGCACCGTGCTGTCGTTTTCGCCGGAACTGTTCGTGCGCCGCGACGGCCCGCGCCTGACCACGCGCCCGATGAAGGGTACGGCCCCGCGCCATCCCGATCCGGCCGAGGACGAACGGCTGGGCCAGGCGCTCCTGGCCAGCGAGAAAAACCGCGCCGAAAACCTGATGATCGTGGACCTGCTGCGCAACGACCTGGGCCGGCTGGCCGAGCCGGGCTCGGTGCGGGTCGACGCCCTGTTTTCGCTGGAGCGCTATCCCACCGTCTGGACCATGACGTCCACGGTGTCGGCGCTGGCGCCCGACGCCTCGCTGGAAGACGTGCTGCGCGCGCTGTTTCCCTGCGGCTCCATCACTGGCGCCCCCAAGGTGGCGGCCATGCGCCGCATCCGCCAGATGGAGGCGGCGCCGCGCGGCCTGTACTGCGGCAGCGTCGGCTGGCTGGCGCCCGACGGCGACTTCTCGCTGAACGTGGCGATCCGCACCCTGGTGCTGGACCGGGCCGGACATGGCGTCTACAGCGTGGGCGGGGGCATCGTGCACGATTCAGACCCGGCCGACGAATGGCAGGAATGCCACTGGAAGGCCCGGATCCTGCGGGCCTGAGGCCGCTATCCAGGCGTCCGGCGCCCCTGCGCGCCGGCAGCCATCGGTAGTAGGATAGAGCGCGGCGGCAGCGCACCTTTACCCCAGGAGAGTCCCATGCAACCCGAACTGATCGAGACCATCCTGGTCGACGCCGAACGACGCGTGCCGCTGCTGGCGCGCCACCTCAAGCGCCTGGAAGCGTCCTGCCAGGCCCTGGGCTATGGCTGGGGCGGCCGCGCCGTCGAGGCCGACATCATGATTACCGCGCTGGGCCTGGCCACGCCGGGGCCGCACCGGCTGCGCCTGCTGGTGGCGCGCGACGGCAGCCGCAACATCCAGACCGCGCCGCTGCCGCCCCTGCACCCCGCGCAGGAAGCCATGCTGGCGCCCGAAGCGCTGCGTTCATCCGAACCGCTGTTGCGCTACAAGACCACCTACCGCCCCTGGTACACCAAGACCATCGAATGGCTGCCCTCGCATCCGCACATCTTCGACCTGCTCTATCTGAATGAGCGCGGCGAACTCTGCGAAGGCAGCCGCAGCAACGTCTATCTGCGCCTGGATGGCGACTGGTACACGCCGCCCGTGGACAGCGGCTGCCTGCCCGGCGTGCAGCGCGCCGAACTGCTGGACACGGACCAAGTGGAAGAGCGCGTCCTGACCCTGGCCGACCTGCACGCCGCCGAGGAAATCCGCCTGTCCAACGCGCTGCGCGGCTGGTTTCCGGTCACGCTGCGCGACGCTTAATCCGCAAACTCGTCGACCACCACCTGCCGCAGCCACTGGTTGGCGGGCTCGCGGTGGTTGCGGGCGTGCCAGAACACATTGATGACCGACTCCGGGATCTTCACCGGACAGGGCGAGGTTGCCAGGCCGAACGGACCGCAGGCGCAGTCGGCGAAGCGCTGCGGCACCACCGCGATCATGTCGGTGGCGGCCAGCACCGGCCCCACCGCGATGAAGTGCGGCACAGTCAGGCGCAGGCGCCGCCGGATGCCGGCCAGCCCTATCACCTGGTCGACCACGCCGTGCCCCGTGCCCTCCGAGGCGATGGCCACGTGCTCGGCCGCGCGGAACTGCCGAGCCGACACGCCGGTGCGCGCCAGGGGATGGTCGCGGCGGAAGATGCACACATAAGGCTGGCGGAACAGCAGGCGCTGGAAGAAACCACTTTTCAGGTCGGGCAGAAAGCCCATGGCCAAGTCGATGCGGCCGCGCTCCATCTCGTCTTTCACGTCGATCGAGGTCGTGCGCACGGTGCGCACCGTGACGCTGGGCGCGGCGCGGTCCAGCGCGCGCATCAGCCGCGGCAGGAAATAGGTCTCGCCCACGTCGTTCACGCCGATCACGAAGGCGCGCTCGCTGTGCGCGGGGTCGAACGCGGCGCGGGCGTTCAAGGTGCTGTGCAGCGCTTCCAGCGCCGCGGCGATGGGCTGCGCCAGGTCCTGCGCATAGGGCGTGGGTACCATGCCGCGGGAGGTGCGCAGAAAGAGTTCATCGCCCAGCAGCTTGCGCAGCCGGCCCAGCGCATTGCTGACGCCGGGCTGCGAGATGCCCAGGCTCTCAGCCACGGCCGACACCCGGCCGTGCTTGCGCAGTTCATTGAAGACGACCAGCAGGTTCAGGTCCACGTCTTGCAGGTTCATGGGCGGTCTCCACCAATATTGATTCTGGTGATTTATCTCATCAAGCAGATTCTATTTATTTATTTCATAACCTGCCCGATGATGCGACAAACGCCAGCGCCCATGCCGCGCCGGCTCTGCCGGACCGCCCCCGCGGTCCGCCGAACCAAGGAGACTCGCCATGCGTACCTGTACGCTGCCCGCCGCCGCGCCCTGTCGCCGGAGCGGATCATGAACGCCCCCGAGCAACCCATCCAATTCGCCCCGCGCTGGCAGGACGACGGATCCCACCGCATTCCCTTCGGCGTCTACACCGATGCCGCCCTGCATCAGCGCGAGATGGAGCGGTTCTTCTACCGCGCGCACTGGAGCTACGTGGGCCTGGAAGCCGAGATTCCGAACCCGGGCGACTTCAAGCGCACCGCTGTCGGTGAACGCTCCGTCATCCTGCTGCGCGACAACGACGGCCAGGTGCGCGTGGTCGAGAACGTGTGCGCCCACCGCGGCGTGCAATTCTGCCGCGAGCGTTCCGGTAACCGCAGCGAATTCGTCTGTCCGTATCACCAGTGGAACTACGATCTGCAGGGCAACCTGATCGGCGTGCCGTTCCGCCGCGGCGTCAAACAGGACGGCAAGGTCAACGGCGGCATGCCGCCCGACTTCAAGCCGGAAGAACACGGTCTGACCAAACTGGCGGTGGCCTGCCGCAATGGCGTGGTGTTCGCCTCGTTCGACCACGATGTCGAACCGCTGGCGGACTATCTGGGGCCGGACATCCTGCACTACTTCGACCGCGTCTTCGACGGCCGCGAACTGGTGATCCATGGCTACAGCCGCCAGCGCATCCCCGGCAACTGGAAGCTGATGCAGGAAAACATCAAGGATCCCTATCATCCGGGCCTGCTGCATACCTGGTTCGTCACCTTCGGCCTGTGGCGGGCCGACAACCGCTCCGAGCTGAAGATGGACCAGCACTTGCGCCACGCCGCCATGATCTCGACGCGCGGCCAGGGCGGCAAGGGCAGCGTGACCAGCGGCGTGTCCAGCTTCAAGGAGCAGATGTCGCTGAATGACGACCGTTTTCTCGACATCGTGCCGGAACCCTGGTGGAACGGCCCCACCGCCGTGCTGATGACGCTGTTTCCCAGCGTCATCATCCAGCAGCAGGTGAATTCGCTGTCCACCCGCCACATCCAGCCGGTGGGCCACGACGCCTTCGACTTCGTGTGGACGCATTTCGGCTTTGCCGACGACACGCCCGAAATGACGCGCCGCCGGCTGCGCCAAGCCAATCTGTTCGGCCCCGCGGGCTTCGTGTCGGCGGACGACGGCGAGGTCATCGAATTCTCGCAATCCGGTTTCGAACAAAAGCCCTGGCACCGCAGCGTGGCGGAACTGGGCGGCAAGACCGCCGAAAACACCGACCACATGGTCACGGAAACGCTGATCCGCGGCATGTACGCGTATTGGCGGCGGGTCATGGAGGCCTGACGATGCTGGACTTTCCCCTCTACTACCAACTGACCTGCCTGTACAACGACTACGCCGCCGCGCTGGACGCGGAAGAATGGGAGAAGTGGCCCGAGTTCTTCCTGGAGGATTGCGTGTACAAGGTGCTGCCGCGCGAGAACCACGAGCGCGGCTATCCGCTGGCGACCATGGCGTTCGAAAGCCGCGGCATGCTGAAGGACCGCATCTACGGCGCCACCGACACCATCTTCCACGACCCCTACTACCAGCGCCATGTAGTGGGCGCGCCGCGCGTGCTGTCGGTGCAGGGCGACCGCATCGAGTCCGAGGCCAACTACGCCGTGTTCCGCACCAAGCCCAGCCAGCTGACCACGGTGTTCAACGTGGGGCGCTACCTGGACGTGGTCCGCCACGGCCCGGACGGACTCAAGTTCGAATCCCGGCTGTGCATCTTCGACAGCGAACTGGTGCCGAATTCGCTTATCTACCCCATCTGAACAAGGACACGACAACAATGAGCACGCAATGGATCAAGGCCGTCGCGCGGGACGAGGTGCCTGAAGACGACGTCATCGCCGTGCAGGCCGGCGGCCGCGAGATCGCGCTGTATGGCGTGGACGGCGAGGTCTACGCCACCGCCAACCTCTGTACGCACGGCAATGCGCGGCTGTGCGACGGCTTTCTGATGGGACATGAGATCGAGTGTCCGCTGCATCAGGGGCGCTTCGACGTGCGCGACGGGCGCGCGCTCTGTTCGCCGCTGCGCGAGAACATTGCCACTTATCCGGTCAGGATCGAGGACGGCGTGGTGTTCGTGGCCCTGTAGCGGCCCGGTGGTTCAGATTGCCAGGCGCAGGGCTTCGTTGGCCGCCGCCATGCCCATGGCGGCCGTGACGGTCACGACCGAGCCGTAGCCGGCGCAGGACAAGCCTTGCGGCGCCAGGGCTGCTCCCGAGGCGCCCATGTCGTCCTCGCCTTCGGTGGGGCGGGTCCAGGCGTCGGGCAGGATGGCGGGCTGGTCGAACCACAGGGCATGGATGCCCATTTTGGGCACCCGCTTCAAGGCTTTTCCGTTCTGGTCGGAAGCCCGCGGAAAACCGTGTTCGCGGCGCAGCTTGTTGCGCAGCTTGGACAGCAGCGCATCGTTGACCGCGGCGGACAGGTCGCCGGCGCGCAAGGCCAGCGGATCGGTCTTGCCGCCCGCGCCACCGCACAACAGCATGGGCACGCCGATTTCCCGCGCATGCAGGATCATCGCGATCTTGGCGGTGGCCTGGTCGGTGCAGTCGATGATGACGGAGTACGGGCCGGGCAGGACCTCGGCGACGTTCTCGGGCGAAACGAAGTCATCCACCCGCGTCAGCCGGCATTCCGGATTGATCGCCAGCACGCGCTCGGCCATGGCATCGACCTTGGATAGTCCCAGCGTCTGGGTCAGCGCGTGGATCTGGCGGTTGACGTTGGATTCGGCGATGTGGTCCAGGTCGATGAGGGTCAACGCGCCTACCCCGCAGCGCGCCAGGGCTTCGACGGTCCAGGAGCCTACGCCGCCCAGGCCGGCGATTGCCACGTGGGCGTTGCGCAGACGGGCGGGGGCTTCGGGGCCGTACAGGCGGGAAAGGCTGCCGAAGCGGCGGTCGAGGTCGGCGGCGGGTTCCGGGATGTGGTCGGGGGAGTTCATGGGGAGTATTTTATTGCAGGCGTTGTTGTGGTTCTTTAGACGCCCGGCACGGCGGCGCCCGGGGTGGCGCGGGGCAACGATTGCGGTCCGGAGCCTTCGCTCCGGACTGCCCCGTCGTCATCGTCGTCCAGGCCTGCGGCCTTCCCTTCCGATTCCCTCGGGCTTATCGACGCCCCGCGCCACCCCGGGCGCCGCCGCGCCGGGCTCTTCCAGCTGAATCTTGCCGGCCGCTGGGCCGGGCGGTGTGCTTGGCGTTCTGCTTCCTGGGGAGGACGAGAGAAAGATCTTGCAGGGACGCCAAAGACGGCCGCGCGGGCGGCCTTCTTTGGCATATGGGTGTTGGTGGATGTATGGAGGACGCTGCGCGCAGGCGTGGCATTCGAAGCTGATGGGTCAGCGTCCGCGGTATTGCGGCGCACGCTTCTCTTGAAAGGCTCGCCGGCCCTCGATGCGGTCTTCCGTGTCTCGAAGCAGACCGAAGGCGTAGCGTTCAAGTTCGAGCGCGCCTTCGAGCGGCATTTCCAGGCCTTCTCGTACCAAACGCTTGACCGCTCGAACAGCGAGCGGCGCGTTCGATGCGATGCGGCGCGCCATGGCCTGGGCCATGGGAAGAAGATCCTCGCGCGATGTGATGCGACTCACCAGCCCTATTCGTAGCGCTTCGTCGGCGTCGATCCGGTCACCCGTGAGCAGCAGGAGCATCGCGCTGGATAATCCTATGGCCCGCGGCAGACGCTGCGTTCCACCGCCGCTGGGGATGCTGCCGATGCGGACCTCGGCCAATCCGAAGCTGGCGTCTCTTGAAGCGATGCGGATGTCGCAGGCGAGCGCGATCTCCAGCCCCCCGCCGATCGCATGACCATTGATGGCGCAGATGATCGGTTGAGCGATTTTCACGCTTCCCATGATGGAGTCGGATTGACTGCGACCGAAAGTGAGCTGGGCAAAGCTTTCCTTGGGCGGCATGGTCTTCTTGAGGTCGGAACCCGTACTGAAAGCCTGGTCACCCGCTCCGGTCAGGATCACCACGCGGATCGTGTCGTCACTGGAGATTCCTGCCAATGCCGAGCGGAGTTCTGCTCGCGTCTCCGGGTCAATGGCATTCATCGCCTCCGGGCGATCCAGCGTGATGGTGGCCACGCCGTCGTCCACATGGATTCTTACGGTCATGATGTTTCCCCTGTTTCTGCACTAGACGGCAAACGCTCTTGCAATGGCGTTCGCGGCGAAGGCTGGAGGTTTCTGTGTCACGGTCATCGAAGCGCGCCGATTCCGCGCAAGTCCGCAATCCTTGCGTCGCTCAGTTTGAGACGTTCTTTCAAGATCTCATCAGTGTGCTGTCCTAGCAACGGCGCTGGAAACCTCGCATCACCAGGAGTCCGAGAGAGCTTCATGGGTGGCGCGCTGTAGACCGACACGCCCATCTCGGGATGATCCAGCCAGCGCCAATGGTCTCGATGCGCCAGTTGTGGGTCATGGCGAAGAACGTCCGCCGCGTCTTGCACCAGTCCGGCTGGAACCCCGAGAGTCTGCGCTCGCTCCATCAAGGCTTGAGCGGGCTCGTCTCGTGTCACGCAAGCGATGTCGTGATCCAGCCGCGTGCGATTGCGTAGGCGCAGGGCGGGAGTCCCGTACTCGGAATCGCGAAGAACGGCCGGATTGCCCAGCGCAGCCTGCAATCCATACCATTGATGATCTGTCTTGGCGGACAAGGCGATCCAGCGGTCTTGTCCTGCGCACGGATAGACGCCATGCGGAGAAAAAGGTTCGTGCACATTGCCCCGCGCCGCCCCGATCCGGCCATTGGCGGTGTAGTCGCAAACCGCAAGACCCAGTAATGCGATCATGGGTTCAATCTGCGCCAGGTCGATGTATTGTCCCTTTCCCGTACGTCGACGATGGCGCAATGCCGATAGAACGGCGATGGCGGCATGCGTCGGGTTGGGAATATGGTCGGGAAAATTGGTCCCGGTTCCCGCAGGGGGACGGCCAGGCAGGCCGCACAAGTGCTGCAGACCGGTCAAGGCGCCCATGGTCAATCCATAACCCAGATAGTTCGCGTGCGGCCCTTCATCCCCTTGCATGGACATTGCCAGGTAGACAATGGACGGATTGCAGTCCCTCACGGCAGGATATCCAAGACCCAAACGGTCCATGGCGCCAGGGGTGAAGTTGTTGGCGACGACATCGGCGCCCTTGATCAGATCCAGGGCCAACGACAACGCCTCTGGAGACTTGAGGTTCAGGGTAATACTACGTTTGCTGGAGTTTCGGTCGGCGAAGTAGCCGCTGCGATTCACACCCGGACGGCCGTCCTTGAAGGGCCTGGCTTCCCGCAGCGAGTCCAGGCGATCGGCGCTCTCGATCTTGATGACATCGGCGCCGAAATCCGCAAACAGCTTGGTGGTGAAGGATCCGGCGCCAATCCACGTGAAATCGATGATGGTGATGCCGCTCAGCGGCCCTGCGGATTCGCGTTTGGTCGTCATGCCGTACCCCCCGAAAGCAGCAGCAATTCCTGGTCCATGAAGCCTATGCCGAGTTCGCTCAGAATCGATGCCGTGTGCTCTCCGAGCCGGGGGGCCGGAGCGCCCAAGCGCCATGGCGTTTCAGTCAGGCGGTAGGGAGCCCCCGGTACCGCGAAGGACATGCCGGTGTACGGGTGATCGGTCTCCTGGAAGAACTGTCGATGCCGCAGCTGCGGGTTGACCAATAGGTCTGCGCTGGTACTGACGGGGCAAATAGGAATACGCCTGCGCTGTCCCTCGGCATAAAGCTGCGCCTTTGTTCTGGTCGAGGCGTATGGCAGGAAAACGCCTTCGAATTGTGCTTTGGCGTCATCGCTCGCGAGGAACTCAGGATCTTGCCACTGGGGCTCCAGGAGCGAGGCGGCGCCGGGAGCGCCGACATCCTGGAGCCAGCTTGCCGTGGCATTCCAAAAGCGATTGCCGGCGATCCCGCCTGCCATCAGGTAGACCATGCCGTCGCCGCACGAAAATACGCCGGTACCCGCCTGGCGCTGTTGACCGCCATTGCGGCGCCGCACCGTAGCCTCGAGATCCACGAACTGCGCCGCATTCTCCAGGGCCATCGACACGCACTCTTGTATCGACACGTCGACCAATTGCCCGCTTCCGCTAGCGGTTTCGCATTCCCATAGCGCGATCAAGGAACCCACCGCGGCGAACTGCGCCGCCGCCAGGTAGGCTTGTTGCCCGTATGCCGCCAACGGCGCGGTATCAGGATAGCCGCCCAGGTACAGCAATCCTCCCATGGCCAAGGTGGTGAGGTCGTCCGCCACGTACGTGGAATAGGGTCCCGTCTGGCCGTAAGGACTGATGCGAGTCAGAACCACGCTGGAGCGCGCCGCGCATAGATCCGCATAGCCCAGACCGAAACGTTCCAATACGCCTACGCCCCAATCCTCGATCACGATGTCGGCTGTCCGAGCCAATTTCAGCACGAGATCGCGACCTTCCGGCGTGGAGGCATCAAGGCAAGCGCCTTTCTTGCCTTGGTTGAGATAGGCGTATGACAGGCTCCGTTCCATGTGAGGCTGGTCGCCGACGAACGGCCCGGTTCGCCGGGTCGCGGATCCGGCCGGAGGTTCCACGAGTATGACTTCCGCCCCGAGTTGCGCCAACAGCTTGCCGCAGTACTGCGTGGCATGCGTGCACAAGTCCAGGACACGCAATCCCTGCAAGGCAGTTCGCCTGGCAATCTCATGTTCCATATAGTGAACCATCAGTATGAATTGAATGACTGAACTCTAAATAAACTCGCTTTAAATGGGTATGCTTGGGTTTTGGAATTTGGTCCATATACTGAAAATGCCAAAACCAGCCGCTACTGATCGCGAGTCGAATTCAGGCACCCAAGCCCTGCGACGAGCCATGGCGCTGCTGCGCCTGATTACGACGCATAACCGAACAGGCCTGCGATTGACCGATCTGCACAGGATGAGTGAGATCGAGAAGCCCACTGTCCACCGCATCTTGCAAGGCTTGTTGGGTGAGGGAATGCTGCGGCAGGATGTGAATAGCAAACGCTATTTTTTGGGCGCGGCCATGTACGAGATGGGGCTGGCCG
The DNA here is from genome assembly GCF_013267355.1 of Achromobacter pestifer. NCBI lineage: Bacteria > Pseudomonadati > Pseudomonadota > Betaproteobacteria > Burkholderiales > Alcaligenaceae > Achromobacter > Achromobacter pestifer. The sequence continues at coordinate 1,572,070 of NZ_CP053985.1, forward strand.
CAGCGCCGCGATTGGCCGTTCGGGATGTGTGCCATCCGTACTTGAGAATACTGGCGGAGCAGACCGGCGATACGGTCTTTCTCATCGAACGCTCCAAGTTTGACGGCGTCTGCATGGACCGGGCGGAAGGAAGCTTCCCGATCAAGGCCCTGGTCCTGGATGTCGGTCGCCGCAGGCCGCTTACTGTCGGCGGCGGCAGCTTGGCGATCCTGTCGGCGTTATCCGAGCCGGAAGTGCAAAGGATCTGCGCCATCAACGACGCTCGCAGCAAAGAGCGATTTCCCCGATACAGCGCCGAAGAGCTGCAGCAGGATCTCATCGATGCGCGTACGCGAGGCTACGTCATCAAGGATGCGCTTGAGATTCCGGGCGTCAGAACCGTTGCCGTCCCCATTCGCCAAACGGATGGGACGCCAGCCGGAGCAATCAGCGTCACCGCGATCGCAGCCCGTTTGGACCACAACCGCAGCGCGTTGATCGCCGGCTACATCAGCGACGCGGTCGCGCAGATAGAGGCAGAACTGAGCGGCCGAGGCACCCCCGCCTGACAGCCAAACGAACACCGCCTCCCCTAAGCGCGCAGCGCCACCACCACCCGCAAGACACCGCGTAAGCCCCAACAGGCCGCCCGGGCGGCCTGTTGGGGCGGGCACCGCAAGATCTTCGCCCACCACCACAGTCGGCAAGAACCCTACGAAGATCAGCCCTACCCAGCTAACGCCAAGTTTCGAAAGCGGAGTCTGGCGCGTCGGTGCGCTGGGGCGCGCGGGGCGTCGATAAGCCCGAGGGAATCCGAAGGGAGCCGAAGGGAGCCGAAGGCGTACGAGGATGACGACGGGGAAGTCCGGAGCGTAGGCTCCGGACCGCAATCGTTGCCCCGCGCGCCCCAGCGCACCGACGCGCCAGACGTCTTAAGAACCCACCGCCGCGCCAGCAGCAGACTCAGCAGCAGCAGCCCCGCCACCCACATCATCCCCACCGAGCGCCTGATAAACCGTCACCTGATTCACCAACCGATTCAACATATTCTCATCCCGGGAAACCTCAGCCACCCGCCGCTTCTCCTGCGCGTCCAGCCAGTCCTTCAACGGCACCGCCCCCGCCCGATAGCGCACTTCGTACAGCCGCTCGGCCTCGCGCGCCGCGCGCAGAGACGCATCCAGCTGCGCCGCCTGCAAGCGCAGTTGCGTGCGCTTGGACAGCGCGTTCTCCACGTCCGCCATCGCCTGGTACAACGCCTGCCGGAAGTTCACCACGCGCTCTTCGTAGTCAGCCTTGGAGATCTTGATGTTGAGCTGCATCTGGTTCCATTGCAGGAACGGCAGCGTCAGCGCCGCGCCCAGGGAACCGACCGGGTTCTGCAGGACATCGGACAGCGTGGGGCTCGAGCTTCCCAAAGCGCCAGTCAGGGTCACCGGCGGATAGAAGCTGGCGCGGGTTGCGTCGACGGTGGACAGGGACTGGCGCAGGCGCAGCTCGGCGGCGCGCAGGTCCGGGCGGCGGCCCAACAGTTCGGCGGGCACGCCGGCGCGGGCTTGCGGCAGCGGATAGCCCGGCAGCCGCGCGGGGTCGGCCATCATGCGGTCCGGCGGGCCATCGAACAGAATGGTCAGCGCGTTGGCGTATTCCACGCGCTGCTGCACCAGCAGCGTGTAAGCGGCTTCCTGGCTGGCCACGGTCTGTTCGGCCTCGGCCATTTCCAGCGCCGACGCGCCGCCCGCCGCGTACTGCGCCCGCACCAGGTCCTGCGTCTTGCGCGCGTAGGCGATGCTCTCGGCGCTGCTGGCGAGGCGCTGGTTGATGAAGGCGGTCTGCCAGTACAGCGTGGCGGTGGTGCCCACCAGGGACAGCGCGGCACTCTGGCGGTCCTGCTCGGTCGCCAGCGCATCCCATTGCGCCGCGTCGCGCTGGCTGGAAAGTTTGCCCCACAGGTCTACTTCGTAGCTGACGGTCAGCTGCGCCGCATTGGTCCGGGAGATGGCGCGATCGCCGTACAGATTGCGGTTGCGCGTCACATTGGCGTTGCCGCCCAGTTGCGGCAGCAGCTTGTCCTCGGTGATGCCAGCCTGGTACTGCGCCCGGCGCACGCGGATCGCGGCCGCGGCCAGGTTGTTGTTGCGCGCCAGCGCGGCGTCGACCAGGCCGTTGAGCGTCGGGTCGTTGAAGTTTTGCCACCACTCGCCGCCGTCGGCCAGCGGCCCGGCCTGGAAGTCGCCGGCGGGCGCATGGGTCCAGGCCGCGGGGATGGACGTCAGCGGCCGCTCGTAGTCGGTATGCAGCAGGCTGCCGCAGCCGGCCAGGGCCAGCAGCAGCGCCAGGACGCCGGGTTTGCAGATCAGGGAAACCACTTTCATCTTCCTCATTCCCGGGCCAGCGCCTCGACGGGATCCAGGCGTGCAGCATTGCGCGCCGGCAAATAACCAAACAGCACACCGATCAAGGTCGAGCAGCTGAACGCCGCCACCATCGATGCCGTGGAGTAGATCATCTGGAACGAACCGCGCGTGGCCTTGGACACCAGCACGCCCAGCCCCAGGGACAGGACGATGCCGATCGCGCCGCCTATCAGGCACACCAGCACCGCCTCGATCAGGAACTGCTGCATGATGTCGCTGCGCCGCGCCCCCACCGCCATGCGTACGCCGATCTCGCGGGTGCGCTCGGTCACCGACACCAGCATGATGTTCATGACGCCGATGCCGCCCACCATCAGCGAGATCAGCGCGATCATGGACACCAGCAGCGTCATGGTGGCGGTGGTGCGTTCGATGGTCTTGCGGATTGCGTCCGTGTTGAACACGAAGAAATCCTTGGTCACGTGGCGCCGCGTCAGCACGCGCACGATGGCCTGCTCGGCCGCGGCGGGTGGCGTGGCGTCATTGACGCGCACCGTGATGCTCTTCAGATGCTGCTGCCCCAGCACGCGCGACAGCGCCGTGGTGTAGGGGACCCACACGTTCAGCGTGTCGTTGCTGCCGAAGACGGTATCCTTCTTCTGCGTCACCCCGATCACGCGCGCAGGCATGGATCCCAGGAACACCACCTGCCCAATGGGTTCGGTATGCAAGCCGAACAGCTTGCGCCGGGTGGCGTCGTCGATCACGACTTCCTGCGCGCGCCGCGTCACGCTGGTGTCGTCGAAGAACTTGCCCTGCGCCAGCTTGATGGCGCGCACGCGGAAATATTGCTCGCCCACGCCCTGGATCGTGCCGGTCACCGACACGTTGCGAAAGCGCAGCGTGTTGTTGGTGGAGACCTCTGGCGTGACGCTGTCCACGTAGGATTCGCGCGCCAGCGCGTCCGCGTCGGCCGGCACCAGGGTGCGGATATTGACGGCCTTCTCGTCGCCGAAGTCCTTGCCCGGGAAGATCTCCACCGTGTTGGTGCCGATTTCGCTGATGTCGTCCAGGATCTTGCGGCGCGAACCCTCGCCCAACGCCACCACCGACACCACGGCCGCGATGCCGATGATGATGCCCAGCATCGTCAGTGCGGTACGCAGCCGGTGCGCGTTCATGGCCAGCAGCGCCATGCGCAAAGCCTCGCGGCACCGGTCCAGGTAAGCCTGCCAGACGGGCCGCGCGGCCAGCGCCGGCGCGTCTTCCTTGATGCGCTCGGTCCGCGGCGCATCGGGATTGCGCTTGTCGGCGACGATCTCGCCGTCGCTGATCTCGATGATGCGCTGGGCATGGCGGGCCACGTTCATATCGTGCGTGACGATGATGATGGTGTGGCCGGCCGCGTTAAGTTCTTCCAGGATGCGCAATACTTCCTGGCCAGTGTGCGTGTCCAGCGCACCGGTCGGCTCGTCGGCCAGGATGATGTCGCCGCCGTTCATCAATGCGCGCGCGATGCTGACACGCTGCTGTTGGCCGCCGGACAGCTGGCCGGGCCGGTGCCCGGTCCTGTCGCCCAGGCCCAGCCGCCGCAGCAATTCGTCGGCGCGCGCCAGGCGCGCCTCGCGCCGCTTGCCGGCATAGACGGCCGGCACCTCGACGTTGCCCTGTGCGGTCAGGTCGGACAGCAGGTGGTAGCGCTGGAAAATAAAGCCGAAGTGCTCGCGGCGCAGCTCGGCCAGTTCGTCCGGGTCCAGCTCCCCCGTGCTGCGCCCGTCGACCCGGTACTCGCCGCGGGTCGGACGGTCCAGGCAGCCCAAGATGTTCATGAGCGTGGACTTGCCCGACCCGGACGCGCCCACGATCGCCACCATCTCTCCGGCCTCGATGGTCAGGTCGATGTCCTTCAGGACCGCGATGGTCTGCTCGCCCGCGGGAAACTCGCGGCGCACGCCCGTAAGCGAGATCAGAGGCCCGCTCATGTCAGGCTCCCGGCGCGGCGGCCGGCGCGGCATCCGCCGACACGACGCGCTCGCCCACCTCCAGCCCCTCCAGCACTTGCGCCTGGACGTTGTTGTTCATGCCTATCCTGACCTGGCGCGTTTCGGTCTTGTTGTCCTTCAGGACCACGCGCACGGCGTAGCGGCCGTCCTCGCCGCGCTTGCCGAGCGCCGAGGCCGGCACCACCACCGTGTCCTTGGCCTCGCCCAGCACGATGAAGACCTGGGCGGTCATGGAGATGCGCAGCTTCTCGTCCGGGTTGGGCACGTCGAACAGGCCGTTGTAGTAGACGGCGGCGGTGGTGGAGCTGCCGCTGGCCGATCCGGTCAGGGAAGACGTCGCGTCGTCCTTCTGCACGGAATCCGGCGCCGGTTCCACCGCGCGCAACTGGGCACGGTAGCGCTCGTCGGGCTCGCCCAGGATGGTGAAGTACACCGGCAGGCCCGGCTTCACGCGGGTGACGTCGGCCTCCGAGATCTGCGCCTTGATGGTCATGGTGTCGACCTGGGCCACCTTGATGATGGTGGGCGCGCTCTGGATCGCGTTGACGGTCTGGCCTTCCTTGGTGACCACCGCGACCACCATGCCGTCGATGGGCGAGACGATACGGGTGTAGCCCAGGTTGACGCGGGCGGTGTCGACCTGGATCTCGGCCTGCGCGATCTGCGCGTCCAGCGAAGCGATCTCGGCGCGGGTCACGCCCAGCGTGGCCTCGGCGGTCTCATAAGCTTCGCGCGAGCTGGCGTCGGCCGCCAGCATCTGCCGCTGGCGGCGGAAGGCGAGTTCGGCCTGCTTCAGCGTGGCGACCTTGGCGGCCCGCTCAGCGCGGCGGGTCTGCAGGGCGGCTTCGGCGTTGCGCAGCTCGTTCTGCTGGGTCATGTCGTCGATCTCGGCCACCAGTTGGCCCTTCTTGACCCGATCGCCCAGCGCCACCTTCAGGGATTTCAGCTGGCCGGTGGCCTGGGCGCCCACGCTGACGCGCTCGATGGCGTCGATGGTGCCGCTGGCCAGCACGCTGTCTTCAAGATTGGCGCGGGTGACCTCGGCCACCGCGAAAGTGAGCGGCGGCGGCGCGGAGAAGAACGCGGCGCGCACGCCGAACACGGCTAACAGGAGCAAAACGGCGATCAGGGAGTAGCGCTTGAACTTGCTGCGGGACTTTTTCATTGAACCTGCCGGATGTAGCGCCGGCTATCGGGCCGGCGCCGGTATTGCGAATTGCGGACCAGGCAAGCGACCTTGCCCACGATGCCTGCTCATCCTAAACGTGTCGTCCGCCGGAACCATCGACGATCTGTGGCAAAACGGTGAAAAACAGTAAAGCGGGTCGGTACGTCAAGGTCCGCGTGATTGTTCCGTTGCATGAACGATACAACGCTTTGTCCCTCACTCACGAAAGCCCTTGCCCGCAGATGCGGCGAACGTGCCGCCATCTTGCGCCATAAGCACGCGAGTTCGCCCTTAGATAGCCGCCATCATGCGATTGGCGCCAATATACGTTTGCGGCGCTGCAAAACAACCACGCCTCGACATAGGGCGACGATATGGCCAGAATGAACGCAGTTAAGCCGTATCCGTGTCCACTTCTCATAGATCCCCCTCTTCGTCACCCAGTTCCCCAGAGTTTTCCGGGGCGGTGCTTTTGTGTCTGCTGGCCATGATGAATCACGTGGCGCTCACAGGGGGACGGATTACCGTTTCGCTCACCGCGCTGCAAATGGGGCTGTCGACCTTCAAGGTCGGCACGCTGGTCGCGGTGTTCGCGGTGCTGCCCATGCTGTTTTCGGTGCGCGCCGGCCGCTGGGTCGACCGCGTGGGCATCGTGCGGCCGCTGGCCATCGGCACGGCCCTGGTCGCCTCTGGCACCGCGCTACCTTTCATCTCGCAAACCCAGTTCGCCTTGCTGATTGCCTCCTGTTGCATCGGCATCGGCTTCATGTTGCACCAGGTCGCCACGCAGGACCTGCTGGGCCACGCGGAACCGGCTCAGCGGCTGCGCAATTTCTCCTTCATGTCGCTGGCGCTGGCGGGGTCCGGATTCTCGGGTCCGCTGATCGCCGGGCTGGCCATCGACCATTTGGGCACACGCCTGGCCTTCGGCCTGCTGACCCTGGGTCCGCTGCTGTCGACGGGCGGCCTTTATGCCTTGCGTCACCAATTGAAGGCAGTGGATTCGCAGTTGTCAGGCAAAAAAGAGGCTGAAAAGCGGCGCGTTACTGAATTGCTGGAAGTGCCGGCGTTGCGCCGCATCTTGATGGTCAACACCATTTTGTCCGGCGCGTGGGACACCCATTTGTTCGTTGTGCCGATTTTCGGCGTCGCCATTGGCCTGTCGGCCACCACCATCGGCATCATTCTTGCGTCCTTCGCGGCGGCAACTTTCGTTATCCGCCTGATATTGCCCTTGATCCAGCGCCGCGTGCGGTCCTGGACGCTAGTGCGGGTAGCGATGGCGACGGCCGCCATCGATTTCATGCTTTACCCGCTGTTCACCGACGTTACCGTCCTGATCGTGCTGTCGTTCATCCTCGGCCTGGCCCTGGGCTGCTGCCAGCCGAGCATGCTCTCCCTGCTGCACCAGCATTCGCCGCCGGGCCGCGCCGCCGAGGCCGTGGGCCTGCGGATGGCCTTGATCAACGGCTCGCAGGTGTCCCTGCCGTTGACCTTCGGCGCGCTCGGTGCGGTAATTGGCGTTGCCCCCCTCTTTTGGGCTTATTCCGTGGCCCTGATGGCCGGAGGCTGGGCCAACCGCAATCCCCCGATCGAATCCGAACGCAAAGCGTAGCCGTGAACATGCAGTCCTCTCCTCCCGCCGCCGGCAACTCCGGCGCCAGCCTGCCTTTTCGCCTCTGGACTCCACAAGAGCGGCAGGAATCGCTGGACGAGGCCCTGCGCCACTGGCAATCGGGCGAGGACGTGTGGGTGTACGGCTATGGCTCCCTGATCTGGCGGCCCGACTTCGATTTCGTCGAACGCCGGCTGGCGACCCTGCGCGGCCACCACCGGGCGCTGTGCCTGTGGTCGCGGGTCAACCGCGGCACCCCGGAATGCCCGGGTTTGGTATTCGGCCTGGACCGGGGCGGTTCCTGCCGCGGGGTGGTCTACCGTCTGGCGGGCGGCCAGGTGCCGACCTATTTCCCCGCGCTATGGGAGCGCGAGATGTCCACCGGCGCCTATCTGCCCCGCTGGATCAACTGCACCACCGATACCGGCACCGTGCGGGCGCTGGTCTTCATCATGAACCGGGACAATCCGGCCTACATCCGCGCCCTGCCCGAGCCCGAGCTGCTGGCCATCGTGCGCAGGGCCGCCGGCCGCTACGGCCCCTGCACCGATTACGTGGTGCAGACCGCCCAGGCGCTGCGCGCCGCCGGCATCCATGACGCCCGCCTGGACGCCATCGCGCGCCGGCTGGAGCTGGACGGGCACACCCTGCCGGAAAGCGCCTGAGGCCGCGCCTCGGGAAATCTTGCCTGCGCCCTGAGCGGGGTCAATAAGGGTACCGCCTTCCAGGCGGTATAAACTCCTTGTTATCAACGCTGAACTACTAGCCCCATGTCCGTCTCTGATCTGCGTCAAAGCTACGACAAGAACGTGCTGCTCGAAGGCCAGGCCGCGGCCTCCCCGTTCGAGCAATTCACCCGCTGGTTCGACGAGGCCCAGGCCGCCAAGGTCCCCGAACCCAACGCCATGACCCTGGCCACGGTGGACGCCAGCGGCCAGCCCAGCGCGCGCATCGTCCTGATCAAGGGCTTTGACGAGCGCGGTTTCACGTTCTTCACCAATTACGAATCCCGCAAGGGCCTGGACCTGCAGGCCGAGCCGCGCGCCAGCCTGCTGTTCTTCTGGCAGCCGCTGGAGCGCCAGGTCCGCATCGAAGGCGTGGTCGAAAAGGTGGCCGGCGACGAGTCGGACGCCTACTATCACAGCCGGCCCGCCGGTTCGCGCATCGGCGCCTGGGCCTCGCGCCAGAGCCAGCCCATCACCCGTGCAGAACTGGAAGCCCGCGAACAGGAGTTCCGCGAGCGCTTCGGCGAACAGCCGCCGCGCCCGCCGCACTGGGGCGGCTACCGCCTGAAGCCCACCGCCTTCGAATTCTGGCAAGGCCGGCCTTCGCGCCTGCATGACCGCCTGCGCTATGTCGCCGACGGCCAGGCCTGGAAGATCGAACGCCTGTCGCCTTGATGCCGGGCGCGTCGCGCCCGCCCCCAATTAACGATTGCATGACCGCCTCCTCCCCTGATTTTGACGCTGCCTTTTTCCGCACCGCGCTGGGCCGTTACGCCACGGGCGTAACGGTCGTGACGACCGCCGACCCCGATGGCGCGCCCATCGGCCTGACGGTCAGCTCCTTCAACTCCGTGTCGCTGAACCCGCCGCTGGTGCTGTGGAGCCTGTCGCGCAGTTCGTCGTCGCTGGCCGCCTTCGAGCAGTGCGAGCGCTACGTCGTCAACGTGCTGGGCGCGGAGCAGATCGCGCTGGCGCGCCGCTTCGCCACCGGCAAGACGCCGGACCGCTACGCCGGGCTGACGGTGCACCACGCGCCAGGCGGCACGCCCATGCTGGACGGCCATTGCGCCGCCTGGTTCGAATGCCACAACCGCAGCCGCTATGTCGAGGGCGACCATGTCATCATGGTGGGCGAAGTGGAGCGCTGCGGCCATAGCGGCGAGCCACCGCTGGTCTTCCATGCCGGCGGTTTCGACCTGACCCCGGCCGGCGCGCGTTCGGAAAGGAAAGCACCATGAGCGTGGATGTGGATTGCGTCGTCATCGGCGCGGGCGTGGTCGGCCTGGCGATCGCGCGGGCGCTGGCCCAGTCCGGGCGCGAAGTGCTGGTGGCGGAAGCCACCGAGGCCATCGGCACCGGCACCAGTTCGCGCAATTCCGAGGTCATACACGCTGGCATCTATTACCCGGCGGGCAGCCTCAAGGCCCGCCTCTGCGTGCGCGGCAAGCACCTGCTTTATTCCTATTGCGCCGAGCGCGGCGTGCCCTACAAGCGGCTGGGCAAGCTCATCGTCGCCACCACGACGGAACAGGCCGCGCAACTGGAGGGCATTGCCCAGCGCGCCCGGGCCAATGGCGTGGACGACCTGCAATTCATCTCCGGCGAGGACGCCATGCGCCTGGAGCCGGCGCTGCGCTGCACCGCCGCGCTGTCCTCGCCGTCCACCGGCATCGTCGACAGCCATGCGCTGATGCTGTCGTTCCAGGGCGACGCCGAAAACGCGGGCGCCCAGTGCGTCTTCCATACGCCGCTGGCGTCGGCCCGGGTCCGTCCCGAGGGCGGCTTCGAGCTGCAGTTCGGCGGCGACGAGGGCATGGCCCTGAGCTGTAACGTGCTGATCAATTCAGCCGGCCTGCAAGCGCCCGCGCTGGCGCGCCGCATCGAGGGCCTGCCCGCGTCCAGCATCCCCAAGGATTACCTGTGCAAGGGCAGCTATTTCACGCTGTCCGGCCGCGCGCCGTTCTCGCGCCTGATCTACCCGGTGCCGCAGCATGCCGGCCTGGGCGTGCACCTGACGCTGGACCTGGGCGGCCAGGCCAAGTTCGGCCCCGACACCGAATGGGTCGACACCGAGGACTACACGCTGGACCCGGCCCGCGCCGAGGTCTTCTACGCCGCCGTGCGCAGCTATTGGCCGGCCCTGCCCGATGACGCCCTGGCGCCGGGCTACACCGGCATCCGGCCCAAGATCTCCGGCCCCCATGAACCCGCCGCCGATTTCGTCATTTCCGGTCCTGCGGCGCACGGCGTGCCCGGCCTGGTGAACCTGTTCGGCATAGAATCCCCCGGGTTGACCTCCAGCCTGGCCCTGGCCGAAGAGACGCTGGCATGCCTGAACGGATAGCCCCCGCGGGCGCCTGATACCGCCGACGGGCTGTCCCTCCCCCTTTTCCTCTTTCTTCTCCTGTCCCCGCACCATGCAGCACAACGACTACATCCTGACCCTGTCCTGCCCCGACCGCACGGGCATCGTGTACCGCGTCAGCGGCCTGTTGTTCGAATTGGGCTGCAACATCCTGGATTCGCAGCAGTTCGGCGATGAAGAGACCGGCCGCTTCTTCCTGCGCGTGCACTTCGACGTGCCGGCGGGCGTGGCCGCCAGCGACCTGCGGGCACGGCTGGACGGCATGTCCGCCGAGTACGGCATGGAGCTGAAGCTGCATGACGCGCGCCGCAAGGAACGCCTGTTGATCATGGTCAGCAAGCAGGGCCACTGCCTGAACGACCTGCTGTTCCGCGTGCACAGCGGCCATTTGCACGCCGAAGTGGCCGCCATCGTGTCGAACCACAACGACTACGCCAGCCTGGCCGCGTCCTACGGCATCCCGTTCCACTACCTGCCGGTCACGGCCGACACCAAGGCGGAACAGGAAAAGCAGGTGCTGGCCCTGGTCGACCAGGAAGGCATCGACCTGGTGGTGCTGGCCCGCTACATGCAGATCCTGTCGGAAGACATGTGCCGCGCGCTGAACGGCCGCGCCATCAACATCCACCACAGCTTCCTGCCCAGCTTCAAGGGCGCGCGCCCCTACCACCAGGCGCATGCGCGCGGCGTCAAGATCATCGGCGCCACCGCCCACTACGTGACCTCGGACCTGGACGAAGGCCCCATCATCGACCAGGACATCGAGCGCGTGGACCACACCATGACCGCCCAGGACCTGACCCAGGTCGGCAGTGATATCGAGTCCCTGGTGCTGTCGCGCGCCGTGCGCAGCCACGTCGAGCACCGCATCCTGCTCAACCGCAGCAAGACCGTCGTATTCCGCTAGGGAGATGGGGGGGCCGCCCAAGCCCCCCAACCGTCTAGCCGCCCTCGGCCGCCAGCGCCAGGGCGGCGGCCGTGGCGCTCGCCACGTCGGGCTGCAGATGGCCCTGCAGCCGCTTGTACAGGCCGATGCGGCGCACGATGTCCTGCGGCTGGCCCATCAGGCCCGAGACGATCAGCGCCACTCCTCGCGTCTCGCATGCCTTGCTCAGTGCTTCGAGCGCCTCGGCGCCGGTCGAATCCACGTAGATCACGTTCTTCAGGTCCAGCACCAGCGCCCGGGCAGGCAGGCGGTCTTCCAGCGACTCCACCAGCTTGGTGGCGCCGAAGAAGACGGTGCCGTACAGGCGCCAGACCTCGATCCTCCCTTCCATGCCGGCCAGCAGGGGCTGTTCCGCGGCCGTGATGCGTTCGGCGCGCGACAGGCTGGAAATGCGGTAAATGAAGGTCAGGCAGGCGGCAAAAATGCCGAATTCGACCGCGACCGTCAGATCGAAGACCACCGTCAGCAGGAACACCGACACCAGCGTGATCCGGTACGGCAGCCGGTAGCTCTTGAGCCGCGCGAACTCGCGCCATTCGCCCATGTTCCAGGCCACGAACATCAGGATGGCCGCCAGGGTGGCCAGCGGTATCGAGGCCGCCAGGGGCGCTGCCGCCAGCATCACCACGAGCAGCACCAGCGCGTGCACCATGCCCGCGACGGGGCTGGTGGCGCCGCTTTTCACGTTGGTCACGGTGCGCGCAATGGTGCCCGTGGCCGGCATGCCGCCGAAGAATGGCGTGACGAAGTTGGCGACGCCCTGGGCCATCAGCTCCTGGTTGGGATCGTGCCGGTCGCCTATCATGCCGTCGGCCACCCGCGCGCACAGCAGCGACTCGATGGCGCCCAGCGCCGCCAGCGTGACGGTGGGCATGAGCAGGAAGCGGGCCGATTCCCAACTGAAGGCCGGCAAGGTGAAGTCCGGCAGCGCCGCCGGTATGCCGCCGAAGCGGCTGCCTATGGTTTCCACGGGCAGGCCGAATACAGCCACCGCCGCGGTCGCCAGCACCAGCGCGATGATCGAGCCCGGCACGCGGGCCAGCCTGGCCGCCCGCTGGCCGCCCCATGCCGGCAACCAGCGCTGCCAGCCGACGATCACCGCCAGCGACAGCAGCGCAACGCCGGCGGCCCAGGGATTCAGCGACGACAGATGGCTGCCCAGCGCGCCCAGGATGCCAAAGAAGTCGCCCGGCATCTTGGGAATCGCCAGGCCCAGGAAATCCTTGACCTGCGACAACGCGATCAGCACCGCGATGCCATTGGTGAAGCCGATGATCACCGCCACCGGAATGAAGCGCACCAGCGTGCCCAGCCTGAGCAGCCCCATCACGAACAGCAACACACCCGACAGCGCCGTGGCGATGATCAGATTGGCCACGCCGTACTGCTGCACAATGTCGTAGACGATGACGATGAAGGCGCCCGCCGGCCCGCCGATCTGCACCCGGCTGCCGCCGAGCAGGGCGATCAGGAAGCCCGCGATGATGGACGTGAACAGCCCGGCCTCGGGCTTGAGGCCCGAGCCGATGGCGAAGGCCATGGCCAGCGGCAGCGCGACCACGGCCACGGTAAGGCCCGCGCCCAGGTCCTGGGCGAAGCGGACACGGTCGTAGCCGCGCATCGCGTCGAAAAGACGCGGACGAAACGAAAAAGGAATTTCCACGAAAGACTCCGGAGAAGTGGAACCGAAACACCCTGCAGTGGGGTTCAGTACTTCGCCGGAGGGCCGCAATGGCGCAGCCTGGTGATGAAACGCCTGCGGCGCGTGAGCGGCAGGACTGGACGGTAGGACATGGCTAAAACCCGGAATTCGCGTTCATATGCAAACGGTTCCCTCCCTGGCCGCCGGACTGACGGCGCGGGGATACCGCTAACGATAAGCCTTCGGGCGGGTTCTGCCTACCCGGATGGCGGATTTCACGAGGTTTCCGGGGGCTCCCAGCCATGCCGCGCCGCCATCTCCACCGCTTTTTCCTGCAGCGGCGAGCGCGCGGCCTCGCGCCAGATCATCTGGCTTAGCGAACGGGCTGCGTGCTCGAAGGCGATGAACCGCGTCCCCGCCAGCCCGCTGCGCGACAGGCAGGCCGGCACGATGGACACGCCCAACCCCTGCGACACCAGCGAGGCCACGCTCAGCCAATGCCGGACCTCGTGCCGGATCACCGGCATGAAGCCGGCCGACACGCACATGGACAGCACCGTCTCGTAATAGCTGGGCGAAGCGGCCCGGGCGAAGAAGACGAAATCGTCCGCCGCCAGTTCCGCCAGCCGTAGCGAGTCGCGGCCGGCCAGCGGATGCGCCTGCGGCAGGCACACCACGAAAGGCTCGGCCATCAGGTCGCGCGCCAGCACGCCGTTGGGCACCGGATTGGCGTGGATGAAGCCCAGGTCCTGTTCGCCGCGGCGCACGGCCTCGATCTGGTCGTGCGAGTTCAGCTCGGTCAGCACGTGTTCCACGTCCGGCAGCTCGGCGCGCATGGCGTTGAGCAGCGCGGGCAGGCCGCGGTACAGCATGGAGCCCACGAAGCCGATGCGCAGCCGGCCGCGCAGGCCGGCGTCCACGCGCTGCACCAGTGTGCGCACCTCTTCCGCCTGGCGCAGCAGCGTCAGGGCTTCGCGGTACAGCACCTGGCCGGCGTCGGTCAGTTCGACGTGGCGGCTGGTGCGCGTCAGCAGGCGCGCGCCGACGTTCTCCTCCAGCTGCCGGATGGCGTAGCTGAGCGGGGGCTGGGAAATGTGCAGCCGCGTGGCCGCGCGGCTGAAATGACGCTCTTCGGCCACGGCGATGAAATAGCGCAACAGGCGCGGATCCAGGTCCATCTGTCTCCCCCGGGACGGCAATCCATACTTTTTTTGGATTGTTCTACACACAAACAGTATTTGTATAGATTAATCCATGCAAGCACCATCACAGGCATCGTTCCCGTCTTCAGCAGGATGCCGCCATGGATACCCCCGTCAAGACCGCGCCCCCCGCCGCCACGCCTGTTCCGGATTCCCGCGGGCAGAACCTGTTCAGCGCGGACCCTTACGCCGAGGCGCTGAGCCGGCGCTACCTGCCGCCCGCGCTGCACGCCCACCTGCTGCCCCACCTGGAACGCCTGGGCGCGCTGGCCGGCGGCGTCATGGACGAACTGGCCGCCACCGCCGACAAGCACCCGCCCACGCTGTCCGTACGCAGCCGCGCCGGCACCGACGAGTCGCGCATCGACAAGCATCCGGCCTATGTCGAGCTGGAGCGCCTGGCCTACAGCGAATTCGGCCTGGCGGCGCTGTCGCACCGCGGCGGCGTGCTGGGCTGGCCCGAGCCCATGCCCGCCGCCGCCAAGTACGCGCTCAGCCATCTGTTCGTGCAGGCGGAGTTCGGCCTGTGCTGCCCGGTCAGCATGACGGATTCGCTGGCGCGTACCCTGCGCAAGTTCGGCGACCCCGAACTGGTCGAACGGGTCTTGCCGCAGGTGACCTCGCAGGATTTCGACGCGCTGCGCCAGGGCGCCATGTTCATGACCGAACAGGGCGCGGGTTCGGACGTCAGCGCCACCGAAGTCACCGCCACCGCGCAGGATGACGGCACCTGGCTCATCCACGGCGACAAGTGGTTCTGCTCCAACCCGGACGCGGGCTACGCCATGGTGCTGGCGCGCAGCGAATCGCAGCCCGGCCTGAAGGGCGTATCGCTGTTCCTGCTGCCGCGCGACCTGGCCGACGGCACGCACAACCACTACCGCATCCTGCGCCTGAAGGACAAGCTGGGCACGCGCTCGATGGCCAGCGGGGAGATCCGCCTGGAAGGCGCGGTGGCCTGGCTGGTGGGCGAGCGCGGCCGCGGCTTCAAGCACATGGCCGACATGATCAACAACTCGCGCCTGTCCAACGGCATGCGCGCCGCCGGCCTGATGCGCCGCGCCGTGACCGAGGCGGTCTATGTCTCGCAGCACCGGCGCGCCTTCGGCAAGCGCCTGATTGACATGCCGCTGATGCAACGCCAGCTGGTCAAGATGACGGTGTGGGCCGAACAGGCCCGCAGCCTGATGTTCCAGACCGCGCGCGCCCTGGCCGGCGCGGACCAGGGCGCGGCCGATCCGGCGCTGGCGCGCATTCTCACGCCGCTGATCAAGTTCCGCGCCTGCCGCGATGCCCGCAAGGTGACCGGAGACGCCATGGAAGTACGCGGCGGCTGCGGCTACATCGAGGAATGGACCGAACCCCGGCTGGTGCGCGACGCCCACCTGGGCTCCATCTGGGAAGGCACCAGCAACATCGTGGCGCTGGATGTGCTGCGCGCCATCAACAAGGAAAACTCGCTGCCGGCCCTGCGCAGCCATATCGACGGCCTGCTGGCCGCGGGCCGCCCCTGCCCGCCCGAACTGGCCGAGATGCAGGCGCGCGCGCTGGAGCAGACCTATGCGCTGGCCGAACACGCCGCGCAGGCCGACCGTCCCGAGCTGGCGCGCCAGGCCGCCTCGCTGCTGTACCACGCGGTGTCCATGGCCGCCCTGCGCTGGGAAGCGACCGAACCCGGCCTGGAAAGCCGCGCGCTGCTGGCCGACCAGGTGCTGCTGCACCGTCTGGGTCCACGCGACCCATACGCCATCCCGGCCGATGAAAGCGCGGCGTGCCGGGCCATCCTGCACTACGCGCTGTAAACCGACGCCGGCGGCACAGCCGGCGCGCAACCACTGGAGACAAACATGAACCGAACCCTCGCCCCCTTGCTGCTGGCGGCCGCCACGGCCATCGCCCCCGCCGCGCCCGCGCTGGCCGCGGACGCCTATCCCTCGGCCCGGCCCGTGACGCTGATCGTGCCGTTCCCGCCCGGCGGCCCCACCGACGCCCTGGCTCGCAGACTGGCCGACAAGCTGCGGCAGCCGCTGAACCAGAACGTCATCGTCGAAAACCGCGCCGGCGCCGGCGGCAACATCGGCTCGGAATACGTGGCGACGGCCAAGCCCGACGGCTACACCCTGCTGTTCGGCACCTCCGGCCCGCTGGCGATCAACGTCAGCCTGTACAAGAAGCAAGGCTACAACCCCGAGACCAGCTTCGCGCCCATCATCCGCATCGGCCACCTGCCCAACATCCTGGTGGTGAACCCGTCCGTACCGGCCAACAATGCGCAGGAACTCATCGCCTATGCCAAGAAAAATCCGGAAAAGCTGAGCTACGCCTCATCAGGCAACGGCGCCTCGTCGCACCTGGCCGGCATCCTCTTCAACAACATGGCCGGCACCCAGATCATGCACATCCCCTACAAGGGCACGGGTCCGGCGCTCAATGACCTGCTGGGCGGGCAGGTGTCGATGTCGTTCACCGACATCCTGACCGCGCTGCCCTACATCAAGGCGGGCAAGCTGCGCGCCATCGGCCTGGCCAGCGCCCAGCGCTCGGACGCGCTGCCTGACCTGGCCACGCTTTCCGAGCAGGGGCTCAAGGGTTATGACGTCAGCGTGTTCTTCGGCATCGTGGCGCCCAAGGGTACGCCGGCCGATGTGGTGGACACCCTGAACCGCGCCTTCAAGACCGCGCTGTCCGATCCCGAGGTCGCGCAGACGCTGCGCAGCCAGGGCATCGTCGAAGCCCGGGACCAGACGCCGCAGGGCCTGGCCACCTTCATCTCGGCCGAAGTGCCCAAATGGCGCGATCTCATCAAGAGCGCCCACGTTTCCATCGACTGAACGGACCCCACATGGCTGCAACCCTGCCCAATGCCGGCGCCCTCGCCGGCTGCAAAGTGATAGACCTGTCGCGCGTGCTGGGCGGCCCCTATTGCACGCAGATCCTGGCGGATCACGGCGCCGACGTGCTGAAGATCGAGCCGCCCGGCGGCGACGAAACGCGGGGCTGGGGGCCGCCTTTCCTGGGCGATACGGCGTCCTATTTCATCGGCGTCAACCGCAACAAGGACGGCATGACGCTGGACCTGTCACAGGCAGCGGGCCAGGAGCTGCTGCGCCATCTGCTCGCCGACGCCGACGTGCTGGTCGAGAACTTCAAGCCCGGTACGCTGGAAAAATGGGGCCTGGGGTACGACATGCTGAGCCGTGACTTCCCGGCACTGATCCATTGCCGGGTCAGCGGTTTCGGCGCGGACGGGCCGCTGGGCGGCCTGCCCGGCTACGACGCCTGCGCCCAGGCCATGTGCGGCCTGATGAGCGTGAACGGCGACGCGGACGGCGAAGCCACCCGCGTCGGCCTGCCGGTGGTGGACATGGTGACCGGCCTGAACGCGGCCGTGGCCATCCTGCTGGCGCTCAACGAGCGTACGCACAGCGGCCTGGGGCAATTCCTGGACATCACGCTGTACGACTGCGCTCTGTCGTTGCTGCACCCGCACGCGCCCAACTACTTCTACAGCGGCAAGGTGCCCGCGCGCAGCGGCAACGCGCATCCGAACATCGCGCCCTACGAAACGCTGCCCACGGCCAGCGGCCCGATCTTCCTGGCGGTCGGCAACAACCGCCAGTTCGCGCAGCTGGCGCAGACGCTGGACGCGCCGGCGCTGGCCGAGGACAGGCGTTACGCCACCAACGCCGACCGCCTGCACAACCGCCAGGCCTTGCGCAACGACCTGACCGCGCTGCTGGCGGACCATGAGGCCGCCGCACTGGCCGACCGCCTGCTGCGCTGCGGCGTGCCCGCGGCCGCCGTGCAGAGCGTGGATCAGGCGTTGGCGCACCCGCACACCCGTCATCGCGGCATGGTGCTGGAGCAAGGCGACTATCGCGGCGTGGGTTCCCCGATCAAGCTGTCGCGCACCCCCGCGACGCTGCGCAAGCTGCCACCGGATCTGCGTTCCGCCGACACCGGCGAGTAAGCCTGCGCGGGGCCTCAGCCGCCCTGGGCGACGCCTTCGCGGCGCGGGTCGGCGCCGCCCTGCAGGCCGTCGGCGTCGATCACGATGCCGTGGATGCCGCTGGGAAATTCGAGTATCCGCACCGGGTGCCCCATGCGCTCAAGCTCGGGCGCCAGCGCCTCCAGCGCGGTGCCCTTCTCCAGTTCGGTTTCCTTGTTGCGGCTGCCCATGTTGGGCAGGTCGATGGCCGCCTGGATATCCAGGCGCCAGTCCAGCACGCCCACGATGGTCTTGGCCACGTAGTTGATGATGGCGCTGCCGCCCGGCGACCCCACCAGCAGATAGGGCTTGCCATCGCGCAGCACGATCATCGGCGCCATCGAGCTGCGCGGGCGCTTGCCCGGCTCGATGCGGTTGGCGACGAGGCGGCCCTCGGGATCCTTGTGGGACGAGGAAAAATCCGTCATCTCGTTGTTCAGCAGGAAGCCGCGCACGAAGATCTTGCTGCCGAATTCGTTTTCGATGGTGGTCGTCATGCTCAAGGCATTGCCTTGCGCGTCCACCGCCACCAGATGGCTGGTCGAGGGCAGCGCCAGTGCGTCGTCCTTGCCCAGCGACAGGAGCTTGCCTTCCGGATCGCCGGGCAGCGCCACCTTCATGCTGCGGTCCGGCTGGATCAGGGCGCCGCGCGCGCGCAGATAGGCGGGGTCCAGCATGGCGCGCACCGGCACCCGCACGAAGTCCGGATCGGCCACATAAAAATCGCGGTCGGCGAATGCCAGCCGGCCGGCTTCGGAGAAGTAATGCACCGCCTCCACGCTGCCCGGCGCAAAGATGGGCAGGGGAAACTGCTCCAGTTCGCCCAGCATCTGCAGCACCGCGATCGGGCCGCTGCTGGGCGGCCCCATGCCGCATAGCTGATAGCCGCGATAGGCGCCGCAGACGGGGTCTCGCGTCTTGGCGCGATAGCCGGCCAGGTCGGCCAGCGTCAGGTCGCCGGGCACGGCATGGCCGCGCACCGCGGCGACGATGTCCTGGGCGATGTCGCCCTGGTAGAACGCGTCGGCGCCTTGCTCCGCCACCGCGCGCAGCGTGCGCGCGAATTCGGGGTTCTTCAGTACATGGCCCACGGGCCAGGGCGCGCCATCGGGCGCATAGAAATAGGCCGCTGCCGCGGCTTGCGTGCGCAGCTCCTTGTTGCCGGCCAGCAGTTTGTGCAGGCGGGGCGACACGGCGAAACCCTGCTCGGCCAGCCGGATCGCGGGCTGAAACAAATCGGCCCAGGGCAGCGCGCCCTGCTCCTTGTGCGCCAGCTCCAGGCCGCGCAGCAGGCCCGGCACGCCTACGGCCAGGCCGCTATTCACCGCGCGGGCGAAGGGCACCGGCTTGCCGTCCGAGTCCAGGAAACGCTGCGGCTGGGCCGCGGCGGGCGCGGTCTCGCGGCTGTCGTAGGTCTGGATGCGGCCGCTCTTGGCCGAATACGCCACCATGAAGGCGCCGCCGCCTATGCCTGACGATTGCGGCTCCACCAGGTTCAGCACCAACTGGGCGGCGATGGCGGCGTCCACCGCGCTGCCGCCCCGGCGCAGCATCTCGTCGCCGGCTTGCGTCGCCAGCGGATTGGCCGAGGCCATCATGAAATGCGGCGCCCGCGCCAATAATCGCGTCTGCGTGCCGCTGGCGGCTTCGGGGTTCAGGTCTTCGACGGCCTGTGGCGTACGCGCCCACGCGGCAGGCATGGCCGCAAGCGCGGCGGCAAGCATGAAGGCAACGGCATGACGGGGTGCGCGCATGGGGAGGCTCCGGTGTGCGCCGGCGTTCCGGCAGGGGTTCATGATAGTCAAGGCGCCGGCGGCTGTCGCGACGCCGGCCGCATCCGGCTTAGAATCGCGGTTTCCGCCCACCGTCCCCCACCGTGCCATGCGTTTGCGCCACATCGAGATTTTCGAAGCGATCCGCCGTACCGGATCCCTGACCGAGGCCGCGGCCGCGCTGCATATCTCGCAGCCCGCGGCCAGCAAGCTCCTGGCGCATGCCGAGGCGCAGCTGGGTTTCAAGCTGTTCGAGCGCGTGAAAGGACGGCTGGTCGCGACCCGCGAGGCCGAGATCCTCACGCCCGAGGTCGCGCGCCTGAACCAGGACCTCAACAGCGTGCGCAGGCTGGCCGCCAGCCTGCGCGACCATCCCAACGGCCACCTGCGCCTGGGCTGCGCGCCGGCGCTGGGCCTGGGACTGCTGCCCGGCGTGGTGCGCGACAGCCGCGCGGCGCAGCCTGGCATTACTTTCGACATCCATACGCATCACAGCACTGAACTGGTGCAGGGGCTGCTGACGCGCGAGCTGGATCTGGCCATCACCTTCGACACCAACGACTATCCGGGCCTGACCCGCATCGGACTGGGCCACACGGAACTGGTGCACCTGAGCCGCAAGGAAGGCTTGGGCCCGCTGCCGCTGGCGGATCTGACGGCCATGGCGGGCGATACGCTGATCGTGCTGGACGCGGCCGACGCCTCCGGCGCCCTGCTGCAGATGGCGCTGGACGCGCAGGGCCTGGATCCGCAGGTGGCGATCCAGGTGCAGACGCATTACGTGGCCTGCGCCCTGGTCGACGCGGGTTGCGGCGACGCCATCGTGGACGCGATCACCGCGCAGGCGATGCTGCGGCCCGGCATGAACCTGCGCCGGCTGGACCCCGCCCTGCGCGTGCCGATCAGCATCATGGTGCGCAACCAGGATCCGCTGTCGGCGCTGCACCGCGACTTCATCGAACGCCTGCGCGCCGCTTGCGAGGCGCTGCAGGCCGGACTCGACGCCACGGCCTGAGCGGCCTACGCGCAAAAAAAAGACGGGCGCCCAAAGGCGCCCGTCATTGCTTGCAGACGGGGGCAGGCGGCGCCCGCCCCGCGCGGCATCAGTCCAGCTTGATGTTCTGCTTCTTCACGACGTCCTTCGCCCAGTCATACTGCTCTTTGATTTCCTTGGCGAATTCTTCCGGCGTGTTGCCCGACGGCGCCGAGCCCTGGTCGTCCAGCGCCTTGATGACCTTGGGGTCCTTCAGGGCCACGACGGCAGCGTCGCGCAGCTTGTTCACGACTTCCATCGGCGTGCCCTTGGGCGCCAGCAGACCGTACCAGACCGGCTGGTTCAGCACCGGGAAACCGGCGTCCTTGAAGGTCGGCACGTCCTTGATGGCTTCGATGTTGGTCGGCCACGCGATGGCCATGGCGCGCAGCTTGCCCGCCTGGATCTGCGGCATCGACGACGGCAGGTTGTCGAACAGGATTTCGATCTGGCCGCCGACGGCGTCAGCCACGGCCGGGCCCGAACCCTTGTACGGCACGTGCACGATGTCCGTGCCCGTGGCCATCTTGAACGATTCGCCCATCAGGTGCAGCACGCCGCAGGTGCCCGAGCTGCCGTACGAGTACTTGCCCGGGTTCTTCTTCAGCTCTTCCAGGAAGCCCTTGAAGTCCTTGGCGGGGAACTTCGGGTTCACGGCCACCACGTTGGCGGTGTTGGCGAAGTTGGTGACCGGCTGGAAATCCTTGATCGGATCGTAGGGCAGGTCGTTGGGGCGGCAAGCCGGGTTTACGGCCATGGTCGACACGGTGGCGATGGACAGCGTGTAGCCGTCGGCATCGGCGCGCGCGGCTTCGGATGCGCCGATGGCGCCACCGGCGCCGCCCTTGTTTTCCACAACCATGGGCTGGCCCAGTTCCTGGCTCATGCGCTGCGTCACCAGACGCGCGATGATGTCGGTGGAACCGCCGGGCGCGAACGGAACGATGACGCGGATCGGCTTGCTCGGGTACTTGTCGGCAGCGTGAGCGGCGGAGGCGCCAAGGGTGCCGGCAGCGCCGGTGGCCAGGGCGATAGCCACGGCCAGGGAGCGGACTTTATTCATAGGTGTGTTTCCTCCAATATGCGAGCCCGTGTGTGTACGGACCGTTGTGTGATGCGCCTGCCTGTGGACAGGTCCGCAATTAACGGCGGTGGGCGCATGCTCTGTGCGCAGGGTGAGCACTGCTTTTATACGTTGCTTGTGGCACACGCGCCCGCCAGAATGACGGAGAATAGCAGCAAATACTTACAGACGCCTAGCGTATGGATCCCCGTCTGACGCGCATCAAATACATACTTGCCCATGTCGGTTGCCCTTCTGGTTTTCCCTGATTTCATGCTGGTCGCGCTGGGCTGGGCGCTGCATCACAAACTGAATTTCTCGCGCGAATTCTTCGCCGGCACCGAGCGGCTGGTCTACTTCGTCCTGCTGCCCGCGCTGTTGTTCCAGTCCATCCTGCGCACCCCCATCACCGCCGGCAACGCCGCCATGCTGCTGCAGGCCAGCGCGGCCGTCATCGCGGCCGGTGTCGCGCTGACCTGGCTGGCGCGCTGGGTGCTGCGGCCGTCCTCGCTGAGCCTGGCCTCGTCCGCGCAATGCGGCTACCGCTTCAATACCTATCTCGGGCTGGCTTTGTCGGCCAGCCTGGGCGGCGCGCAAGGCCAGACGGTCATGGCGCTGATCGTCGGCTTCGCCGTGCCCATGGCCAACATGGCCGCGGTCTACGGCCTGGCCCGCCATAGCGGCGGCAACCTGCTGCGCGAACTGGCCCGCAATCCTCTGGTCATTTCCACGCTGGCCGGCCTGGCCTGCAATCTGGCCGGCGTGCACCTGCCCGGCCCGCTGGACACGGTGCTGGCGCGTTTGGGCGCGGCGGCCCTCGCGCTGGGCATCATCTGCGTGGGCGCCAGCCTGGCCTGGGAAGGCGGCAAGGGCCATGGCGCGCTGATCGCCTGGATGCTTGCGGTCAAGCTGGTGGCACTGCCCGCCGTGGCCTTGCTGGTCGCGCATCTGCTGGCGCTGCCGCCGCTGGAATCGCGGATGCTGCTGCTGTTCGCGGCCCTGCCCACCGCATCCGCGGCCTACGTGCTGGCCATGCGCATGGGCGGCGACGGGCGCATGGTGGCGGTGCTGATATCGCTGGGCACGCTGCTTTCGGCGCTGACGATTCCGTTGTGGCTGATGCTCACCGGCGCGGCCTGAGAGGCGCTGCGCCGCCAACGAAAAAAGACCGCAGCAGCGGTCTTTTTTCATGCGCGCGGCAGTCGTCTTACTAGGACTTGTGCGCGTTGGTCATGGAGGCCGGCACCACCCATTCGGCGAACTGCGCCTCGGTCACGTAGCCCAGCGCCAGCGCCGACTCCTTCAGCGACAGGCCTTCCTTGTGCGCCTTCTTGGCGATCTGCGCGGCCTTGTCGTAGCCGATGTGGGGATTCAGCGCCGTCACCAGCATCAAGGAACGGTCGACCAGTTCGGCGATGCGCTCGCGGTTGGGCTCGATGCCGGCGGCGCAATGCTCGTTGAAGCTGGCCATGCCGTCGGTCAAGAGGCGCACCGATTGCAGGAAGTTGTGGATCACCAGCGGCTTGAACACGTTGAGTTCGAAATTGCCGCTGGCGCCGCCGATATTGATGGCCACGTCGTTGCCCAGCACCTGCGCGGCCAGCATCGTGATGGCTTCGCACTGCGTCGGATTGACCTTGCCCGGCATGATGGAGCTGCCCGGTTCGTTCTCGGGAATGCTGATCTCGCCCAGGCCCGAACGGGGGCCGCTGGACAGCCAGCGCACGTCGTTGGCGATCTTCATCAGGCCGGCGGCCAACGACTTCAGCGCGCCGTGCGCGAACAACAGCGCTTCGTGCGAAGCCAGGCCCTGGAACTTGTTGGGCGCCGACACGAAAGCGGTGCCGGTGGCGTGCGCCAGTTCGGCCGAGACCTTGGCGCTGAATTGCGGGTGCGCATTCAGGCCCGTGCCCACCGCCGTGCCGCCGATGGCCAGCTGGTGCAGGCCCGGCAAGGTGGCGCGGATCTGCTGTTCGGACAGGTCCAGCTGGGCCACATAGCCCGACAGTTCCTGGCCCAGGGTCAGCGGCGTGGCGTCCTGCAGGTGGGTGCGGCCGATCTTGACGATGTCGTAGAACTCGGCGCTCTTGGCCGCCAGCGTGGCGCGCAGCGCCTTCAGCGACGGCAGCAGATGGTGTTCGACCTGGACCGCGGCCGCCACGTGCATGGCGGTCGGGAAGGTGTCGTTGGACGACTGCCCGCGGTTGACGTGATCGTTCGGGTGCACCTTGCGCTCTTCGCCGCGCACGCCGCCCAGCAGTTCCGAGGCGCGGTTGGCCAGCACCTCGTTCATGTTCATGTTGCTTTGGGTGCCGGAGCCGGTCTGCCAGACCGACAGCGGGAATTCGTTGGGCCACTTGCCGGCGATCACCTCATCGGCGGCGCGGACGATGCCATCGGCGATCTTCGGATCCAGTTCGCCCAGATCGGCATTGACCTTGGCGGCCGCGCGCTTGAGCCGCGCCATCGCTTCGACCAGCGGGACCGGCATCTTTTCGGTGGAAATCGCGAAAAAATGCAGCGAACGCTGCGTCTGGGCGCCCCAGAGATGATCTTCCGGGACTTCGATGGGACCAAACGTGTCTTTTTCAATGCGGGTCTTCATGGCGCGTGCTACTCCGTGGCGACGTCGATTGCGGCTGGCGGCGGCGCGCCAGCCACGAGAATATTGAGAATGAAAATCAGTTCTAGGTTAGCAGAAACCCGCATTCCTATAATTGCGCAAACATCCGTGCTCCCTTCACCGTTTTTACCACTCGCCCCGCGCCATGTCCGCCCCTCTTTGCAGCCTGACCTTGAACCTGCCCGACGAAGCCGCCACGGAGTCGCTGGCGCGGCAGCTCGCGCCCCTGGTTTCCGGCGGTCAGACCGGTCCGGCGGGGGGACACATCCATCTCCAGGGAGATCTGGGCGCGGGTAAAACGGCCTTCACACGGGCCTTGTTGCGGGAATGCGGCATCACCGGGCGAATCAAAAGTCCTAGCTACGCGCTGCTTGAATCCTATAAAGTTTCTAACTTATACTTCTATCATCTTGATTTTTATAGATTTAGTGATTCGCGCGAATGGTTGGACGCAGGATTCCGGGATTTACTGCGTAACGATGCGGTCGTTTTGATCGAATGGCCAGAGCGGGCCGGGGGCCTTTTGCCCCCTCCCGACCTGCTGATTTCCCTAGCCTATGCAGGCGAAGGACGCGACGCCACCCTGACCGCGTACACCGCTCGAGGACAAACATGGTTGAACGCGATTGTCCCCCCGCCCAAGTAGGCGCCCTCCCCTCGGCAGGCGCCACTCGGCGTCGCCTGATCAGCGTCGCCGCCACCCTGCTCGTCCTGCCGGTCCTGCCGCGCCTGGCGCAGGCGGCGACCATCCTGGCCGTGCGCACCTGGCCGGCCGACGAATACACCCGCGTCACGCTGGAGCTCGACAGCGAGCTCAAGGCTGAACAGTTCACGCTTGAAAATCCCCACCGCCTGGTGGTGGACATTGAGGGACTGACCATCAGCGCGGCCCTGAACGACCTGGTTTCCAAGGTCCGTCCGGACGACCCCTACATCCAGAGCCTGCGGGTGGCGCAGAACCGCCCCAATGTGGTGCGCCTGGTGTTCGACCTGAAGCAGCCCGTGGCGCCCCAGGTGTTCACGCTCAAGCCCGTGGCCGACTACCAGTACCGCCTGGTGCTGGACCTGTATCCGAAGATCGCCCAGGACCCGCTGATCGCGATCCTGAACAAGCAAAGCGGCCCCGACGTCGACGACCCGCTGGCGCGCATCCTGGAAGACATCCAGCGCAATCCGGTGACCCGCGCCGATCCGCCCGAGCCGCCGCGCGTGCGCGGCCAGCAGCCGGCGCCCCCGCTGCCCACCGCGCCCAAGCCCCCGCCCGCGACCGCCAGCCGCGGCAAGCAGCGCATGCTTACCATCGCGCTGGACCCCGGCCATGGCGGCGAGGATCCGGGCGCCATCGGCAGCAGCGGCCTGCGCGAGAAGGACGTGGTGCTGCGCATCGCCCGGCGCCTAAAGGCGCTGATCGACAGCCAGCCCTACATGCGCGCCTACCTCACGCGTGACGACGACTACTTCGTGCCTCTGCACGTGCGCGTGCAGAAGGCGCGCCGCGTGCATGCGGATCTGTTCATCTCGATCCACGCGGACGCCTGGGTCAAGCCCTCGGCCAACGGCTCGTCGGTGTTCGCGCTGTCGCAACGCGGCGCCACCAGCGCCCAGGCGCGCTGGATGGCGGACAAGGAAAACGCGGCCGACCTGATCGGCGGCGTCAACCTCGGCAGCCACGACCGCCAGGTGGCCAAGGTGCTGCTGGACCTGTCCACCACCGCGCAGATCAATGATTCGCTCAAGGTCGGCAACGCCTTCCTGGACGAAATCAAGAAGATCAACCGCCTGCACAAGAACAGCGTCGAGCAGGCCGGCTTCGCGGTCCTGAAGGCGCCGGACATTCCCTCGGTGCTGGTCGAAACCGCCTTCATCAGCAACCCCCAGGAAGAGGCCCTGCTCAAGAGCACCTCGCACCAGGACAAGCTGGCGCAGGCCATGATGACGGGCATCCAGCGCTACTTCACCGCCAATCCGCCGCTGGCGCGGCTGGGCGACCTGAGCTGACGGCAACGGCTGCCGGCCTCATGAAAAAGGGCGTTGCGCTTTTCGGCGCAACGCCCTTTTCACTGCCTGGCGCTTGTGCGGCAACTCGCAGCGCCGTCCTCTCACGCGCCGCGTTTGGCCTTGATCAGCTTGAACACGCCCGCCCCGATCACCGGCACGATGGCCGCGGCCAGGCCCAGCAGCACGATGGTATTCAGGTGTTCGCGCACCAGCGGGATGTTGCCGAAGAAATAGCCCGCAGCCACCAGACTCACCACCCACAGCAGGGCGCCCAGGATGTTGAACAGCTGAAAGCGGGACTGCGGCATATCGGCCACGCCCGCGACAAAAGGCGCGAAAGTGCGCACGACCGGAATGAAGCGCGACATCACGATGGTCTTGCCGCCGTGCTTTTCATAGAACGCGTGCGTGCGCATCAAGGCGCCTCGGTCCAGGAAGCGCAGATTCATCGAAAACACGCGCGGCCCGATATAGCGTCCGATGAAGTAGTTCAGCGTATTGCCGGAGATGGCCGCGACGATCAGCAGCCCCCCCATCAGAATCGGGTCGATATGTCCGGTAGCGCCGAACGCGCCCGCGATGAACAGCAGCGAATCCCCCGGCAAGAACGGCAGCACGACCAGCCCCGTCTCCGCGAACACAATCAGGAACAGCACCAGGTACACCCACACGCCATATTGCGCGACCCAGACGCCGAGCGTCTTGTCGATGTGGAGCACCATATTGAAAAATTCGAGCATTGAAGCAACCCTGCCGGCGGAATGGGATATCAGTCCGCGACTATAGCCCACCCGCCCATGACGCTAAAATCATCCACATAGCCATACCTGAACGCCAGCCACATGACCGAACGCCGCTCCATTCTTGCGCTTCCCGACCTGCTGATCAGCCAGATCGCCGCCGGCGAGGTGATCGAGCGGCCAGCGTCCGTGCTCAAGGAAATCCTTGAAAACGCCATCGACGCGGGCGGACGCGCCATCGAAGTGCGCCTGGAAGGCGGCGGCATACGCCGCATCGCCGTGACCGATGACGGCGGCGGCATCCCACCCGAGGAGCTGCCGCTGGCGCTGGCGCGCCACGCCACCAGCAAGATCCGCTCCCTGAACGAGCTGGAGTCGGTGGCGTCCATGGGGTTCCGCGGCGAAGCCCTGGCCTCCATCGCCTCCGTGGCCCAGGTCACCATCATTTCCCGCACCCGCGACGGCGAGCACGCCTGGCAGATCGATGCCGGCAGCATGCAGGTCAGCCCCGCCTCCGGCCCACCGGGCACCACGGTGGACGTGCGCCAGCTGTTCGACGCGGTGCCGGCCCGCCGCAAGTTCCTGCGCTCCGAAGCCACCGAGTTCGGCCATTGCGTCGACGCCATGGAGCGCATCGCGCTGGCGCATCCGCAGATCGCCTTCCGCCTGTTCCACCATGACCGCGCGCAGCGCCAATGGCTGCCCGCCGAACCGCCGCAGCGCATTCGCGACGTGCTGGGCGCGGAATTCGCCGAGCACGGCCTGCTGCTGTCGCACTCGGTCGGCACGGTCAGCCTGGCGGGCATGATCACGCGCCCCACCGCGGCGCGCGCCCGCGCCGACCGCCAGTATCTCTACGTGAACGGCCGTTACGTGCGCGACCGCACCGTCAGCCACGCCCTGCGCGCCGCCTACGCGGACGTGCTGCACGGCGACCGTCAGCCCGCCTACGTGCTGTTCCTGGACATCGACCCGGCCGCCGTGGACGTGAACGTGCATCCGGCCAAGCACGAGGTCCGCTTCCGCGACAGCGGCGCGGTGCATCGCTTCGTCTCGCATGCGGTCGGCCAGACGCTGGCGCAGACCGGCGGCGCGTCGGCGGTGACGCCGGCTGCGCAAGCCGATGACGCGGACGACGCGGGCTTCGAAACCGTGGCCCGCCCCGCCGCCGCCGCGGCCGGCGCTAATCCGCAGGCCGAGCCCCATGCACCCGCCACCAGCCCCCGGCCAGTGATGATGGATACGCCCCGGCCCGGCTACAGCGGCGGCAACGCATCGCCGTCCTACGGCTTGCGCCCTTCGCCCGCACCTCAGCGCCCGCATACCCAGGTCCCGTTCCGCCTGCACGCCGAACCCGCGGGCATCCCGGCCGCCGACTGGCAATCGCTCTACCGTCCGCTCGATGACGACTCGGCCGCCAAGACGGCGCCGCTGCGCGAGCCCGCTCCCGCCGCCGCCCTGCCCGCGGACGAGGAACATCCGCTGGGCATGGCGCTGGCGCAGCTGCACGGCATCTACATCCTGGCGCAGACCCGCCGCGGCATCGTGCTGGTGGACATGCATGCCGCCCATGAACGGGTGGTCTACGAGCAGCTCAAGCAGGCCCTGGACGCGCGCAGCCTGCCGCGCCAGGACCTGCTGGTGCCCGTGGTGTTCCATGCCCAGGAAAAGGACGTGGCGCTGGTCGAGGAATACCAAGAGCAGCTGAACGAACTCGGCTTCGAAATGCGTCCGTCCGGCCCCACCTCGATCGCCGTACGCTCCGTGCCGGCCATCCTGGCCCGCGGCGACATCGAGACGCTGGCCCGCGCCGTGCTGCGCGACCTCGGCGCCGTGGGCGTTTCGCGCCTGCTGACGGAACAGCGCAACGAACTGCTGTCCACCATGGCCTGCCACGGCTCCGTGCGCGCCAACCGCAAGCTGACCATCGAAGAAATGAACGGGCTGCTGCGCCAGATGGAAGCCACCGAACGCGCCGACCAGTGCAATCACGGCCGTCCCACCTGGATCCAGTGGTCGGTGTCCGACCTGGACAAGCTCTTCCTGCGCGGGCAATAAGCTTGTCGCCGTCCGCCCCCCCCAACGCGGCGCCGCCGGTCATCTGCCTGGCCGGCCCCACCGCGGCCGGCAAGAGCGCCTCCACCCTGGCGCTGGCCGAACGCTGGCCGCTGGAAATCGTCAACGTCGATTCGGCCACGATCTATCGCGGCATGGACATCGGCACGGCCAAGCCCTCGCCCGAGGAACAGGCGCAGGTGCCGCAGCATCTGCTGGACATCCTCGATCCCAGCCAGTCGTATTCCGCCGCCGACTTCGTGGCCGACGCGCTGCGCCTGATAGACGAGATCCGCGCGCGCGGGCGCATCCCGCTGCTGGCGGGCGGCACCATGATGTACTACAAGGCGCTGCGCGATGGCCTGGACGATCTGCCCCAGGCCGATCCGGCGCTGCGCGCCGAGCTGGAAGCGCGCGCCGCCATCCAGGGCTGGCCCGCGCTGCACGCCGAGCTGGCGCAACGGGATCCCGTCACCGCCGCTCGCCTGGCGCCCAACGACAGTCAACGCATCCAGCGCGCGCTGGAGATCTGCATGCTGTCCGGCCAGCCCATGTCCGCCCTGCTGCTGCGCGGCCAGCGGCCGCGCGACGACACGGGCAATCAGTACCTCACCATCAGCCTGGAGCCCTCCGACCGCGCCGCCCTGCATGCCCGCATCGAGCAGCGCTTCGACGCCATGCTGGCCAAAGGGCTGCTCGACGAGGTCCGCACTCTGCGCGCCCGGGGCGACCTGCACACCGGCCTGCCCTCTGTCCGTTGCGTGGGCTACCGGCAGATGTGGGCGCACCTGGACGGCGAGGTCGACCTGGCCACCGCCCGCGAACAGGGCATCGCCGCCACCCGCCAGCTGGCCAAGCGCCAGATCACCTGGCTGCGCGCGCAGCCCGAACGCGTCATCGTGGACTGCCTGGCCGCGGATGCCGTGGCGCAGACCATAGACGCGATGGCCGTCGCCCTGGCGGGACGCGCCTAACCAGGCGCCGGGCACAAAAAAACCGCGCCGTGGCGCGGTTTTTCGTTGTGGACAGCCGGGCTTACACCACGAAGGTCTGCGCCATGCCTTCCTTCTGCTCGACGATTTCGCCCAGCGTGCTGACGGTCTCGCCCTGCTCGCGCAGCGTGGCGGCGATGGCTTCGGCCTGCGCCGGATCCACCACCAGCACCATGCCGATGCCGCAGTTGAAGACGCGGTACATCTCGGTGTCTTCGACCTGGCCTTGCTGTTGCAGCCACTGGAACAGCTTGGGCATTTCCCAGTTGGCGCGGTGCAGTTGGGCCGACAGGCCGGGCTGCAGGATGCGCGGCACGTTGTCCAGCAGGCCGCCGCCCGTGATGTGGGCCAGGCCCTTGATGCTGGCGCCGTGCTTGGCCAGCGCGGCCAGCACCTGCTTCACATAGATGCGCGTCGGCGCCATGACCACGTCGACCAGCGGCTGGCCGTGGAAATCGTCGTCGGGCTTGGCATTGGCGCGTTCAAGGATCTTGCGCAGCAGCGAATAGCCGTTGGAGTGCGCGCCGCTGGAAGCCAGGCCCAGCACCACGTCGCCGGTCTTGATCGACTGGCCGGTGATGATGGCGGACTTTTCCACCGCGCCCACCGCGAAACCGGCCAGGTCGTACTCGCCGTCCGGGTACATGCCCGGCATTTCCGCGGTTTCACCGCCGATCAGCGCGCAACCCGACAGCTCGCAGCCCTTGGCGATGCCGCCCACCACGGCCGCCGCCGTATCCACCGACAGCTTGCCGCAGCCGAAATAATCCAGGAAAAACAGCGGTTCCGCGCCCTGCACCAGGATGTCGTTGACGCTCATGGCGACCAGGTCGATACCCACGGTGTCATGGCGGTTCCAGTCGAACGCCAGGCGCAGCTTGGTGCCCACGCCGTCGGTGCCCGAGACCAGCACGGGTTCCTTGTACGACTTCGGCACTTCGAACAGGCCGCCAAAGCCGCCGATACCGGCCAGCACCCCGGGGCGCATGGTGCGCGCCGCAAGCGGTTTGATACGGTCGACCAGGGCGTCGCCTGCGTCGATGTCGACACCGGCATCGCGGTAGGTCAGAGGGGCGGTAGGTTGATTCGTCATGAGAAATGCCGTGGGGTATGTAACAATTGCTGGGATTTTGGTGGAACGCCCTGCATTTTACGATGTTGCGGGCGCAAGCAGGGATCCTCCCCGCCACGGCGCCGCGAAAGCGGTTCGGACAGGGACGGACCCGGTGCGCCGGGCCAGGGCGCGGCAAAGAGGGCCGGATCGGTGCAAACCCAAGCCAATTCAGGGCCTTGCACGCGACACCTTGGCCCCAGGTGGTTTAAAGTGTAGGGTTGGCCGGTATTGATTTTGCCAGTTTCTGGCGACCAAAACCCGGGCAGGCCAGTTTTGACCGGCCGCATTGATCCATAGCTGTATTGACCTGTACTACCCGCCTCGTTTCGGCACCCTGTAAGCTCCCATGAACCGCCAGCTGCTGCTCGACGTTCTCCCCGCGCCAGCGCCATCGCTGAACAACTATATCGCCGGCCCCAACGGGGAAGCGCTGGCGGCCGTGCGTGCGCTGCTTCCGGGCCGCGCCCTGTACATCTGGGGCGCCGCCGGCTGCGGCCGCAGCCATCTGCTGCGCGCGCTGACCGCCCGCCCCGACGCCGTCTACATCGACGCCTCCAATGGCGAGAACATGCTGCGCCGCCTGGCCGAAGCCGATTCCAAGTCGCCCATGCCCAAGTTCGTGGCGGTCGACGACGTTCACCGCATGAACGACAGCCGCCAGGCCGCCCTGTTCGCGCTCTACAACCGCTGGCGCGAATCCGCCGCCACCGGGCGCGCCTTCGCGCTGGCGCTGGCCGGCGACCGCGCGCCGCTGTCGATGCCGCTGCGCGAGGACCTGCGCACGCGCCTGGGCTGGGACCTGGTGTTCCGCCTGGACCCGCTCTCCGACGCCGACAAGCTGGCCGCTTTGTCGGCCCAGGCGGCCGAGCGCGGCATGCACCTGGCGCCCGAAATCATCAACTGGATGCTCACGCACCACGAGCGCGATATCCGCAAGCTGGCGGAACTGATCGACGCGCTGGACCGTTATTCCCTGGCCACTGGCCGTCCCATCACCCTGCCTCTGTTGCGGGCCATGCTCGCAGACCCTGATTCACAACGCACATGACCTCCCGACGTCTCGCCCTGTTCGACCTGGATCACACCCTGTTGCCGCTGGATAGCGACTACCAATGGGCCGACTATCTGGCGCGCACCGGCCGCGCCGGGGATCCCGCCGAAGCCCGCCGCCAGAACGACGATCTGATGGATCGCTACAACCGCGGCGAACTCACCGCCGAGCAAGCCGCCGAGTTCATGCTCGGCCTGCTGGCCGCGCACACGCCCTACGACCTGGCGGCCTGGCACGAGGACTTCATGGAAGAAGTGATCCGCCCGTCCATGACGCCCGCCGCGCGCGACCTGGTGCAATCGCACCTGGAAGCCGGCGACCTGTGCGCGGTGGTCACGGCCACCAACAGCTTCGTCACCGCCCCCATCGCGCGCGCCTTCGGCGTGCCCCACCTCGTGGCCACCGACGCGGAATACCTGCGCGGCCGCTACACCGGCCGCATCCTGGGCACGCCCAGCTTCAAGGAAGGCAAGGTGGTGCGTGTCAACGATTGGCTGGCCGGCATGGGATTGGGGCTTGCGGATTTCTCGGAATCGTTTTTCTATAGCGATTCGGTCAACGATGTGCCCCTGCTCGAGAAAGTGACCCGCCCGATCGCAGCCAACCCCAGCCCCACCCTGCGCGGCATCGCCCAGGAACGCGGCTGGCAAGTGATCGACTTGTTCGACCACATGGAAGATTCGAAGTCCTAAATGATCACTGAAACCATAAAAAAATTCGTCGGCCGACTGTTCGCGCCGGCACCCCGGGGGCCGTTGCGCATCGCGCGCGACAAGCACGGCATCGACCGCCGCAACGTATCGCGCCACGCGATCAAGGTCTGCGAGGTGTTGCGCCAGCATGGCTATGACGCCTACATCGTCGGCGGCGCCGTGCGCGACCTGATCGTGGGCCTGGAGCCCAAGGACTTCGACGTGGCCACCAACGCCACGCCCGAACAGATCCGTCCGCTGTTCCGCCGCGCCCGCATCATCGGCCGCCGCTTCCAGCTGGTGCACGTGGTCTTCGGCCAGGAAATCATCGAAACCTCCACCTTCCGCGCCCCCGCCTCGGAAGACCAGGAGACCGACGAACACGGCCGCATCCTGCGCGACAACGTGTTCGGCTCGCACGAAGAAGACGCGGCGCGCCGCGACTTCACCATGAATGCGCTCTATTACGACCCGCACAACGAGGAAGTCATCGACTTCCACAACGGCGTGGCCGACCTGAAAAAGCGCCAGGTCCGCATCATCGGCGACCCGGCCAAGCGCTACCGCGAAGATCCGGTGCGCATGCTGCGCGCCGTGCGCTTCGCCGCCAAGCTCAACGGCACCATAGACCCGGCCACGCGCCAGCCCATCAGCACCATGGCCGAGCTCATCGAAAACGTGCCGGCCTCGCGCCTGTTCGATGAAATGCTCAAGCTGCTGACCTGCGGCCATGCCATGGACTGCCTGCGCCAGCTGCGCGCCGACGGCCTGCACAAGGGCCTGCTGCCCCTGCTGGACGTGGTGCTGGAACAGCCCGGCGGCGAGCATTTCGTGGAACTGGCGCTGGAACGCACCGATGCGCGCGTGCGCTCGGGCAAGACCATCAGCCCCAGCTTCCTGTTCGCCGCACTGCTGTGGCAGCAGGTGGAAGCGCGCTGGAAGCAACTGCGCGCCCAGGGCGAACACACCATCCCCGCGCTGTCGCAGGCCGCCGACTCGGTGCTGGACGAACAAACCGAAAAGCTCGCCATCCAGCGCCGCTTCTCGTCGGACATGCGCGAGATCTGGTTCATGCAGCCGCGCTTCGAGCGCCGCATGGGCAAGACCATCTACCGCATGATCGAACAGCCGCGCTTCCGCGCCGCCTGCGACTTCCTGCAGCTGCGCGCCGCCGCCGGCGAGTTCGACAGCGTGCTGGCGCAATGGTGGATGGACCTGGCCAACGCCGACGACGTCAGCCGCGGCGAGATGATCGAAGAGGTGGCCCGCCAGCCGCGCGAGGCCGGCGACGCGCCCGCCGCCCCGCGCAAGCGCCGCCGCCCGCGCCGTTCGCCCTCGCGCGGCACGCCCAGCGCCGACTAAGCCATGCTTCCCTCTCCCGTGCGCGCCTACATCGGCCTGGGCGCCAATCTGGGCGACGGCGCAGCCACGCTGCGCCGTGTTCTGGCGGAACTGCGGGGAATCGATGGCATCGTGGCGGTAACGGCCTCGCCGTTCTACCGCAGTGCGCCGGTGGAAGCCGCCGGCCCGGACTTCGTCAACGCGGTGGCGGCGCTGGACACGCAGCTCGCCCCGCTGGCCCTGCTGGATGCGCTGCAGGCGCTGGAAAACCTGCATGGCCGCGAACGTCCCTACAAGAACGCGCCGCGCACACTGGACCTGGACATGCTGCTGTACGGCGACACCGTGCTGGACCATGAGCGGCTGGCGCTGCCCCACCCCCGCATGCACCTGCGCGCCTTCGTGCTGCTGCCCCTGCGCGACCTGGCTCCCGCCCTGACGCTGCAAGGCAAGCCCATCGGCGACTGGATAGCCGCGATCCACGGCCAGCCGATAGCGCGCATCGCCAGCTAGGCGCTCACTCCTTGGGCGCGTAGGCCATCATCGCGCGCTCCACGTCCTCGACCTGCGGCAGGCCCGCTTCATTGCCCAGATGCTGGATCTTGTGCGCCGAAGCCGCGCGCGCGAACGTGAAATGTTCCACCCAAGGCAGGTCCGGACGATTCAGATAGGACCAGACGTAGGCGCCATGGAACACGTCCCCGGCGCCCGAGGTATCGACGATGCGGGACGCCGGCACATCCAACGAAGGCAGGACATCCACCGTTCCCGACTCGTCGTACCAGAGCATGCCGCGCTCGCCCATGGTGACCGCGCCGATGCGGCAGCCGCGCGCCTTCAGCAATTCCAGCAGGCTCTCCGGAGCCAGCCCCAGCTGCTCGCACATGCGCTCCGCGCAGACCGCCACGTCGATGTGGCGCAGCAGCTCATCAGTGTTCTCGCGCACGCCGCCGCCGTCCAGCGAAGTCAGCACGCCCGCCTGCCGGCAGGCCTGCGCGTAATGCAGGGCGGCGTCGGGTTGATGGCCGTCCAGGTGCAGGGCGCGGTAGCCGCCGATGTCCAGCCGCGGAAAGTCGTTCAGGTAGTCCACGTCGCGCGCACGTACGATGGCGCGCTTGCCGTGATTGGGCATGATGAAGGACAGGGACGAACGGCCCACCTTGCGCGCATGCAGGGACACCCCGTGCGCCGCCGCCATGTCCGTGTACATATGGCCCAGCCAGTCCGATGCCAGCGAGCAGATCAGGTCTGGCGGCGTGCCCAGCCGCGCGCAGGCGAACGCGGCTGTCACCGCATTGCCGCCGAAGGACACGGCGTAGTCGCGCGCCACGCTTTTCTCATCGCCCGTGGGCCACTCGTCCGCCAGCACGGTGACGTCGATATAGGTGTGTCCAATGAAGAGCGCTTCGCCCATAGACCTGCCGGAAAGTAGTGAACGGAACCGGCCTAGAAGCCGGTGGTTTCGCCCGCCTGGGCCAGTACCAGCCGGGCTCGCGCGATGACGGGCGCGTCGACCATCTTGCCGTCCAGCATGAAGGTGCCGGCCGCGGTGTCGCGGTGCGTGGCGATGACGCGGCGCGCCCATGCCAGCTCTTGCGCCGCGGGCACGAAGGCCGCATGGATCACCGGGACCTGCGTGGGATGGATGCACAGCATGCCGCCAAAACCCATCTGCTGCGCGCGGCCGGCGGCATGCGCCAGCCCGGCCTGGTCCTGCACGCCCGGAAACACGCCGTCCAGCGCGGGCGCCAGTCCGGCGGCACGGCTGTGCAGCAGCACCTGCACGCGCGCCTGGTCCAGCACGGTTTGCGCACCCGGCGTATCGGGCGTCAACCCCATGTCCAGGCCATAGTCCAGGCTGCCGAACGCCAGGCGCTCCACGCCGGGCGTGGCGGCGACCTCGGCGGCGTTGAGCATGCCCTGGGCGGTTTCCAGGATGGGAATCACCCGCAGGCCCGCCTGGACCACATGGCGCACCTGCGCCAGGCTCTCGGCCTTGGGCAGCAGCACGCCGGCCACCCCTGGCTTGCCGCGGCAGGCCTTCAGGTCGTCGTCATGCCAGGAGGTGGAGGCATCGTTGATCCGCACCCACAGCCGCGCGCCGGGATGCGTCCCCAGGAAATCGCACAGCGCTTCCCGGGCGGACGCCTT
Organism: Achromobacter pestifer; assembly: GCF_013267355.1. Lineage (NCBI taxonomy): Bacteria > Pseudomonadati > Pseudomonadota > Betaproteobacteria > Burkholderiales > Alcaligenaceae > Achromobacter > Achromobacter pestifer. The sequence continues at coordinate 1,608,685 of NZ_CP053985.1, forward strand.
GGCCAGATGCTCCACCGCGTCTTCCAGATCGACGATGACGGCGTCGGCGCCGGCCGCCAGCGCCTTGGGTATGCGCTCGGGACGTGACGCCGGCACAAACAGCGCGCTACGGACAACGGGATGCGTCACACGACCTCCGATACATGGAACTGCGCCACCTTATCGGGCGCGTATCCCAATGATGCTAGCACCGCATCGGTGTTTTGGCCCACCGCGGGCACCGCCGCCATGCGCGGGGCAAAAGCGTTGCTGCTGGCCGGGGGCAGCAGCGCAGGCAGAACGCCAGCGGGGCTGTCCACCTGGCTCCAGCGGCCGCGGGCCTGCAGCTGCGGGTGCGCCCAGACGCCGGCCATGTCGTTGACGCGCGCATTGGCGATCTGCGCGTCCTCCAGCCGCTGCGTCACCTGCTCGATGGACAGGTCGGCGAAGGCGGCCACGATCAGCGCGCGCAGGTCGTCGCGGTTGGCGGTGCGCAGCGAATTGGAGATGAAGCGCGGGTCTTCCGCGAGTTCGGCCTGGCGCAGCACCTGGGCGCAGAACACGCGCCATTCGCGCTCGTTCTGCAGGCCCAGCATGATGGTGGCGCCGCCGGCCACGGGGAACGGGCCGTAGGGATAGATGGACGCATGGGCCGCGCCCGCCCGCGCTGGCGGCGTGGCGCCGTCGAAGGCGTAGTACATGGGGAAGCCCATCCACTCCACCATGCTCTCCAGCATGGAGACGTCCAGGCGGCTGCCCAGGCCTGTCTTCTGCCGCAGCAGCAAGGCGTTCAGGATGGCCGAATAGGCGTACATGCCGGCGGCGATGTCGGCGATGGAGCAGCCGGCCTTGACCGGATCGTCCTTGGTGCCGGTCACCGACAGGAAGCCGCTTTCGCTCTGGATCAGCAGGTCGTAGGCCTTCTTGTCCTGATAGGGCCCGCCTTCGCCGTAGCCCGAGATGTCGCAGACGATCAGTCGCGGGTACTTCTTGTGCAGGGCATCAAAAGACAGGCCCAGACGCGCGGCGGCGCCGGGCGCCAGGTTCTGCACCAGCACGTCGGCCGTTTCCAGCAGGCGTTCCATGATGCCGCCCGCCTCCTCGCGCTTGAGGTCCAGCGTCAGGCTTTCCTTCGACCGGTTGGTCCAGACGAAATGCGAGGACAGGCCGCGCACGCGCTCGTCGTAGCCGCGGGCAAAATCTCCGCCGCCGGGGCGCTCGATCTTGATGACGCGTGCGCCCATGTCCGCCAGCTGGCGGGTGCAGAACGGCGCGGCGATGGCGTGTTCCAGGCTGACGACGGTGATGCCGTCCAGGGGACGGGGGGCCTCTATGCTCATTCGGTAAACCTCAGTTCGGCTTGGTGGGCCAGCGTGCCGTCCTGCTCGGCCCAGAGCTGGGCCACGCCCGGCTCGGTCAAGCGGCCAGCCACCTGGAAGGGGGTGGGCGCGATCAGCGGCCGCAGGCCGCGATACGACAGATGGGTCAGGCGCGCCTGCGGATGGGCGCGGGTAAAGGCGGCGACCATCTCCGTGGCGATGAGCGGACCGTGCACCACCAGCCCGGGGTAGCCCTCGGTGCCGGTCACGTAGGGATGGTCGTAATGGATGCGGTGGCCGTTGAAGGTCACCGCCGAATAGCGGAACAGCAGCACCGGCGACGGCTCGACGGTATCGCGCCACTGCGCCTGCGGCGCGGGTTCGCTGCCCGTGAGCTTGGGCGGGGTCGGCTGGCGGTAGACGATGTCCTGCTCTTCGTGGATGGCGACTTCGCCTTCCTGGCGGAACTCGTGGCGCACGGTCACGAACAGCAGCGCGCCGGTGCGCCCCGTCTTTTCCTTGACGTCGATCACGGTGGATTCGCGCTCAGCCGGCACGCCGACCCTCAGCGGCCGGCGGAATTCGACCCGGCCGCCGGCCCACATGCGATTGCGGTCCTGGGCCGGCGGCAGGAAGCCGCCGCGCGCCGGATGGCCATCCGTCCCCAGCCCGTCCATGTCCACCGTGGAAATGAAAAACGCCCATTGCCACAGCGGCGGCAAGGCATCGCCCTGCGCCGGCGCGGGGCCGCCCAGGGTAGCCGCGATGCGCGCGGCGTGGCCCGGGTCCATGGCGTCCGCCTTGCGTTCGCCGCTGCCGATCCACGCGGCCGGATCTGTAGATGTCATGCCGATATCCTCTGCTGGGGTTTTTACAGCCTGAAGCATGCCCGCAAGCCGTCCCGCTTGTGAATTCGTTTTTGCTCAAGGAGGGGTTTGCGGCGCCTGAATCGGGCGCCCGCCTCCCAGCCCGCCACCTCGCGCCGTAATATATGGGCCATGCACTTCGACCTCGCCGACCTACGCCTGTTCATCCACATCGCCGAATCCCCCAGCCTGACCCAGGCTGCCAAGCGGGCGCACCTGTCCCTGGCGGCCGTCAGCGTGCGCATCAAGGCGCTGGAGAACCAGCTCGGCACCCGCCTGCTGTACCGCGACAGCCGCGGCGTGGAAATCACGCCCGCGGGCCAGAAGCTGTTGCAGCACGCGCGGGTCATCATGCGCCAGGTGGACCACCTGAAACATGACTTCCAGGAGCAGGCCGACGGCGACGCCGGCCACATCCGCATCTTCGCCAACACCACGGCGGTCACGGAATTCATGCCGGACATCCTGGCGCAGTTCCTGTCCGGCCACCCCGGCGTCACGGTGGACCTGCAGGAACGCCTGACCCGCGACATCGTGCGCGGCGTGCTGGACGGCACCACCGACCTGGGCATCGTGGCCGGTCCGGTGGACGCGCCCGAATTGCAGACCATCCACTTCAGCACCGACAAGCTGGTGCTGGTGGTGCCCAACGGCCATCCGCTGCAAGACCAGGAAAAGATCAAGCTGGCCGAGGCGGTGCGCTATCCCTTCATCACCATGCACGAAGGCTCCACCCTGGTCGCCTTCCTGCGCGACCAGCTGGAACAGGTCGGCCAGCGCCTGCCCCAGCGCATCCAGCTCTACAGCTTCGATTCCATCTGCCGGATGGTGCAGGCGGGCGTGGGCATCGGCGTCATCCCCGACTCCGCGGCGCGGCGCTATGGCGCCGACATGAAGCTGCGCGTAGTCGAGCTGGACGAGCCCTGGGTGGTGCGCGAACGCAAGCTGCTGGTGCGCGACATCGACGCCCTGCCAGGCTGCGCGCGCGAACTCATCCAACAGATCCAGGCGACGCGGACGCCCTGACGGCGCACCGCCCGCTCAGGTACCGGTGAATGCCGGCGGGCGCTTCTGCGCGAACGCCCGCATGCCTTCCAGGTAATCATCGGTATAGCCGAGTTCACGCTGCAAGCGGCACTCCAGGTCGAACTGCTGCGCCAGCGTATTGCCGCTGGACGCGTGCAGCGCGGCCTTGGTGGCCCCATACGCGCGGGTAGGACCCGCCGCCAGCGTATCGGCGACTTCGGCCAGCGTGTCCGCCAGCGCCTCGTCCGGCACCACGCGCCAGATCAGCCCCCACGCTTCCGCCTGCCTGGCGCTGAGCGCTTCACCGAACAGCGCGGCGCCCATGGCCCGGGCGGAACCCACCAGCCGCGGCAGAAACCAGGTGCCGCCGGCGTCCGGCAGCAGGCCTATCTTGCTGAAGGCCTGGATGAAGCGCGCCGACTCCACCGCGAACACCACGTCGCAAGCCAGCGCCAGGCTGGCGCCCGCGCCGGCCGCGACGCCGTTCATCACGCACACCACCGGCACCGGCAACGCACGCAGCCGAGTGATCAGCGGCCTGTAGCATTGCTCCAGGATCAGGCTCAGGTCGCGGCGCGCGCCGTCTTCGGCGGGCTTGCGCTCGCCGAGATCCTGGCCCGCGCAAAAGCCCCGCCCCGCGCCGGTGATGATCAGCCCGCGCAGGCTGCTGTCGGCCTCCATGGCGTCCAGCGCCCGCGCCAGCTCGGCGTGCATGACTTCCGTGAAGCTGTTCAGCCGGTCCGGCCGGTTCAGCGTGATGAGGCCCACGCCCCGCTCCAGCGTGAAGCGGATCTGGGTGTAGCCGCCATCGGCCTGGGTCGCCGCCGCCGCGCTCATGCCAGTTCCTCCAGCACGGCCAGTTGTTCGGCCGTATCGCCCAGCAGCTGGTCGACGACAGTCAGCCGCTTGAAGTAGTCGCCCACGTCCAGCTCGTCGGTCATGCCCATGCCGCCATGCAGCTGCACCGCCAGTTGCGCCACCAGGCGTCCGGCGCGCGCGGCTTCCAGCTTGGCCGAGGCGATCATGCGGCGGCGCTGCGCGGCGTCGGTTTCGGACAGGCCGGCCACCGCCACATAGGCCATGGACAAGGCCAACTCCTTGGCCACCAGCATCTCCGCCAGGCGATGCTGCAAGGCCTGGAACGAAGCCAGCGGCTGGCCGAACTGCTTGCGCGCCTTCAGGTAGTCGACGGTGATCTCCAGCAGCCGCTCCATCGCGCCGGCGGCATGCGCGCAGAGCGCGGCCGTGCCCCACTGCAAGGACTGCGCCAGGGCCTGGTCGGCGGCGGCGCCTTCGGCCAGCAAGGCCTCGGGCGGCAGGCTGACCGCGTCCAGGTCCAACCGGGCGCAGCGCGCGCCGTCCAGCGTGGGCGTATCGGTGATCCGCAGCCCCGCCGTATCGGCCGGCACTGCCAGCAACAGCGTCTGGCCCTCATCGCCGCGCGCGCTGACCAGCCAGGCCGTGGCCGCCGCGCCATGCCAGACCAGATGCTTGACGCCCTCCAGCCGCCAGCCTTCGGCCGTCCTGCTGGCGCGGCAATCGCGCGGATCGGCGTCGTAGCGGCGGCCAGGTTCCTGGTAGGCCACACTGACGATGGCGTCGCCCGAGGCGATGGCCGGCAGCCACAGGCCCGGCGCCTCGCCGCCGCAAGCCTCGATCAGCGCGGCGCCCATGACCGCGCTGGGGATGACCGGCTCGGACACCAGTCCGCGTCCCAGCTCCACGTGCACGGGCAGCAGGCTGGCGGGCACTTCGCCAAAACCGCCGAAATCCTGCGGGATGGTCAGGCCCAGCACGCCCAATTCGGCCAGAGCGGCCCAGGCATCGGCATCCAGCTTGCCCGCGGCCTGCCGGGCGCGGCGGCGCGGGTGCGTCCATTCCTGGTCCACCAGGCGCCGCAAGCTGTCGGCCAGCATGCGTTGTTCTTCGGTATAGATGAAATCCATGCGTCGTCTTCCTGTCGGATTGCGCGAGGCCGGGCTACAGGCCCAGCACCAGGCGGGCGATGATGCCCTTCTGCACTTCGGTGGTGCCGCCGTAGATCGAGGTCTTGCGCATGTCGGCATAGCCCGCGCCGGCCGCGGCCGCAAGTTCAGGCCCCGGACCGCTGTATCCCTGGTCTGCCTGCAGCCAATCGGGGTCATAGGGCCAGGCGTCCGGCCCCGCCACCTCCATCTGCAACATCGCCAGATCCTGCTGGATCTCGGAGCCGCGGATCTTCAGCACCGACGCTTCCGGCCCCGGCGTGCCGTCATTGCTGGAGGCCACGCGCAGCAGCAGCATTTCCAGCGCCATGATGTCCACCTCGATGCGCGAAATGCGGTCACGGTACCGGCTGTCCGCCAGCAGGGGCTTGCCCCGGGACTGCGCCTGCGCGGCCATGTGCTTGAGCACGCCCAGCTCGCGGTGGCAATGGCCCAGGCCGGCAATGCCGGTGCGCTCGTGGCCCAGCAAGTACTTGGCATAGGTCCAGCCCTGGTTCTCCACGCCCACCAGGTTGGCCACGGGCACGCGCACGTTTTCCAACCAGACTTCGTTCACGTCGTGCCCGCCGTCCAGCGTGCGGATGGGCCGCACGGTCACGCCCGGCGTACGCATGTCCAGCAGCAGCATCGAGATGCCGCGCTGGGCGCGGGCCTCGGGGTCGGTGCGGACCAGGCAGAACATCCAGTCGGCGTACTGGGCCAGCGTGGTCCAGGTCTTCTGGCCGTTGACGACGTATTCGTTGCCATCGCGCACCGCGCGGGTCGAGAGCGAGGCCAGGTCGGACCCCGAACCCGGTTCGGAATAGCCCTGGCACCACCAGTCTTCCACACGGAGGATGCGCGGCAGCAGGCGCGCCTGCTGCTCGGCGCTGCCGTACTTCATCAGGACCGGACCGATCATGGACAAGCCGAAGGGCAACAGGCGCGGCGCGCCGGCCTTGAAGCACTCCACCTCGAAGATCAGCCGCTGCAATGCGTTCCAGCCTGTGCCGCCATGTTCGACGGGCCAGTTCGGCGCGCCCCAGCCCTGGTCGGCCAGGATGTTGTGCCAGCGCACGTAGTCGTCGCGCTCCAGCCTCTGGTGCCGCAGCACCTTGTCACGTATGTCCTGCGGCAGCTTGTCCGTGGCGAAGGCGCGCACTTCTTCGCGGAATAGCCGCTCCTGCGGCGTCCAGGTCAGATTCATGGTCGGGCTCCTTTTCCGGTATCTAGCCACGGCCCGGCACGCCGGACAATCTGCCTCTTCCGAAGACGGGCTTCGCGCAGGACATAGGGCGCCCCACTACGGGCCGGCGGAAGGCCAGCTTCAGCAATGAAGAATGGCCGAACCCGCCGCCAGTGCCGACACTTGCAAGCGTCATCCACTGGAACCCGTAGGCATCATGACCGTTCCCGATCACCAGGCCGCCGCGCCCCTAGGCGCCGAGGCGCAGTACCGGCAGGCGCTGGACCAAGGCCGCTTCCTCATCCAGCATTGCGCCGGCTGCGACCGCGCGGTGTTCTATCCCCGCATGATCTGCCCGCATTGCGGCGCCGACAAACTTGCCTGGACCGCGCCCGACGGGCGCGGAGAGGTCTATTCCACCACCGTGGTGCGCCGCAAGCCCGAGGCAGGCGGCGATTACAACGTGGCGCTGATCGACCTGCGGGAAGGCGTCAGGCTGATGAGCCGCGTGGAAGGCCTGGCCCCCGACGCCGTGCATATCGGCATGGCGGTGCGCGCGCAGGTGGCGCGGCAGGACGGCCGCGGCCTTCTGGTCTTCGTCCCCAACAAGGAGGCGCCATGACGCTGAACGATCTGCGCGGCGCCGTGGCGGTGGCCGGCGTGGGCCACGCGGGCCTGGGCCAGGCCGCGGGCTACACCGAAATGGAAATCCTGGTGCAGGCCGCGCAGCGCGCGGTGGCGGACGCCGGCCTCACCATGCGCGACATCGACGGCATCTGCACCGCCAGCGTGGCCGCGCCGATGTGGGCCATGCCGGTCATCGAACACCTGGGCATACGTCCCAGCTTTATCGACAGCACCATGCTGGGTGGTTCCAGCTTCGTCGCGCACCTGCTGCCGGCGCTGCACGCGCTGGCCTCCGGCCAGTGCAATGCGGTGCTGGTCTGCTACGGCAGCACGCAGCGCACTTCTACCTTGAGCCGCGCCGAGATCGGCCGGGTGCGCAAGCAATTCGATCCGCAGCCCTACGAAACGCCCTACGAGCCGCTGAGCCCCCTGTCGTCCTACGCGCTGGCGGCCGCGCGCCACATGCACCAGTACGGCACGCGCCGCGAGCACCTGGCGCAGGTGGCGCTGGCCGCCAACCAATGGGCCCAGCTGAATCCCGAAGCGCAATTGCGCGAACCCGCCACGCTGGACCAGATCCTCTCGGCCCGCATGGTGTCCGATCCCCTGAGCGTGCGCGATTGCTGCCTGGTCACCGATGGCGCCGGCGCCTACGTGCTGGTGCGCGCCGAGCGCGCCCGCGACCTGCCGCGCCCTCCGGTCTACGTGCTGGGCAACGCCACCGCGGTCTGGAACCGCCAGATATCGTCCATGGAAGACCTGACCGTGACCGCCGCCGCCGAATCCGGCAAGCGCGCGTTCGCCATGGCCGGCGTGACGCCCAGGGACATCGACGTGGTGGAGCTGTACGACGCCTTCACCATCAACACCCTGCTGTTCCTGGAAGACCTGGGCTTCTGCGCCAAGGGCGAAAGCAAGGACTTCATCGCCAACGGCGCCATCGCCCCGGGTGGCACGCTGCCGGTCAACACCAACGGCGGCGGGCTGTGCTGCGTGCACCCCGGCATGTACGGCGTCTTCATCATGATCGAGGCCGTCCGGCAGCTGCGCCGCGAATGTGGCGTGCGTCAGATTGCCGATGCGCATCTGGCCCTGGTGCACGGCAACGGCGGCACCCTATCCAGCCAATCCACCGCAATCCTGGGCACCCAGGCCACGCTTTGATCGACGCAACCATGTCCTCGGCAGCCCCTCTTACCCGCATCCATCAACTGCTGGCGCAGCAAGCCGGCCAGCGGCCCGACGCCACCTTCCTGCACGAGGAAGGCGGCGGCAAATTGAGCTACGCGCAGTTCTGGCGGCGCGTGCAGGCCGCGGCCGCGTGGTTGGAGCAACAAGGCGTGCGCCCCGGACACCGCGTGCTGATCGCGGGTGAAAACTGCGCAGCCATGATCGCGGCGCTGTTTGCCTGCGGCGTGGCCGGGGCTTGGCCGGTGGGTGTGAATGCGCGCCTGTCCACGCGCGAGATCGACGCCATCCGCCTCCATGCGCAACCCGAACTGCTGCTCTACACCAGCGGCATCTCGGCCGCCGCCGCGTCCCACGCCGAGCATGCCGGCGCGACCGACGCCGATCCCGACGTCTGGGGGCCGGGCGTACAGGCGGCGCGGGCGGACAGTCCAACGCAAGCCGAGACCGGTGATTCAGCCGCCGCGGTCGCCACCGTGATCTACACGTCCGGCACCACGGGCGCGCCCAAGGGCGTCCTGGTGCCGCATCGCGGCCTGCTGCATTTCGCGCGCGTATCCGCGGCCTCGCGCCGCCTGACGCCGCAGGATATCGGCTACGCCGCGCTGCCCATGTCGCACATCTTCGGCATCGCCACGGTGCTGATGACCACGGTGCACGCCGGCGCCAGCCTGGTGCTGCGCAGCCGCTTCGACGCCGCCGACGCCTTCAAGGCCCTGGCCCATCCGGGCGTCAGCATCCTGCAGGGCGTACCCACCATGTTCAGCCGCATGATGGCCCTGGCGCCGCCGCGCGCGGAGCTGCGGGCGCCTGCCCTGCGCTATCTGTACACGGGCGGCGCCGCGCTGGATCCCACGCTCAAGCGCGACGCCGAGCGCTATTTCGGCGTCGCCATGCACCACGGCTACGGCATCACCGAGTATGCGGGCTCCATGTTCGTCACCCGCATCGACGCGCCGCGCGACGACTGCTCGGCCGGACACGCGGTCGAAGGCGTGGAGCTGCGCATCGGCAACCCCGACAACGGCGCGCCCGCGCCCGGCGAACGCGGCGACATCCTGATCCGCGGCCCGGGCGTCATGCTGGGCTACTACCGCAGCCCCGAACAGACCGCGCAGGCGCTGCTGCCCGGCGGCTGGCTCAATACCGGCGACATCGGCTATGTCGACGAGCAGGGCGCGCTGTACATCGCAGGGCGCTCCAAGGACCTGATCATCCGCTCCGGCTTCAACGTCTATCCGCTGGAAGTCGAATCCGTCATCAATGCCTTCCCCGGCGTGCGCCTGTCGGCCGTGGTCGGCCGCGCCACCGCCGACCAGAACGAAGAAGTCATCGCCTTCGTCGAGCCCCTGCCCGGCGCCACGGTGGACACCAACCTGCTGATGCTGCATCTGCGCGCGCAGCTGGCGCCGTACAAGCGGCCCGCGCGGATCATCCCCATCGAAACCATTCCCACCACCGTCAGCGGCAAGATCCTCAAGCAGCCGCTGAAAGAAAGGCTGGCGTAGCCGCGGCTCGCTGTTCCGCTGCACGACCCGCCACTCAACCACAAGGAGACTACAGCGTGAACATCAAGACCCTGCTAGCCGCGGCCACCGCCGCGGCGGCGCTCGCCACGGCGTCAAACGCCTGGGCCGACGCCTATCCCGAACGCCCCATCCGGCTGCTGGTGGGCTATGCCCCCGGCGGCCCCGTGGACACCACCGCCCGCGTGTTCGCCAAGTACCTGGGCGACAAGCTGGGCCAGTCCGTGGTGGTGGAGAACCGCGCCGGCGCCAGCGGCATGATCGCCTCGGACGCCACCGCCAAGGCCTCGCCGGACGGCTATATGCTGGGCTTCGCCGCCAGCCCCACGCTGACCATGTCGCCGCTGGTCCAGCGCAGCACGCTGTTCGACCCGCGCAAGGACTTCTCGCTGATCGGGCTGGTGGTGGACTACGCCAACGTCTTGCTGATCGGTCCGCAGATTCCCGCGAAAAACGTCAGCGAACTGGTGAGCTACGCCCGCGCCCATCCCGATGCCGTGTCGTTCGGCTCCGCCGGCATCGGCGCATCCAACCACCTGTCGGCCGAGCTGCTGAAAAAGCAGGCGGGCGTGCCCATGCTGCATGTGCCCTACCGCGGCAACTCGCCCGCCATGGTCGATGTGATCAGCGGCAAGATCACCTTCATGTTCGACATCACCAGCACCGCCATCCCCTTCGTCAAGAGCGGCCGCGCCCGCGCCCTGGCGGTCACCTCCAAGACCCGCAACCCTGAACTGCCCGACGTCCCCACCATGGTCGAGGCCGGCATGAAGGACTATGAGGTGGTGGGCTGGTACGCGCTGGTGGGTCCGAAGAAACTGCCCGATGCCGTGGCGGCCCGCCTGACCCGCGCGCTGAACGAAGTCTCCAGCGATCCCGCCTTCCGTCAGGCCATGACCGACGGCGGCTACACCATCAACACCGGCGACGCCCGGGCGCTGCAATCGCGCATCGACCGTGAATACGCCCTGTGGTCAGACGTCATCCAAAGCGCCAACATCCAGGCCAATTGAGTACCACCGGAGCATCCTGATGAATCCCCCGCTCGCGCTGCACGCCCAGACCCGCCTGCCCGTCATCGGCGCCCCCATGTTCCTGGTCTCCGGACCGGACCTGGTGGTGGCGCAATGCGCGGCGGGGATCATCGGCACCTTCCCCTCGCTCAACGCCCGTCCGCAGGAACAGCTGCACGACTGGCTCACGCGCATCGAACACGGCCTGGCCGCGAAACGCCAGGCCGCGCCAGACGCCACGATCGCACCCTACGGCGTCAACCTGATCGTCCACCCCAGCAATCCGCGCTGGCAAGGCGATCTGGCCATCTGCGCCGAGCGGCGCGTGCCGCTCATCATCACCTCGCTGCATGCGCCCGAAGCCGTGGTCGCCGCCGCGCATGGCTACGGCGGGCTGGTATTCCATGACGTCACCAACGTGCGGCACGCCAAGCGCGCGCTGGACGCCGGCGTCGACGGCCTGATCCTGGTGGCGGCAGGCGCGGGCGGCCATGCGGGGCAGATCAGTCCATTCGCGCTGATCAACGAGATCCGCGCCTTCTACGACGGCCCGCTGGCGTTGTCCGGCTGCATCAGCCACGGCAAGGACATCCTGGCCGCGCAAGTGCTGGGCTGCGACTTCGCCTACATGGGCACGCGCTTCATCGCCACGCAGGAATCGCTGGCCGGTGACGCCTATCGCGAAATGGTGCTGCAGGCGCAGGCGGCGGACGTGACCTACACGCCCTACTTCTCGGGCGTGCCCGCGAACTACCTGTCGGCCAGCATCCAGGCGGCGGGCCTGGACCCGCTGGAACTCGCCAGGAACGGCGTGGTTCCGCCCGCAAACATGGACAAGAGCTCGCGGCCCAAGGCCTGGAAGGATGTGTGGAGCGCGGGCCAGGGAGTGGGCGCGGCGCAGGAAATCCTGCCCGCCGCGATGCTGGTGGATCAGTTGGAATCCGAGTACCGCGCCGCGCGCGACGCGCTGCGCCGGCTTTAGTCCAGCTTGATGTTGGCCGTCTTGATGACGTCGCGCCATTTCGCGATTTCATCGCGCACGAACTCGCCGAACTGTTCGGGCGTGCCGGGCTTGGGCTCGGCGCCCGCTGCGATCATGCTCTGAACAGTGGCCTGATCCGACAGCACCTTCACCAGGTCCGCATTCACGCGCTTCACGATCTCGGGCGGCGTGCCTTTGGGCGCCATCACGCCGCTCCATGAGTAGGCCTCGTAGCCCGGCAGGCCGGACTCGGCGATGGTCGGAACATCGGGCAGCATGCTGGAACGCGTGGGATTGCCCACGCCCAACGCGCGCACCTTGCCGCCCTTCAGATGCGGCACCGCGGACGGCCCGTCGGCAAACATCACCTGCACCTGGCCGCCCAGCAGGTCCTGCATGGCAGGCGCGCTGCCGCGGTAGGGCACGTGCTGGATGCGCACGCCGGCCATGGCGTTGAACAGTTCACCCGCCAGGTGCGTGCCGCCGCCCGTGCCCGACGAACTGAACGACAGCTTGCCCGGATTGGCCTTGGCATAGGCGATCAGTTCGCTCACCGAATTCACCGGTAGCGTCGCGTTCACCACCAGCACGATGGGGAACACCGCCGCCATGCCGACCGGCACGAAGTCCCGCGTAATGTCGTAGCTCAGATTGCCGCGCAGGCTGGGCAGCACCGCATGGTGGATGGACGCGAAGAAATAGTTGTAGCCGTCGGGCTCGGACTTGGCCGCGAACTGCGCACCCACGATGCCACCAGCACCCGACTTGTTGTCCACCACCGTGGGCACCGACCACATCTGGCCCAAGGGCTGCGTGGTGAAGCGCGCGGTCGTATCCACGGGTCCACCGGCGGGGAACGGCACGATGAAGTTAACGGCATGCGCTGGCCAGGCGGCAGCGCGGGCAAGCGAGGGGAACAGCGCGGGCAGCGCGGCGGCGGCGCATGCGGCGCCCAGCCCCGCCATGGCACGGCGGCGTAGTAGATCGGTCACGGCAGTCTCCTGGTTCTCGGTTTTATGGGCGGCCAAGCTCTAGGACTGCTGCCTGACGCCTTTTTTATTATTTTCCGAACCGATGGAACCGCCGCTACATATTTGCAAAAGCCCCTCTTCGGGACGCGCTACAGACCGCGCGCCGCGCGCTGCACGTGTTCGATGAAGCATTCCGCGAAACTGGGCAGGTCGCGGCCGCGCTGGCGGCACAGCAGGCGGTCGCGCAAGGCCCAGGGATCGTCCAGCTTGAGCACGTGCAGCGCGTCCGGACGGCTGTAGCGCGCGGCGCAGGCGCGCGGCACCACGGCGATCCCCGCGCCCGCCTCCACCATCCGGCACACCGCTTCGAAGCTGCCCACGTGCACGCGTTGGCAGATGCGCTTGCCCAGGCCGCTGGCGATGTCTTCCAGGAAGGTCTGGATGGCGCTGTCGGGATGAATCCCGACGAACTGGTAAGCATCCACCAAGTCGGCGAAATGCGCGGACTCCGATGCCGCCAGGGGGTGGTCGAGCGAAGTGACCACGGTGAGTTCGTCGCGGAACAGCGGCGTGACATCCAGGCCCGACACGTCGATATTGCCCGCCACCAGCCCCAGGTCTCCCTGACCTGCGCGTATGGCAATGACGATATCGCCAGATATTTTTTCTTCCAGCTCCACGTCCACGTCAGGGTTTTCCGCAAGAAACGTGGACAGCGCGTCGGCCAGGAAGGAATTGGTGGCCGTGGTGTTGGCCAGCAGGCGCAGGCGCCCCTTCAGGCCGCTGGCGTAGGGCTGCAGGTCCGCGTTAAGGCATTCCAGCTGGCGGAATACGGCGTTGGCATGCTTGAGCAGCACCTCGCCCGCCGGCGTCAGCGCCACGCCCGTGGCCATGCGCACCAGCAGCCGGGCCTTGAAGGCCTCTTCCATGTTCTTCACCCGCGCGCTTGCCGCCGGCAAGGACAGGAATGTGCGCTCCGCAGCCCGGGTCAGATTGAGTGTTTCCCCCACGTTCAGAAACAAACGCAGGTCGGTCAAGTCGTGTCTCATGTTCCACCACGCAGAAGGGGGGCATATCTAATTTTGAATTCTTCGCATGCCTCGTCGAATCTACCATGGTGCATCCCCTCAAACCATAGCGTTTGATGCGGTACTGTTTTCCACGCGGCGCGCGCCGCAGCACAGGAGTCAACTTCAATGAGCGGCATGGTTTCCGGAAAAGTAGTGATCGTTACCGGCGCGGGCGGCGGCATCGGCCGCAGCATTGCGCTGGCCATGGCGCAGGCCGGCGCCAAGGTGGTCGTGAACGACATCGGCGTATCGCTCACGGGCGAAGGCGGCGCGGATGGCCCGGCCCAGGCGGTCGTCAAGGAGATCATCGCGGCGGGCGGCCAGGCCGTTGCCAACACCGACAGCGTGGCCGCCTACGACAGCGCCAGCCGCTGCGTGCAGACGGCGATCGACGCCTTCGGCCGCATCGACGCCGTGGTCAACAACGCCGGCAATCTGCGCGACCGGGTTTTCCACAAGATGAGCGAAGAGGAATGGAGCCAGGTGCTGGGCGTGCACCTGAACGGCACGTTCTTCATGAGCCGCGCGGCCGCGCCTTACTTCCGCGAACAGGAGTCCGGCGCGTTCGTGCACATGACCTCCACGTCCGGACTGATCGGAAATTTTGGCCAGGCCAACTACGCCGCGGCCAAGCTGGGCATCGTGGCCCTATCGAAATCCATCGCGCTGGACATGGCGCGCTACAACGTGCGCTCCAATTGCATCGCGCCGTTCGCGTGGAGCCGCATGACCAGCTCCATCCCCGCCGAAACCGACGAAGAAAAGGCCCGCGTCGAAAAGCTGAAGAAGATGGAAGCCGGCAAGGTCGCGCCCATGGCCGTCTACCTGGCCAGCGATGCCGCCAGCGAGGTCACCGCGCAGATCTTCGCGGTGCGCGCCAACGAGATCATGCTGATGAGCCAGCCGCGCCCGCTGCGAACCGTGCACCACGGCGAAGGCTGGACGCCCGAGCGCATCGCCGAGATCGCCGTGCCCGCCATGCGCAAGCACTTCTACGCGTTGGAGCGCTCGCCCGACGTGATCGACTGGGACCCCATCTGAGGCCGCCATGCCCCTGGACTACGCAACCGTGAAGCACTGGCGCTTCGACGAAGTGCGCCAACGCTACGACGAGAAAGACACCATGCTGTACGCCCTGGGCATAGGCCTGGGGCAGGACCCCGAAGACGCCGGACAACTGCGCTACGTGTACGAAAAGGGCTTGCAGTCCTTCCCCACCATGAGCGTGGTGCTGGGCTATCCGGGCTTCTGGGTCCAGGATCCCCGCGCCGGCATAGACTGGGTGCGCGTGGTGCACGGCGAACAGCGCCTGACCATGCACGCCCCCTTGCCGGCAGCAGGCGTGCTCACCGGCAAGAGCCGCAACACCCATGTGATCGACAAAGGCGCGGACAAGGGCGCCATCGTCATCACCGAGCGCACCCTGCACGGCGAGGACGGCGCTTGCCTGGCCACCTTGCGGCAAAGCACCTTCTGCCGCGGCGACGGCGGCTTCGGCCAGGGCGACGACAGCCCCGCCGCCCTGCCCGCCACGCCCGGCGGCGAACCGGACCTGCGCTGCGAGATCCGCATTCCCGCCAACGCCGCGCTGCTGTACCGGCTGAACGCGGACCGCAATCCGCTGCACGCAGACCCCGAGGTGGCGCGCCAAGCCGGCTACCCCAAACCGATTCTGCACGGCCTCTGCTCCTACGGCGTGGTGGCGCACGCCATCGTGAAAAGCTGCTGCGGCTATGACGCCTCGCGCCTCGTCAGCCTGAACACGCGCTTCTCGGCGCCGGTGTATCCCGGCGAAACCCTGCAATGCGACATCTGGCGCCTGCCCGACGGCCAGATCCGCTTTCAGGCCCGCGCGCTGGAACGCAACGTGGTCGTCTTGAGCAACGGCACCGCGGAGCTGAAACCATGACGCGTCCTGCCGCTCTGACAGGCATCCGGGTGCTGGACCTGTCGCGCATCCTGGCCGGCCCCTGGTGCACGCAAAACCTGGCCGACCTGGGCGCCGACGTCATCAAGATCGAGCGCCCCCGCGTGGGCGACGACACCCGTGCCTGGGGCCCGCCATTCCTCAAGGACGGCGACGGCCAGGACACCGAGGAGTCCGCCTACTACCTCAGCGCCAACCGCAACAAGCGCTCGGTCGAAGCCGACATGGCCACGCCCGCAGGCGCCACGCTGATCCGCGAACTGGCGGCCGCAAGCGACATCCTGGTCGAGAACTTCAAGGTCGGCGGTCTCGCCAAATACGGCCTGGACTACGACAGCCTGAAGCAGATCAACCCGCGCCTGATCTATTGCTCGATCACCGGCTTCGGCCAGGACGGCCCCTACGCGCAACACCCCGGCTACGACTTCATGATCCAGGGCATGGGCGGCTTGATGAGCATTACCGGCGAACGCGACGACCTGCCCGGCGGCGGACCGCAGAAGGCCGGCGTGGCGGTGACGGACATCGTCACCGGCATGTACGCCACCGTGGCGGTGCTGGCGGCCTTGCAGGAACGCCACAACAGCGGCCTGGGCCAGCACCTGGACATCGCCCTGCTGGACAGCCACGTCGCCATGCTGGCCAATCAGAACTCCAACTACTTCAATTCCGGCGTCGCGCCCCAGCGCGCCGGCAACGCGCACCAGAACGTCGTGCCCTACCAGGTGTTCGCCGCCAGCGACGGCCATCTGATCGTCGCCACGGGCAACGAATCGCAGTACCGCGCGTACTGCCGCGCCATCGGCGCACCCGAACTGGGCGACGATCCGCGCTTCGCCACCAACCGTGTGCGCCTGGCCAACCGCGAGCTGCTGATCGGCCTGCTGACGGAGATCATGCGCCAGGGAAAACGCGACGACTGGATCGCCAAGCTGGAGGCCGTGGGCGTGCCCTGCGGCCCCATCAACGATATCGCGCAGGCCCAGGCGCATCCGCAAGCGCAGGCGCGGCAGCTACGCCGCGATCTGCCGCATCCGGCTGGCGGGATAGCTGCGGTGACGGCCAGCCCGTTGCGGTTGTCGGCCTCGCCGGTCGAGTACCGACGCGCGCCGCCCTTGCTTGGGGAACACACGGAAGAAGTGCTGCGCGAAGTGCTAGGCAAGACAGCGCAGGAGATCGCGGCGTTCCGCACGGAGCTAGGGCAGGAGAGCAACTAAGCCGCAGGCGGTCGAAAGCACCATCACACTCAAATAAATTACGTATGTCATTCCCGGCCGCCCGCGCGGCCGGGAATGACGGGCAACAAAAACATCGTCCCCGACCACAGCTCCAGCAGCGCATCAGGCCAAGACATTCGTAGCCCGTCGGCGCGGGCGCCTGGGTGGCGAGCAACCTCGATGCGCCCGAGGGAATCTGAAGGAGCCGCCGAAGGCGGGGACGAAGATGACGAAGGGGCAGTCCGGAGCGAACGCTCCGGACCGCAATCGTGGGCGCTCGCCACCCAGGCGCCCGCGCCGACGGGCGGCCTACGAAGCGCAGCCAAACGCCCACTGGAACAAAAAAAAACGGCCACCAGTCCCCCGGCAGCCGTTTTCCTCATGACCAATCAGATCAAGCCACAGCGACCGGAATCTTTCCGATCTTGGCCTGCCATTCCTTGGGCCCCGTGGTGTGGACCGAGGTGCCCTGGGCGTCGACCGCCACGGTCACCGGCATGTCCTTCACATCGAACTCATAGATGGCTTCCATGCCCAGATCGGCAAAGCCCAGCACCTTGGCGCCGCGGATAGCCTTGGACACCAGGTAGGCCGCGCCGCCGACAGCCATCAGGTAGGCCGAGCCGTGCTTCTTGATGGACTCGATCGCGACCGGGCCGCGCTCGGACTTGCCGATCATGGAGATCAGGCCCGTCTGCTCCAGCATCATGTCCGTGAACTTATCCATGCGCGTGGCGGTCGTGGGACCCGCCGGGCCGACCACTTCGTCGCGCACCGGATCCACCGGACCCACGTAATAGATGACCCGGTTCTTGAAATCCACCGGCAGCGGCTCGCCCTTGGCCAGCATGTCCTGAATACGCTTGTGCGCCGCATCGCGGCCCGTCAACATCTTGCCCGACAGCAGCAAGGTCTGGCCCGGCTTCCAGCTGGCCACTTCTTCCTTGGTCAGCGTATTCAGGTCCACCTGCTTGGACTTGTTGTAGTCCGGCGCCCAGTGCACTTCCGGCCACTCCGACAGCGACGGCGGATCCAGGCGCGCGGGGCCCGAACCATCCAGCTCGAAGTGCGCGTGGCGCGTGGCCGCACAGTTCGGGATCATCGCCACCGGCTTGGAGGCCGCATGCGTCGGGAACGTGCTGATCTTGACGTCCAGCACCGTCGTCAGGCCGCCCAAGCCCTGCGCGCCGATGCCCAGCGCGTTGACCTTCTCATACAGCTCGATGCGCAGCTCTTCCAGCTTGTTCTGCGGGCCGCGGGCCAGCAGCTCGTACATGTCGATGTCTTCCATCAACGACTGCTTGGCCATCAGCATGGCCTTCTCGGCCGTGCCGCCGACGCCGATGCCCAGCATGCCCGGCGGGCACCAGCCGGCGCCCATCGTCGGAACCGTCTTGAGCACCCAGTCCACCAGCGAATCGCTCGGGTTCAGCATCGCGAACTTAGACTTGTTTTCCGAACCGCCGCCCTTCGAAGCCACTTGCACGTCGACCTTGTCGCCCGGGACAAGCTCGACGTGCAGGATACAGGGCGTGTTGTCACGCGTGTTCTTGCGCGCGAACAGCGGATCGTCCAGCACCGAGGCGCGCAGCGGATTGTCCGGATTCAGATAGCCGCGGCGCACGCCTTCGTCACAGAGTTCTTGCAGGGTGCGCTTGGTCTCGAAGCGCACGCCCATGCCTACCTTCAGGAACACGTTGACGATGCCGGTGTCCTGGCACAGCGGACGCTTGCCCTCGGCGCACATGCGCGAGTTGGTCAGGATCTGCGCCATCGCATCGCGCGCGGCGGGGCTTTCCTCGCGCTCGTAGGCGCGGGCCAGGTGGCGGATGTAGTCGACAGGATGGTAGTAGCTGATGAACTGGATGCCATCGGCTATCGACTGGATGAAGTCTTCTTCTTTAATGATGACGGACATGGCGATATGCGGGTGTAGATGGATAACGTGAAAACGCGGCCGGCATGACCGGCCGCGCGCGGATGCTTGAAGCTTATTTTATTTTCCTTGCCAGACCGGTTTGCGCTTCTCGGCGAAAGCGGTCGCGCCTTCCTTGGCGTCGGCCGACGAAAAAATGTGCGCAATCAGCGGACGCTGCTGGTCGAACATGCTGGCCTGGTCCCAGTCGCCCGATTGCGCAACCACGCTCTTGGCGGTCTGCACCGCCATCGGGCCGTTCTCGACAATGGCGCGGGCCAGTTCCAGCGCGCCGGCCAGGGCGGCGCCCGGCTCGGTGATGCGGTTGACCAGGCCGAACGAGTAGGCGCGCTCGGCCGTCAGCATCTCGCCGGTCAGGATCACTTCCATGGCGATGTGGTACGGCAGGCGGCGCGGCAGGCGCAGCATGCCGCCAGCGCCGGCCACCAGGCCGCGCTTGACTTCCGGCAGGCCGAACTTGGCATTGCTGGCGGCCACGATCAAGTCGGAAGCCAGCGCCATTTCGCAGCCGCCGGCCAGCGCATAGCCTTCCACCGCGGCGATCAGCGGCTTCTTGGGCGGCCGTTCGTTCAGGCCGGCGAAGCCGCGGCCTTCCACGTAGGGACGCTGCCCGGACTTGGCGAATGCCTTCAGGTCCATGCCCGACGAGAACGTGCCGCCGCCGCCCGTCAGGATGCCGATGCGGATATCGTCGCGGCTGTCCAGCTGGTCCAGCGCCGCGGCCATGGCCTGCGCGGTTTCCAGGTTGATGGCGTTCTTGGCCTCGGGACGGTTGATCGTGATGATCTGGATGCCGTCGGTGACTTCTACCTTGATCAGGTCTGACATGGGACTGCTCCTTCCGGGAATTCTCGGAATCGGGTTCCGGGTTTTATATAAGACTTGGTACGCAACCTGGAATCATACGATCATTGGTTTCCAGGCGCAGCGACAGGCCCACGAGGCGTCCACCAGCGGCACACTGTCCCCCTGCGCGCCTCCCTGAAGGCCTAGATGTAACCGTCCGCCCGGCATTCGGGAGCCGGACCGCCCCAGGCCAGTTAAAATGCTGGGTTTCCCACGCCCAGGGCAAGCCTTGCCCGGCGGCCGAATTCCAAGAATCCTATGCTCACCTTTCAGCAAATCATCCTTACGCTCCAGGAATACTGGGACAAGCAGGGTTGCGCCCTGCTGCAGCCCTACGACATGGAAGTCGGCGCCGGTACCTCGCATACCGCCACGTTCCTGCGCGCGATCGGCCCGGAACCCTGGCGCGCCGCCTATGTGCAACCCTCGCGCCGCCCCAAGGACGGCCGCTACGGCGAAAACCCCAACCGCCTGCAGCACTATTACCAGTACCAGGTCGTGCTGAAGCCCGCGCCCCCGGAAATCCTGGACCTGTACATCGGTTCGCTCAAGGCGCTGGGCATCGATCCCACCCAGCACGACATCCGCTTCGTCGAGGACGACTGGGAAAACCCCACGCTCGGCGCCTGGGGCCTGGGCTGGGAAGTCTGGCTGAACGGCATGGAAGTCACCCAGTTCACCTACTTCCAGCAAGTAGGCGGCCTGGATTGCACGCCGACCACCGGCGAGATCACCTACGGCCTGGAACGCCTGGCCATGTACCTGCAGGACGTGGAAAGCGTCTACGACCTGGTCTGGACCGAAGGCGCCAACGGCAACCGCGTGCTGTACCGCGACGTGTTCCACCAGAACGAAGTGGAACAGTCGACCTACAACTTCGAACACTCTTCGGCCGCGATGCTGTTCTCGCACTTCAACGACTACGAAGCCGAGGCCAAGCGCCTGATGGAAGTGCCGCTGGCGCTGCCGGCCTACGAGGCCGCGCTGAAGGCCGCGCACACGTTCAACATGCTGGACGCGCGCGGCGCGATCAGCGTCACCGAACGCGCCGCCTACATCGGCCGCATCCGCAACCTGTCGCGCACCGTCGCGCAGGCCTACTACGATTCCCGCGAACGACTGGGCTTTCCCATGCTGGGCCGCGACAAGGCCGCCGGGGAGGCAGCATAAATGACGACGAACATCCGCCCGCTGCTGGTCGAACTGCTGACCGAAGAACTCCCGCCCAAGGCCCTGCAAAAGCTGGGCCAGGCCTTTGCCGAGGGCGTGCGCGCCACGCTGGAGCGCCACGGCCTGCTGGCCGCCGGCTGCGCCGCCACCGCGTACTCCACGCCGCGCCGCCTGGCCGTGCACCTGTCCGCCGTGCTGGCGCAGGCGCCGGACCAGCCCTACGCCGAAAAGCTGATGCCGGTGAAGATCGGCCTGACCGATGACGGCAAGGCCACGCCCGCGCTGCAAAAGAAGCTGGCCGCCAAGGGCCTGGAAAATATCGACCTGTCGACCCTGGAACGCGAGTCCGACGGCAAGCAGGACTACCTGGTCGCCCGCGGCACCGCCCCCGGCGCGCAACTGGCCGCCGGCCTGCAGGAAGGCATCGACGCCGCCATCGACGGCCTGCCCATCCCCAAGGTCATGCGCTACCAGCTGGCCGACGGCGTCACCACCGTCAAGTTCGTGCGCCCGGCGCACGGCCTGGTCGCGCTGTTCGGCGCCGACGTGGTGCCGGTGTCCGCGCTGGGCCTGGCCGCCGGCCGCGACTCGCTGGGCCACCGCTTCATGAGCGCGGGCCCCGTGTCCTTCGCCGACGCCGACGCCTACGCCGCCACCCTGGCCGAAAAGGGCCGCGTCGCGGCCTCGTTCGAAGGCCGCCGCGACGAGATCCAGCGCCAGTTGCTAGACCATGCCGGCCGCCTCAACGCCACGCTGGGCGACGATCCCGAAGTGGCCGCGCTGCTGGACGAGGTCACGGCCCTGGTCGAGCACCCCACCGTCTACGTGGGCCAGTTCGAAGAGCAGTTCCTGCAAGTGCCGCAGGAATGCCTGATCCTGACCATGCGGCTGAACCAGAAGTACTTCCCGCTGTTCGATCCGGCCAGCGGCCGCCTGACGCACCGCTTCCTGATCGTCAGCAACATGCACACCGACAATCCGGTGAACATCGTCGAAGGCAACCAGCGCGTGGTGCGCCCGCGCCTGGCCGATGCGCAGTTCTTCTTCGAAACCGACCGCAAGACCCCGCTGGCCGCACGTGTCGAGCAGCTGGGCAGCATCGTCTACCACAACAAGCTGGGCACCCAGCTGGAACGCGTGGAGCGCGTACGCGCCATCGCGCGCGGCGTGGCCGAACAGCTGGGCGGCGACGTCTCCGCCGCCGACCGCGCAGCCATGCTGGCCAAGGCCGACCTGGGCTCCAACATGGTGGGCGAATTCCCCGAGCTGCAAGGCGTCATGGGCGCCTATTACGCAGCCGGCGACGGCGAGCCCGACAGCGTGGTGCAGGCCCTGCGCACGCAGTACCGCAACCGCTACGACGCGCCCGTCACCGCCGACTCGCTGACCGCCGCCATCCTGTTCATCGCCGAGCGCGTGGAAACCATGGTCGGCATCTGGGCCATCGGCCTGGCGCCCACCGGAGAACGCGACCCCTTCGGCCTGCGCCGCGCCGCGCTGGGCCTGATCAGCGCCTTCGAACAACTGGCCGCGGGCGGCTGGCTCAAGATCAGCGAGGCAGGCCCCTTGTCGCTGGACGGCCTGCTGCAACTGGCCGCGGGCACTTTCCCCGCCGGCAAGATCCCCGCCGACACGCTGGCCGAGGTCCACGCCTTCATCTATGAGCGCTACCGCAACCAGCTGATCAACGAGTTCGACCGCAACGCCGTCGAAGCCGTGATCGCGCTGACCCCGCCGCTGCACCAGGTGGCCGAACGCGTGCGCGCCGCCGCCGCCTTCGCGCAGCTGCCCGAGGCCGCCAGCCTGGCCGCCGCCAACAAGCGTATCGGCAACCTGCTCAAGAAGGCCGAAGGCGAGATCGGCGCGGTGAACGACGCCGCGCTGGTGGAACCCGCTGAAAAGGCCCTGGCCGCCGCCGTGTCCGCGCTGCGTCCGAAGGCCGAGGCGCAGTTGGCCGCCGGCGACTTCGCCGGCAGCCTGAGCACGCTGGCCCAGGTCCGCGAGCCCGTGGACGCCTTCTTCGCCGACGTCATGGTCATGGCCGAAGACCCGGCTGTGCGCGCCAACCGGCTGGCCCTGCTGGGCCAGCTGCATGGCCTGATGAACCAGGTCGCTGACATCTCCAGGCTGGCACAGTGAAACTCATCATCCTCGACCGCGACGGCGTGATCAATCAGGACAGCGATTCGTTCGTCAAGAATCCGGACGAATGGATCGCCCTGCCCGGCAGCCTGCACGCCATCGCCCGGTTGACGCAGGCGGGCTGGAAGGTGGTGGTCGCCACCAACCAGTCGGGCCTGGCGCGCGGCCTGTTCGACATGGATACGCTGACGGCCATCCACACCAAGATGCGGCGCGAGCTGGCCGCCGCGGGCGGCAGCATCGACGCGGTCTTCATGTGTCCGCACGGCCCGGACGACAATTGCTCCTGCCGCAAGCCCAAGCCCGGCATGTTCGAGCAGATCGGGCACCGCTACGACGTCGACCTGGCCGGCGTGCCGGCGGTGGGCGATTCGCTGCGCGACCTGCAGGCCTCGTCGTCGGTCGGCTGCTCGCCCTGGCTGGTGCTGACCGGCAATGGCAAGAAAACGCTGGCCAAGGGCGGCTTGCCCGACAACACCCGCGTCTGCGACGACCTGTCGGCCGTGGTCGATGCCCTGTTGCAGGACCATTGATCCAATGGCCCGGCTACGTTCGCTGCTGTACTTCCTGTTCCTGGCCATCACGGTCATCCCCTATGCCTTCGCCTGCATATTGTGGGCGCCGCTGCCGCTGCACTGGCGCTACAAGCTGACCGTGGGCTGGCCGCGCCTGGCCATCTGGGGCGCGCGCTTCTTCTGCGGCATCCGCTGGCAGGTCAAGGGCTGGGAAAACCTGCCCGATGGTCCGGCGGTGCTACTGTCCAAGCACCAGTCGGCCTGGGAAACGCTGTTCTTCCCCGCCCACATGCCGCGCGAAGTCTGCTTCGTCTACAAGCGGGAGCTGCACATGGTGCCGTTCTTCGGCTGGGGCCTGGCGCTGCTGCGCATGATCCCGATCGACCGCGCCCGCGGCCGCGACGCCTTCGATCAGGTGGTCAAGCAAGGCCAGACCCGCCTGGACGAAGGCCGCTGGCCCCTGCTGTTCCCCGAGGGCACCCGCGTGGCGCCCGGCAAGACCGGCCGCTTCAAGATGGGCGGCGCGCTGCTGGCCTCGCGCACCGGCGCCGTCGTCATCCCGGTGGCGCACAATGCCGGCGAATGCTGGCGCCGCAACGCGTTCGTGAAGTATCCGGGCATGGTTACCGTCTCCATCGGTCCCGCGATAGAATCCAAGGGACTCTCCCCCGATGAACTGAACAAGAAGGTTCAGGACTGGATCGAAGGGGAAATGCAGCGTCTCAACCCAGAAAGGTATGGCCAGCACTGATCAGCTCGAACTCCTGTTCGACGTACAGCAGCACGGCGCGCCCGCAGGCGCGCTGCCGCTGAACGCCGCGCCGCAGCCTGCAACGCCGCCCGAGCCGGCCGCGCCCAAGGCGGCGCCACCCAAGCCCCTCTTCCCCGATCTGCCGCCGGCCGCCGCCCCGGCGGCCGAGCCGCTGCTGACGCTGTCGCCGAACGCGGCCTCGCGCGTCCCGACGCCCTGCCCCGACCCGTTGCCGCCCGGCGCGCGTTGGCGCGAGGTGCCGACTGAACAGCAGCCCATCGGCTTCGTGCTGCTGCGCTCGCGCCGCCGCAGCATCGGCTTCGTGATCACCGACGATGGCCTGCGCGTCACCGCCCCGAACTGGGTCACGCTGACGCAGGTCGACGACGCCGTGCGCGAGAAAGCGCGCTGGATCCTCGCCAAACTGCGCGAATGGCACGCCCGCAAGCAACAGCTGGCCATGGCGCACACGCGCTGGCAGCCGGGCGGTGAACTGCCCTACCTGGGCAAGCGCATCGTGATCGGCGTGGGCGGCGACAGCCGCCAGGCCAGCCTGTCCGGCGATGCCGACGCCCCGCAGGATGGCGACACCCTGTGGCTGGCGCTGCCGTCCTCGGCGGACCAGGGCCGCATCCGCGACTCCGCCCAAGCCTGGCTGCAGCAGCGCGCCGGCGCCTGGTTCGGCGCGCGCCTGGCCCACTTCCTGCAGATCAGCGGCCTGAAGATCCAACGCTGGCGCCTGTCCTCGGCCGCCACCCGCTGGGGCTCCTGCACCAGCGACGGCAACATCATGCTCAATTGGCGCCTGATCCATTTCGCGCCCGCCATCATCGACTACGTCATCGCGCACGAGCTTGCCCATTTGCGCGAAATGAACCACAGTCAGGACTTCTGGCGCGAAGTGGGGCAGATCCTGCCCGATTTCGAAGACGCCAAGAACATCCTGCGGCGTCACGACCCCGCATCCTTGCCTCAGTTCTGAGGCATCCTGGAGACAAGAAAATGTTGCTGCTGATTCCGGGCCCGGTCACGACCGACGCGCGGGTGAAGGCCGCCATGGCGCAAGACTATGCGCCCTGGGACAACGATTTCCGCCAGACCTACCGGCAGGTCTGTGATGGCGTGCTGCGCGCGGCGCAGGCGTCGCCCGACGAGCACGCCGCGCTGGCGCTGCCGGGCTGCGGCCACTTCGCGGTGGAAGCCGCGATCCGCAGCTTCATCCCCGCCGGCGGGCGCCTGCTGGCGCCCTCCACCGGCGCCTACGCCACCCGCCTGCAGAAGCTGGCCGGCGATGCCGGCCGCGTCGCCGTGCCGCTATCGGTGGGTGCCGCCGAGCGGATCGATCCCCTAGCGGTCGCCCAGGCACTGGAACAGGATCCCACGCTCACGCACCTGGCGCTGGTCTACAGCGAAACCGGCAGCGGCATCTGCCATGACGTGCCTGAACTCGCGCGCATCGCGCACGGCCTCGGCCGCCGCGTCATCGTCGACGCCGTGTCCGCGTTCGGCGCGCTGCCCCTGGAGCTGCGCGCCCTGCCCGCCGTGGAAGCCGTGATCGTGACGGCCAACAAGTGCCTGGAAGGCATGCCCGGCGCGGCCTTCGTGGTGGCCCGGCGCGACAGCCTGGAAGCCGCGCGCGGCGTCGCCGGCAGTTGGTCGCTGGACCTGGCCGACATCTACCAGCAAAGCCTGCAGCCCAACGCCGGCCCGCGCTTCACGCCGCCCGCGCCCACGCTGGCGGCGCTGGCCGTGGCGCTGGAGCTGCACCACGAAGAAGGCCGCGAGGCCCGCCTGGCGCGCTACACCGCCAATATGCACACGCTATATGATGGCGTCAGGGAGTTGGGCCTCGCGCCCTACCTGACGCCCGCGCTACAGGGTCCCATCGTCGTCAACGTCCGCGCCCCGGACGCGCCGACCTGGAACCTGCAATTGTTCGTGGACGCCCTCAAGCGCCGCGGCTACGTGCTCAGCAACTTCTACAACACCGAACAACCTTCGTTCCGGGTCGGCTGCATTGGCGCCTTCGGGCCTGACCAGATGCGGCAGGCAGTCGACGCCATGGGCGGCGCGCTGCGCGACATCGGCATCAACCGGGAAGCCGCCGGCAGCGGCGGATTCTTCCCGCTTCCTCTCACCGCTTAAGGAAAACATCCCATGCGTATGCTCCACACCATGCTGCGAGTCGGCAACCTCGACAAGTCCATCGACTTCTACACCAACGTGCTCGGCATGCGTGTCCTGCGCCGCAACGACTACCCCGAGGGCAAGTTCACGCTGGCCTTCGTCGGCTACCAGGACGAAACCGAAGGCGCCGTCATCGAACTGACCCACAACTGGGACACGGACAAATACGACCTGGGCACCGGCTACGGCCACATCGCCCTGGAAGTGGACAACGCCTACGAAGCCTGTGACAAGGTCAAGGAAAAAGGCGGCAAGGTCACGCGCGAAGCCGGCCCGATGAAGCACGGCAAGACGGTCATCGCCTTTGTCGAGGATCCCGACGGCTACAAGATCGAGTTCATCCAGAAAAAGGGCCGCCAGGACTGAGTCCCGCGCGACTGAAGCCAGGAAGACACTCCCATGATCCACAGCATCCTGAAAATGGGCGATCCGCGCCTGCTGCGCGTCGCCGCGCCCGTGGAGCGCTACGACACGCCCGAGCTGCACGCGCTGATCGACGACATGTTCGAAACCATGGCCGCCGCGCAAGGGGTGGGCCTGGCCGCGCCGCAGATCGGCGTGGACCTGCAGCTGGTGATCTTCGGTTTCGACCGCAACGAGCGCTATCCGGACGCGCCCGCCGTGCCGCAGACCATCCTGTGCAATCCCGTCATCACGCCGCTGTCCGATGACATGGAAGACGGCTGGGAAGGCTGCCTGTCGGTGCCGGGCCTGCGTGGCCTGGTGCCGCGCTACCGCCGCATCCGCTACAGCGGACGCGACCCCTACGGCCAGCTCATCGAGCGCGAGGCCGAGGGCTTTCACGCCCGGGTGGTGCAGCATGAATGCGATCACCTGATAGGCCGGCTCTACCCGTCGCGCATCCAGGACTTCAGCAAGTTCGGGTTCACGGAAATCCTGTTCCCGGACATGGATCCGAATCAGGACGACTAGGGCCTCGCTCCCGCCTTGCGGGAGCTTGCGCCTTTTTTCTAGGCATCCCCCGAGTCCGCCGCGGCCGCCTTGGCGGCCTGCGGCGACAGTTCCTCGGGCGCGAAGTCGTCCACCTGCAACACCCGCGACACCAGGGCTTCGGCCTCTTCCAACTCGGCCGCCTGCGCGTCGGTGATGGCGCCGCGCAGGTGGGCTTCGCGCCAATCGCGCACGCCGGACTGGCGCAGACGGTCGCGCAGCGGCTGCACCGCGTCCGCCAGCGCGAAGGCGCGGGTCAGAAGACCCACCGGATCGTCGCCTGCGGCGCCGGCCTCGCGATGCAGGTCGGCCGCCAGGCGTACATGGGTGGGCGAAGGCTTGAGCAGCAGTTCCGCGCATTCCCGGGTCAGGGCATCCCCTGGCCCCTTGGCCAGCCGCAGCGGCAGGATGGCGGCGCGCAGCCCCCATGACAGCACGCGGCCCGGCAGGTTGCGCAAGACCTGGTCCATGCTTTTCTCGATGCTGGCGCAGCCCTGCTCCATGCACCAATGCACCAGCGGCAGGTCGTCGTGCTTGCGGCCCTCGTCTTCCCAGCGCTTGAGCACCGCCGACAGCAGGTACAGCTCGGACAGGATGTCGCCCAGGCGCGCGGAGATCATTTCGCGCCGTTTCAGGCCGCCGCCCAGCTGCGCCAGCGTGGCGTCGGCCAGCAGCGCGAAACCCGAGGCGTAGCGGCCCAGCCGCCGGTAGTGCCCGGCCACGGGCCCGGACGACGGCGCGGGCGCCAGCATCCCGCCGGTCCAGGCGCGGCCGATGGCGCGCAGCGCGTTGATACCCGTGTGGCGCAGATGGCGCCAGAACACGTCGTGGAAGACCTCCATGCCGCGGTCTTCGTCGGGATTGCCCAGCGCCAGGATTTCCGGCATCAGGTAAGGATGGGCGCGGATCGCGCCCTGGCCGAAGATGATCAGGTTGCGCGTCAGGATGTTGGCGCCCTCGACCGTGATGGCGATGGGCACGGCGCGGTACAGCGCGCCCAGATAATTGCTGGGGCCGTCGATGACGGCGCGGCCGGCATGGATGTCCATCGCGTCGTTGACCGAGCCGCGCATGCGCTCGGTGGCGTGGTACTTCATGATGCCGGAGACGACCGCTGGCTTGACGCCCAGGTTCAGCGCCGCGCAGGTCAGCCGCCTGGCGGCCTCCACCAGATAGGCATTGCCTGCCAGCCGCGCCAGCCCTTCCTGCACGCCTTCGAACTTGCCGATGGGAATGCCGAACTGTTCGCGCACGCGGGCATACATACCCGTGGTATGCGCGCACATCGCGGCGGCTGCGGCCGACAGCGACGGCAGGGAGATGCCCCGCCCTGCCGCCAGCGCGCTCATCAGCATCTGCCAGCCGTGTCCGGCGCGCTCGGCGCCGCCGATCAGCGCGTCCAGCGGCACGAACACGTCGCGTCCGCGGTTAGGGCCGTTCTGGAAGACCTGCATGGCGGGCAGGTGGCGGCGCCCGATCTCCACGCCGGGCGCTTCGGTCGGCACCAGGGCGACCGATATGCCGATGTCCTTGGGGCCGCCCAGGATGCCGTCGGGATCAGACAGCTTGAAAGCCAGGCCCAGCACCGTCGCCACCGGCCCCAGCGTGATGTAGCGCTTGTGCCAGTTCAGCCGGATGCCGATCAATTCGCGCCCGTCCACCACCTGGCGGCAGACCACGCCGGTATCCACCATGGACGCGGCGTCCGAGCCGGCCTCGGGGCTGGTCAGGCCGAAGCATGGCACTTCGCGCCCGTCCGCCAGCCGCGGCAGCCAATAGTCGCGCTGCGCCGGCGTGCCGAACTGCATCAGCAATTCGCCGGGGCCCAGCGAGTTGGGCACCATGACGGTGACGCCCGCGGTAATGGAATAGGCCGAGATGCGCCGCACGACTTCGGAGTGCGCATAGGGCGAAAAGCCCAGGCCGCCGTAGCGCCGCGGAATGATCATGCCGAAGAAGCGTTCGGCCTTCAGGAAATCCCATACTTCCGGCGGCAGATCGCGGCGGTTCCAGGTGATGTCCCATTCGTCCAGCATGGCGCAGAGCCGGGCCAGCGGACCGTCGATGAAGCGCTGCTCGTCCGCCGTCAGCGTGGCCGCCGGCACGTCCAGCAGCTTGCGCCAGTCGGGATTGCCGGTGAACAGGTCCGCGTCCCACCAGGTGTCTCCGGCCTCGATGGCCTCGCGCTCCGTCGCCGACATGGCCGGCAGCGCATTGCGCGCCCAGCGGTAAGCGGGTTCCGAGATGCGGCGCCGGCGCCATGCATTGAAGTCCATGAGTTTTCCTCACTGTTATGGCCCCAGGCCCCAGGGCGTATCAGGTCAAAGTACCAGAATTGGCGGCGCCGGGCCAAGCTGCGGCCTGCCGACTCTGCGACAATGGGCCTCGGCGCGCAGCGCGCAATCCATCGCTATCCGGGCAGTCTCCGCATGCTGAACAAACTCTGGCTGGGCTTTTTCCTTACCGCGGCCGCGGCGGCGCTGTACCGCTGGCTGGTCATCGGCGACCCCGAAGTCTTCCGCCTGATGGTGGCCAGCCTGTTCGACATGGCCCGCGTGTCGGTGGAAGTGATGGTGCTGCTGTTCGGCACGCTGACGCTGTGGCTGGGCTTTCTGCGCATCGCCGAGGGCGCCGGGCTGGTGGAAAAGCTGGCGCGCCTGCTGGGTCCGCTGTTCGCGCGCCTGATGCCCGGGGTGCCGCGCAACCATCCGGCCATCGGCTTGATCACGCTGAACTTCGCCGCCAACGGCCTGGGGCTGGACAATGCCGCCACTCCCATCGGGCTGCGCGCCATGCGCGAATTGCAGTCGCTGAATCCCACCCCCGAAACCGCCAGCAATGCGCAGATCCTGTTCCTGGTGCTGAACGCGTCGTCGCTGACCTTGCTGCCGGTCACGCTATTCATGTTCCGCGCGCAGCAGGGCGCTCCAGATCCTACGCTGGTGTTCCTGCCCATTTTGCTGGCCACCAGCGCCTCGACCCTGGCCGGTTTCCTGGCCGTGGCGGCCTGCCAGCGCCTGCGCCTGATCGATCCGGTCGTGATGTTGTGGCTGGGCGGCGCGGCGCTGCTGATGGGCGGATTCATGGCGCTGCTGGCCAGCATGTCGGCCGCCGCCATCGCCTCGCTGTCGTCGCTGATGGGCAACTTGGCCCTGTTCGGCATCCTCCTGGCCTTCCTGATCGTAGGCGCCTGGAAGAAGGTTCCTGTCTACGAGACCTTCATCGAAGGCGCCAAGGAAGGCTTCGACATCGCCAAGAGCCTGCTGCCCTATCTGGTCGCGATGCTGTGCGCGGTGGGGGTGCTGCGCGCATCGGGCGCGCTGGATTTTCTGCTCGACGGCATCCGCTGGCTGGCGGTGCAGGCGGGCTGGGACACGCGTTTCGTGGACGCCCTGCCCACCGCCCTGGTCAAGCCCTTCTCGGGCAGCGCGGCGCGCGCCATGATGCTGGAAACCATGACGCATTTCGGCGTGGACAGCTTCCCCGCGCTGCTGGCCGCGGTGGTCC
This sequence comes from Achromobacter pestifer, assembly GCF_013267355.1. Taxonomy (NCBI): domain Bacteria; kingdom Pseudomonadati; phylum Pseudomonadota; class Betaproteobacteria; order Burkholderiales; family Alcaligenaceae; genus Achromobacter; species Achromobacter pestifer. The sequence goes on from NZ_CP053985.1 coordinate 1,639,551, forward strand.
AGGGCAGCACCGAAACCACCTTCTACGTGCTGGCGGTGTACTTCGGATCGGTAGGCATACTGCGGGCGCGCCACGCGGTGGGCTGCGCCCTGATCGCCGATCTGGCCGGCGTGCTGGCGGCCATCGGCGTGTGCTACTGGTTCTTCGGCTGAGACCCGCCGGGGCTGGCAGGGAGCGCCGGCATGGCGCCCCCGCCCCGCCGCATCAATCCACCAGCAGGATCTTCATGCCGTTGGTGCCGCCGCTGTCGCGGTAGAAGTCACCCTTGGTCAGGATCACCCAATCGCCGGTCTGCACCAGGTTGCGCTTGCGCAGTTCATCGATGGCGGCGTTGCTCAGGTCGGCCGGCTCGTAGTCCGACGGCGCGAACGGAATCGTGTAGACGCCGCGGAACATGGCCACCCGGTTCTGCGTGGCGCTGTGCGGGCTGTAGCAGTAGATCGGCACGCCCGAGCGGATGCGCGACATGATCAGCGGCGTATGGCCGCTTTCGGTCAGCGAGATGATGGCCTTGACGCCGGGGAAATGGTTGGCCGCATACATGGCCGCCAGCGCGATGGTCTCGTCGCAGCGCGTGAAGGTCTCGCCCAGGCGGTGATGCGACTTGGTGGACGTGGGATGCTTTTCCGCGCCCAGGCAGACGCGGGCCATGGCCTGCACGGTTTCCACGGGATATTGCCCCGATGCGCTTTCCGCGGACAGCATGACGGCGTCGGTGTAGTCCAGCACCGCGTTGGCCACATCGGACACTTCGGCGCGCGTGGGCATGGGGCTGGAGATCATGGACTCCATCATCTGCGTCGCGGTGATGACGACCTTGTTCAGGGTGCGCGCGTGCTGGATGATGCGCTTCTGGATGCCCACCAGTTCGGCATCGCCCACTTCCACGCCCAGGTCGCCGCGCGCCACCATCACGCCATCGCTGGCGCGGATCAGCGCGTCCAGCGCCTCGTCGTCGGCCACGGCTTCGGCGCGCTCGATCTTGGCGATGATCCAGGCCTGGCTGCCGGCGGCCGCCAGCAGCGTGCGCGCCTCGTCGATGTCGCTGCCGTAACGCGGAAACGACACCGCCACGTACTCCAGATTCATTTCCGCGGCCAGCTTGATGTCGACGCGGTCCTTGTCGGTCAGGCTGGGCGCGGACAGGCCGCCGCCGCGGCGGTTGATGCCCTTGTTGTTCGACAGCGGACCGCCCACGGTCACGGTGGTGTGGACTTCGTCGCCTTCGACGCGGTCCACCACCAGCACCACGCGGCCATCATCCAGCAGCAGCTCGTCGCCGACGCGGCAGTCCTGCACCAGCTCGGGGTAATCGATGCCGACGATGCTGGCCGTGCCGGCCTCCTTGGGGTGCACGCGCGACAGCGTGAACGGCTGGCCGACCTGCAACTGCACCAGCTTGTCGGTGAAGCGCGCGATGCGGATCTTGGGGCCTTGCAGATCGCCCATGATGGCGACGAAACGCCCCTGCCTGGCGGCGATCTCGCGCACCATGCGGGCGCGTTCGCGATGGTCGTCCGCACTGCCATGCGAGAAGTTCAGGCGGGCCACGTCCAGGCCCGCGCGGATCAGCGCTTCAATGCGTTCAGGCGTCGAAGTCGAAGGTCCCAGGGTGGCGACAATTTTGGTGCGGCGCAATACGGGCATGGCGATCCACTCTCGCTAAAACAACAAAAACGCTATGGTACGCCGGCCGCGCCCGCGCAGGTATCATGGGCATCACCTCAACCAAAAAACGAGCTCGACTGAACCCGTGAAAATCGTCATCGCCCCCGACTCTTTCAAAGAAAGCGTGTCCGCGCCCGATGCCGCGGCAGCCATTGCGCGCGGCGTGAAAGCCGTGGTTCCCGGCGCCCACACGGTATGCATTCCGATGGCCGACGGCGGCGAAGGCACGGTCGAAGCCGTGCTCGCGGCGACCGGCGGCAAGGAATGCCAGCTCACGGTGAACGATGCGTTGGGCTACAAGGTCGACGCCGTGTGGGGGCTGCTGGAAGACGGCACGGCGGTGATCGAAATGGCCGCGGCGGCGGGCCTGGAACTGATCGCCCCTGCCAAGCGCGATCCGATGCGCGCCAGCAGCCACGGCGTGGGCGAACTGATGCTGGCCGCCCTGAACGCGGGCGCCAAACGCATCATCCTGGGCCTCGGCGGATCGGCCACCAACGACGCGGGCGCCGGCATGCTGACGGCCCTGGGCGTGCGTCTGCTGGACGCGGACGGCCGCAGCCTGCCGCCTGGCGGCGGCGCGCTGGGCAAGCTGGTCAGCATCGATACCCACGGCCTGGATCCGCGCCTGGCCGAGATCCGCATCGACATCGCCTCCGACGTGGACAACCCCCTGTGCGGCCCACAGGGCGCTTCGCACGTGTTCGGCCCGCAAAAAGGCGCAACGCCCGAACAAGTGCTGGCGCTGGACCAGATGCTGACGAATTTCGCCGATGTGTGCGCCAGGCACCTGGGGGCCGACCACCGCGATCACCCCGGCGCGGGCGCGGCAGGCGGCTTGGGATTCGCGGCCAAGGCCTTCCTCAACGCGCAATTCCGGCCCGGCGTGGAGATCGTGGCGGAACTGGGCGGCCTGGCCCAGGCGGTCGAGGGCGCGGCCCTGGTGTTCACCGGCGAAGGGCGCATGGACGCGCAGACCCTGCGCGGCAAGACCCCAGCCGGCGTGGCGAAAATCGCGCAGCGCGCCGGCGTGCCCGTGGTGGCGCTGGCCGGCTCGCTCGGCGAAGGCTACGAAGCGCTGCACGGCTGCGGCATCAGCGCCGCGTTCAGTCTGGCGCCCGGCCCCATCACGCTGCAGCAGGCGCTCACCGACGCAGAAAAACTGCTGGCCGACCGTGCCCGCGACGTCATGCAACTCTGGATGACCGCGCAGAAACGCATGTTGTAGGAACCTAAATGAAAGAAGCCCGCTTGCGCGGGCTTCTTTCATTTTGCGGGTCCAGCTTCACTGGGCTTGCAGCACTCCGGCCGCCACCAGCGCATCCGCGAGGCGCATGTACCGGTCCACCGAAATATCCTCGGCGCGCGCCGTGGGCGCGATGTCCAGCGCTTCCCAGGGCACCTGCGCGGCCCAGTCCGCCAGCACCCGGCGCAGCATCTTGCGGCGCTGCGAAAACGCGCGCGCAACCACCGTTTCGAAGGCGCGCTCGCTGACCGGACGCAGGCGATCAGCCGGCAAGGGCACCATGCGCACGATCGCCGACACCACCTTGGGCGGCGGATCGAAGGCTTCCGGCGGCACGTCGAACAACTTGTGCATGCGGTAGCGCGATTGCAGCATTACCGAGAGGCGGCTGAAGTCGCCCGACCCCGGTTGCGCGACCATGCGGTCGATCACTTCCCGCTGCAGCATGAAATGCTGGTCGCGGACGTGGTCGGCCCAGCCCATCAGGTGGAACAGCAGCGGGCTGGAAATGTTGTAGGGCAGGTTGCCCACCACACGCAGCGCCGGTCCGAATTGGGAAAAATCCACGGTCAAGGCATCGGCCTCGACCACGGTCAGGCGGCTGGCGTCGAACTGCTTGCGCAGGCGCGCCGCCAGGTCGCGGTCGATCTCGACCGCCGTCAGGTGATCCAGGCGTTCGAGCAACGGCCGGGTAAGCGCGGACAAGCCTGGGCCGATTTCGACCACGGTATCGTCGCGGGCGGGCGAAACCGCCCGGACGATGGACTCGACGACGCTCTCGTCGGTCAGGAAGTTCTGGCCAAAGCGCTTGCGCGCCTGGTGCTGGGACATGTAAAGCCTGTAGTGCGTTTAGCGGTTGTTCTGCTGGATCTTCTGCTGCTTTTCCAGGCGATTGTCGATATACGCCTGAGCTCGCAGCTGCTCGAGCCAATCTTCGAAAGCCGGCTGGGCGCGGCGTTCGAACAGGATCTGACGGGCCTTCATGCGGGCCATGTCGTCGGTGGCGTCATGCTGGCGGCGTTCTTCCACTTCGATCAGGTGCCAGCCGAAAGGCGATTGAACCGGTTGGCTGATTTCGCCCGGCTTCAAAGCGTTCATGGCGGCCTCGAACGGCGGCACGGTTTCGCCTGGGTTCAGCCAGCCCAATTCGCCGCCTTGCGGAGCGGTCGCGTCCTGCGAATACTGCCGCGCCATGTCCTCGAACTTGGCACCGCCGCTCACCAGGCGCTGGCGCACCTGCTCCAGGCGCTGGCGCGCCAATTCGTCGCTCATGACGGTGGAGGTCTTGATCAGGATGTGGCGCGCGCGGGTCTGCATCACTTCCACCGGACCTTGGTGCGCAGGTGCCTGCGCGGGCGCGGCGGCGGGCTGCGGCGCCTGGGCCGGCGCCGGGGCGCGGGCGGTGCGGGCGGGCGCCGGCTGGGCGGTGCCCCGGTCCATCACCTTGATGATGTGGAAACCATTGCCGCTCTGGATCAGGCTGCTGACCTGGCCTTTCTGCAAGTTGCCGACAGCCTTCACGAACAGGTCGGGCCAGCCGTCCAGCGGACGCACGCCCATGACGCCGCCCTGCAGGGCTTCCGGGCCGTCCGAGGCCGCGGCGGCCAGGCTGGCGAAGTCGTCGCCACGCTTGGCTTGCGCCAGCAGGCCTTCGGCCTTCTTGCGCAGCGCCGCCAATTGCTCGGGCGACGAACCCTCGGGCACGCGCACCAGGATCTGGGCCAGGGCGTAGAGCATCGGCCCCGAAGGCGCTGCCGCCTGCTGGGGTTCGGGCTGTTGCTGGGCCTGCGGTTGGGCCTGCGGTTGCGGGGCCGCTTGCGGGGCCGCGCCGAACGCCGGATTGCGGCGCTGATCCTTCAGGAAAGCATCGACTTCGGCATCCGAAATCACAATGGTGGAATCCACCGCGCGCTGGCGCAGGCGATCCGTGCGGATCTCGTCGCGCAGCGCCTTGCGGTAGCCATCCCAGTTCGTGCCGGATTTTTCGATCTCCTGGCGCAACTGGGCCACGGTGATCTTGTTGCGGCTGGCGATGGTCTGAATCGCCTGATCGATTTGCGCGTCGTCCACGCGTATGCCCAGGCGATCAGCCTCATGGCGCTGCACGCGTTCCATGATGAGGCGTTGCAGCACCTGGTGCTGCAGGGTCTGGTCGTCCGGCACCTGGATGCCGCGAGTCTTCAACTCACCCGAAATACGCAAGGACGCGTCACGCAGCTCGCGCAGCGTGATCACGTCCTTGTCCACCACGGCGGCAATCCCGTCGACGAACTGCTCGCGCTGCGGCGCGGGCGCGGCGCTCTTCTGCGCGGTGGAATTCGGCTTGGCGCCATTGGTCGGCGCCTTGCCACCCTGTTCGGCCGCATGGGCCACGGGCAAGCCGGCGCACACGGCCAGCAGCAGCGCATTGCCGGAGAGGCGGCGCAAAGAGTGCAACCTACGCATCATTCATACCTTTCAAATGTGGTCCCGGTGGGCACTGGCGGCGTAACGCGCGAGTAGCCGGGGATACTTCTGTTCAGCAGGTTCATCGGGTCGGTTCCCAGGGAACCCAGGCCCGTCAGCTCAAGCTGGAAGAACAGTGCCGAGTTGGCGTCCGTGGCGGAGACCGCGTATCGCTGGTAGACCACGCGGCCCACCCAGCAGCAATCTCCCTTGTACTCCAGGCCGGCGATCGCCTGCGTGACGCGGGGCGAATCCGTCGTGTCGGCCAGCGTGCTGGAGGGACCACTACGCAGCGAATAATCCACCCGTCCCACGCCATACCAACGCTTGGAGAACGGCCATTGCACCGCAAGGCTCACCTGGTTCTGCCCCTGCGCCTGATACTGAACGCCGGGTTGAGGATCGCGCTGGTAGCGGTACGACACCGCCACCGTCGTCAAACGTTGCGGCGTCCAGCGCGCGCTGATCAATCCGCGCGACCAGTTGTTGTCGTAGGGATTGTATTGCGCGGCGACATCGGTGCTGAGCGTGTCGGTCAGGGCCGCGCTGGCGCCCACGAGGAAGTCCGAGCGTACGTTTTCGCGGGGAATCTCGCCGGGCAGCGTCACCTTCTGGTCTGCAAAGTACAGCCGTTGCGCAACAGCGAGCGACATCCGCTCAAAACCGGTGTTGGCATCCAGCCAGCGCGTCGTCAACGCCGCGGTCAGCTGGTTCGCATTCGCGATGCGGTCCCAGCCGCCAGAATAAATATTCTCTTCGAACGCCTGCGAAAAGCTGAAATCCGCCAGCGATGTGTCATATACAGGTATCTTCGACTGGTCGCGGTACGGCACATACAGGTAGTACAGGCGCGGTTCCAGGGTTTGGATGGACGCCTTGCCGAAGAGCGAGGTATCGCGCTCGAAAACCAAGCCGGAGTCCACCGACATGATCGGCACCGTCCGAGATTGAGACCGTGGATACCCAAACGAAGTACCCGCATCCGCAGTCCCGCTGTTCAAGCGCAGCCAATCCTTACCGTACCAGCTGGTCTGGTATTGCGTGTAGTTCACGCCTACCTTTGGCACGATAAACCAGCCCGGTTTCACGATCGGATATGAAACCGTCGGGTACGTTTGCAGGCGATCGCCCTGAGGTCCCTGGCGTACGCCACCCACATTAGGAATGCTGAAGCGTACGGCGGTGGAAGTCCAATCGACGTCAAAACCGCCCCAGTCGTAGCGTGCGCCACGCAAATACAGCTCGGGTACCTTGTCGTACGGAGGAACCAACGGCGCATCGGGGTCCTGCAGCGTCTGGTACTTGTAGACCTGGACGTAGGTGCTCCAGTAGTCCGAAGCCCAACCCACGCGGCCGCGTTGCGGCAAGTAAGTAGTGGACGCCTGGTTCAGACCCAGCTGGGAGATATCGCGGAAATAGTTATCGTCCGAAACTTTGGCGACATCCCAATCTGCATAGAATCCATGCGAAAACGTCTGCTGGTGACGCCACAAGTACATCCAGCGGTCGCTGTCAGTGAGCTTGTCATTGGGCAGATAGGTGCCTACCACTGTGCCCGTATAACCTGGCCCAAGATAGCGGAACTCCCCGCCCAGCTGTACGCCGCGCTTGGAGAAGTAGCGCGGCTGTACGGTCAGATCGTAGTTCGGCGCCAGATTCAGGTAATACGGAATCGAAAAATCCAAGCCGCCCTGGCTGGTCGTGCCGTAGGTCGGCATCAGGAAACCCGACTTGCGCTCCTTCTTGACCGGGAAGGTCATGTAGGGCGATGCCAGGATGGGCACGTCCTTGAAATACAGCACGCCGCTGCGCGCCACGCCTTCGTTCTCGTCGAAGTCGATGTCGACGGTCTTGGCCTTGATGTACCAGGACGGTGTTTCGCATGCGCAGCCGCTATACGTCACCGTTTGCAACCGCATCTGCGACCGGCTGAAGATGTCCGCATGGTCGGCGACGGCAAAGCCGCCGTTGGCGCCCATCCAGAAATTGGGTTTTTCGATTTCGCCCGAGGACTTGTCGACGTTGAACTTGGCGCTCGGCCCGATCACCAAGGTGCCGTCGCGCATCATGCGCGCGCTGCCCTGTACGTCGACTTCGCCCGTGTCCTTGCGGTAGTTGATGCGGTCGCCCTTGATCACGCTGTCGATGCGGCGCACCTGGGCATTGCCGGTCAGGGTCAGGTCGGAATCCGGATCGCCATCAATGCTGTCCGCCTCCATGAAGGCGGGAATGCTGTCGTCCGGCAAGCGGTGCATCCGCAGGCCCGGCGAAGTGCGCAACACAGGAGTCGCCGAGGTCGACGACGCGGCGGGAACGCTGCCCTGGCTGCCTTGGGCCTGGACGGCTCCGGCGGCGACACTGACAGCAGAGAGGATCAACCATCGAACCTTGCGCACGAGTGAAAACAGCCCTTTTTGACGATGGTGGGAACGCGACACCGGCACCCACGGAGGGCCAATGCTAACGGAAACGAGCCGGTATTATAGAGAAGCCGCGCCATAGGCCCAGACTTATGTGCTCGGGACACAATTCTCAGCAATATTGCCTTTCTGACACGGATCTTCCTTGAAAAACGATTACGACCCCCGCCTGGAGCAGATCCGCAACTGGCTGGGCAGCCTGCCCGCCAGCCTGAACCTGGCCATTGACACGCTGCGCCCGGCGTCGGCCGACGCCAGCTTCCGCCGGTATTTCAGGCTGGACGCCGGCGAGCGCACCCTGATCGTCATGGACGCCCCGCCCGCCCACGAGGATTGCCGTCCCTTCCTGCATGTGGACCGCTTGCTGGCGGACGTGGGCCTGAACGTGCCCGCCGTGCTGGAACAGGATCTGGACCAGGGCCTGCTGCTGCTGTCCGACCTGGGCGAGCAGACCTATTACCAGCGCATCCAGGCGGGACTGCCGGACAGCGAGCTGCAGACCTTGTACCGCGAGGCCCTGGCCGCGCTGGTCCGCCTGCAGCAGGCGTCCACCGCCGGCCTGGGCACCTACGACACGGCCCGCCTGGCCGACGAACTCAAACTCTTCCCCGAGTGGTACGTGCAGAAGCATCACGGGGTGACGCTGGACGACAAGACCGCGAACGCGCTGGACAAGATCTTCGCGCTGCTGTCCACCAGCAATGGCGGGCAGGCCCAGGTGTTGGTGCACCGCGATTACCACTCGCCCAACCTGATGGTCTGCGACCAGCCGCAGTACGGCCCCAATCCGGGCATCATCGACTTCCAGGATGCGCTGGTCGGCCCCATCACCTACGACCTGGCCTCGCTGGTGACCGACGCCCGCACCACCTGGGAAGAACCCCAGCAGCTGGACTGGGCCATCCGTTACTGGGAAATGGCGCGGGCGGCGGGATTGCCGGTGGACTCGGATTTCGCCGAATTCCACCGCGCCTACGAATGGATGGGCCTGCAACGCAACCTGCGTATCCTGGGGGTCTTTGCCCGCCTGAATCACCGCGATGGCAAGGCGCATTACCTGGCCCACATTCCGCGCATGAACGGCTACGTGCGTCAGGTCGCCCAGCGCTACGGCGTCTTCACGCCGCTGCTGCGCCTGCTGGACCAGTTGGAGAATCGCCAGGTCAGCGTCGGGTACACCTTCTGATGCGGGCCATGATCCTTGCGGCGGGCCGCGGCGAACGCATGCGCCCGCTGACCGACCGCCTGCCCAAGCCCCTGCTTGCCGTGGGCGGCCAGCCGCTCATCGTCTGGCATCTGCGGCGGCTGGCGGCGGCCGGCATCCGCGACGTCGTCATCAACCACGCCTGGCTCGGCCACGAAATCGAACGGGCGCTGGGCGACGGCAGCGCGCAGGGCGTACGGATCCGCTATTCGGCCGAAGCCGTCGCGCTGGAAACCGCCGGCGGCATCGTCCAGGCACTGCCGCTGCTGGGCGACGAACCCTTCCTGGTCGTCAACGGCGACGTTTGGTGCGACTGGGATCCCGCCGCAGCGGCGGATCTGGCGCGCGGCGTCCCCGCAGGCGGCGCCTGGCTGCTGCTGGTGGACAACCCGCCCCAGCATCCCGCCGGCGATTTCCGCCTGGATACCGACGGCAGCGTCCATGCCCAGGGCGAACCTCGTTTGACCTTTGCGGGCATCGGCGTCTACCATCCCTCGTTGTTCGCCGACGTCCTCCGGGGCGCGGCGGCGCCCCTGGCGCCCTTGCTGCGGCAGGCCATGGCCCGCGACCTGGTGCGCGGCGCGCGCCACGAAGGCAAATGGACGGATGTCGGCACGCCGCAGCGGCTGGCGGACCTGGATGCGGAACTCAACGGACAGACCCGCTGATGTCCACATATTTCACAATATCAAGGTGCGCAACCAGGCTTGTCCGCGCACCCAACGGTCCCGGCTAACGGGGTATTCTCTAGCGCTTTGGCCTGCGCGCGCAGCGCGCCGGCAAGCAAATACACAGGAAGTTTTCTAGGAATGGGGATGTTTGGAAGATCGCAACGGGCTGTATTCAAGCCCTCCGTGTACCAGCCCGGCCAACGCACGCGCCGCATGCCGCGCTGGCTGGTCCTGCTGCTGGTGGGCATCGCCCTGGGCGCCGGCGGCGTGCTCTTCCTGCAGACCAACTACGGCCCGCAACGCCTGACGGTGGAGCAGTCCGAGCAGCTGCACAGCGAACTGAGCACCGCCAACCTGGAACGCCAGCGTCTGCAAAGCCAGCTCGAGGAAGCCACCCAGCAGCGCGACGCCAACAAGTCCGGCCACGAGAAACTGACGTCCGACCTGTCCGAGGCCCGCAGCAAGATCGACACGCTGAACAAGGAACTGGTGCTGTTCCAGGACGCCATGCCGGCCGATCCTCGCGGCGGCAACCTCGGCATCCGCTCGGCTACCTTCAAACGCGCGCCCGGCCTGCTGGATTACCAGGTGCTGGTCATGCGCGAAGACCGTCAGGGCGCGCCGTTCAAGGGCACGCTGACCTTCTCCATCGACGGCACCTACCCCAACGGCCGTGCCGCCACCGTCACGCCGGAAGGCCCCGCCCTGAACGTCGACCGTTACGACTATTCGCTGGGCCAGTTGAAGCTGCCCGACGGCTTCACGGCCAAGGTCGTGGTGCTGCGCGTGCTGGACGGCGCCCAGAAACAACAGGCGATGCGTATCTATTACGTGCGCAACTGATACGCCGCGCCATCCCGAAGACCCGCCCTGATCTGGCGGGTTTTTTTTGTCTTGCCAAAGTAGTTGCGCACACAACTTCTTGCGAATATAGTTGCGTGAACAACCAATATCTGGAGACAGCATGCCGCTACCCGCACACGTTCCCGTCCTGATCGCCGGCGGCGGCCCCGTCGGCCTGACGCTGGCCGCCCTGCTGGCCGAATACGGCATCGCCTCGCTGACGCTGGAGGCCGACGACGACTATTGCAGTGGCAGCCGCGCCATCTGCATCTCGCGGCGATCGCAGGAAATCATGGGCTGGGTCGGCGCCGACCGCCCCCTGATGGCTACCGGCCTGGCCTGGACCGGAGGCCGCAGCTACTACCGCAACAACGAGGTGCTGCATTTCGAGATGCCGCACGATCCGCTGCAGCGCTACGCGCCCATGGTCAACATCCAGCAGTATGCGGTCGAGGAATACGCCCACCAGGCCATGCAGCGCCATCCGGCACTGGCCGCGCTGCGCTGGTCCGCGCGGCTTGCCGGCCTGCGCACGGACGCGGACGGCGTCACCGCCGAAGTGGACGCCGAAGGCGGCCGCCAGACCGTGCGCGCCGATTGGCTGATCGCCTGCGACGGCGGCCGCAGCACCGTGCGTGAAGCCCTGGGCCTGAAGTTGGAAGGCATGCAGTACGAAGGACGTTACGTCATCGTCGACATCGAACAGGAGTCCAGCCGCCCCGTGGAACGCCTGGCCTGGTTCGATCCGCCGTCCAACCCCGGTTCCACCCTGCTCATGCACCGCCAACCCGGCAATGTCTGGCGGGTGGACTACCAGATCCGGGACGACGAGGACCCCGAAGAGGCGGTCAAGCCGGAAAACGTGCTGCCGCGCGTGCAGAGCCATCTGGACATGATCGGCGAGACCGCGCCCTGGAAGCCGTTGTGGATCTCCATCTACAACGCCAAGTGCCTGACTTTGGACAGCTACCGCCATGGACGCGTGCTGTTCGCCGGCGATGCCGCCCACCTGGTGCCGATCTTCGGCGTGCGGGGCCTGAACTCGGGACTGGACGACGCCGGCAACCTGGCCTGGAAGCTGGCCTGGGTGCTGCAAGGCCAAGCGCCCGACAGCCTGCTGGACAGTTACAGCGTGGAGCGCGTGCACGCCACCCGCCAGAACCTGGCCTATGGCGCCAAGAGCACCGAATTCATGGCCCCGCCAGACTTTGGCTTTCGCCTGATGCGCGAGGCCGCACTGCGCCTGGCGCTGACGGACGAGCGCGTGCGCCAGCTCATCAACCCGCGGCAGTCCGCGCCCATTTCCTACGACGCCTCGCCGCTGAACCTGGATGACGGCGCGCCGCAAGCCGGCGCCGCCGCCGCGCCCGGCCAGCCCGCGCCCGAAGCACTGCTGCAGGATGGCGGCGCGCCGCTGCATCTCAGCGCCTGCTTCGGGGCCGGCTTCGTGGCGCTGGCGCTGGACCCGGACGCCCGGTTGGCAGCCGAACTGGACGCGCTGGCCACCGCCACCCGCGATGCGATCCGGCCGCTGCGCGTGCTGAAAACGGGCAAGGACGCCCTGCAGGACCCGCACGGGCAACTGCGCCAGCACTACGGCGCGCAAGCCGGCAGCGTCTACCTGCTGCGGCCGGACGGCTACGTGCTGGGCCGCTGGATCGCCCCCGCGGCCGCGGCCCTGCGCGCCGCGCTCAAGCCCTACTACCCCTCGATCGCCCTGGATACGCCCAAGGAACAGCAAGCATGAACAACGAAGAACTGGACCAGGTCTATACCGCCATGGCGCAGGCCCTGACGCGTGTCGGCGAGGAGCAGGCGCCGCTCTTCCTGTCGATCCTGAGCCTGTCGCTGCTGGCCCGATTGAGCGATGCGCGCGACGCCGCCACGCTGCTGGCGCAGGCGGAAGCCGCCTGCCTGGCCAACGGCCCTGTGGCACACTATCCCGCCTCCGCCCCAGCCCGCCCAACGTGAACCCGCCCGCCCTCGAACGATTCCTGACCTACCGCCTGCACGTGCTCAACAAGATCACGGACAGGGACACGAATCGCGCCTATCTGGAAGACTGCGGCATTCCGCTAGGCGAGGCGCGCTGCCTGGCGGCCATCGGCCGCTACGCGCCGCTCTCGGTCAACGACCTGGCGCGCGCGGCCAATCTGAACAAGGGCCAGGCCAGCCGCTCGGCGCAGGCGCTGGTGGACCGCGGCCTGGTGGAAAAAACCATGTCTGCCTCCGACGGCCGCGGCGTGGTGCTGGCGCCGACCCAGGCCGGCCTGGCGCAATACCAGCGCGTCATCGACCTGATCGCCCAGCGCAACGAGGAAATCTTTGGCTGCCTCAGCGCCGACGAACAGCGACAGCTGGGCGACATGCTGGACCGCGTCATCGGCCATCTGCAGCCGGACGCGGACGGCGCGCAAGACCTGTTCCCGCCCGCGCCGCAAAAGAACGCGCCCTAAGCCTTGGGCGCGATTGCACCCAGTTGCGCCGCGGCCTCGTCCATGAACTGCGCCATGCGCACGTCCAGCTCGGTCACGCCGCCGGCATCATGCGTGGTCAAAGTCACGTCGACGCGGTTGTAGACGTTGGTCCATTCGGGGTGATGGTTCAGCTTCTCCGCGAACATGGCGACGCGCGCCATGAAGCCGAATGCCGTATTGAAATTGGGAAAACGGAAGCGCTTTTCGATGGCGTCGCGCGTCGCCACGGGCTGCCAGCCGGACAAGGCGGCCACGGCGGTATCGGTGCCGATGCGGGCGGGAGGGAACATGCTCATGACGGTCTCCAAAAAAAACAGGCGGCGGCGCGTTGCGCCAGCCGCCTTGGACACTGGGCTGGCCCAGGCCTACTGCTGGACCGCGTACAGGTAGATTTCCACCCGGCGGTTCAGCGCACGGCCTTCGGCGGTCGCATTGTCGCCGATCGGGTCGTTCGGCCCGCGGCCCTCGACCGCCAGGCGGCCCGCGGCCACGCCCTGCTTGCTGAGGTAGTCCGTCACGCTCTTGGCTCGATTGACCGACAGCGTCTGGTTATGCGCCAGGGCGCCCGTGCTATCCGTGTGGCCGACGACCTTGGCCCGCAGTTCAGGATGTTGGTTGAGCGAGCGCGCCACGCTGTCCAGCACCGGCAGCAGCGCGGGCTTGAGCTGCGTCTTGTCGGTATCGAACGACACGCCGCTGGGAATGTTGACCTTGAGGCTGCCGTCGGGCATTTCGACCACGTCGATGCCCAGCGACGACGCGCCCGACTTCTGCACGTCGTCCTTGACGACCTTCCAGTTGTAGCCGACCAGGCCGCCCGCCACCGCGCCGATGCCGGCGCCAATGGCCGCGCCCTTGCCGTGGCCAATCAAGGCGCCTATGCCGGCGCCGATCGCGGCGCCCGCGCCCGTACCCACGGCGGTATTGGTCTGCTGCTGCGTGGCGCATCCTGCCAGCAAGGCACCCGCCGCCGCAACGACCGCAATCCGGTTGAATATTGTTCTTGAGCTCATGGCAACCTCCACTTATCCCGTCGGTGTGCCGGATCATTCCGGCCTGACCATGCTAGCAAGCGCGGGACGCAAGACCAGCAACATTTTGTACTGCCATGAGGATTGCGCGGCCGCTTCCCGGAACGGATAACGGCCGGGCCGCGCAGGCCGCGTCGCGCAACAATAGGCTACATTCCGCCCGCCGCGCACCGCCGGCCTCCGATGGGAAGGCCGGCTTTGGCTGTCTAACGCTGCTGGAACGTCCGGCGCGCCACGTTCAGCGACACCATGGCCATGAGCGCGATGGCCAGCAGGTAGTAGCTCGGCGACAGCTTGGAATCGGTGGTCGCGATCAGCCAGGTCAGGATGAACGGCGCAAAGCCGCCAAAGATCGTCACCGCGATGTTGTAGCCCAGGGACAGGCCGGTGGTGCGCACCTGCACGGGGAAGATGGCGGACATCAGCGCCGGCATGGGCGCGAAGTACGCCGTCGCCAGGACGCCCAGGATGACCTGGACGATCATCAGCACGCCCACCGTCGGATACGACACCAGTAGATAGAACAAGGGATAGCACAACAGCGCGGTCGACAGGGCCGCGGCCATCATGATGCGCGCGGGTCCGATCCGGTCAGCCAGCGCGCCCACGAATGGCGCGCCGACCGTCATGATGACGCCCGTGACCAACGTCGCCAGAAAGCCGATGGTGGGCGGCAGGCCCAGTTGCCGGATCGAGTACGTGGGCATGTACAGGGCCAGGTAATTGCCCACCGAGCCCAGCGCCACGAAGCCGACGGTGACCAGCAGGCGCAGCTTCTGGCCCGCGAACATGTCACTCAGCGGCGAAGCCGAGGCCTCTGCCGCGCTGAACTCCGGCGTTTCATCCATGTGGTGGCGGATGTAGTAGCCCACCGGCGCGATCAACAGGCCGAAGACGAACGGAATTCGCCACCCCCAGCTTTCCAGCTGGGCCTGGGTCAGCGTCGCATTGAGCACCGCGCCGAACAAGGCGGCCAGCAGGATCGCCGCGCCCTGGCTGGCGACCTGCCAACTGGCGTAATAGGCCCGCCGGTCCGGCGCATATTCAATAAGGAAGGCCGTGGCGCTGCCGAATTCACCGCCCGCCGAAAAGCCCTGGATCAGCCGGGCGACCAAGATGATGATCGATGCGGCTACCCCGATCTGTGCATGCGTGGGCACCACCACGATGATCAGCGTGCCTATCATCATCAGGAAAATGGATGCCGTCAGCGCCGCCTTGCGGCCGGCCCGGTCGGCATAACTGCCCAGCACGATGGCGCCCAGCGGCCGCATCAGGAACGACACGCCAAAGGTGGCCAACGCCAGCAGCAGCGAGGAACTCTCGCTGGCCGACGGAAAATAAAGCTTGGCGATGATCAGCGCGAAAGTGCCGTACGCGATCATGTCGAACCATTCCAGCGCATTGCCTATGGACGCGGCGATCACCGCGCGCCGCGCCTGGGCGCGCCGGTCGCCTGCTGGCGCCGCGTTGCCGCGGCCGGCGGCGGCCGCGTTCCACGTTGTCTTCTCCGAATAAGCCATTTTTCCCTCTGTTTTTTTTGAAGAGTAACTATCGATTCAACTCATCGCCCGGCCATCGCAAGATGGCCCGCCAGCTTTTCCATGAACTGTTCGCACAGGCTGATCTGCGACAGCGCGACATACTCGTCCGGCCGGTGCGCCTGCTGCAGGTTGCCGGGGCCACAGATGACCGCCGTCATGCCGGCCCGCTGGAACAGGCCGGCCTCCGTGCAATACGCCACCTTCTCGGTGCCGCGCGCGCCGGTCAGCGCCTGCGCCAGCCGCGCGATCTCGGCGGTCGCGGCGGTATCGAAACCGGGCACCTCGGCCAGCGCTTCCAGCTCGATGTCGGCCTGCGGGTTCTCCGCCTTGATGCGGTCGCGCAGCTCGCCGGTGATGTAGCGGCGCAGGCCGCCGATCACGTCTGGCGCCAGCACGCCAGGGATGGTGCGGAATTCGAATTCGAACTGGCAGCGGTCCGGGATCGTGTTGACGGACAGGCCGCCCGAAATCGTGCCGGTGTTGGCGGTGGTGTACGGCACCTCGAAATCCTGATCGAAGGGGCCGTTCTGGCGATGGCCATCGGCCATGTCGCGGATGTGGCAGATGGCGCGCGCCGCGTACTCGATCGCATTGACGCCGCGCGGCGTCAGGGATGAATGCGCGGCCTGCCCGTGCACGGTGCAGCGGTACAGATTGCTGCTCTTGTGCGCCGAGATGACGCGCATGTCCGTGGGCTCGCCAACGATGCAGCTGTCGGGCCGGATCTCCAGCTTCGCCAGTTCGCGCAGCATCGCGTCCGCCCCCAGGCAGCCGACCTCCTCGTCGTAGCTCAGGGCCAGATGCAGCGGCACGCGCAGGCGCCGCGACGTGAACGACGGCAGCATGGCCAGCGCCGTTCCGATGAAGCCCTTCATGTCGCAAGTGCCGCGGCCATACAGGCGGCCATCGCGCACCTCGGGCGCGAACGGATCGCTGCTCCAGGCCTGGCCGTCCACCGGCACCACGTCAGTATGGCCGGACAGCACCACCCCGCCCTGCGTGCCGCCGTCGCCGGCGGGCACGGTCACGAAGAGATTCGCCTTCTTGCCGTCGGCGTTGTAAATCAGCCTGGGCGCCAGGCCGGCCGAAGCCAGATGGTCGCGCACGGTTTCGATCAGGCCCAGATTGGACAGGCGGCTGGTCGTGTCGAAGCGCACCAGCCGTTCTATCCATTCCAGGGAACGCGGAAGCTCTGCAATATTCATGGGTCGCACCCTAAGGTTGAGGTCTGGCGCCGGCGCTCAGGCTGTCTCGCCCCGCGCCGCATCCAGAAAGCGCGCTAGTCTAGCCACGCCTTCATCCAGGCGCTCATGCGCGCTGGCGTAGCACCAGCGCAGATAGCCCTCGCCCTCGGGACCGAAAGCCATGCCCGGCGCCAGGCCCAGCCCGCCGCGCACGACCAGGTCCTTGCAGAACGCCAGGCTGTCCGAGACGCCGCGGATGCGGAAGAAGGTGTACATCGCCCCCGGCGCCGCGCCGGCCAGCTCGACCCCCGGCACCTGCGACAGTTTCGACGCCAGGTGGTCGCGCGCCAATCGCAGGCGCTGCACCGTGCGCGCGATGACGGGCTCGCCCTGTTCAAGCGCGCACAGCGCGGCGGTTTGCACGAAGCCGGGCGTGCAGGTGTTGCTGTACTCGATCAGCTTGCCGATCTCCGGCAGCAGCCCGCGCGGCACCACGACCCAACCCACGCGCCAGCCCGTCATCAGCCAGGCTTTCGAAAACGAGTTGCAGCTGACCACGCGGTCGTCCGGCGCGGCGATGTCCAGGAAGGTAGGCGCCACCGCGCCTTCGTAGTAGTAGCGTTCGTAGACGTCGTCGGAAATGATCCAGATGCCGTGCTTGCGGCAGTGTTCCAGCACCGCGCGCTGCTGCTCGGCGGTCATCACCCAGCCCGTCGGATTGTTCGGCGAATTCACCAGCAACGCCCGCACGTCCGGCGTCAGCGCGCCAAGCAAGGCGTCCAGGTCCAGGCGCCAGCCGCTCTCGGAGAACGACAGCGCAACCGTCGTCACGCGCGCCCCCAGCACCTTGGGCATTTCCACCAGATTGGGCCACAGCGGCGTCACGGCGACCACGTGGTCGCCCGCGCCCACGATGGCCTGCACGGCCGTCATCAGTGCCGAGGTGCCCGAGCTGGTCACCGCGATGTTGTCCACATCGCGCTGGCCGTGCAGCCCGCTCACATATCCGGCCAGGCGTTCGCGCAAAGCGGGCACGCCCAGGGTCTGTACATAGAAGGTCTGCCCGGAAGCGATATGGGCGATGGCCGCCTCGCGGAACGCGGGCGGCGTCTGCTCATCGGGCTCGCCGAACCAGAAGGGCAGCACATCGGCGCGGCCCATGCCTGCATTGGCGACTTCGCGGATTTGCGACGAACGCAAGGTCTGCACGCCTGCGCGCGCGGTCGCGCCGAGGCCGCCGGAAGATACTGCGTTATTCATGCCTGTTCCTGTCTTGCCAGAAGAAAGAGATCGCGCCGCCGCTTCAGCGGCAAGCCTCGCTGAACTGCGCGCGCGCCTGACGGGCGCCCCGGGCCAGCCAGGCCACGTCGGAATGCAGGGCGATGAACTGCACACCCAGCTTGCGGTAACGCGCCGCCTCGTCGGGATCGTTGGCGAAGATGCCGACCGCCTTGCCCGCCGCGCGGCCGGCTTCGATCACGCGCCCGACGGCCTCGCGCACCTCGGCATGGGCCATGTCGCCCAGCCGTCCCAGACTGGCCGCCAGATCGGCCGTGCCGACGAATAGGCAGTCCGCTCCCGGCAAGGCGGCGATGGCTGCCACGTTGCGCACCGCCTGCGCCGATTCGATCTGCAGGATCGCGCAGGCCTGCTCATTGGCCAGCCCGACGTAGGAAGGGTCTTGCCCGTACATGCCTGCCCGCACCAGCCCCGCCACGCCGCGCACGCCGCCATTGCCCTCAAAGGGAAAACGCATGGCCGCGATGGCGCGGCGCGCGTCCTCGGCCGTGTCGATGTTCGGGAAAATGATGGTCTGGGCGCCGCAATCCATCGCGCGCTTGACCAGCGCCGCATCGTTCACCGTCACGCGCACGATCGGATGCGCGGCGGCGCCATGCGCGCGCGCCGCGTCGATGGCCTGCAATTGCGCCGTCAGGCCCGCCACGTCGTTGGGCGCATGCTCCATGTCGACGACCAGCCAGTCGAAGCCGCAATGCGCTATCGCCTCGGCCGCCGCCGGGCTCGCCAGCGTCAGCCAGCAGCCCTCGGACGGCAGCAGCGCCAGCAGCGCCTTGCGGATCGGATTCGGATCTTTCATGTCTGCTCCATAGTGTTCAAACGGGGAGCATTCATGACGTCGACGCCCCCTCCAACAACCGAACAAAGATACCGGAGCAGAATCGCGAATATTTCCGAATTTTTGACGCAAATGTGTAATATTTTGGATTGAAATTAGCGAAACCTTCAATTTCTTGGAAAAATCGTGCAAAGCAAGAATTTCGACCCCACGGACCTGCGGATCCTGGCCGCCTTGCAGGTCGACGGACGCCTGTCCAGCGCCGATCTGGCCGAGCGCGTTTCGCTCACGCCCTCGCCCTGCTGGCGGCGCGTCAAGCGGCTGGAGGACGAAGGCGTGATCCGCGGCTACCGGGCCGAGGTCGACGTCAAGAAGCTCGGCTTCGGCGTGACCGCGTTCGTCTGGGTTTCGCTGGATAAAAAAGACGCCGAACACGTCAAAGCGTTCGAGGACGCCATCAAGGACGTGCCGGAGGTGCTGACCTGCCATTGCGTGTCGGGCCGCTACGATCACCAGTTGACGGTCATCGCCCGCGACCTGGACGCTTTCGGCGATCTGGCGCGCTACGTGCTGGGCGCCCTGCCCGGCGTGAAGGAGGTCTACACCTCCTTCGTGCTGAAGGAGGTCAAGGGACTGGGGGATGCGATTTCGTTGCCCGCGGACTGATGCAAGGTCCTGCGTGTCGGCGGCGGTCAGCCTTCAGGCCGCGTTGAACCGTTCCAGCCACGGCAGCGCCGCTTCCAGCCGCGTGGACTCCCGCTCCGGCCGCGCCGCGCCTTCGGGCAGCGTCAGTCCCACCCGGTTATGCCAATACGTGCGCAGGCCCACCTTGCTGGTGCCGAACATGTCGTAACCCGAACCGGCGATGAACGCGGCCTCGGATGGCTGCACCTGCAATCGGGCCAATGCCAGTTCATAGGGGCGCGGATCGGGCTTGTAGTAACCCGCTTCCTCCGACGTCACCACCACGTCCCAGTCCACGCCCAGCAAGCTGGCGGCGCGCCGCCCCAGGCGGACGGAACAGTTGGTGACCACGGCCAGACGGCAATGCGGCCGCAACGCCTGCAGCAGTTCACGGGCGCCATCCCAGGCGGGCAGCTCGTCCCAGCCCGCCTCCAGCGCGGCGGGCGCCGCCGCCGGCAGGCCGACCGCGGACGCGGCCTCCTGCACCAGATGCTCATAAGGTTGATAAGCGCCGCAACCATAGGTGCGGCGCAGGTATTCCGCGCGCCAGGCCCGTCCGGCGGCCTCGGAACCCGCGGCGCGGTTCCAAATGGCCCAGGAATCGAGCAAGGCGGTGAGCAGATCGAACAGCACTGCCCTGGGATAGGCGGAAATAAGGGAGGGACTGGACATGCGTGGCTCTCTCGGGCGGCAACGAACCCACTATATAGAGCCGCGAGCCCGCTGTGATTCAGCCTGCGTTTACCCAGAATTAAGACCAAACTTAACCATGTCCATCCGCGATCAGCCTACCCCGCGATAATGGTCCGCTCTTGGCGATCCTCGCCGCGCAGGCCGTTGGACACGGCTGCCGCACGCATGCACGAAGCGCTTGTCGAAGAGATTGAGGCATTCGGCGAGCGCCGATCTCGCCATATCGTCACGGCAGCGATGGCATCCGGCCGCATATGAACAGGTTACCCATTGCGGCGGTTTAAAAACAGGCAAGCAAACAGCCCATCGCAACCGAGGGACTCAGTGCTTGTACTGCTGATCGAGTGGGCACCTTGTAATCGGGCGAATAGCGGAACGAAGCCGCTGGGGCGAAGGTCTTTTCCCTAGGCACAAGCAACAGGTCCTTGACCCGCGCCTGATGGGCGACGGGATCAAAACGCGTCAGCACACGGTGCCTAGTCCGGGTATGCGCCCTCTTGAATGCGTAGCAACGCCATGTGCTACCCGTGGAAGAACAAGTACCCGAGTGTTCAGGTGCCCGAATTGCAGCGGCTACGCGAGCTGGAAAGCGAGGCGCCCGCTGGACGCCGGTAGCGGTCGGCGCTGTCACGCTTATGCTATAAAATTGAGAATAATTCTTATTTTACAAATGAGGTTCCAGTCGGGGCCGCCAGACACAGGACGAAGAACGTGGCCGCCTCGGAGTTCACGCAACAACAAGAGATCGAGACGCTGTATGCCAGCCATCATGGCTGGCTGCGCAATTGGCTGCGCCGGCGCCTGGGCGATGCGTTCGATGCGGCGGATCTGGCGCACGATACCTATCTGCGCGTCATGCGTTCGGGCCGCATTCCGCCCGTGGACGAATCGCGCCGCCACCTGACCCAGATCGCCAACGGGCTCGTCATCGATTTGTACCGGCGCCGCCAGATCGAGGCCGCGTGCATGGAAGTGCTGGCCCAGGGGCCCCTGCATCAGGAGTTCTCCGAAGAGGCGCGAGCGCTGGCGGTCGAAGCCTTGCTCGAGATCGACACCATCTTGCGCGGCCTGCATCCCAATGTCCGCACGGCGCTGCTGTTGTGCAAGATAGACGGCATGACCTATCGGGATATCGCCGCGCGGCTGAAGGTGTCGGTGTCGTCGGTGGAGAAGTATATTGCCGCCGGCTTGCTGTCATGCCATCAGGCCATGCTCGGCGTAGCACGTTGATGCAGCCCCAAGCCATGCCCGCCTCCGGCCAGGATGCCGCGCAAAGACCTTTGGACGCCGAGATCCTGCGGCAGGCCAGCGTATGGATGGCGCGCATGTGGGCGCCAGACGTCAGCGAGGACGACCGGCGCGCCTATGCAGAGTGGCGCGCGCAGCATCCGGACCACGAGCGCGCCTGGGGCGAACTTCAATTTTTCGAGCGCAAGCTGCAAGGCGTGCCGCCGGCGATGGCGCGCGCCGCGCTGCATGAGCCCGTGGCCCGGGCCCGGACCGGCCGGCGCCAGGCCTTGAAACTGTTGGGAGCCGGGCTGGTGGCCGGGGGGATAGCCTACCGGGCTAGCGGAGTTGAGGCGTGGTGGATCGCCGTGGCCGATCACAGCACGGGCACGGGTGACATCCGGTCGCTGGCGTTGCCGGACGGTACGCAGGTGGTGATGGACAATGCATCGGCTATCGATCTGCGGTTCACGGCCGAAGAGCGGCGGGTCATCCTGCGCGCGGGGGCCATCCGGGTGACGACTGCGCCCGATCCTTCGGGGCGGCATCGGCCGTTTCTGGTGCAGGGCCGCGATGGCACGGTGCAGGCGTTGGGCACGCGTTTCACGCTGCGGCAAAACGGCGAAACGTCGCGCGTGTCAGTGTTCGAGGGCGCGGTGGAATTGCGGCCGCGCCTCGCGCCTGCCGCGAAGGTCCGGATCGACGCCGGCCAGGAAGCCGCGTTTTCGGCTGATGAGGTGTACGCCGCCGAGGCCGCGTCCGTCAACGCAGAGGCCTGGACTCGCGGCGTGCTGGTGGCGGACGGCATGCGCGTGGGCGATTTCGTCGCCGAGCTGGCGCGTTACCGGCGCGGCTGGCTGCGCTGCGATCCCGAGGTGGCCAACCTGAAAGTCAGCGGCATCTTCTCTTTGCTGGATACAGATCGGGCCCTGCATAACCTGACCTTGGGACCGCCCGTGGAGGTGGTCTACCGGAGCCGCTTCTGGGTGACAGTGCAAGGCAGGGCGATGCCGGTCAAAAATATTTCTTGATGGGCATTGAGGGTTGGGGGTTTCCCGTTCGGGATACCTGGTGAAGCAACACCAGACTTCCGACATCAAAGGTTCCTCCATGCGACATTTCCCGACGCCACGGCCGCGCCGCGCAGGCCAGCGCGCCCCTGTTCTTCCTGCGGTCAGGCCGGTCGGCGGAGCAGCGGGCGCGGCGGCGCGCACGGCGCTGTGCCTCGGCCTGGCGGCCAGCCCGTTAATCCTGGCCTTTGCGCCAGCCCAGGTTCAGGCGCAGGCCGTTGCCCGCTACAACGTGAACATTCCCGCCGGGCCGCTGGGCCCGGCGCTCAACGCCTTCGCCAGCGCGGCTGGCGTGGAATTGTCGATAGACTCGGGTCTGCTCAGCGGCCGCAACACCCCAGGGCTGCGAGGCGATTACACCGTGCAGGCCGGCTTTGCCGCGCTGCTGGAGGGGCATGGCTTGCAGGCGGCGCGCACCGCCAACGGCAGCTACGCGTTGACGCGGACTGCCGACCCGCAGGCCGTCACGCTGCCGACGGTCACGGTTCAGGGCGCGGCGGACGCCGACCCCGGACTGACCGAAGGCTCGGGCTCGTACACGACACGCACAATGGGCACGGCCACCGGCCTTGCGCTGTCGCCTCGGGAAACGCCGCAGTCCGTGTCGGTCGTGACCCGGCAGCAGATCGATGACCGCAACATCAAGTCGCTGGCGGAAGCGCTGCGCACTACCACCGGCATGGCTGAAAGTGCCTACGACACCGAGAGGTCTTCGTTCAGCTACCGGGGGTTTTCGGTCGAGAACTATATGTACGACGGCGTGCCGACCACCTTCTCCTCGCCCTACGCGGCGGGAGAATCGGATCTCGATTCCGTCATCTATGACCGGATCGAAGTGGTGCGCGGCGCGACGGGGCTGATGACCGGAGCGGGGAACCCGTCGGCCGCCATCAACCTGGTGCGCAAACGGGCCTTGAGCGACAAGGTGGAGGCGGAGGTCACGGCTTCCGGGGGATCGTGGGACAACTATCGCACAACCATCGACGTTTCCACCCCGTTCAACCAGGAAGCCTCGGTGCGCGGCCGCTTTGTCGCCGCCGGCCAGATGGGCAATTCCTTCCTGGACAACCACGAGAAGAAAAAGGGCGTGCTCTTTGGCACGGTGGAGGCAGATCTGAGCGATAGGACCTTGCTGCGCGCCGGCGCGGACTACCAGGTGAACCGGCCGAAGGCGTCCACCTGGGGTGGCGCGCTGGGCACCGGTTGGTTCAGCAACGGCGACGAAATCGATTGGCCGCGCTCCTTTAACGGCGCGCCGAAGTGGTCGCAATGGAACAGCACCACGCAATCGCAGTTCATCAGCCTGGACCACCGCTTCGAGAATGGTTGGAAAGGCCAGGTGGGATATGCCCGCAGCAAGCAGGAATACGATGCCAAGCTCGGTATGAGCAAGGGCGGACAGATCGACAAGAATACGTGGACATCGCCGCCGGGCACGATCTATTCGAACTGGTTCGAGGGCAACCGCAGCCAGGATTCGGTCAACGCGAAACTGGACGGGGATTTTGACTGGTTTGGCCGCAAGCACGAATTCATGGCGGGCAGCTCGGGCACGTGGCAGCGCAACAAGGGCACGGTGAGGGTGCCCATCGCGCAAGAGAAATACAGCGGCAGCATTCTGGACTGGAACGGCAATTATCCGGAACCGATCTGGGGGCCGCGCGAGTCCGAGCAGAACAGCCAGACGCGACAGATCGGCCTGTATGCGGCCGGCCGGTTTTCCATCGCGGACCCGCTGAAGCTCATCGTGGGCGCTCGCTACACCAACTGGAATAACAGCCTCACGCGCACATTCAGCGTTGTCTCGCCCTACGCGGGAATCGTGCTGGATGTGTCGCGCGACGTTTCGCTGTATGCAAGCTATACGGATATTTTCCAGCCACAGGATTACCAGGACAGCAGCGGCGCCTACCTGGACCCCGTGCGCGGCAAGAACTATGAGGCAGGTATCAAAGGCGCGTTTTTCGAGAACCGCCTGAACGCCTCGCTGTCGGTCTTTCACACCAAGCAGGATAACGTCGCAGAGGCCGATCTGGACAACCTCGTCCCGGGTTCGGCGGCGCAGGCGTATCGCGCGGTGAATGGCACGCAAAGCAATGGGTTCGAAATCGAGCTGTCGGGCGAGGTATTGCCCGGCTGGAACATCCAGGCGGGCTACGCGCACTTCAACCTGGTGGGACCGGATGGCGCAAAGCTGAATACCGCCTTGCCTCGGAACACCTTCAATCTGTTTACGACATATGCCTTTTCCGGCGCGTTGCGCAACCTCACGGTGGGCGGCGGCGTGCGGTGGCAGAACGCTTCATGGGCCACGGTGTGGGGCGCGGACGGCAGCGGTCCGTTCGTGCAGCGCCGCGCGGAGGTTCCCAGCTACGCGCTCGTTAATCTGATGGCGCGCTACGCGTTCACTCCGAAGACCGCCTTGCAGCTCAACATCAACAATCTGTTCGACAAGAAGTACTACTCTCAGGTGAACTTTTACAGCACCCGAAACTACGGCGATCCCCGCAATTTCATGGTGACGCTGTCTCATAAGTTCTAAGAGGCGCTAGCGCAACTTGCGTTGTGTCGAAATGGAGTTTTTGAAAACGTCGCTGCTCATCCTGTAGGCGGTCTGGGGCTACTGCGAAGCCTGTAGCCTACCGGACCTGAGTAGATCGGCGCTGACTCTAAATGCCTGCGCAGTGCCTACATGAACCCGGAAAGCAAAAAGGCCAGTTCCGTAGAACTGGCCTAAGTGCTTGAATTTATTGGTGGGCTGTGAGTGGCTCGAACACTCGACCTACGGATTAAGAGTCCGCTGCTCTACCAACTGAGCTAACAGCCCTGCAACTTCACTCAGTCCCGTCCGCTTTGCTGCGCGTTTTTTAGTCCGCTGCCGCTGCGTTTCGTTATGTGTGTAGTGCGAAGAAGCAAGATTATATGTAGCTTTTTTGGTTTGTGCAAGTCACCTGGGAAAAACTTTTTCCAGGCCTGTCTCAAGCCGCAAATCCGCCGTCCACCGACAGGCTTGCGCCCGTGACGTAGCGCCCTTCCGGCCCGGCCAGGAATGCCACCATGCCGGCGATGTCGCGGGCTTCGCCGTAGTGCGGCAGGGACAGCACCGCCACCAGGTCCGCAGCATGCGCGCCGTCGGCCGGATTCATGTCGGTGTCGATCGGGCCAGGGTGCACCACATTGGCGGTGATGCCGCGTGCGCCCAGGTCGCGCGCCAGGCCCTGGGTCAGGCCGACCAGCGCGGACTTGCTGGCGGCATACAGCGCGACGCCGGCGCGGCCCGCGCGCCCT
This sequence comes from Achromobacter pestifer, assembly GCF_013267355.1. NCBI lineage: Bacteria > Pseudomonadati > Pseudomonadota > Betaproteobacteria > Burkholderiales > Alcaligenaceae > Achromobacter > Achromobacter pestifer. The sequence continues at coordinate 1,665,323 of NZ_CP053985.1, forward strand.
GCCAGGCAGCTGCCGATGTTGATGATGCGTCCGCCGTCCGGCATGGACGCCTGCGCTGCCTGGATGGCGACGAAGGGCGCGCGCACGTTGACGTCCATGGTGCGTTCGTAGTCGTCGAGGCTGGCCTCGCCGATCGCGCCGGACAGGAAGATGCCGGCGTTATTGACCAGCACGTCGACGGGGCCCAGCTCGGCGATGGCGCGGTCGACCGCGCCGCGGACCGCGGACGCGTCTGCCGCATCCGCCTGGATGGCGAGCGCGCGGCGCCCGTCCACCGACAGTTCACGCGCCAGCGCCTGCGCGCCGGCGGCCGAGGAAGCGCTCACGTAAGTGAAAGCCACGTCGGCGCCATCGGCCGCAAGGCGGCGCACGATGGCGGCCCCGATACCCCGGCTTCCGCCGGTGACGAAGGCAATTTTTCCAGTCAGGTTCGACATTGCGACATCCATATTTGTAGTGATCAATACAAATATATTCGCCGAGCCCATCCCCGTCCGTCAACTAATTTTTTATCAATCACCACAAAAATCGCTGACGGGTAAAATCATGCCCATGGCAGAACGTGGGCGCCCCCGGAACTTCGACCGAGCCCAGGCCTTGCGCAAGGCCATGGATGTCTTCTGGTCGAAGGGATATGACGGAGCATCGCTGACCGACCTCACGGCGGCGATGGGCATCAATTCGCCCAGCCTCTATGGCGCATTCGGCTCAAAGGAAGGGCTGTTCCGCGAAGCGGTGGAGCTCTACCGCGAAACCGAGGGCGGTTCGGCGCGGCGCGCGCTGCAGGATGCGCCCACCGCCCGCGAGGCTATCCAATCCATGCTGTTGGCATCCGCCGAACGCTTCACCGCTTCCGGCACGCCGTCGGGCTGCATGATCGTGCTGAGCGCGCCGGCAGGCTGCGTGAATCAGGCCGGCGTGGGCGACTTCCTGGGCGACAACCGCCGCGACATGCAAAACCGCATCCTGGTCCGCCTCAATGCCGGCGCCTTGCATGGCGAGCTACCGGCCGGCGCCGACCTCAAGAGCCTGGCCGCCTTCTACACCACCGTGCTGCACGGCATGTCGATCCAGGCGCGCGATGGCGCCAGCCGCAAGACCTTGCAAGCCGTGGCCAGACAGGCGATGTGCGCCTGGGATGCGCTGACCGGGAGCGCGCCTCCCTCCGGCCTGCCGCCGGGCCGGGCCCGCGCCTGACGGATAGCGTCATGTTCCGGATCGATCTGCGGCGTCTCATCCTGTGGATCAGCCTCTTTTCGGTCATCCTCGCGCTGGCAGGCAGCCTGCATGCCAGCTATCTGGTGCAGCGCGACCTGCTGCTGCACAACGCGCTGGAACTCAACCGGGCCTATGCCTCCAAGCTGGCATCCGCCACCGACGTTTTCCTGACGGATCTGCGGCGCTACCTGTCGTACAGCGCCGAAGCGCTGGCCGACATGGAAACCCATCCAGAACACATGGCGGCCGAGACGCTGCGGCAGGAACGTCAGCTCGGCCACTTCAACTCCACCTTTGTGGTGTCGCCGCAAGGCAAGGTGCTTGCCGCATCGACATCGGACCATGCCTTGCTGGGCCAACAGGCGCGCAGCGAGGCCGCCAGGAATGCCCTGGCCACCCAGCGCCCGACCGTGAGCGCCCCTTTTGTGGGCAGCAACAATCGTTGGATGATTCTGTACACACATCCGATTTTCTCGGCCGACGATCGCTATCTGGGCTTTCTCGGCGGCACGCTCTACCTGCATGAACACAACGTGCTGGACCATTTGCTGGGCCAGCACTTCTACGTGGGCGAGTCTTCCCTGTACGTCGTGGATCGCAAGGGCGAGCTGATCTATCACCCCGACCGCGGTCGCCTGGGACAGATCGTCCCCGACGCCGGCGCCTTCGCCTCGGCTCTGCGCGGCGAGACCGGCGAAATGCGCTTCGCCGACGAACATGGCCGCGATATGCTGGCGGGTTATGCGCCCGTGCCCAGCATGGGCTGGAGCGTCATCGCGCAACGCCCCGTGGATGCCACCTTGCAGCCTTTGAGCGATCTGCTGCTGGCCACGGCCCGCCATACCTTGCCCCTGTTGCTGCTTTCGGTGGCGTCCATCTGGCTGCTGTCGCGCTGGATCGCCCGGCCGCTGGGCGAGCTGGCCAGCATCGCCAAGCACATGCAGAACCCGGACTCGGCGGAGCGCATCCGCCATGTGCGCTCGTGGTACTTCGAAGCCGCGCAGCTCAAGCGCGCGCTGCTGATGGGACTGGCCTCGATCCACCACAAGATCCGCGACCTGCGCCGCGAAACCACCACGGACACCTTGACCGGCCTCTTGAACCGGCGCGGCCTGGACGAGGCGCTGGCGCTGCTGCAGGCCGAGGAACAGCCGGTGGCGATCGTGGCCATCGATGTCGACCATTTCAAAAACATCAATGACCGCTACGGCCACGCGGCGGGCGACCGCGCACTGCAGGCGCTGGCGCAATTGATGAGCGAAGGGTCGCGCAGCGGCGACACCCTGGCGCGGGCTGGCGGCGAGGAATTCATCATGCTGCTGCCCGGCGCGCCGCTGGAGGCCGCCATCGGCCTGGTGGAGCGGCTGCGCCAGCGCTTAGCCGCCGAACCCGGCGCCGTCGCCGCGCCGATCACCGTTTCGGCCGGCGTGGCAGCCTACCCGGAACATGGCGCGACGCTGGACGCCGCCCTGCAACGCGCCGACCAGGCGCTCTATTACGCCAAGAACCACGGCCGCAACGCGGTCTGCGTCGCGGACGACAATACCCAGGCCGGCGCGCGGATGGCCTTGCCGGGCTGAACCCCTACTTGCCCTTGGCCGAGACGGGCGCGGGCGCCTTGGGCGGCTTGCGCATCTGCTCGAGCAAAGGACCGCAGGCATTCTCGTCCGTGGTGCTGGGCGCCACCAGCGCCAGCAGACCGGCGGCCGGCGTCAGCAACACCCCCAAGGCCACCATGCCCACGCCGCGCGCCGCCAGGGGCAGCACATGCACGCCCACGTCCGGCGAACCGAAGGTGCCCCGGACATACAAGGGGGAACGCAGCGAAAAGATACGGAACCCCTTGCTGCTCGGGGTAATGTCCATGTCCAGCTTCTCGTTCTTGAAATCGGCCGTGCCGGTGATGCTGATCAGCGCGTTCTCGGTATCGAACACGAACACGCGCGGTGTCATGACGCCGCTCTTCATTTCCAGGTCGGCCGCGCCGCAATTGATCTTCACCTCGTCGTCGCCGAACAGCTTGGAAACGACGTAGTTGCCGACGTTGAGCCCGGCAATCTCCATCAGGCTGCGGCTGATGACGCCGTCGTTGACCAGCATCTTCACATCGCCGCTCGCCGTTCCCAGCAAGGCGGCGACCGAATTCCCCGCGCCGCTCACCGCCATGTCGCCATTCAGCTCGCCCAGCGTTTTCTGCATGGCGGCAGTGGAAGGAAACAACTGCTTGAGCCGCAGACGGCGCGCGCTGACGTCAACGCGCCCGGTCAAGGTCGAGCCAGAGCCGTCCAGGCGTATGGTGGAGTTGATGTTGCCCCCGGCCATCCCGAAGCGCAGGGGCTCGAGCGCCAGCTTGCCGTCCTGCAGCGCCAGGTGCACGGACAGGTCCGACAGCGGCAGCTTGCTGTCATGCACGATGCGGCCCGCGTCCAGCGAGACGTTGGCGTCCATGTCGCGCCAGCGGTCGGTGCGGAACGCCTGCGTGGGCAGCACCTTGCCGCCCTTGGGCTTGGCCGGCGCGTCCTTGGCCTTGTCCGTTTCGGCGCCCGCGACCTTGCCCGACGGCACGCCGATCAGCGGCCCCAGGTCCGCCATGCGCAATTGCTTCGAGGAAAGCTTGCCGGTCAGCTTGGGCCGGGGCTGGCCCAGCGCGAAGGAAATGTCGCCATGCAGATCGCTGTTGCCCACCTTGCCGTTGAAGTCCTTGTAGTCGAACACTGCCCCGCCCGGATTGCGCAGCTTGGCCAACAGATGGCCGTCGGTGGAGTACGGCGGCGTGTCCGGCAAGGTGACGCCGGTCAGCGGGTACAGCTGCGCCATGGACGCGCCCGACAGCTTCAGGCGCAGGTCCAGCGAACCGAGATTGACCGGATCGGTCAAGGTGCCCGCGATCGAGGCCCGGGTGCCGCCTATGGCCACGTCGGCCTGCACCGGAAAGGGCTGCCTGGGGTCCTGCAGGGCCAGCATGCCGCCGACCTTGCCTTCGCCCTTGGTGGGCAGGCCCTTGTACTTGCCGTCCACCTTCCAGCCGAACACATAATCGCGCGGCGACGGCGCGGCGCCGCCCTCTTCCGCAGCGAAGGCCGCGCCGGCCACGTCCGCGAACGGCACCGGCTTGCCCAGCGGATCCACCAGCACGGTCAGATCCGCCTTGAGGACCTCGTCCACCAGCCCCACGCGGCCCTTGTCGAAGCCGATCTCGTTGATGTCCAGCACCCAGGGCGAAGGCTCGCCGGTTTCGGGCAGCGTGAACTCCCAGTTGGCGCTGCCGTCGGCCAGGCGCTCCAGGTCGGCGGCGGGTTCGGTCAGCTGGATGCGGCGGATGACGACGCGCTGACGCAGCAGCGGCAGGGGCGCCAGGCTGAATTCCCCGCGCTTGAGCGTCGCGAACTGCGGCGCCTTGGCCCAGGGCGTATTGCCCACTGATATATCGTTGGCGATGACGTGCGGCCATGGCACCCAGGCGCGCCAGCCGCCCTCGTCGGGCTCGCGCGCCCATTCGATGCTCAGGTCGCCGTTGATGGCGAACGGCCGACCGATCGCTGCGCTGGCCCGCTCGTTGATGAAGGGTTTGGCGCGATTCCAGTCAAAGGTGGCGATCACGACCACCAGTATCGCCACGAGGAGCGCTGCTCCCCCTACAATCCCGATCGCTATTTTTCTTGAGCGCGTCATGGTTATTATCCTTGGCATTGCGGCCGGCGTACCGCTGCCGGCTCCTGTTACCTCCAAGGGTATCGCGGCCCGCAGCCCTGTCCGGACCGGCCGGCCCCATAATGTGTGCGGATTTTTCCAGGCTCGGCGCCCCCTGCGAAGCCGCGCGGCACGCGTTGCCCGGGGTTTGCGCAGCATGACCCATGCCCGGCCCCGCAGTGGCCGGTTACAAAACGAAATGGCTCCGCGCCGCGAAATGTGACGCGAACGCCGGTATCCATCGAATTTTCGACGCCGGCGCCGCTCAAATGCTCAAACGACAGACCCCGGCCCTATCGGACCGGCTGGCAGAACAACCTGGAGGCCCGATGCGGCATTCGACCTTGATTTTCGTGGTGGCGGCATTTGCGCTGCTGACGCTGAGCCGCCTGGCGCTGGCCGCCTGGCAGTCCAAGCGCGTGCGCGACGCCGGGGGGTTGATCCCCCTGCTGCTGGGCGGGCTGCGCATCGATGCGCACCAGATCGCCGTACTGGCAGCGCTGCCGGCCGTGCTGTCGCCCTGGTTCGGCCACATCCCCCTGGCCGCCACGCTGGCCGGCTACTGGTATCTGGTCGCGTTCATCCTGCTGGCCTTCCTGGAAGTGGCCACCCCGCCCTTCATCCTGGAATACGACTCCCGCCCCAACCGCCTGTTCGTCGAATACCTGAAGCACCCGCGCGAAGTCTCCGGCATGCTCTGGCGCGGCTACAAGGGCGCGCTGGTGGGCGGCCTGGCCGTGGTGGGGCTCATCGGTTGGGGCGCCTACGGCCTGTTCGGCCACGCCCAGCCTGATGCGCAACTGAGCTGGTGGCAGATGCCGCTCGCCAGCCTGGCGATCATCGCAATCGCCGTTCTGGCCATACGCGGCACGCTGGGCCACCGCCCGATCAATCCGTCCTCGGTCGCCTACAGTTCGGACGGCATGCTGAACACACTGGCGCTGAATTCGCTCTACAACGTCTTCTACGCCGTCTACAGCATGAAGAACGAAAAGTCCGCCTCGGACGTGTATGGCGGCATGGACGACGACAAGATGCACGGACTGGTCCTGGCGCAGGCCGGCCTGCCCAACCCGCCCGCCAACCCGGACTACCCCAGCCTGCACCGCCAAATGGCCACCCGCAAGACGGCGCGGCCGCTGAACCTGGTGATCATCCTGGAGGAAAGCCTGGGCGCGCAGTATTGCGCCGGCCTGGGCGGCGCCGACCTGACGCCCGAACTGGACGCCCTGGCGCGTGAGGCCTGGACCTTCACCCGTGCCTATGCCACCGGCACCCGCTCGGTGCGCGGGCTGGAAGCAGTGGTCACGGGTTTTCTGCCCACTCCCGCCCAGGCGGTGCTGAAGCTGCCGCGCTCGCAGCGCGGTTTCTTCTCGCTGGCCGACCTGCTCGGACGCCATGGCTACCATTCGCGCTTCATCTACGGCGGCGAATCGCACTTCGACAATATGAAGGGCTTCTTCCTGGGCAACGGCTTCAAGCAGATCGTGGACCGCCCCGATTTCGTGGACCCGGCCTTCGTGGGAACCTGGGGCGCGTCGGATGAAGACATGTTCAACCAGCTGGACCGGCTGCTGCGCGAAGACGGCGACCAGCCCACCTTCACGCTGGCTTTCAGTGTGTCCAACCATTCGCCCTGGGAGTACCCGGCCGGCCGCATCCAGACCGACGGCAACCCCGCCACCGTGGAAAACACCGTGCGCTACGCCGACTGGGCGCTGGGCCGCTTCTTCGAACGCGCCAAGGCCTCTCCGTACTGGGAAAACACCGTGTTCCTGATAGCGGCGGACCACGATTCCCGCGTCTTCGGCGCCAGTCTGGTGCCCGTGCGCCACTTCCATATTCCTGCCGTGATCCTGGGCGCCGGCATCGAGCCGCGGCGCGACGACCGCCTGATCAGCCAGGTCGACCTGGCGCCGACCCTGCTGTCGCTGATAGGCGTGGACACCGAACATCCGATGATCGGCCATGACCTGACCCGCAGCACCCCGGGCCGGGCCATCATGCAGTACGACAACACCTATGGCTACCTGAAGGAAGACGAGCTGCTGGTGATGGCGCCCAACAAGACGCCGCTGCAATACCGCTACACGGCGCCCGAGGAATACGCGCCCATGCCGCTGAATCCGGATCTGGCCGCAGAGGCGCTGGCGCATGCGCTGTGGCCCAGCTGGGCCTATCGCGAAGGCCGCTACAGCCTGCCGGGGCAAGCAGCCGAATCGTCCGCCTCCAGCGAAAAGCCTGCCGCCTGATCCGCTGTTCGGCGGCGGCTACGCTGGCCGCTTGAACGCCTTGCGGGCCTTTTCGCTGGCGGCATGGCAATGGCAATCGGGGCTGTGGTCGTTCACCATGCCCACCGACTGCATGAAGGCGTAGACCGTGGTGGGCCCGACGAACTTCCAGCCCAGTTTCTTCAAGGCCTTGGACAGGGCCTCGGATTGCGCCGAGGTCGAGGCGCCGCGGGTCGACGGCGCCGCCTTGGGGGCTTCGAAGCGCCACAGGTAGGCGCCCAACGAGCCTTCGCGCTCGATCATCTCCAGCGCGCGGGCGGCATTGTTGATCACGGCTTCGATCTTGCCGCGATGGCGCACGATGCCGGCATCGTCCAGCAGCCTCAGCACCTCTTTTTCGCCGAAGCGCGCCACCTTGGCGGGCTCGAAGTTGGCGAAACCGCGGCGGAACGCGTCACGCTTGGACAGAATGGTGCGCCAGCTCAGCCCCGCCTGAAACCCCTCCAGGCAGAGCTGCTCGAACAGCGCCCGGTCATCGCCCTCGGGGTAGCCCCATTCGGTGTCGTGGTAGGCCATGTACTCGGCGGACGTGTCCACCCAGCCGCAACGGATCAGGCCGTCGGGGGATTCGGTGTTGGCATTCAAGGCAGGCTCCTGGCCGCTATCGGGGCTACCGATGCTACCGCAGCAACGTCCCCGATAAAAGGCCATGCCAAGGCAAAAAAATCATGGCGGCCGCCGATCATATCCCGCTAATATTTGCAGCCCTGATCCCGCGCCGGCCCTGTCCGCGCGCGTCCCGGCGCTGTACGGGGGGTCTGCATCATGCGGCCCGTTTTGCGAGTCAGCCGGGGCCTGGACAGGTTTTCAGCCTTCCGCGCCCCATGTCCCTGCTAGAGTCGTCTCTCATTTCCTTCGTCTCGCCCGCCGTCCTGGCAGGCGACGATCCGGCCGCCACCCCCTGTCTGGACTGCGGGGCATGCTGTGCGCATTTCAGGGTGTCGTTCTATTGCGGCGAGCTGGCCGGCGAGAACGGCGGCCATGTACCGGTGGAACTGGTCACCCAGATGAGCCCGCTGCGCGCCTGCATGAAAGGCACGGAAACCGGCGGCGGCCGCTGTATCTCGCTGCGCGGCGAACTCGGCCAGCCCGGCATCCATTGCGCCATCTACGAGAACCGCCCCACGCCCTGCCGCGAATTCGACATATGGATGCCGGACGGCTCGCCCAACCCCGATTGCCAGCGCCTGCGGCTGGCGCTGGGGCTGGCCGCGGTGCCGCCCCGGCCGGACGCCGAGAACGACCCGCAAGGCCCCTTGCACCCCAACCAGCCCGCCGCCGCCTGAAGCGACGGGCTTCAGCCCGCGCAGGAATGGCTGGCGTGCGCCAGCATGGCCGGCGCGGGGAGGACATCGGGCGCAGGCGCCCGTGCCCGTTTGCGCATCCGGACGATGTCCGGATCCTTGCCCAGAAAGCCCAGCACGTTGCGCATCACCCGCTCGCGCTCCTGGTCCACGCAGATCATGTGATAGCTGTCCTGCAGCATCACCACCGTCGACTGGGGTATGCGCCGCTCCAGGAAGCGGGCTGAGCGCGGACTGGTCAGCTCGTCTTCTTCCGCGTGCATGATCAAGGTCGGGCAGCGCATGCGCTCCAGCCCCTGCCGGACCATGCCGCGCAGCCGGTCCACCTGCCGCACGCAGGCCAGCGGCACCCATTGGTAATGGAAACCGTCGCCGCGCGCGAAGCCCGCCTTGATGAAGGCGCGCACCAATTCGCTCTTGACGCCATAGGGATCTTCCTCGCGCACCCGAATCCACCGCCGCAAGCCCGGCAGGCGATACACCAGGTAGCGCACGGCCCGGTACCAGGGCGTGCTCCACCCATCCAGGAAGACCGGCGCGGACAGCGACACCAGCGCGCCGCGCGTGTGCGATTCACGCTTGCACAGCTCCACCGCCAGCAGTGCGCCCAGGCACATGCCGATGACGTGCAGCACCTCGTATTGCGCGCAAAGCTCGCGATAGCGCTGCGTCACCACCGCCATCCAGTCCTCGACCTTCACATCGAGCAGGTCTTCCGGACAACCGGCATGGCCGGGCAAGGTCACGCCGTGGGGTTCGATCCCGGCGCGCGCCAGCACCTTGTGCATGGCGCCCATGTCGAATTCGGTGCCGCCCAGCCCGTGGATGAGCAGCGCGCCGACGCGTTGCTGGCTCACGGCGCACTCCTGGCCGGCGGCAACGCCAAGAAAAACAAGTCATTCATGAAACACCCCTGAAGCATGGCGGGCAGGACAAAAAGTCCTATCCGACCCTGGCGTCATACTAGGCAGGGGGTGTCTGGGAAGATCGGCAAAACTGTCGGAGAACCGTGAAAATGCGTAAAGCCCGCCGCCGGGGCCGCGCTACTCGCGTTCGGCCAGGTAGCGCGTGGGCGTCACGCCGAAAACCGCGCGGAAGCTGCCGATGAAGGCGCTGGTGCTCTCGTAGCCCACCGATAGGCCGGCCTCGGTGACCGAGCCGCCGCGGCAGAGCAGCTCCAGCGCGCGCAGCAGGCGGGCCTGCTGGCGCCACTGTCCCAGCGTCACGCCGGTTTCCTGGCGGAAACGGCGCATCAGCGTGCGCGAGGACATGTTCAGGCGCTGCGCCCACTCATCGATGCCGGCCGTATCGTCGGGCCGGTCCAGCAGCGTATTGGCCAGATCCTGCAGGCGTGGATCGACGGGCATCGGCAACGGCACGGGCTCATGCTCGCGCTGCTTGAGTTCTTCCAGCAGCACGTCGAACAGCTGCTCCTGGTAGGCGGGAGACAAAACAGTGTTCGGCTGGACCGAGGTAAAGCGGTCCATCAGGGCTTCGATCAGCCGGGACGCAGGCCAGGACCGGCAGTGGTCCGGCAGGCGCCCGCAGGCGTCGCGGCGCACGTACAGGAACGACCCGCGCGCCTCGCCGAACCAGCGCGCGCCGTGCTGCACGCCCGGCGGAATCCAGCCCAGGCTGCCCGGCATCACCGTCCAGACCTGGGCGCCCGCCTGCACCAGCACCAACCCCTCGTGCACCAGCACCAGCATGCCCTCGTCATGGACATGAGAGGGCACGGCGATGCCTTTGGATTCGCGCCGTCCGTGGACGCTGAACGGCGTCAGCAATACATCCGGCAGGGGGGGCGCAACGGCCACGTGAAGCATGGTTGGCAGGTTTGAGCTACAGGTTGACGGTTTCCGGCGAGCGGATCTAGTTGGAAATGTACATCATTCTCACCTGGATATCAGCCCCGCAAGGAGAACCCCCCATGGACCACTCAAGATTGCGCCATGCCGGCATCAAGGCCACCTTCCCGCGCATGAAGATCCTGGATCTCTTCTATCAGCACGCCGGCCTGCACATGAGCCCGGCCGACATCTACCGCAACCTGCTCTCGGACAGCAGCAATATCGGCCTGGCCACGGTTTATCGCGTCATCACGCAACTTGAAGGCGCCGGCCTGCTCAAACGTACTCAGCTCGACGCCCACACCACCGTGTACGAGCTCAATGACAAGGGACACCACGACCATCTGGTCTGCACCGATTGCGGACGGATCCTGGAGTCCAGCGACCCGGCCATGGGCCAGCTGGTCAGGAAGATCGCCAAGCGCAGCGGCTTCCTGCTGGACGCCTACAGCCTGGTGCTTTACGGCCACTGCGGCTGCGGCAAGAACGCGGCAGCCCTTCCTCACGGAGAATTCGAATGAACCACGAACAGTTTTTCTTCCACGACCTGTCCCAATTTCCCATCGTCACTTCCAGGCATGGCGGCGCGCCCGACGGCTATTCCGCCAGCTGGATACGCGAAATGGAGATGCTGGTGGACAACCCCCAGAGCTTCGTCATGGTCGTGCCCGACATGCGGCAGGAAGCCGGCCAGGCGGACCGCAAGGCCATGATCGAATGGCAGACCGCCAACATGCCGCGCCTGAAGGCCCGTTGCCGGGCCTTCATCGCCGTGGAGGGCAATGCCGAGGCGCTGGACAAGATCCGCAAGCGCGGCGAAAAGATGACCCACGCCTTCGGCGTGCCGTTCCTGGCCGTGGCCACCGTCGGCCAGGCGGCGCAATGCGCCCGCGAACTGCTGGGGCAGTCGGGGCCCGGGGGCTTCGTCGTGGACTGAGGCCCGCCGATTTAAGACTTGGCCGCCAGCGCCGTTGTCCATGATGTCATGGCGCTGGCACCCGCAGGGTAGCGCCCCCTCCACCCCCAGGACCGGCCGCCCCGCATGAACCGCGCACTCGCCTGCATGTTTTGCCAATCGACGCTTGCGCAGGGCGCGCCGCTGCTCGAAAAAAACGGCGCGGCCATTTGCAGGGCTTGTGCCGATAGTTTCTCGGCCCTGTTCGCTGAACGCGCCTGGACCATGGCGGCCACCCTGCAGGAACAGCTGGACGTGCTGCTGGAGGAAAGCCAGCGCGCACTCGCGCACAGCGAACTGATGTCGGAGCGCGCCCGCAGCTGCGGTCTGAACCTGCACGATCTGTCGGCCGTGCCGGCGCGCACCCTGTCCTGAAATCCCCCTCTGACCTGCCGTCAGCGCCCTCCTCCAGCGATTTCCACGCGCTGGTCGATGGCGCCGAATGGCGTATCGCCGTCCCGTCCACGCGCGTAGATTCGGACGCGGTCGCCATGCCGCAAGTAGGGCGGCAGCCGCTCTTCGGCCATGCCATCGAGCTGGGCGCGAACCCGCGCTTCGGTGATGCAGGCGCTGCCCGCGGCCGGGTCTGCATTGCTGATGGTCCCCGCGCCGACGATGCTGCCCGCCGCCAGACTGCGCGTCCTGGCCAGATGCGCGATGATCTGGCCAAAATTGAAGACCACCTCACTATTGGCATGAGGCTCGCCGAAGCGCTCGCCATTGATCTCGATGCGCACGGGCAGGTCCAGCATGCTGTCCTTCCAGGCGTGGCCCAGCGCGTCGGGCGTCAGCGCGATAGGCGCGAAGCTGGTCGCGGGCTTGCTCTGGTAGAAGCCGAAGCCCTTGGAGAGTTCTCCAGGAATCAGCCCGCGCAGGGAAACGTCGTTGAGCAGGACGACCAGGGCGATCAGCTCGGCGGCCTGCGCGGCATCGGTGCCCATGGGTACGTCCTTGGTGATCACGGCGACCTCGGCTTCCAGGTCGATCTGATGGGCCTCGTCGACCGCCACGACGGGATCCTCCGGGCCGAGCATCACGTCCGACCCGCCCTGATACACCAGCGGTTCGTCCTCATAGCGCGGCGGAATGGGCTCCCGGCGCCACTGGTAGATCAGCCGCGCATGATTGCGGTAGACGGAGGCATCCGCCCACTGGTAGGCCCGGGGCAGCGGGGCCATGCACTGGCCGGCGTCGAACGCATCCGCGGCGGCCCACTCGGCGGCGTCGAACTCCTGGCTGCGGCGGACGAGCCGCGGCGCCACCGCATCCCAATCGTCCAGCAGGGCCTGCAGCGTTGCCGCGCCGGCCCCGGCGGATGCCCACCGCAAACCCGAGGGACTCACCAGCATCAACTCGCCGTCACGCGTGCCGTTCCTGCGCGTCGCCACGCGCAATGGCAAAGCAAGCTTCGTCATGCCAGCCTCCCCGGCGTGGCCGCGACACCGCGCTTGTCTTCGGTCCAGCGGTCCAGCGCCGCGCGGGCCTCGTGCACATAGCCCTCAACGACGTCGGGCGCCGCCACTTCGACCGTCAGCTCCAGCCGCAAGCCATTGGGATCGAAGAAATAGATCGATTCGATGTAGCTGTCGTGGTCCGTGACGCCGACCACCTCCACGCCATGGGCTTCAAGCCTCGCTTTCATGGCCAGCAGATCGTCGCGCTGCGGCACCCGCAGGGCGATGTGATTGACCCAGCCCGGCGTGTTCGGCGAAGGCAGCGCCGCGGTCTGGTCGCCCAGGTCGAAGAACGCGATGCAGGAGCCGTCGCGCATGCGGAAGAAGATATGCACGTAAGGGCAGAATTCCCCGGTGCTGGGCACGGAGTCCTTCTTGATGACGTGCACCAGCGGCAAGCCCAGCAGGTCCTCGTAGAAGCGCCGGGTTTCCTCGGCATCCCGGCAGCGCCAGGCGAAATGGTGCAGTCCCTGCACGGGACGGGCGGCGGTATGGTCCATGCGATTCCTCAATCGAGCGAGATCTTGTTGGCGCGGATGACTTCGCCCCAGCGGGCCGATTCGGCGCGCGCCAGGGTCCTGAACGCATCGGGCGTTCCGGGCAGCGGCTCGAAGCCGAACTCGGCAAAGCGCTTCACCACGGCGGGATTGGCCAGGGCCGCGTTCAATTCCTGGTTCAGGCGCACAACCGCTGGCGCCGGTATGCCCTTGGGGCCAAGCATGCCTTGGAACGCGAACACCTCGGCGTCCGGCACGCCCAGCTCGGCCAGCGTCGGCACATCCGGCAGCAGCGGCGAACGGGTCTGCGAGCCGATGGCCAGCGGCCGCACCTTGCCGGCCTTGATGATGCCGGCCCCAGAGGCCAGGTCCAGGAACATCACCGGCACCTGCCCTCCCATCACGTCCTGCATGGCAGGAGCGGCGCCGCGGTAAGGCACGTGCGTCAGGCGCACGCCGGTGCGGCTCTGGAACAGCTCCATGGCCAGATGATGTGGCGAGCCATTGCCGACCGAGGCGTAGTCCACCTTGCCCGGTTCCGCCTGCACCCGCGCCATGAAGGCCTTGAAGTCCGCGGCGGGAAACGACGGATGCACCACCAGCACCAGCGGAAACTTGCCGATGGCGCCGATATAGGTGAAATCCTTTTCCGGACTGAAGGCCAGCTTGCGGAACAGATGTTCATTGAAGGCCAGCACGCCGTTGTCCGCCGACATGACGGTATAGCCGTCGGGCTTGGCGTTCGCGACCTGCTCCGCGCCGATATTGGTCGCGGCGCCCGGCCGGTTATCGATGATGATCTGCTGACCCAGCGCGGCGCGCATGGACTCGGCCAGCGTGCGCGCCAGATTGTCGGTGCCGCCGCCCGCGGGGTACGGCACCACCCACTTGATCAGTTGGTCGGGATACTTGCCCTGGGCGCTGGCCAGCGGCGCGGCGGCGGCCAAGGCCGCGGCCCCCATGGCTTCGAGGAAATGGCGTCGGTTCAAGTCTGTCTCCTTTGTAATGGTCGTCGCCGGTCAGCCGGCTGAATTGGCGTGGATCATGGAATTACTCAATCAAGCGCGATCTTGTTGGCGCGTATGACCTCGCCCCAGCGAGCCGATTCGGCGCGAGCCAGCGCCTTGAATGCTTCGGGCGATCCGGGCAACGGCTCGAAGCCAAACTCGGTGAACAGCTTGAACACCTCCGGCTTGGACAAGGCCGCGTTCAAGGCCTGGTTCAAGCGCGCAACGACCGGCGCCGGCAATCCAGCCGGGCCCAGCAATCCCTGGAACGCAAACACCTCGGCATCGGCAACCCCCAGCTCGGCCAGGGTCGGCACTTCCGGCAACAGCGGTGAACGGGCTTGCGAGCCGATGGCCAGCGGCCTGACCTTGCCCGCCTTGATGATGCCGGCCCCTGAAGCCAGGTCCAGAAACATCACCGGCACCTGCCCTCCCATCACGTCCTGCATGGCCTGCGCGGCGCCGCGATAAGGCACGTGCGTCAAGCGGGTGTCGGTGCGGCTCTGGAACAGCTCCATGGCCAGATGATGCGACGATCCATTGCCGGGCGAGGCGTAGTTCACCTGTCCCGGCTCCGCTTGCACGCGAGCCAGGAAAGCCTGGAAGTCCGCGGCGGGAAACGCGGGATTCGCCACCAGCACCAGTGGAAACCTGCCGATGGCGCCGATGTAGGAAAAGTCATTTTCCGGGCTGAACGGCAGCTTCCTGAACAGATGCTCGTTGAAAGCCAGCACGCCGCTTCCGGCCGACAGGACCGTATAGCCGTCCGGCTTGGCCCGCGCGACATACTCCGCGCCGATGTTGGTCGCGGCGCCCGGCCGGTTGTCGATGATGATCTGCTGGCCCAGTTCCGCGCGCATGGCGTCGGCCAGCGCACGCGCCAGAATGTCGGTGCCGCCGCCGGCGGAATACGGCACCACCCACTTGATGAGCTGCAGGGGATAGCGGTCTTGCGCGCGAGCCAGTGGCGCAACGGCAACCAGCGCCACGGCCGCCAGCGCTTCGAGAAAATGGCGTCGGTCCACGTCCGTCTCCTTTGTCATGCTCGCCGCCCGTCAATCGGCTGAAAGCGATGGGTTGGGCAAATCGCACAAGGCTTGCTCGATGGCATCCAGGCAGCGCTGCTCATCCTGTACCTGCTCGAACAGCAGCAGGGCCAAGCGCGCCAGAAACAGCGACTCGCGTCCGCGCCCGGCGATAGCAATGGCATTGCTGCAGCGGGCATAGATGCGGTCCTGAACCGCGGCGTCTTCAATCATTGGAGGCTCCTTGCGCGCCACAGGCGCGTTCAATGGCGGCCAGCACCGTATCCAGCGATGGCGAGCGCCACCGGCCGCAAACATGGCCGTCAGGCCGCAAGAGATAGGCCATGCCGGCCTGCGGCGTATCCCCGGGCGCCGGACTCCCTGCCGGCATCGCAGGCACGACACAACGGCCGGGCAGGAATCGCCACCCGGCCGAGGCCGTCATCGCTTCCAGCGCCTCTTGCTCCGGCCAGCCGCCGAACGCCAGCAAGGTAAAGCCGCCGGGCGTCAGCAGATCGGTCAGGTGTCCGCCATCCTCCGTGCCGCAATCCATCAGCGGCGCACCCGGCGCCCAATCGCCGCCGCTCTCATCGTCCGTCGACAAGGGCGATCCCGCATAAGCGATGGCTCGCGTCTGCCGTGGATTGACCAGGCGCGCGATGCCGGGATGCCGGCCCGCCAGCGACAGGCTGGCCTCGCGCATCAGATCGAAACCTCGATGCGGCGGCGACATGAACTCAGTGCTGCGCATGGCGTTCTCCGCATTGATGTGGAAGGCCTGCCGTCGCTCGCGGCAATAGCTGTCCAGCAGGGCATCCGCGCCCTTGCCTTGCAGCACGGCCGCCAGTTTCCAGACCAGGTTGTCGGCGTCGTCGAAGCCCGAGTTCAACCCGCGCACGCCGAAAATCGGCATGGCATGCGCAGCGTTGCCCGCAAACAGGATGCGGCCATGACGATAGGCATCCAAGGTCATCGCGCCAGCGCGGTACACCGAGGTCCACACCGGCATCCATGGCAGATGCCCTTCGCCGATGGCGTCCAGATGCGTCTGCACGAACGCTTGCACCTGATCCGGCAGCAAGGCTTGCGCGGCATCCACGCCGGCCGCCAGTTGATAGTCCACGCGCCAGATGTTGTCCGGCTGCCGGTGCATCAGGATGGTGGTACCGCGCGCCCAGGGCGGATCGAACCAGGCGCGGCGCTCCGCGGGATGCTCGCTGGCCAGTTCGATATCGACGATCGCATAGCGACCTTGATAGCCCGTTCCCTTCAGTTCCAGCCCCAGGCTGGAGCGTATGAAACTCTGGCCGCCATCGCAGGCCAGCAGCCAATCGGCGCGAGTCTCGTAGCTACCCAGCGGATTCTCGATCCGCACGCTCACGCCCGCCGCGTCGGGCCGGCATGCGGCCACCTTGCTGGCCCAGCGGATATCCACCCGCCCCGGGAAAAGGCTATTGATCTCGTCGATGGCGTCCAGCAGGAACTGTTCGATGTAGTACTGCTGCAGATTGATCATCGGCGGATACTTGTCGCCCGACGCCGACGGCATGTCGAACACCAGCACTTCCTCGGTGCCGTAGTAGCTGCGACCCCGGGTCCAGGCCAGGCCCTTCTCCATGAATGCCGGCGCCACGCCCAGGCGGTCCAGGATTTCCAGGCTGCGGCGCGAAATACAGGCCGCCCGGCTGCCCTCGCAGACCGAATCGTCAGCCTCGATCACGACGCTGCCTATGCCCTGCCGGGCCAGGCCCAGCGCCGCCGCCAACCCCACTGGACCGCCGCCCGCGATCAGCACGCGATGATGCAGCGCTTCATCGCCTTGCGGGGCCAGCCTGGGAAGCGAAGGCGGGAAACGCCGGTACTCGAAGGGTCCGATTCTTTCTAGGGGCATGCGCAAGTCCTGATCGTGTCATCAAACGGCCGTATTGGCTTGCGTCATATTCTGCTGGGCCGGACTGGTTAATATGTCCTAATTAATCAGGACAGGCTAACCCGCGATGAAACTGCTGCCCCTGCCGCCGCGCCCCCCTCCTCCCGGCCAGGCGCTGAGCATCGCGCTGATGAATGCGATCGGCGCCGACAACTTTGCCGCCGAGGTGCTGGGCGCACTGGGCGCCACACTGCCCGCCAGCCATTGCACGGTGTTTGCGCTGCGCAGCAGCGGGCGCGTCGAAGCCGTTTCGAGCGCCAGCGCCATCGGCGAAGTGGCGACGCTGACCGCCCTCGAGTACATGCGCCTGGGCTTCGACAAACAGGACTCCAACATGAACTGGCTATCCCGGCGCAAGCCCGCCAAAGCGCGCCAGCTCTGGATCGGACACCAGTTCGCCAAAGAAGTCGCCGATGCCCACTACCGCCGCGTCTGCTACGACGACCCGGGCATACGCGAACGCATGTCGCTGCTTGCCGTCTTCCCCGACGGCTACCGGGTCGCGGTCAGCCTGCACCGGAATTTTTCGTATCCGGACTACGGCCCCAAGGATTTCGAGCGCATGTCGCAACACGCGCCCCTGATTGCGGCGGCGGTCATGCGCCATGTCCAGGTGACCCGCCGCGCACCCGCGGACCAGCCGCTGCAGGTTCAGCTCATGACCAAGCTATCCGGACGGGAACGGCAGTTGATCACCCATGTGTTGGACGGGCTGACAACCAAGAAGGCCGCGCGCGAAATGGGCGTGTCCGAGACCACCGCGCTGACGTACCGCTACCGGGCTTTCCAGCACCTGGGCGTGCGCAACCATCGGGAACTCATGGTGCTGCTGGGCGCGAGCGCACCCAAACGCGGCAGGCAAGCGCGCTGACTGGCATGCCGCGCGACCGCTGCAGTCATGGAGACGTCAGTCCCGCGAACGCCATGTAACCGGCTCCTCGCCGCTCTACTTGCTGGAGTAAACCAGGCTGTCGCGGGTGGCGATCAGGCAGTCGATAAAACACTCGGCGGCCGGCGTGGGCGGCGATTCCTTCTTCGCCAGAATTGAGATGCGGGCAGAGGGAAGCTCATGCGCCAACGGCATCATGCGCATGTGCGACGGCAGAAGATCGTGCTCGAACAAGGGGCGCACGAAGATGCCCAGCGCATCGCTTTTTGCCATGATCGCCAGCGCAACGGCCACCGAATGACAGGCGATGGTGTCACGCGGCATGGACAGGCCGTGCGCGGCGAAGGCCATCCGCAACAGATTTGCGGGAGCTTCCGTGTTGCCGGGCACCAGCCAAGGCGCGTCGTGCAGTTCAGTCAGGCTGCGGGCCTTGCGCAGCGGATGGCCAAGACGCGCGCCGACCGCAAGCGGCAGCGTGAACAAAGGACGGTGCGCAAAACCGTCGCTGATCTCTCCGTCATACTCGGTTTGCACCAGAAAATCGTAGCGGCCCGACTCCAGTTGCTCGTGGCTGAAGGGCGGCGCCACTTCATTGAACGAAACCGCCACGCGCGGCATGCGTGCGCGGAAAGCGACCAGCGCTTCCGGCACGACGACCAGCGCCGCCGAACTCACAGCCAGGTTCAATGTGCCGCCTTCGCCGTCGCGCATCTGTCCGATTTCCTCGCGCGCCCGGCGGGTCTCCTGCAGAATGACGATGGCCCGCTTGTACAACGCTTCGCCGTAGGTAGTCAGTTCCACGCCCTTGACGCTGCGGCGCACCAGATCGACGCCCACGCTCTGCTCAAGTTCGCGCAAGCTGCGTGTGGCCGCAGGCTGCGTCACGGCGAGCGCACGCGCCGCGGCCCGGATGCTGCCATGCTCGGCGATCAGCGCAAAGGCGCGCAATTGACGTAGGTTCATACGTTCGGCTCCGGCGGATTCTTCCAGATATAAAAAAAACAGATCACAACGGACGATTTCTGTCTTTTTTATTCTATGGCAACCCTGTAGCGGCCGCGAGCGGAAACTCTGGATCCGGGCTCAGGGGCAGCCACCGCGGACACGCCGCTGGAAGCCAGAGGATTGCGGCTTGCCTTCAAGCAAGATCGCGGGTCGTCCTGGCATATGCGCAGAATTTCCCAGTTATTTCACCCTATAAGAAAAAGTATTCATTAGAACGTAAATTCTGTCTTTTTCTTATTTCAAGGCATCCTTATAGTCCCTTCGAAAAGGGAGGCCGGTGCCCGCAGCCACGGACCGGCAACCCTCTCAACAGACACGAGGGGAAACCATGTCTATCGCCATCGCCGTGGCCGCGCCCAACGCGCTGCACACACCATCCATGCGCCATGACGCTGACGCTATGGCTGATGGGGCGGTCTATCTGCGCAAATGGCGCGAACCTCCGCCTGATGAAGTCATGAGCGGAAAAGTCATGGCCGAAACTCGCCTGGCCGTCCCTACCCCTCTTTCCGACGCGCAGCTCCATGCCATCAAGCAAATTCTGGCATGTCTGTCGGATATTGGCGCCTCCCCGTTGGACACCCTGACCGGTGAATACGAAGCACGCCCCTACCAGCTTATCGGTCCCAACGATTCCTCGCCGGAAACCGACGGCGTCTTCTATTTGCTGATCACCCGTTGGCCCACCCCCCAGGCAGCCATCACCTGGCAAGCGTCAACGGCGTATAGAGCGCTGCAAGGCATCGGCGCCGTGACCTCCGACACCTTCATGGCCCTGCCTGAGACCCGGCCGCTCGATCATCTGCGCGACGACAAGTTGCAGCGGGAATCGACGCCAGATGGCCATAAATAGGCCACCACGCCTGGAGAACCCGCCACGGCCTGCGCAACCCAAGGCCGCCTAACGAAAGGTGAAACGAAAGGGGGACTGATCTATACAAAAAAGTGTTCACTAAAACATATTTTCTTTCTTTTTCTTATCCCAGGGCATCCGTATAGTGCCCTTCGGGGGGAGCCCAAGGCTCGGAGCCACGGACCGGCAACCCTCTAAAACAGACACAAGGGGAACCCATGTCTATCACCATCGCAGCGGCCGCGCCCAACGCGCTGCACACACCATCCATGCGCCGGCGCGTCATCGCCGGCACCACCATCGGCAACGCACTCGAATTCTTCGACTTCACCGTTTTCACTTTCCTGATGCTGGTGCTCGGGCCTCTGTTTTTCCCGGCGGCCTCGGGCTACGGCCAATTGCTGTTGACCACCGCCACCTTCGGCGTGGGTTTCCTCATGCGCCCCGTGGGCGGCATGCTCATCGGCTCCTATGCCGACCGCCACGGCCGCCGCGCGGCCATGACACTGACCCTGTGGCTGATGGGCCTGGGCTGCGCCTTGATCGCGGTGGCCCCCACCTATGCGCAAATGGGCATGGCCGGCCCGGTCATGATGGTGCTGGCCCGCCTGATCCAGGGCTTCGCCGCCGGCGGCGAAGTCGGCGCCTCGACCACCCTGCTGGTCGAACACGCTCCACGCGGCAAGCGCGCCTTCTATTCCAGCTGGCAATTCGGCAGCCAATCGCTGGGCGTGATGCTTGGAGCCTTGGTCGTAACGCTGCTCACCATGGGGCTGAGCACGGCACAGATGCAGGCCTGGGGCTGGCGCGTGCCCTTCGTGATCGGCATCCTGACCGTGCCCGTGGGCGCCTACATCCGCCGCAACCTCGAAGAAACGCTGACCAGCCCGCCCGCGAACACCGGCGCGCCGCAGGCCGTGACCGCTCATCGCACCATCGCCCATCAGCCTTTGCGCCGCATCTTCTCGGAATACAAGCTCACCATACTCAAGGGCATCCTGCTGCTGATCGGCGGCATGGTCAGCACGCAGATCCTCAGCTTCTACATGCCGGCGTATGCCAACCGGGAACTGGGCTTGCCGGCAACTTCGACGCTGTCGGCCAGTGTCGTGTTCGGCGCAGTTGGCTTCCTTATCGCTCCTTTCGTCGGCATGCTGGCCGACCGCTACGGCCGCAAACGCGTGATCTTCTGGTCGCGCCTGGCAACCCTGATCGTCCTGCTGCCTTGCTTCCAGTGGCTCATGGCCGCTCCCAGCACCGAACGGCTGATGCTGCTCGTCGCCCTGTTCGCGCTCCTGGTGGCACTGCAGTCGGCGCCGGCATTCACAATGCTGCCCGAACTCTTCCCCAAGGCCGTGCGCACGACCGGCATGTCGGTGGTGTATGGATTGGGTATCTCCGTGTTCGGCGGCTTTGCGCAATTCTTCGTGACCTGGCTGCTGCACGTGACCGGCAACTCCATGGCCCCGGCGTGGTTCCTGATGGTGGCCATCGCGCTTTCAACGGTGGTGCTGTTCTGGATCGACGACCGCACGCATGACGACATCGACGGCCAGGAGGCTTGAATGCAGCACGGTTCCAGTTACTTTTCCCGCAGCTACGAAGAAGCGCGCCATCGTTTCGTGCTGGCAGCCAAACCGCTCGCCACGCAGTTTCAATCCTATGTCATTGAACCCGCCGGCCGCGCGGGCGAAGCCCTGGCGACCGATGTCGCGCTGATCGGGCCGGCGGATGCGGAACGGCTGTTGATCATGACCTCCGCCACCCATGGCGTTGAGGGTTTCTGCGGCTCGGGC
Source organism: Achromobacter pestifer (assembly GCF_013267355.1). Lineage (NCBI taxonomy): Bacteria > Pseudomonadati > Pseudomonadota > Betaproteobacteria > Burkholderiales > Alcaligenaceae > Achromobacter > Achromobacter pestifer. The sequence goes on from NZ_CP053985.1 coordinate 1,687,087, forward strand.
TGTCAATTGGCCCTGTTGGACGATGCCCCCATGCTGGAACGCGCCCGCAGGGCCGGCGTGGCCTTGCTGCTCGTGCACGCAATCAACCCTTACGGGTTTTCCTGGCTGGCGCGCACGAACGAAGACAATGTCGACCTGAACCGCAATGACCAGTCCTTCGACGGACGTCCCCTGCCGCAGAACCCCGGATACGCCGGGGTCCATGATCTGCTGCTGCCCGCGGAATGGCCGCCCACGGCCTCGAACGCCGCGCGCATCGATGCCTATGTCGCCGAACACGGCCGGGCGGCCTTTGCGCAAGTCGTGACCCGCGGACAGTACACACACGCCGATGGCCTGTTCTATGGCGGCACCCACCTCACGGCGTCGCTGCTGAATCTGCGGCATATCCTGCAGCAGCACGGCAGCCGCAGCAAGCATATCGGCTGGATCGATGTGCACACAGGCTTGGGGCCGCGCGGGCACGGCGAAAAAATATACGCGGGCCGCCGCGACGCCGCCGCGGTCGCGCGCGCGCGACTATGGTGGGGTAGCGATATCGCGGTTCCCTACGAAGGCAGCTCCGCATCCGCGGACATTACCGGCCAGTTGGCGGGATTGATCTACCAAACGAGCCCGGACGCCCAACACACGCTGATGGCGCTGGAGTTCGGCACCCTGCCCTTTGAAGCCATGATCGAAGCGCTGCGCGGCCGCAACTGGCTGCTTGCGCATCCCGAGGCGGATGATGCCAAGCGCGACGCAATTCTGAACGCCACCCTGGATGCGTTCTATTGCGACGCCTCCGATTGGCACGGCATGATCTTGGGCCAGAGCCGGGTCGCCGTGTTGCAAGCATTGGCCGGTTTACAGGAGGCGTGATGCGAACCAGCGCCAGCTACTTCTCCCACAGCTACGCCCAGGCGCGCGAGCGCTTTGCGCAGGCGGCCAGGCCGCTCGCCGATTCATTCCACTCCTACGGCATCGACCATACGGGAAGCGAAGGCGAAGCGCTGGCCACCGATGTCGCTTACATCGGCGATCCAGACGCCGATCGCGTCCTCATCATGACCTCTGCCGTGCTGGGTGTGGAAGGATTCTGCGGCTCGGGGTGTCAGCTGGCGCTGCTCGACGATACCGTCATGCTGGCCCGTGCGCGCGAAGCCCGCGTGGCCTTGCTGCTGGTGCACGCGGTCAACCCATATGGTTATTCGTGGATCGCCCGCACCGATGAATGCAACATAGACCTGAACCGCAACGGCCTGCCGTTCGACGGGCGGCCGTTGCCCATGAACCCGGACTACGCGCGGATACATGACCTGCTGCTGCCCGAGGAATGGCCTCCCACGCCTTCCAACCAGCAACTGATCGCCCAGTACATCGCCGAACACGGCCAATCCACCTTCGCGCAGGCAGTCTCGCGCGGCCAGTACACACATGCCGACGGCCTGTTCTACGGCGGCGACCGTCCGGCGGCATCGCTGCAGAACCTGCGCCGCATTCTGCACGAGCATGTGCGTACGCGCACCCATGTCGGCTGGATCGACGTGCATACCGGCTGGGGGCCGCGCGGCCATGGCGAAAAGCTCTATGCCGGCCGCCGCGACGATGCCGAAGTCGCTCGCGCGCGCCAGTGGTGGGGTAGCGATGTCACGGTTCCCTACCAGGGAAATTCGGTATCGGTCGATGTCTCCGGTCAGCTCGCCGATCTGATTTACCAGGCGTGCCCATTGTCCTTGCCGACCTCGATGGCGATCGTCTTCGGCGCCGTGCGTTTCGACGCCATGGTGCATGCCTTATGCGGCCGGAACTGGCTGCATGCGCATCCCGAGGCGCCCGCGGAATTGCGGCGCAGCATCCTGCAGACCACACTGGACGCGTTCTATTGCAACGAGTCGAATTGGCACGGCATGGTGCTCGGGCAAACCCGGGTGGCAGTGCTGCAAGCACTGCGCGGCTTACAGGCAGCTTGACGCAGGCAGCCGCAAGGATAGCGCCGGCACTTTCCATCCTCGCAGCTCGGAAGGAGTTGGCTTCATCTCAAGATATGGAGGTGCATCATATGGAACGGTCGGGCTTTACGGAAGAACAGATCAGGCACGCGCTGAAGCAGGCAACGCTGGGCTCGCCGATATCTGACATCTGCATGCGCATGGGCGTAAGCGAAGCAACCTTCCATTCCTGGAAAGTGCATTACGACGGGCTGGCGTCCTACGAACTGAAGTTACTGAACAGGCTCGAGAACGAGTGCAACCGTCTCGAGCGCCTGATCGCCATCCTGGCGCTGAATAAAGTGATCTTGCAGGACACGCTTGGGGCCAAGGAATAAGGCATACGCGGCGCAGCGCATTCACCGCCACGCCTTCAGCATGTTGAAATCTCTACGTCTGCACCGTTCTTTTGAAATCTCTGAACCGCTACACGGTGGCATATGTCATCGGCGTACTGATCCCGGTCAGTGCGCTGATCGGCATTCAACTTATCCATAGCTGGCGCGCCCATACCGCGGCGCGCGACGCGAGATCGAGCCTGAGCGTCGTCCAAGGCACGCTGGACGCGATGGCTGCCGTTCTGATGGAGCGCGGCTCGATGAATGCCGCGTTGATAGAAGGGCATCCTGTATCCGAGCCCAGGCAGCAGGAATTGCAGCTTGCGCGCAAGGCCAGCGAAAGCGGGATCGCCGAGCTGCTGGAGCTGCACAGGACTCGCAACTGCGACGGCTGCCGGGACGCCCAGGCCTCCATTCAGCACATCGCGCGCGCCCTGGCCCAGCACCGCGCCACGGCGGATCGACTCATCGCCAGACGACGTGCGCAGATCAGCGCTCAGGAACTGAACGATGTGGTGGTGATCATGGCCGGGATTATCCCTGCGCTGGAAGAAACCGCGCTCGACAACTCTGCTGTCGTGATCCGCCATGAAGTGGAAAGCCCCGGCCTGATGACCATTGCCATGCTGGCAGCGGGCCTGCGCGAACAAGCCGGTCTGCTGGGTTCTGCCTTCATGCCGGCACAGGTTCAACGCCGCCCGCTCAGCGAGGTGGAAACACAGCGCATCGAGCAGCAACTGGGCCGCGTCACACAATTGCGCGCGCTGCTCGAAGTGCAGCTTTCCACCCATGCGGAACTCGAAACTCGAGCGTATCCTCGGGTGCAGTATGAGTACTTTGGCGCGGGCCTGGAGTACATCGAAGAGTTGCGCCACGCCGCCTCTTCAGGTCTCCACTCGATGACGCCAACGGCGGGCCTGCAAGAGCGCTATGTCCCGTTGATGCAATCCATCGTCGATTTCCGCGATGAAGTACTGAGCGTGCTGGAAAAATTGCTGGAGCGGCAACGCATCAATGCGCTGACGGAACTGATTACGACGACCTCGGTCGCCATCGTGCTGCTGCTGGCCGCCACCTGGGGATTCACCAAGTTCCGCTGGCGCCTGATACGCCCTTTCGTCGTGGCCACAGAAATCGTCAATTCCATCAACGACGATGCCCCCACGCCGATTTCTGGAACCGGCTACCGCAAGGAAGTCCGCGGCCTGTTCGACGCCATCCAGAAACTCAAGGACAACGCCATCGCCAAGTCTCGCACGGAGCACGAGCGCGAACGCCTTATTGCCGATCTCGCGGCATTGGCGGAAACGGACTTCCTCACTGGATTGCTCAACCGCCGCGCGTTCCACGCCCGTGCCGCAGCCCTTTGCGCCAGCCTGGATGAGCCTGGACAGATGCTGACCCTGATCGTCTTTGACATCGATCATTTCAAGCGGATCAACGACTCTTACGGGCACGCTGGCGGCGACAACGTTCTGGTGGCCGTGGCGCAGGCATGCCACCAGACGTGGCGCCGCTCCGACATCGTAGCGCGCATCGGCGGTGAAGAATTCGCCGTGCTATGCACGGTCCGCAGCCTGATGCAGGCCAGCGCAATGGCGCAGAGCATGCGCCGCCGCATCGAACGCCTGGTTGTGCCGGCAGACGGCAGGACCATTGAGTCGATCACCAGCAGCTTTGGCGTGGTCTGCGCGCACGCGGATGAAATCGACAACGTCGACGCCCTGCTCAAGCAAGCAGACGAACTGCTCTATCGCGCCAAGGCCTCCGGCCGCAACTGCGTCGTCACGCAGCCCGACAACGCCTGATTTCTGCGCAAGGCCGCGCATGCGCGTTGCTGACGCCCATGCAATCTGCGGTCGCCCACAAGATAGAAAAATGTACTTGGTGGAAAAAAATTTCTGTCTTTTTCTGCGCGCGACGCGTCCGTATAGTCCGACCAGAGCAAGCCGAATTCAGAGATTCCATTTTGAAAGCGAAGAAGAAATGAAACCGTCGAACTTGAAAATGCGTACTCGCCTCGCCATGGGCTTTGCATTGATCATGATGGCACTGCTGGTCTGTGGCGCGCTAGGCGTGTATGGGATTCGCACCTTGGAACATGAGGTCTACCAGATCACCGCGATCAACAATGAGCAACGTCGTCTGGCGATCGAGATGCGTTACGAGGTCCAGGAACAGGCCATCGCCATCCGCAACATCCTGCTTCTTACTGATCCGAACGTGTTGAAAACCGAGGTGAGTCGGGCGACGGAGGCGGAAAGGCTATACAACGACGCGCGTGATCGTCTGGGCAACATGTTTGCCAGCAGTCCAACCGCGATCGATGATGAAAAGCGTCTGTTCAGTGCAGCGGGCGCCGCCCAGCAGTCCCTGCGCTCGGTGTTCGAAAAGGTGCTGGCGGAAGGCATGTATGGAAACCGCCAGGATGCGCAACATATGCTCGAAGAAGACCTGCGTCCCAAACAGCGCGTTTTACAGGAAACGCTGTCCGCGCTCGCCTCGCTTGAGTCCCAGCTTAACGAAGAGCGGGCAGCCGCCGCGCGCTCCTTGGCGAATCAACTGCAATGGGCGATGGGAACAACCATCGCTATTGCATTGCTGCTCGCTGTGCTCGCGGCCTATGTCACCGCGCGCGGCATCCTGCGCCAGTTGGGCGGCGACCCCGGCGACGCGCAACGCCTGGCGGTGACCATCGCAGATGGCGACCTGAGCAACCGCTTGCAGCTCGACTCCCGCTATGACCACAGCCTGATGCATGGCCTGGAAACCATGCGATCACGGCTTTCCAGAATCGTGGAGGCAATAAAGTCTTCGACGGCATCCATCTCGACGGCAGCAAGCCAAATTGCCCAGGGCAATACGGATCTGTCGCAGCGCACCGAAGAACAGGCGGCCTCGCTGGAAGAGACTGCAGCCGCCATCGAACAACTGACGTCCACCGTGAAGCTGAACCAAGACAACGCGGCAAGCGGCGACGAAATGGCCTCCGAGGGCGCCAAAGCCGCGGAAAAGGCGGGCGGCGTCGTATCCGAGATGCTGGCGGCCATGACGGAGATCTCCGCCAACTCCGAAAAGGTCGGGCATATCGTATCGCTGATCGAGAGCATCGCATTCCAGACGAACATACTTGCGCTGAACGCAGCGGTGGAAGCCGCCAGGGCCGGAGATCAGGGCCGGGGCTTCGCCGTGGTGGCCGGCGAGGTCCGCGCGCTGGCGCAACGCAGCGCCACCTCCGCACGGGAAATCAAGGATCTGATCGAAACCTCCACTTCCGTGGTCCAGACCGGCAAGGACCTGGCCGTGCGGGCGGGCCAGAACATGGAGGACGTAGTCACGTCCGTCATGCGCATGAAGATCGTAACGGGTGAGATCGCGACCGCGTCGCGCGAACAGGCCATCGGCATCGAACAGGTAAACGTCGCCATCGCCCAACTGGACTCCGTGACGCAGCAGAACGCGGCGTTGGTCGAGGAATCCGCAGCGGCGGCGCTCTCAATGGCGGAACAGGCACGAGAGCTGCTGCAAGCAGTGGAAGTGTTCAAGACGGCATCATCCATAAGCTCACGGCATGCCCCCATGACAGAGCCGGCGCTCATCGCGTACGCGGCGTCGTAGGAACATCACTGGGAGAGGCCGGCCGCGACACGTTTCACCGTCGGCCCGGCCGGCGCCAATTGGGTCAACGTATTTGGGTCAACAAATTTGCGTCAACGTATTTGCGTTCACGAATCAGACACCAATGAAAAACGCCGCTAGATAGCGGCGTTTTTCTTGCGTCTTGTCTGGTAGGGCAATACTCGAAAGAGCACTGCGGCGTACCACGGGAATTGGGGTGGTGGGTTGTGCGAGACTCGAACTCGCGACCAACGGATTAAAAGTCCGCTGCTCTACCGACTGAGCTAACAACCCGACCGAAGCCAGAAATTATGGCCGATTTGGCGTCGTTTGTCAAAATTCGATGCAACAGCCCTGAACCAGACTCCGTCCCGGAAATGAAAACGGCCGCTCGCGGCGGCCGTTCCGGGGACAAGCGGCGCTGGACTTACCAGGCGGCCACCACGGCGCCCTTGTACTTGGTCTCGATGAACTGCTTCACGGCCGGGCTGTGGTAGATCGCGATCAGCTTGGCGAACTCGGGGCGATCCTTGTCCTTTTCACGCACGACCAGCACGTTGGCATAGGGCGAGTCGGGCGATTCCTGGGCGATGGCGTCCTTGGCGGGGTTCAGGCCTGCTTCCAGCGCGAAGTTGGTGTTCACGGCCGACGCGTCGGTGTCATCCAGCGAGCGCGGCAGCTGGGCGGCGTCCAGTTCGATGAAACGCAGCTTCTTGGGATTCTCGACCACGTCGATCGGGGTCGCCTTCAGGCCGACGCCGGGACGCAGCTTGATCAGGCCGTTGGCCTGCAGCAGCAACAGGGCTCGGCCGCCGTTGGTCGGGTCGTTGGGCAGCGCGATGCGGGCGCCTTCCTTCAGCTCGGACAACGACTTGATCTTCTTGCTGTAGATGCCGATGGGGAAGATCACCGTCTTGGCGATGCTGACGAGCTTGTAGCCACGGTCCGCGTTGGCATTGTCCAGGTAGGGCTGGTGCTGGTAGCTGTTGGCGTCCAGGTCGCCCGCGGACAGCGCGACGTTGGGCTGCACGTAGTCGGTGAATTCGATGACCTGGATGTTCAGGCCCTGCTTGGCCGCTTCCTGCTTCACCACATCAAAGATCTGGGCGTGCGGACCGGCGGTCACGCCGATCTTCAGCGGCTTGTCCTGGGCCAGCGCGGGCTGGGCGAATACGGCGGCGCCGAGTGCGAACGCGGCCAGCGACTTCAAAACCTTGATGCTCATGTTGCGATATCCCGAATGTCGGAAGTGAGGAGAAATTGGTAAGGCGCCGGCAGGATCAACGATGCGAGATGCGACGCACGTAGCGGTCGCCCAGGCTCTGGATCACCTGCACCAGGACGATCAGCACGATGACCACGGCGGCCATCACGTCGGATTGGAAACGCTGGTAGCCGTAGCGGATGGCCAGGTCGCCCAGGCCGCCTCCGCCGATGGCGCCGGCCATGGCCGAGTAGCCGATCAGGCTGACGACGGTGACGACGGTGGCGGCGATGAGGCCGGGCAAGGACTCGGGCAGCAGCACCTTCATGATGATCTGCATCGGCGATGCGCCCATGGCGCGTGCGGCGGTGATCAGTCCCGGGTCGACTTCGCGCATGGCGTTTTCGGCGATGCGCGCCATGAACGGGATCGCAGCGACGGACAGCGGCACGATGGCGGCGGTGGTGCCGATGGAGGTCTGGGCCACCAGGCGCGTGAACGGAATGATCGCAACCATCAGGATGACGAACGGCACCGAACGCGTGGCGTTGATCACCGCGCCCAGCACATGGTTGACGGAGTGGTTCTCGAGCATGTTGCCGCGCGCCGTCACCGTCAGGATCACGCCCAGCGGAATGCCGATCACCACCGCGATGGCGCTGGCCACGCCCACCATCAGCAGGGTGTCAAGCAGCGACGTAATAAGCAGGTCGATCAGTTGCGGACTCATGAGCTATTTCTTCAACGGTAATGTCACGGGCGGCCAACGCGGCAATCGCGTCCTTGACCGCGGCGGGCGCGCCTTGGGCCAGCACGAACATCGTGCCCACGGCCACGCCCTGAATGTCTTCAACGCGCGCCTGGATCAGGTTCACGTCCAGCGAATATTGCTTGTACAGATCGGACAGGAAGGAACCCGATGCTTCGGTGCCGGTCAGCGACAGGCGCAGCAGCCGCACGGCCTGGCCCGGCTTGCCGGCGACCAATGCCTGGATGCGCTCCTTGACTGCCGCCAGCGTGGCGTCGGTCAGGTCGGACGCGGTGGCCGCCGACACCATGGCGCGGGTGACTTCGTGGCGCGGCTGCGCGAACACTTCGCGCGTGCTGCCCATTTCAACCACTTCGCCCTGCGACAGCACGGCGACGCGGTCGCAGACCTCGCGCACCACTTCCATCTGGTGCGTGATCATGACCACGGTCACGCCGGTCTTGCGGTTGATGTCGCGCAGCAAGGCCAGGATGTTGTGGGTGGTTTCCGGATCCAGCGCGGACGTGGCTTCGTCGCTGAGCAGCACGTCCGGCTTGTTGGCCAGGGCGCGGGCAATGCCGACGCGCTGCTTCTGGCCGCCGCTGATCTGGCTGGGGTAGCGGTCGCGCAGATGCTCCAGGCCCACCAGCGCCAGCAGGCGCTCGACGCGGGCTGGAATCTCGGCCTTGGCCACGCCGGCGATTTCCAGCGGCAGGGCAACGTTGCCGTACACCGTGCGGCGCGACAGCAGGTTGAACCCCTGGAACACCATGCCGATGCGGCGGCGCTGCTCGCGCAGTTGCGCTTCGTTCAGTCCGGTCAGAGACTGGCCGCCGATGGTGATCGAGCCTTCGTTGGGCCGCTCCAGCAGGTTGATGCACTGGACCAGCGTGCTTTTGCCGGCCCCGCTGGGGCCGATGATGCCGAAGACCTCGCCCTGCTTGATGTGCAGGTTGATGCCGCGCAGCGCCTGGAATTGTCCGTGCGGCGTCGCGTAGGTCTTGGATAGGTTCTCGATCTGAATCATGGCAAGCGATTTTGTATCTTTTCTCTTCTACAGAGAACGACTGTTTCTTTCATTTTTTATAACTACAAGTAATATAAAGACCCGTACCCGCGCCCTGTTGTGTCCCCAAGGAGCACATGCCATAACGCGGAAAGGGCAGTCAGGAAGGAAAGCCTTCCTGACTGCCCAGTTTGTGCCGGACCGGCCGCAGCCGGCTTTTTCAGCGTGCGCGCGAGATGCGGACTTCCGCGCCGCGGCGCTTGACCTCCAGGCCCTCGGACGGGGAGATGCGCAGGCCTTCCAGCCCCTTGATGTAGCTGGAGCCCTGCATCTGCATCACGCGGATCTTGTTGCGCATGACGACCGGGTTGTGCACAGGCATGCCGAACATCCAGACCTCGTCCAGGATGCGGGCCGAGTTGAACTCGCCCGTATGCTGAGCCGCCGGTCCAAGACAGAGCATATGCCCTTCGCGGCCGAACACCGGGAACTGGCCCAGTTCGCAATCGATGGTCCAGGTGGTGCCGCCTTCGTAGCGATGCCCCGTGTTCAGGTCCCACCAGGCTTCGCCCTTGGGCAGGTACACGCGCACCTGCTTGCCGGGTTCGGTCACGGGCGCCACCAGCAGGGCCGGGCCCAGCAGGTATTGCAGGTCCCAGTCATGCGCGTGTGGATCGTTCGGGAACGACATGGCCATGGAACGCTGCACCGGCAGGCCGGTGCGCGCCGAGTCCTCGATGGCGCCCAGCACATAGGGCACCAGGCGGTAGCGCCACTGCATCCAGGTCTTGGCATGCGCCAGGGTTTCTTCGCCGAAGTCCCAGGGCATCAGGCCTTCCACACCCTGGAAGGCGAAGTTCGACGAGAACACGCCCGCGGTCAGCCAGCGCAAGTACAGTTCGGGCGTCATGCCGGCGCGGTCGCGCGCGGCCGAGCCGATGCCATGCACCTGGACCGGCAAGCCGCTGGCGCCGATCGACAAGGCGGTACGCAGGGTGTGGCGCAGCCCGTCCCAGGTGTTCTCGGCCTGCGGCCCCACCTGCCACGGCAGGCGCTGGGCAGCAGGGAACAGATCGGAGCTGGGCACCACGCCTTCCGGCGGCACCTTCAGGCCAGCGACCGCATCGAACAGCGCGCGGCGCACCAGCAGCGGATACATGCTGCGCAGCGCGGGGCCGGTTTCGCCGTTGCGGGCCGTGACGCCGTCGGGGATGGCGATCTGGGCGTCGCACGCGGGCGCGTCCAGGCCGTCTTCGACCAATTGGCGATGGCGCTCCACCCACAGGTTGTAGATGTCGCGGTAGGTCAGGTCCAGCAAGCCATAGGGCTGCCCCGAGGTGGCGGCGTTGCCGTCGAACACCTGGGCCGAGCCGTCGTCCTTGGCCAACAGCCAGCCGCGGTCTTCGAGTTCCTCGAACAATGGGCTGGTCTTCAGCACGCCGGGGAAACCGGAGGCAGCGACATGCACATGGTGCTTGTGGAACAGCGCCAGCATCTGCTTGGCGTCCGGGAAGCGCTGGGCGTTCCATTCGAAAACCGTCTTGTCCGACTGGAAGCCCCAGGCCGCCGGCTGCGCCAGCGTCACGGCATCCACCGGAATCTGGTTCTCGCGCATGCGGGCCACCAGAGCCACGGTGTCCGTGGGCATTTCGCCCGGGGCCTGTTGCAGCCATGCGCCCATCGCCCACAGCGAGGGCTGGCCGGCGCGGCCGGTCAAGGCGGTGTACTGGTTGAGAATTTCAGCGGGCTCGCCGGCGAACAGGAACATGTCCAGCACGACGTCGTCCACGGTCAGCACATAGGCGGAATCCGCGGGGGCCACGCCCACCGAATGCTCGACGCGGCGCATGGTATTGACGTAGACGCCCCAGCCACGCGGGCTCCATGCCAAAGGCAGGGCGCGGTGTTCGGGATCGTCGGAAACCACGGATTCTTCGCGGCGGTTCAAGTCGCCCGGGGTTTCGCCCAAGCCGTACACGCGCTCGTCGGACTGGAGCGTGAAGCCCGTCGTCCAGACGGCGTCGTCGGCCTGGTCCAGCGCGTTGTGCCCGAATGCGGGCGTATGCGCGGATACCTCGGACTCGAACACCCGTTCGTCGTTGCGGTAGACCGCGACGCGCACGGGGTTGGACAGGACTTCCAGGGAGACGTCGCCCTGTGTGATCCGCCAGCCTTCCCCGTCGTCGCGCGGAGCGATAACGGCTTCGCCCACGGCCTCTTGGCGCGCGAGCAACATTTCCGCCACGGCGCGAGCACGCGCACCGGGCTTGTCATCGGTAAGGTGATTAGCCTCGCCGCAGCGCAGGCGAAAAACGCCAGGCGCATGCGCCTCGACTACCAGGTGCAACCCATCGCCCGCGTCGAAATCGATGCGACTGGGGCGGGACGTCAGCAGCTCGACATTTTCGAGCTGAGTAGTATGGGCAAAGTCGAACTTGGGCGGCACAGAGCATCCCCCGGCTTAAGCCAAAAACCATCAAAAGACGCTATTTTGACGGATTTGGGCTTTGAAATAAACTCGGTCCCTCATTTGGACTGCGATCTCATCCATAAAAGGGGTCTAAAGCCTTCGGCCAGCGCCCCCCGAAAGGAGCGGCCGTCGAGCCGCCAAAATGCCAGGTTCGCGGCCAACTCAGGCCTATTTAGCGCCAAATCCCGGCAATTCCCGCCATTCTACGCCACCCGGAACACGCCTCCGGCACCCCCGCGCGGCTTTTTTTCATCGTGGCAAAATAAGTTGCGCCAGGTCTGTTTCCAAGGGGGACGGCTCGCCGGCCAGGCGCGCGGCGATCAGGTCGCCCATGAGCGCCGCCCACGACAGCCCCCGCGATGCGTAACCGATGGCCAGCCACAGGCCGGGGGCCTGAGGCAATTCGCCCACCGCCGGCAGGCGCCCCGGCAGCACGGCCCGCCAACCCGCCCAGCCCGGCAGGCTGCCGGGCTCCAGGGCGCCGAATTCCGGGAAGCCGCCGCCCAGCAGGCCGGCCGCCTTGTCCAAGGTGACGCGCTGGCCCTCGGCGCCGATCCGCGCTTCGACTGCGCCATGCACATAGGTGCTGCCGGCCACGCAGCCCGAGCCCACGTCGGGCAGCAGATAGCCCTCGCCGCCCACGATGCAGCGGGGGCCGCCGCGCAGCGCCTGCGCGGGCACCAGCGTCACCTCTCCCGCAAGCGCGTGCATCTGACCCACGCGCGGCAAGGGATCCAGCAAGCCGCTATCGGCCAGCACGGCGCGTGCGCCGAACGCATTGGCCAGGACGATGGTATCGGCGCGCGCCAGTTCAGCGCCGGCCGCATCACGCACGCTCCAGCCCGCGCCGGCGCGCTCGACCCTGGCCGCCTTGCCCGGCAGGAGCGTCACGCCCTCCGTCGTCAGCAGGGCTTCTATCAGCAGGTCCGGCCGCAACAGCATGCCCTGCCCGAAATACACGCCGCCCCGCGCCAGCGGCAGGCCGGCCAGGGCGCTGGCTTCGTCGCGGCTGACCTGGCGCACCCAGTCCGCGGGAAACGCCAAGGTCTCCAGGGTGCCGGCCAAGGCCGCGGACCGGCCTTCGTCGCGCTCCAGCTGGACGGTGCCGCAGACCAGGGGCGCCGCGCCTGCCGGCAAGCCTTGCCAACGCGCCAGCGCCCGCAGGCTGCCGGCGCGCGACAGGCGCGCCCGCGCGTTGTCGTCGCGCGCCACCACGGGCGTCAAGGCCGCCGCCACGTGTCCGGTATGCGCCGGCGCCCCCTGCGCCCGGCCCGCGTCGATCACGGTCACGCGCCACCCGCGCACGGCCAGCGCCTGGGCGATGCCCGAACCCGCCAGCCCCGCCCCGACCACCACCGCGTGGCGGGCCTCCCCGTCTGGCACGCAGGGAACCGCGCTGCCCGGCACGACTGCGGCCGCTACCGTCATATGCCATTTGCCGCCATGGCCGGGCTCGCGCCGGGCCTCGAAACCCGCCGCCCGCAAAGCTTGGCGCAATTCACCGGTGCAGGCCCAGGTGGCCAGCGTGGCGCCGGGCGCCGCCAGCCTGGCCAGATGGCGCAGCAGAGGCAGCTCCCACATGCGCGGATTGCGCTCGGGAGCAAAGCCGTCCAGGAAGAATGCGTCCACGCCTACGCTCAGGCGGGACGCCAGGACCTGCGCATCACCAAAGCCCAGCGTCAGTGTGACGGCTCCACCCTCGAACTCCAGGCGATGCAGTCCGGGCAACAAGACCGGCCACGCTGCCGCCAATTGCCGCCCCAGGTCGGCCAACGGCTCGGGCGCGTAACGCCTCAGCAGGGCCGCCAGGTCGTCGCGTTCAAAGGGATGCCCTTCCAGCGACACCACATGCAGCGCGGCGCTGCGCTGGGGATCATCGCGCCATGCTTTCCAGAGGGCCAGGAAGTTGAGCCCCAGCCCGAAACCCGTTTCGCAGACGGTGAACGCGCGGCGCCCGCGCCAGCGCCCGGGCAGGCCGTTGCCCCGCAGGAACACGTGTTCCGCCTGGCCCAGCGCGCCCGATGGCGAATGGTAGACATCGCCATAAGCGGGACTGTAGAGCCGGCCGTCGGCGTCGAATTCAGCCTTGGCGGGGATCAGAGGGGCATAGGAGAAGGACATGGAAACGGCGGCAGCAGACGAAATGGAGAATGAAAATCAGCGCGGATTATCTGATGCGACCGCGTTGGGCGGATGCCACGCGGCACGGCGGTTTCGGGGCTCAGCCACGGATTTGACGCATACATGGGCTTACACTGGTTTCATGGATACCTATGATCAGCCCCGTTCGCAGACCTCGCCCATCGACCTGTGCGCCGCGATCGACGCGGCAGTCACGGCGGCCCATGCCGGCGCGGCCATACTGCAATCCTACGCGCATCACCGCGCGGATCTCGTGATCGACCGCAAGGCGCGCAACGATCTCGTATCGCAGGCGGACCGCGAGGCGGAGGCCGCCATTATCCAGGAGCTGCAGGCGCGCACGCCCAGGTGCGGCATCGTCGCCGAAGAAACCGGCGGCAAGCCACAAGGCAGCGCCACCTGGTATATCGACCCGCTGGACGGCACCACCAACTTCCTGCACGACATCCCGCATTACGCGGTGTCGATCGCGCTGATCGCGCACGCCGGCACTGCCATATCGACTTCCGAAACACTGGCCGAGGACACGCCCGTGGTCGGCGTGGTCTACGATCCCTGCCGCGAAGAACTCTTTACTGCGGTCTACGGCCTGGGCGCCTGGCTCAACGGCCGGCGCATCAAGTGTTCGCGCACGCCGACCATCGAAGACGCGGTGCTGGCCACCGGCTTCCCGTTCCGCGACTTTTCATTCGCCGCGCAATATATGCCCATGCTGCATGACGCCATCAACCGCGCGCGCGGCGTGCGCCGCATGGGCGCCGCCGCGCTGGACCTGGCGTGGACGGCTTGCGGCCGCTACGACGGCTATTGGGAAATGGGCCTGGCGCCCTGGGACGTGGCCGCCGGCACGCTGATCCTGCGCGAAGCGGGCGGCGCATGTTCGGACATGCACCGCCAGGACCCCTGGCCCATCGGCGGGCGCGTCGTGGCCGGCAACAAGGCCATCGAGCGCGCCTTGCACGAGATGATCGCGCCGCACCTGGACAAGAAGGACTGACGACCCCTAGGCCGCCTTGTCCGCGGGCGCGCCCGCGACCGCGTCGGGACGCAATTCGCGACGCAGTATCTTGCCTACGTTGCTCTTGGGCAGCTCCTCGCGGAACTCCACGTAGCGCGGACGCTTGTAGCCCGTGAGCTTTTCCCGGCACCAATCCTGGATCTGCGCCTCGGTCAACGTCGGATCCCGCCGCACCACGAATACCTTGACGGCTTCGCCCGAATGCTCGTCCGGCACGCCGATCGCCGCGCACTCCAGCACGCCGGGATGCTGGGCCACGGCCGCCTCGACCTCGTTCGGATAGACCTTGAAGCCCGACACCGCAATCATGTCCTTCTTGCGGTCGACGATGCGGGTATAGCCCTGCTCATCCATGATGCCGATGTCACCCGTGCGGAAGTAGCCGTCGGCGGTCATGGAGTTGCGGGTTTCCTCGGGCTTCTGCCAGTATCCCAGCATGACCTGCGGACCGCGGATGGCGACTTCGCCGCGTTCGCCCAGCGGCACTTCGCGGCCTTCGTCATCGAGGATGGCCACGTCCGTGGAAGGCAGCGGCAGGCCGATGGAACCCGAATACGCGGTGGCGTTGGTGGGATTCACGGTCGCCACCGGCGAGGTTTCTGACAGGCCATAGCCTTCGATCAGCGGCCTGCCCGTGATCTTCAGCCAGCGTTCGGCAACCTGCTGCTGGACCGCCATGCCCCCGCCCAGGGTCAACCGCAAGCCGGAGAAATCCAGGCGCGCGAAGTCTTCGTTGTGCGCCAGCGCGTTAAACAGCGTATTGACGCCGGGGAACACGTTGATCGGCACCTTGCGCCACGCGTTGATGAGCGCAGGCTGGTCGCGCGGGTTGATGATGAGCAGATTGCGCATGCCCGCATGCAGGCCGTACAACCCGCATACGGTCATCGCGAACACGTGGTAGAGCGGCAGCGCGCTGATGATGGTGAGCTGCTGGTCCGCGAGGTCATGCACCACGGGCTGCGCCACCGCTTCCGTCTGCAGCACATTGGCCACCAGGTTGCGGTGGGACAGCATCGCGCCCTTGGGCACGCCGGTGGTGCCGCCGGTGTATTGCAGCACCGCAACGTCGTCCATCGACAGCGCAGGCGGCGTGAAGCGCTGGCGCGAGCCGTCGCGCAGCACATCGGGCAGCATGCGGGCGCCATCGATTTTCCACGCGGGCACGATCTTCTTGACATAGCGCGCGGCCAGGTTGACCAGCGGCGCCTTCAGGCCGCCGAGCAGATCGCCGGGGCCGGTCACAATGATGTGCTTGAGCTGTCCGCGGTCGGCGACGCGCTGCAGGGTGTGCGCGAAGTTCTCCAGGATGACGATGGCCGACGCGCCGCTATCCAGCAACTGCCGTTGCAGCTCTTCGGCGGTGTAGAGCGGATTCACGTTCACCACGACCAGGCCCGCGCGCAACGTGCCCAGCATGCTGACCAGATAGGCCGGCACGTTCGGCATCATCAATGCCACCCGTTCGCCCTTGGCCAGGCCCGCGCTTTGCAGCCAGCTGGCGAATGCCTGCGCATGGGCGTCGAGTTGCGCATAGGTGATGTCGCTGCCCATGGCGGTGCACGCGATGCGCGAGGCGTACTGCTTGCAGGCCCGGTCCAGCAAGTCAGTCAGTGAGGCATAGCCGTCTGTCGATATCTCCGCCGGAACCCCCTGCGGATAATGGGCAAGCCACGGACGCGTCATGGTATTTGTCTCCATTAAATTGGTTTTTGATTGATGATACCCTTGTTGCGTTCCCTTTTTTCGCCCGAGAGCCCCATGAAACTGCTCGAACCCATCGTCGCGTGGCATCACGACATTTCCAAGATACGACGCGACATCCACGCGCATCCCGAACTGGCGTTCGAAGAGTTCCGCACCGCCGACGTGGTGGCGGCGAAACTCGAGGGATGGGGCATCGAAATCGACCGCGGCCTGGGCGGCACGGGCGTGGTCGGCATCATCCGCGGCAATCTCCCGGGCGACCGCGCCGTGGGCCTGCGCGCCGACATGGACGCGCTGCCCATGCAGGAGGCCAATACCTTCGAGCACGCCAGCACGCACGCCGGCAAGATGCACGCCTGCGGCCACGACGGCCACACCGCGATGCTGCTGGCCGCCGCGCAATATCTGTCGCAGCACCGCGATTTCGCCGGCACGGTCTACGTGATCTTCCAGCCCGCGGAAGAAGGCGGCGGCGGCGCCAAGCGCATGATCGATGACGGCCTGTTCAAGCGCTTCCCCATGGAAGCGGTGTTCGGCATGCACAACTGGCCCGGCATGAAGGCCGGCCAGTTCGGCCTGACGGCCGGCCCCATCATGGCCTCCAGCAACGAGTTCTCCATCATCGTGAAGGGCAAGGGCACGCACGCCGGCATGCCCAACCTGGGCGTCGATCCCGTCATGGCGGCCGTGCAGCTGGCGCAATCGCTGCAGACCATCATCACGCGCAACCGCAATCCGCTGGATGCGGCCGTGCTCAGCATCACGCAGATCCACGCCGGCAGCGCCGACAACGTCGTGCCCAACCACGCGGAATTGCGCGGCACCGTGCGCACCTTCACGCTGGACGTGCTGGACCTGATCGAACGCCGTATGGAAGAGATCACGCGCCACACCTGCGCGGCGATGGACTGCGAAGTGCAGTTCACGTTCCAGCGCAACTATCCGCCAACCATCAACCACGCCGAGGAAGCCGCGTTCTGCGCCGACGTGCTGCGCGACATCGTGGGCGAGGCCAACGTCAACGACCATGTGCAGCCGACCATGGGCGCGGAAGACTTCGCCTTCATGCTGCAGGAACTGCCGGGCTGTTATGTCTGGATCGGCAACGGCACCGGCGACCACCGCGACAGCGGCCATGGCCTGGGTCCCTGCATGCTGCACAACGGCAGCTACGACTTCAACGACGAGCTGCTGCCGCTGGGCGGCACGTACTGGGTCCAGCTGGCGCTCAAGCGCCTGGCCAAGGCCTGATCCTTAAACGCCGTCCGCCGTCCGGACCGCCAGGCACATCGCCAGGAAGCGTTCGGCGGCGCGAGCGGCCGCGTCCGCATGCGGCACCAGGATGCTCAAGGTCCGCGTCAGCGGCTTGGGCAACAGGCGCAAGGCCGCCAGCGCGCCGTCTTCGTGCCGCATCGACATGACGGACACGAAACCCACGCCCAGGCCGGCCCGCACGGCCTGCTTCACGCCTTCCACGCCGGCCAGTTCCAGGCCCACCGATGGCGCCAGGCCCGCATCCGTAAACGCGCGCTCCACCAGCCGGCGCACGCCAGAGCCGGGCTCACGCATGACCAACGCCGAGGCCGCCAGGTCGCGCAGCGTCACCGCTCCCTTGCCCGCCAGCGCGTGGTCCGCGCGCACCACCGCCACCACTTCGTCCTGGCGCCAGGCATGCACGGCCGTGTCCGCGGGCAGTCCCGCGGGCACGTCACCTTCGATGAACGCCAGATCCAAGGCCGGCAGGCGTTCGACGATCTCGCGCGTGTTGCCATCCGACAAATGCAGGCTGACCGCCGGAAAGGCATGGCGGAAATCCGCCACCAGGCTGGGCAGCAGATAGCTGGCGGGGGTGGTGCTGGCGCCCAGGCGCAGATCGCCGGTTTCCAGTCCGCGCCAGGATTCGCGCACCGCCTGGGCCTGCCGGTACACCTGGCGCAACTGGCGGGCCTGCTCGGCCAGGCGCTCGCCGGCCTCGGTCAGCGCGATGCCGTGCCCACTACGGCGGTACAGCGGCTCGCCGAACCATTCCTGCAGCATCCGCAGTTGGCCGGACACTGCGGGCTGGGACAGGTTCAGCAGTTGCGCCGCGCGGCTGATGTTGCCGGCATCGGCCACGGCGGCGAAGGTAAGCAGCTGGTCGGGAGTCATGATCACTAAAATTATCAGAATTTCTGATATTACATATCTGAAATAAAGATTTTTCAAATATTAGGCGGGAAATTAATATTTCGTGAAGTTATTTAGATATGCCTCCCCCAAAAGGCCAGCCATGAGTACCTCCTCCAGCACCGCCGTTCCCCTGCCCGCCGCCCCTGCCTCCCCGGCCGCCGCTCCCACTGCCACGCCGTGGCGCGACAAACTCAATGGCGTGCTGTTCGTCGGTCTGATGGCCGCCGCGGTGATGCAGCTGGCGGACCTGCCCGCGATCCGCCAGTTGGGTTTCTCGCCGCTGGTGGTGGGCATCGTCTGCGGCATGCTCTACGGCAACTTCCTGCGCGGCACCATGCCGGCCGACTGGAGCGCCGGCGTGAACTTCACCGCGCGGCGCCTGCTGCGCATCGCCGTGGCTTTCTACGGTCTGAATATCAGCATCCAGCAGATTGCCGCCGTGGGCCTGCCGGGGCTGGCGGTTTCGGTGGCGGTGGTGGTGGGCACCCTGGTGCTGGGCACCGTGGTGGGCCAGCGCCTGCTGGGCCTGGACCGCGACACCGCCATGCTCACCGCCGCCGGCAGCGCCATCTGCGGCGCCGCCGCCGTGCTGGCCTTCGAACCCACGCTGCGGGCCGCTCCGCACAAGAGCGCGGTGGCCGTCGCCACCGTGGTGCTGTTCGGGACCCTGTCCATGTTCCTGTACCCGGTGCTCTATCACGCAGGCTGGCTGAATCTCGACACCCAGGCTTTGGGCATCTATATCGGCGGCACCATCCATGAAGTGGCCCAGGTCGTCGGCGCGGCGAGCAATGTCGACCCCGCCACCACCGAAGTCGCCACCATCGTGAAGATGACCCGCGTGGCCCTGCTGGTGCCGGTCCTGCTGATCCTGGGCCTGTATCTGCGCAGCGCGGCCTCGCACGCGGCCGGCGGCCAGGGCAAGGGCGCCAAGCTGCCCATTCCCTGGTTCGCGGTGGGCTTCCTGGTGCTGGCCATCATCAATTCGCTGAACATCATCCCCGCGGATGCGGTGGCCGCCATCCGCCGCCTGGACATCTTCGCCCTGACCATGGCCATGACCGCGCTGGGCATCGAAACCCGTTTTGCCCAGATCCGCAAGGCCGGCCCCCGGGTGATGGCGCTGGGCCTGATCCTGTACCTCTGGCTGCTGGTCGGCGGCTACGGCATCGTCAAGCTGGCGTCCTGATTCCCGGCCCGCCGCGCCCAGCGCCGCGGCGGGCTTCGCGCATGCACGCCGCTGTCGCATTTTTCCTGCATAATCGGCTGGTTCCCTAGCAGTGGAGTCGGCCGCATGACCTCCAGCACCAAAACCCCGTTTACGACTTTGCCCGCCGATCGCGACGCGGTGTTGCGCGTCATGCCGATGCCGGCCGACGCGAATATCCACGGGGACGTCTTTGGCGGCTGGATCATGTCCCAGGTCGACATCGCCGGTTCCATCCCCGCCGCGCGCCGCGCCGCCGGGCGCGTGGCCACCGTGGCGGTCAACGCCTTCCAGTTCAAAGAGCCGGTCTTCGTGGGCGACCTGCTCAGTTTCTACGCAGCCATCGTCAAGACCGGCACGACGTCGGTCACGGTGTCCGTCGAGGTCTACGCGGAGCGCCAGCGGCTGGACGCCGAAATCGTCAAGGTCACCGAGGCCACGCTGACCTACGTCGCCACCGACGAAGCCCGCCGCCGCCGCCCCCTCCCCACTCTTTGAGCCGTAACGCATGACGCAGTCCGCCGCCGCGCAGAAACCGCCCGCGACGCCTCGCCGCCTCGACCCGGAAGACGCCCAACACGCCCTGGCGGAAGTACAGGAACGCCTGCGCCGCCAGCAGCTGGTGGCCGACCTGGTGCATCGCCAGGAAGAAGGCGACTCCAAGGCCTCGCTGGTCGAGGACCTGGTGCACCGCCAGCACGAAGCCGAACTCAAGACCCTGCTGGACGGCCTGCATCCGTCCGACATCGCCTTCATTCTGGAATCGTTGCCCAAGGACGAACGGCAAGCCATCTGGAAGCTGGTCAGCCCCGAGCATGACGCGGACGTGCTGCTGGAAGTCGAAGACTGGGTGCGGGAATCGCTGATCGAGGCGATGGACCGCCAGGACCTGGTCGCCGCCACCGGCAATATGGACGCCGACGAGCTGGCCGACCTGGCGCCCGACCTGCCGCCCGACGTGGTGGCCGAAGTCCAGAAGGGCCTGACCGAAGAGGAACGCGCGCAGCTGCTGGAGGCCATGGGCTATCCGGAAGACAGCGTGGGCGCGATCATGGACTTCGAGATGGTCCGGGTGCGCGAGGACGTGACGCTGGAAGTGGTGCTGCGCTACCTGCGCCGGCTGCACGAACTGCCCGACCACACCGACCAGATCTTCGTGGTGGACCGCCAGGACAAGCTACAGGGCATCCTGCCCCTGTCCAAGCTGCTGGTCAGCGAGCCCGAAACCGAAGTGCGCGCCGTCATGAACTCGGATTTCCTGGCGCTCAACCCGCTAGACTCCGACGCCGACGCCGCCGGCGCCTTCGAACGCTATGACCTGGTCTCCGCGCCGGTCATGGACGACCAGGGCCGCCTGATCGGCCGCGTGACCATCGCCGACGTGGTGGACGTGATGCGCGAGGACTCCCAGGAACAGGCGCTGTCGCGCGCCGGTCTGCAGGAAGAAGACATCTTCGCGCCGGTCTCCACGGCCCTGCGCAACCGCGCCCCCTGGCTGCTGTTCAACCTCTGTACCGCCGCCACGGCATCCTTCGTGGCCTCCCAGTTCGAGGGCACGGTCAGCCAGATCGTGATCCTGGCGTTTCTGATGTCCATCGTGGCCGGCATCGGCGGCAACTCCGGCAACCAGACCATGACCCTGATCATCCGGGCCCTGGCCATGGGCCGCATCACCGGCCGCAACCTGTGGCAGCTGGTCAAGCGCGAGCTCTTGGTCACCTTGATGGTGGGGCTTTGCGGCAGCCTGGTCGCCGCCTTGTTCGCCTGGGCGATCTCGCACTCGTTATCGATCGCCCTGGTGATGATGGCCGCCATGATCTGCAACATGCTGGTCGGCGCGTCGGTGGGCGTGCTGGTGCCGATGGTGCGCGCCCGCTTCGGCAAGGATCCGGCGATGGGATCTTCCGTGCTGCTGACCTTCGCCACCGATTCGCTGGGGTTCTTCATCTTTCTGGGCCTGGCGACGATCTTCCTGCTGTAGTCCGGATACAACAGCAAGAAAAAACGGCTTCCCTCTGGCGGCGCCTGCTTGACAGCTAGCTGACAGGGTTGATGACGCCCCTTCCATTACAGTAATGGGATTGTCATCTTCACCCTTTCAGCGCCCACAATGACCGCAAGATTCCGGGCGGCACTCCTTTGCCTGCTGCTCGCTACCTTCACCGCCACCGCCCAAGCCTGTGACAGCATGCCCTCCTGGGCCCAGTCGGCCTGCAACCGACTGGACCAGATCTGGACCGAGGGCGGCAATGACCTCTACATAACCGGCTACTCCTGGCACAACCGGGCCACCTACAGCAAAGAGAAGATCGATAGCTTCAACGAGCTGGCCTGGGGCGGCGGCTACGGCCGCAGCATCTACGACGAAGATGGCGACTGGCAGGGCCTGTACGCCATGGCCTTCCTGGATTCGCACAGCAAGATAGAACCCATCGCCGGCTACGGCTTCCTGAAGATCGGACGAGTCAGCGAGAACTTCCGCCTGGGCGCGGGCTACACCGTCTTCCTGACGGCGCGCCACGACATCATGAGCTACGTGCCGTTTCCCGGCATCCTGCCGCTGGTGAGCGCCAGCTACAAGGACACGATGCTATACGCGACCTACATTCCAGGCTCCGCCGGCGCGGGCAATGTGCTGTTCATGTTTGGCCGCTGGCGCTTCTGACGCGCCCCCAGGCCTCAGAAGGCCTGGCCCAGCTTGCGCACCAGATCGCCCAGGCGCCAATCGTCGATGCCGTGCGCGCGCAGCGCGCGCTCGGTCTCCACAACATAATCCAGGCAAGGCCCCGAATGGCCCACGGCATTGCGCACCGACGCCAGCAGGCGGTCGTCGCTGATGCCCGCCGCGTACTCCTGGCAGGCCCGGTTCAACAGGAATACCAGCCCGCGCACCGGCGCGGCCTCCGTATGGCAGGTGAGCCAGCGGGGCGAGTAGGCGCCGGTGACCATTTCGCGGAGCCACAGCGCCTGGAACACCCCCGGCACGTCACACGCGGCAATCTGGAAAGCCACGCCGCGGCAGCAGCCGCCGCGGTCCAGGCCGAACACCAAGCCGGGATTGTCGGGCGAGCCGCGATGGTCGTGCGACCACAGGCATAGGGACCGGTGGTAGCCGCGGACGGTCGCCAGCCGGCGTTCGCGCCAGGCGAAACCGGGATGCCATATCAGGGAGCCGTAGGCGAACACCCACAGGTCGTCGACGCCGTTCCAGCCGACCAGCAGGTCATCCACCGAAAGCGCGCGCCGCGAATTTGCCGTACCGGCGCAGCCGGCGGGTACTGCCAACGACATAGGGTCCTCTGATATCCCGATTCATCCCATGATGGGAGTGGGGATATCCTACGCCGTAGCCTGCGCAAAAGAATTGCGTGATGCAGGCCGGCCGGCGGGCCGAATGGAATTTGCATCCCCGGCGGCCCCTGCCTTGGGAAAAAAATTGCGCGCGCCCGCCTACACCGCGTTCAGCGGCAATTCGGTGGTGCTTTTGATGACTTCCATTGAGAAGCTGGCGCTGACGTCCAGCAGGTCCACGGCGGCGATCAGGCGGCGGTAGAAGCGGTCATAGGCCGCCATGTCCTCGACCACGACCTTGAGCAAATAATCGACGTCGCCCGCCATGCGGTGGAACTCCACCACATTGGGCAGGGCCATCACGGCGTTGATCAGGCTTTGGGTCCATTTCTCGTTGTGCTGGCTGGTCTTGATGGACACGAACACCGTCAGGTTCAGGCCCAGCGCGCGGGGATCCAGCAAGATGGCGTTGCGGGCGATGACGCCGTCATCCTTCAGCTTCTGGATGCGGCGCCAGCACGGCGTGACGGACAGATGCACCTGCTCGGCGATCTCGGCGACCGAACAGGTGGCGTCCTTCTGCAGCAAGGCCAGTATCTTGATGTCCGTCTGGTCCATGGGTTTCCTCGGCTGGATCGGCCCCAATGTTGCCTGTTCCGCCTGCCCGCGTCCAGCCTGCGCCGCCGGACTTCAGTAGGTCCCGGGGTAGCCGCCGCCATCGATCAGGATGTTCTGCGCGGTCATGTAGCCGGCCTGCGCGGAACAGACATAGGCGCACAGGGCGCCCAGTTCCTCGGGCTGGCCATAGCGGCCCGCCGGGTTGGCGCGTCCGCGCTCGTCCCAGAGCTGCTCGAAGCTCTTGCCGTCGGACTGTTCCAGCATGCCTTGTATGTGCCTGACCTGCGCATCCGTGGCGAAGGCGCCGGGCAGCAGATTGTTGATGGTGACGTTGTGGCGCACGGTCTGGCGCGCCAGGCCGCTGACGAAGCCGACCAGGCCCGAACGCGCGCCATTGGACAAGCCGAGCTCAGCATGCGGCGCCTTCACGCTGCGCGACACGATGTTCACGATGCGCCCGAAGCGCCGCTCCGTCATCCCGTCCACGACCCGCCGGATCATGTCGATGGGCCCCAACATCATGGCGTCCAGCGCGGCGATCCAGTCGTCGTGGCTCCAGTTGCGGAAGTCGCCCGGCAACGGACCGTCCGCGTTGTTGATCAGGATGTCCGGGTGGGGACAGGCGGCCATGGCCGCGTCCCGGCCATGCGCCTGCGTCAGGTCGGCCGACACCCAGCCCACCCCTATTCCGGTTTCATGGGATATCTCGGCCGCGGCCTGCTCCAGCGTGGCCGGGTTGCGGGCGGCGATCGTGACCGCCACGCCTTCCCGCGCCAGTTGCAGGGCGCACGCCCGGCCCATGCCGCGGCTGCCGCCGAATACCAGTGCCGTCTTGCCGCTGATCCCCAGATCCATGCCTGACTCTCCTGTCATTGCGCTGCCCGGCGCAGCGTTGCGCCCAATCAGACCAGTATAGGAGCGCCGGGCTCCCTGGCGGGATGGAATTTTTTTCCAATCCGCGCCCCTGATGCGCCCGATTTGGCAAAGGCATTCCAGCGCAAGCTCCTACCATGGAAACTCTGCCTGGAGGCCTGCCATGTCTTCCATCCAACTCGCCGGCGGCGACCTGCAAGCGCTATGCGCATCAGTGCAGGCGGCCCAACTGAACGCCGCGCGCGCTGCTGCGCGACCTGGCCGCCAGCGTCGCCAACGCCGGCGACATGCTGTGCAACCTGCCCGCGGAGCTGCGCGGCGGACGGGCCGAGTCCTACGCCCGCCATATCGCCTACGCCGATCCGCATGGGGCCTTCACCATGGCCTACCTGATCTGGCGCCCCGGCCAATTCAGCCCGGTGCATGGCCACAAGACCTGGTGCACCTACCAGGTGCTGCAGCGCGCACTCACCGAAACCCACTACCGCTGGGATCTGGAGTCCGCCATCGCCCGGGCCTGCGGCACGGTGGCCCGCCATCCGGGCGACATCGTCACCGCCACGCAGGGACTGCGCCAGATCCACCGGCTGGGCAATGCCGGCCCGGACATCGCCGTATCGCTGCATATCTACGGCGTGGCCCGGGACGACCTCTGCACCGGCGTCAATCACCTGGTCGACAGCGTCAACCCATCCACTGGCTGACCGGCGCGGCCGCATCCTGCAGGGGCTGCGCCACCACGTCGATCAGCGCCGGGCCATCATGCTCCATCGCTGCCTTGATGGCGGCATCCAGCTTGGACGGATCCTCCACGCGCCAGGCCTTCACGCCATAGGCCTCGGCGATGCGGGCGTGGTCGGTGCGGTTGAAGTCCACGCTGTAGTAGCGCTTGTCGTAGCCCGCCTTCTGGCTGGCCTTGATCCAGCCATAGACCGAGTTCGAGAACACCACCATCAGCAGCGGCGCCTTGTGCCGCACGATGGTTTCCAGTTCGCCCACCGTGAAGCCGAAGCTGCCGTCGCCCATCACCGAGACGCACTTGGACTGGGGCCGCCCCACCCAGGCGCCCAGGGCGGCCGACATGGAAAAGCCCAACGCGCCGTGCGCGCGGTTGGTGATGAAGTGCCGGCCGGGGCGCGACACGTCGTAGTAGGCGGAAAAATACGGGCAAGGCGTGCCGGGGTCGGCGCAGACCACCGCGTCGTCGGGCAGCAGGCGGTTCAAGGATTGCACCACGCGCTCCGGGCGGATGGGCGCGTCCAGGCTGTTGGCCAACGGTTCCAGCTGCGCCCGGCGCGCCTCTTTGGCGCGGCCGGCCAGCACCGCGCCATCGGCCGCGTCCGAAGGACGATGCGCCAGGCGCGCCTCCACCTCGACTCCCAGGGCTTCCAGCGCCAGCTTGGCATCGCCCACCATGCCGACTTCGGTCAAGTAGTTGGCGCCAATCACCATGGGATCGATGTCGATGTGCAGAATCGGCACGTTGCGGTTGGGGAAGCGCCAGTGCTCGGTCGAGGTGGAGCCCGCGCGGCAGCCGACAAACAGCACCACGTCGGCCGCGGCCACCACGTCGCGCGTCGCCATCACCCCGCCGTTGGAGCCGACCACGCCCGCATTCAGGGGATGATTGTCGGCCAGGCTGCCCTGCCCGCTCACGGTCACGCAGACCGCGGCCTTGAGCGCTTCGGCCAGTTCCTGCAAGGCGCCGCTGGCGCCGGCGATGACCACGCCGCCGCCGCAGATGATCACCGGCGCCCACGCGCTGACCAGCCGCTGCGCGGCGCGCGCAACGTCCAGGGGATCCGGCGCGTAGCGCATCGCCGGGAAACGCCCATGTTCGGGCTGGGCCCAGACATCGGACGCATCGACCTGCTGCTTCATCACGTCGTACGGAAAGCACAGATGGGTGGCGCCGGGCTTGCCGGTCGTCATGGCGCGGAAGGCCGCGCGCACCATGCCGGGGATCTGGTCGGCGCGGTCGATGGTGCGGTTCCACTTGGTCAGCGGACGGTACAGCGCTTCCTGGTCCAGTTCGGTCAACGGGTACTTGCCGCGCGAGCCCACCGCCACGTCCGAGGTGATGCCGAGCACCGGGATGGACGATTCGTTGGCCTCCACCAGGCCGGGCAGCAGGTAGGTCGCGCCGCCGCCGCTGGGGCCTTCGCACACGCCGACCTTGCCGGTCACGCGGGCATAGGCGTCCGCCATGTAGCCGGCGCTGCGCTCGTCGCGCGTCAGGATGTGCTGCATGCCGTGGTCCAGCCGGTACAGCGCGTCGTAGAACGGCAGGCTGGTATCGCCGCACAGGCCGAATATGTGCTTGACGCCGTTGTGCTGCAGCATGCGCACCATGGCTTCGGCGCCGGTCATGTTTTCCATGTCATCTCCACTTGTGTTGCACGTGCCGCGGCCGGGCGCTCCTGCGCCAGGCCGCGCGCCGTTCAGTTGTCCAGATTGATGTTGCTGCTCTTGATGAAGGCGCTCCAGCGGTCGTATTCCGACTTCACGTAGGCGTCCAGCGCCGGGCCGTCGGAGGCCACGATTTCGAAGCCCGCGTCCGTCACCTTCTTGCGGATTTCCGGGTCGGCCAGCACGGCCTTGAAGTCTGCGGTCAGCTTTTTCACCGTTGCTTCCGGCGTGCCCTTGGGCGCGAACATGCCGCTCCAGGAATAGGCGACAAAGCCGGGGAAGCCGGATTCCGCCACGGTCGGCACGTTGGGCAGATCGGGCAGGCGCTTGTCGCCCGCCACCGCCAGCGGCTTGATCTTGCCGGCCTGGATCTGGCCGCGCAGGGCGGCGAAGCTCAGCCAGGTCATGCTGGCCTGCCCGCCCACCACCGCCTGGATGGCCGGTCCGCCGCCGCCGTAGGGCACATGCAGCAACTCGACCTTCGACAGGCGCTTGAGTTCTTCGGGCGCCAGATGGTTCAGCGAGCCCACGCCGGTGGATGCGTAATTGAACTTGTTGGGCGGCTGCTTGGCGGCCGCGGCCAGGAATTCCTTCAGGTTGTTCCCCGGCACGCTGGGGTTGGCGCCCAGCACCAGCGGAAAGCGCACCGTCTGCGAAATGGCGACGAAGTCCTTGAACGTGTCGTAGGGCAGCTTGGGCTTCACCGCAGGGTTGATGCCGTGGTTGTCGAAGCTGACCAACAGCGTATTGCCGTCGGGTTCGGCGCGCGCCACGAAGGCGGTGGCGATCTGGCTAGCCGCCCCCGGCCGGTTCTCGACCACGACGGCGCGGCCGCCCAACTGCTGAGACAGGCGCGGCTGCAGGATGCGCGCCAGGATGTCGGTGCTGCCTCCTGGCGGATACGGCACGACCAGCACCAGCGGCCGCTCTTCCGCGGCAGCAGCCGGCGCGGCGACGAAGGCGCCTGCGGTGGCGGACAGCATGCATAGCGCAGCCAGTCCGCGCTTTATCCCGTGATTCATAGCTTTTCCCCTGCTTGTATGGTGTTGGCCGGCGCTGCCGTGGCGGGTTCGGCCTGGTCCCGCATGTAAATCGTGGAAAAACCCGTGCGTATGACGTCGGTGATCTGGTCCAGGCGGCGGCCGATGTGCGCGCTCATCAGGCCCGGCAAGGCGTCGACGTCACGCCGCTGCAGCGCCTCGACGATACGCAGGTGTTCGCCCTGGGTATGGCGGCGGCGCCCTTGCTGCATGTCGATCCAGCGCACGAAGTGGATGCGGGCGTTGACGCTTTCCAGCGCGCGCACGAATTCCTCGTTGCGCGAGTAGCGCGCCAGCGTCAGATGGAAGGCCTCGTCCAGTTCCAGCAGGCGGGTGGCGTCGCTGTCCTCGGATACGTCGCGGGAGCGCTCGACGAATTCGCGCAGGCTGGCCAGCTCTTCGTCGCTGGCGCGCTCGCAGGCCGCGCGCACGATGCCGGCCTCCAGCACGGCGCGGTACTCGTAGAGGCTGTGGATCTGCTTGGCGTCGAGCAGGCGGGCAATAAAGCCGCGGTTGACTGACCGGGTCAGGAAACCTTCGACCATCAGCTGGTTCAGCACCTCGCGTAGCGGCGTGCGGCTGACGTTCAGCCTGCGCGCCAGCTCCACCTCGTTGATGCGCTCGCCGGGCTTGAATTCGAAACGCACGGCCATGGCCTTGACCGCGCCGTACAGCTCCGCCTGCGCTTCCTTGGTGCGCGCCGCGGGCCGGATTGCGATTGAGGATTGCGTCATGCCGGATCACCTGGGTTCGGTTGAATCGTCGGGAATGAACTGCATACTAAAGTGCATACACTTTGAGCAACAACCCGGGTTTCCCCGAATGCGGACTGCCGCCGGCCCTACCCTCAGGCGCCGCGGATCGGCAAACGCGGGGCGAAAAAAAGCCCGCAACGCGGAACGTTGCGGGCGGTTTGTTCTTGCGGCGGCGGGTATCGCCTGGCGCTTACAGGCCGGTATCCAGCGTGTAGTGGGCGCCGTCCTTGTTTTCCAGGGTCAGCGTCGAAAGCGTGGGCCCCGCCGCTGCCGCATCCTGGCTCACATGGATGCGCAGGTTTGCCAGCGGCACGTCCCAGCCGCCGCTTGCGGTTTCGGCGCCCACGCCGGCCACCAGCGCCAGGCGCTCGGCGACCGCGCGCGCGTCGGGCGCCCGGGCATCGATGCGCAGCAGGCTGCGCGCGCCGTTGGGATGCGCCATGAGTTCAGGCGACCACACGCATTCGGGCGTCAGATGGCGGCAGAAATACATGCGGATGCCGGGCAAGGGCTGCTCGGCGAAACGCACGGTGTGGAAGCGGGCCTGGACTTCCTGACCATCCAGCATGGCGGGACGGCTCAGTTCCTGGACCGGGTTGACGGCGAACCCGGCCGCCAGCAGGCGCTCGCGGGTGGCTTCGGCGTCGTAGGTGCGGAACACCAGCGCCTCCAGCCCGAACGGCGAGTCGGCGATTTCCTTGCGGGCGGGCGGCGCGCCGGGCGGCCAGCCCAGCAGTTCGACATAGGTGCCTTCCAGCACGATCAGCCGGTTGCACGACCCCAGGTTGTGCACCGCCTTGTCGCTGAGCTGGAAGCCTTGGCGTTCGAAATGCGGGGCCAGCGCATCCAGCCGGTCGCGCACCATGACCACGGCATGGTCGAATTCAGTGCGGCCGACGGAATGCAGCATGATGGCTCCTGGATCAGACGAGCTTGCCGTGGCACTGCTTGTACTTCTTGCCGCTGCCGCAAGGGCACGGGTCGTTGCGGCCGACCTTGGGCAAGGCATTGCGCACGGGCTGGGCGCCGCTTTCCGGCTCGGACTGGGCCAGCGCTTCGTCGTAGTCGGAATGGTGGTACTGCACGTTCTGCACGTGCGGCTGAGCCGCTTCGGCCTCGGCCTGTTCGACCTGTTCCTGCGACTGCACGCGCACCGTCATCAGCACCCGGACCACGTCGTCGCGGATGCGGTCCAGCATGCCCGAGAACAGCTCGAAGGCTTCGCGCTTGTATTCCTGCTTGGGATTCTTCTGCGCATAGCCGCGCAGATGGATGCCCTGGCGCAGATAATCCAGCGCCGACAGGTGCTCGCGCCAGTGGGTGTCGATCGCCTGCAGCATGATCGAACGCTCGAACTGCGACCAGGATTCCGTGCCCACCTGGTCGATCTTGGCCTGATAGGCGTCGCGCGCGGCGCCCACCACGCGTTCGCGCAGCTCGTCGTCGGTAAGGTTGGTTTCCTTTTCCAGCATTTCCGTCAGCGGCAGCTGCAGGTGCCAGTCCGCCTCCAGCGCCTTCTGCAGCGCCGGCACGTCCCACTGCTCTTCCACCGATTCCGGCGGCACGTAGGTGTTGAACATCTCGGTCACGGCGGCATCGCGCAGGTTCTGCACGGTGGCGCCCACGCTGGCCGCTTCCAGCACATCGTTGCGCTGCGAATACAGCACCTTGCGCTGGTCGTTGGCGACGTCGTCGTACTCCAGCAATTGCTTGCGGATGTCGAAGTTGCGGCCTTCCACCTTGCGCTGCGCGGTCTCGATCGAACGCGTCACCATGCCTGCCTCGATGGGCTCGCCCTCGGGCAGCTTCAGGCGTTCCATGATGGCGCGCACGCGGTCGCCCGCGAAGATGCGCATCAGCGAGTCTTCCAGCGACAGGTAGAAGCGCGACGAGCCCGGATCGCCCTGGCGGCCGGCACGGCCACGCAGTTGGTTGTCGATACGGCGCGATTCGTGGCGCTCGGTGCCGATGATGCGCAGGCCGCCAGCGGCCTTGACCTGCTCGTTCAGCGGCTTCCATTCAGCGCGCACCTTCTCGATGCGGGCGCTCTTTTCGGCGTCGGACAGCGCCTCGTCGGCGCGGATCAGGTCGACCTGCTTGTCGACGCTGCCGCCCAGCACGATGTCGGTGCCGCGGCCCGCCATGTTGGTGGCGATGGTGATGTGGCCCGGCTTGCCGGCTTCGGCGACGATCTCGGCTTCGCGGGCGTGCTGCTTGGCGTTCAGCACTTCGTGCGGCAGCTTGGCCTTCTTCAGCAGGCCCGACAGCAGCTCGGAGTTCTCGATGCTGGTGGTGCCCACCAACACCGGCTGGCCGCGTTCGTGGCAGTCCCGGATGTCATCGAGAATGGCGTTGTACTTTTCGCCGTCGGTCTTGAAGACCTGATCGTTCTGGTCCTTGCGGACCATGGGCTTGTTGGTCGGGATGATGACCGTTTCAAGCCCGTAGATTTCCTGGAATTCGTAGGCTTCCGTATCCGCCGTGCCGGTCATGCCGGACAGCTTTTCGTACATGCGGAAGTAGTTCTGGAACGTGATCGACGCCAGCGTCTGGTTCTCGTGCTGGATCTTTACGCCTTCCTTGGCCTCGACCGCCTGGTGCAGGCCGTCGGACCAGCGGCGGCCCACCATCAGGCGGCCGGTGAATTCGTCGACGATCACCACTTCGCCGTCCTGCACCACGTACTGCTGGTCGCGGAAGAACAGCGTGTTGGCGCGCAGCGCCACCATCAGGTGGTGCATCAGCGCGATGTGGCGCGGGTCGTACAGCGACTCGCCTTCCGGCAGGATGCCCAGGCGCGACAGGATGCCTTCGGCGTTCTCGTGCCCGGCTTCGGACAGATAGACCTGCTGGCTCTTTTCGTCGACCCAGTAGTCGCCTTCGGGTTCCGGCTCCTGCGGCTTGGGCTCGTGCGCCATGCGCTTGAGCAGCGGCGGCACCGCGTTCATGCGGACGTAGAGTTCGGTGTGGTCTTCGGCCTGACCGGAGATGATCAGCGGCGTGCGGGCCTCATCGATCAGGATCGAGTCCACTTCGTCGACGATGGCGTAGAACAGGCCGCGCTGGCGACGGTCTTCAACACGGTATTCCATGTTGTCGCGCAGGTAGTCGAAGCCGAATTCGTTGTTGGTGCCGTAGGTGATGTCGGCGAGATAAGCCGCCTTCTTTTCCTCGTTGGGCTGCTGCGGCACCACCACGCCCGTGCTCAGGCCCAGGAAGTGGTACAGGCGCCCCATCCATTCGGCGTCGCGGCGGGCCAGGTAGTCGTTCACCGTGACCACGTGCACGCCCTTGCCGGCGATCGCGTTCAGGTAGACCGGCAGCGTCGCCATCAGGGTCTTGCCTTCGCCCGTGCGCATTTCGGCGATCTTGCCGCTGTGCAGGGCGATCCCGCCCAGCATCTGCACGTCGAAGTGGCGCATGCCGAACACCCGCTTGCCCGCTTCGCGCACAACCGCGAAGGCTTCGGGCAGCAGGTCGTCCAGGGATGTGCCCTGGGCGTGACGGGAACGGAATTCCTCGGTTTTGGCCGCCAGCTCCGCGTCGGAGAGCGCGGAGATCTTGGGTTCGAACCCGTTGATCTGGGTTACCAGCTTGCGATACTGCTTAAGCAGCCGGTCGTTGCGGCTGCCTATGAGTTTTTTGAGCAGAGAAACCATGCGTATGTCGGCCGCACGAGCCACGCCGCGCCCACGAAAGGCCGGAGCAGCGTCACCCGTGACTTGATGTTATTGGTTGAGCGGGGGTCCGCTGGGAAACGAACCAGTTTAACGCACATGGAGCGCAATAGCCTGAACCTATGGCCAGGGTAGCACTGCCGGCCTGTTTGACCGGCGCGGACCGCCCAGGTTCACTGGGCGGCGTGCGCCACCGCGGAGGGCGGCGCGGTCTGGTGCGGTCCCAGGAACAGGCGCGGGTCCAGCGGCTGCCCGGCCAGACGGACTTCGAAGTGCAAATGCGGGCCGGTGGAACGGCCAGAACTGCCCACGCGCGCCACTTGCTGGCCGCGTTCGACCAACTGCCCCTGCTTCACCATCAGGGAAGACGCGTGGGCGTAGCGGGTGATCAGGCCATCGCCGTGATCAATCTCGACCATATTGCCGTAGCCCGGCTGGAACTTGGATTCCAGCACGACGCCGCCGGAAGCCGCCAGGATGGGCGTCCCCGGAGGCGCGGCGAAATCCAGGCCTTCGTGCATGGCGCTGCGG
Source organism: Achromobacter pestifer (assembly GCF_013267355.1). Classification (NCBI taxonomy): domain Bacteria; kingdom Pseudomonadati; phylum Pseudomonadota; class Betaproteobacteria; order Burkholderiales; family Alcaligenaceae; genus Achromobacter; species Achromobacter pestifer. Next base: position 1,719,878 of record NZ_CP053985.1, read on the forward strand.
CCCGTCACGGGGTTGCGGCGCCAGCCATACGACGAACTGAGATAGGGGTAGTCGGTGATAGGCATGGCGGTCGGCATGCGCGCCTGGTCCGCCGAGCGCTTGGTCAGCGCCGCGTCCAGCAGCTTCAGGTTGTCCGACTGCTGGGCCAGCCTGGCCTGGATCTCGTCGAGCTGGCGGCCCAGCGCCTCGGCCGAGGCCGCGCTGGGCGGCGGATGGTCAGTGAACAGATCGTCCATGACCTGGGTGGCTTCGGGCTGAGTCAGCGCCTCGGGCTGCGCCACGGCCAGTTGCTTGGCCAGCTCGGGATCGGTGTAAGCCACGCCGGCCACCTTGGCCACGCGCTGGCCCAATCCGTCGATGCTTACCAGCTTGGCCTGCAACGCCCCGACCTTGGCGGCCAGCAGATTCATGTTGCCGCGCAGGAAATCGGCGTCGCGCCCGGGCTGGCCCGCCAGGGGCCAACCCACGGCATGTACGGCCGGCAGGATCGGAGTAAGGTATCGTTGTAAGGCGGCGCCAAAGATGGCAGCCGTGATCAAGGCGCCCCCCATGAACAGCGCGAGGCGCGCGCCGCCCAGGGTGAAATGCCCGTCCCGCCCGTCGCGGGCGTGCATAATCACGATTTTCAAGGTTTGCTTCCTAATTCTTAGAGCCGGCATGAATAGACCCACTTCATACCGTCAACGTTCCAGTTCCAGCCGGCGGAAAGAAGATACCGCCCTGGGATGGCTGGGTCATGACATGCGGGGCGCCGGCGTTCTGGCGACCGCCCGCAAGCACTTGCAAATCCAGTACGCGGTGGCGGCGGTTCTGCCCGCCCCGCTGGGCGCCGTGTGCCAGGTGGGCAAACTGGAAAACCAGTGCCTGCACCTGGTGGTGCCTAGTGCCGCGCATGCGGCCAAGATGCGTCAATTGGCTCCGCGCATAGCGCGGACCCTGGCAGACCAAGGCTGGAACCTTAACGAAATCGCCGTCAAGGTACAAGCGGGTTTGCCCAAACCCGGCGCCCGCCAGCCGCGCCCTCCCAAAGAGGCGCAACCGCTGGGCGACACCGCCCTGGGCGCATTCGAGTCACTGCACGACAACCTGCGGCCCGGACCTCTGGCCGACGCGGTCGCCAAGCTGCTGAAGCACCACAAGAGTAGCTGAAGCCGGCAGCGTTGTCCGTGATCCGGGAGGTCCGGAAACGAAGCGAAACCAAGTTGTCGGACGGATCCATCCTATGGTTTGCCGCCGGTTTGCACCTTAAGCGCTAGGGGATGACAGCCGTCACCCTCCTCGGGCAGCCCCCCAGGAGCCTGGCCGCGCACAATGAGGGTGCGGACGTCGCGGAGCCGGCTTTGCCGGTCCGCCCTTGTCGCCGCTTAATGGGGCCGCGTCAGCGGGTAGGACGTGACCCTTTACCCAGCCCTCAGGCCAGTTGCCACTCGTGGCGAAACGCCTGCGGCGCCTCAGCCTGGGATTCGTAGGTGATCAGTTCCCAGGCGTCGCGCTGTTCCAGCAGCGCGCGGGCCAACTGGTTGTTCAGGCCATGGCCCGACTTGCACGCGACGTAGCGCGCCACCAGGGGCTTGCCCAACAGATACAGGTCGCCGATGGCGTCCAGGATCTTGTGTTTTACAAATTCGTCGTCGTAGCGCAGCCCGTCACTGTTGAGCACGCGGTACTCGTCCATGACGATGGCGTTGTCCAAGCTGCCGCCGCGGGCCAGGCCCATGGAGCGCAGGGCCTCGACTTCGTTGACGAAACCAAAGGTGCGCGCACGGGCAATTTCACGTACATACGAATGCGTGGCGAAATCGATCTCGGCGAAATTGGCCGTGGAGTCGATGGCGGGGTGGCGGAAATCGATCGAGAACGCCAGCGCGTAGCCCTCGTGGGGTTCCAGGCGCGCCCATTTCTCGTTGCGGCCTTCGCCTTCGCGCACTTCCACCGGCTTCAGGACGCGGATGAATTGCTTGGGCGCGTTCTGCTCGACGATGCCCGCCGAGCGCAACAGATAGACAAACGTGGCCGCACTGCCGTCCATGATGGGGACTTCTTCGGCAGTGAGGTCGATATGCAGGTTGTCGATGCCCAGGCCGGCCAGGGCCGACATGAGGTGTTCCACCGTCGACACGCGGACATTGCCCTGCTGCAGCACCGATGCCATGCGCGTGTCGCCGACGCCAGTGGCCTGCGCGGGCAGGTCCACGACCTGCGGCAGATCGACGCGGTGGAAAACGATGCCCGTATTCGGTTGTGCCGGGCGCAAGGTGAGCTCGACCCGCCGTCCGGAGTGGACGCCGACGCCTGTCGTGCGGACGAGATTCTGAATGCTGCGCTGTCGGAACATGAGACTTTGGTGTTTTTGAGCCAGGAAGCCGGCAAGAAGACAAGCAGATTGCCGGCGTAACTGACGTATTGTAACGCTGTCCGATCCCTGGCGCCATGCGGCGTCCGGATCGACCGATACCTCCGTCCCTTATTGAAACCGTGCAAGGGAAACACGGACCGCTCTGTCTCCGGCTTGCCTGTGGGGACAGGCAAGCCGGAGATGAGGGAGTGCGTTTAGAGCCGAAAATCGGCTCTTAGGTTCAATCCGCTTGCTTGCGCAGGAATGCCGGGATGTCGAAATGATCCATACCCGAGCTTTCCAGAGCACGCACCTGAGCCGACGCCTGGCTGCGCGGATTGCGCATGACAGACGGCATGTCCAGATTGCGGTAATCGCCTTGACCGCCAGCCGGCATCGTGCCCATGGGCATGTTGTCGGTGCCGGTACGCAGCACTTCAGCGGTGTTCTGCACCAGCTGCGGACGCGCTTGCGCACGGCCCAGGCCGGTCGCGACCACGGTCACGCGCAGGTTTTCGCCCATGGTTTCGTCGTAGGCGGTGCCGAAGATCACGGTCGCGTCGTCCGAAGCGTAGCTGCGGATCGTTTCCATGATTTCGCGCGTTTCGCGCATCTTCAGCGAGCGGCTGGCGGTGATGTTGACCAGCACGCCGCGAGCGCCGTTCAGGTCCACGCCTTCCAGCAGCGGGCAAGCAATGGCGTGCTCGGCGGCCACGCGGGCGCGGTCTGCACCCGAAGCCGACGCCGTGCCCATCATGGCCTGGCCCTGCTCACCCATGATCGTCTTGACGTCTTCGAAGTCGACGTTGACGTTACCTTCGACGTTGATGATTTCGGCGATGCCTGCGCAAGCGTTGTGCAGGATATCGTCGGCGGAACGGAAGCAGTCTTCCTGCGTCGCGTCCTCGTCCATCAGTTCATAGAGGTTCTCGTTGAGCACCACGATGAGCGAATGCACGTGCTTGGCCAATTCCGAGATACCGTCCTCGGCCATCTTCAGGCGCTTGTTGCCTTCGAAGGTGAAGGGCTTGGTGACCACGCCCACGGTCAGGATGCCCAGTTCCTTGGCGACTTCGGCCACGACCGGACCTGCGCCGGTGCCGGTGCCACCGCCCATGCCGGCGGTAATGAAGACCATGTGTGCGCCGTTCAGCGCGGCACGGATCTCCTCGCGCGCGGTTTCAGCCGACGCACGTCCCTGCTCGGGCTTGGCGCCCGCGCCCAGGCCAGTGCGGCCCAGACGGATCTGCACCGGGGCGTTGGTCGCCGCCAGTGCCTGCGCATCGGTGTTGGCGCAGATGAAATCCACGCCATGCACACCGCTGCGAATCATGTGCGCCACGGCATTGCCGCCCGCACCGCCCACACCAACGACCTTGATAACGGTCCCTTTGGTGTTGTTCTCAAGCATCTCAAAGTTCATCATGATGACTCCCTCACAAGTCCGATTTCGCAAATCACAAAAATTCCCCAACCAACCTATGTTTTGTGAATCGCCTCAAACTCGTCGCCGGACGGGCCCGCAACGGGTTTGAAGCGCCTCCCCTCTTCTGGCCCGGCCCGCGATACCGCTGCGAACCGCACCAAGGACAGGCCCCAACCTGCCCTTTACAACTCAGTTCATGAACCATTCCTTCATGCGCGCCAGCAGGCTCTTGAAATTGCCTGTCTGGGCGGCGACCTTGCGGCCGCGCACGCGCTGCATCCGTGCTTCCTGCAACAAGCCCATCACCGTCGAGAAGCGCGGATTGCGCATCACATCGGCCAGGCTGCCTTCGTATTCGGGCACCGCCACGCGCACCGGCTTGAGGAACACGTCCTCGGCCAGTTCGATCATGCCGGGCAATTGCGCCGAGCCGCCGGTCAGGACCACGCCGGAAGCCAGCAGATCCTCGTAGCCGGAGTCGCGCACGACCTGCTGCACCAGCGTGAACAGCTCTTCCACGCGCGGCTCGATCACCGCGCCCAGCGCCTGGCGCTTGACCTGGCGCGGACCGCGGTCGCCCAGGCCCGGCACTTCCACGGACTCGTCCGGGCTGGCCAGCACCTGCTTGGCCACGCCGTAACGCAGCTTGATTTCCTCGGCATCGGGCGTGGGCGTGCGCAGCATCGCGGCGATGTCGTTGGTGATCTGGTCGCCGGCAATGGGCAGCACGGCGGTGTGGCGGATCGCGCCGCCGGTGAAGATGGCCACGTCGGTGGTGCCGCCGCCGATGTCGACCAGCACGACGCCGAGCTCTTTTTCATCGGCGGTCAGCACGGCCAGGCTGGAGGCCAGGGGCTGCAGGATCAGGTCCTGCACTTCCAGGCCGCAGCGGCGCACGCACTTCACGATGTTCTGGGCCGCGCTGACCGCGCCCGTCACGATATGCACGCGCACTTCCAGGCGCAGGCCGCTCATGCCGATGGGCTCGCGGATGTCTTCCTGGCCGTCGACGATGAACTCCTGCGTCAGCACGTGCAACACCTGCTGGTCGGTCGGGATGTTCACCGCCTTGGCGGTCTCGATGACGCGGGCAACGTCGGTGGCGGTGACTTCCTTGTCCTTCACGGCGACCATGCCGCTGGAATTGAAGCTGCGGATATGGCTGCCGGCAATGCCGGTGTAGACGTCGCGAATCTTGCAATCTGCCATCAGCTCGGCTTCTTCAAGCGCGCGCTGAATGGAATTCACAGTGGTCTCGATATTGACGACCACGCCCTTGCGCATGCCGCGCGATTCGTGCTGGCCGAGGCCCAGCACTTCGAATCGCCCTTCAGGCAAAATTTCAGCCACCACAGCCACCACCTTGCTGGTGCCGATATCGAGGGCGACGATAAGGTCCTTGATGTCACGGGTCATGGCGTTAGCGTTTCTTGGGAGGTTTCGGTATGGATTTGGATTTGGTTTCCGACGGCGGCAACGGGGCCAGCGCCAGGGCGAAACCATTGGGATAGCGCAAATCGGCCTGCGTTACGGTGCGCCCTTCCAGGCGCCCCGCCACGGCGGGCCACGCCTGCACAAAACGTTGAATACGGGCCGCGAACGGCAAGGCACCCGGCAGGCCATGCGGATCCGGCGCATCGGCGCCCGGATCGCGGCCCAGGTCCAGCGACATGCCGTTGGACAGCACCACGCGCCAGGCGTAGCGCGGACTCAGGTCCAACTGCGTGACGTGCATGTCCAGCGGAGCGAACCAGCGCGCCAATTCGGCGTAGCGCTGCACGACCAGCGACTCGGAGCCCTCCGGACCGGAGAACTGCGGCAGCACGGTCTCGTCGTCCACCTCGCCCGTGTTGGCCGTGAACGCCTCGCCCCAGGTGTTGATCATCTGGTTCTCGTTCCACAGCGCCAGGGGCTGCTGTTCTTCGATCCGCACGCGCAGCACGTTGGGCCAGATCCGCCGCACGGTGGCGTGCCGGACCCACGGCACCGATTCGAAGATCTCGCGCGCGTCGTCCAGGTCCACCGTGAAGAAGTTGCCCTTGAAGCGGCCCGCGATCGCCGATCGCACCGCCCCCGTCGACACGTAGTGCAGCTCGGTGTCCGGCATCGATTCCAGCTCGATGGCCTGCAGCGTGAAGAACGGGCGTTGCGCCACCCACACCACGCCCGCGACGAGCATGGCGCAAACCGCCAGCACGGCCAGCGTGTTGGCGATCAGGTTGGTGGTGCGAGCGTCGTTCCACACAGAGTATCCGGGTCAAGCGTTACGGGCCGGGCTGTGCACTTTGCACGCAGCCTCGGACAAGATCGCCACGCACAGTTCGGCGTAGCTGATTCCCACCGCCTTGGCGGCCATGGGAACGAGTGAATGACTGGTCATGCCAGGCGAGGTGTTCATTTCCAGCAGCCACGGCCGGTTGTCGCGGTCGAGGATGAAATCGGCGCGGCCCCAGCCTTCGCAGCCCAGCGCCTGGTAAGCCTTGACCGCGATCTCGGCGACTTCCGCGGCCACTTCGGGCGGCAGCGTGGCCGGGCAGAAGTACTGCGTGTCGTCAGAGAAGTACTTGTGCTCGTAGTCGTAGTTGCCGCCGGGCGCGGCGATCTCGATGACCGGCAGCGCGCGGGCGGTCTTGCCGCCGCCCAGCACCGCCACGGTCAGCTCGCGGCCGGTGATGAACTGCTCGGCCAGCACCTCGGCGTCGAAACGCGCGGCCGCGGCGTAGGCTTCCTTCATGTCGGAATAGCCCACCACCTTGGTGATGCCCACGGTCGAACCTTCGTGCGGCGGCTTGATGATCAGCGGCAGGCTCAGGCGGTCCGGCACCAGACGCAGCTCGGTGTCGGCGTCCAGCAATTCAAAATCAGGCGTGGGCAGGCCGTGCTGCAGCCAGACGCGCTTGGTCATGGTCTTGTCCATGGCCAACGCGGACGCCAACGGGCCGCTGCCGGTGTAGGGGATGCCCAGCAGTTCCAGCGCGCCCTGGATGGTGCCGTCTTCGCCGTAGCGGCCATGCAGGGCGATGAACACGCGGTCAAAGCCCTGGGCTGCCAGCTCGGACAGGCTGCGCTCGCCCGTATCGAACAGGTGTGCATCGACACCGGCACTGAGCAGCGCCTGATGCACGCCGGCGCCCGACATCAGGGACACTTCGCGCTCGGCGGAACGGCCGCCGTACAACACACCCACTTTGCCGAATTGCGTGTTCATGCCAGTTCTCCAACTTGGGCGGGGACCTTGCTGATCGAACCCGCTCCCATAACAATCACTACGTCGCCGTCGCGCACGAAATCCACCACGGCCTGCGGCAGTTCCGCCACGTCCTCGACGAACACCGGTTCGACCTTGCCGGCCACCCGCAAGGCGCGCGACAAGGCCCGGCCGTCGGCCGCCACCAGCGGCGGCTCGCCCGCGGCATAGACCTCGGTCAGCAGCACGGCGTCTGCCGTGCCCAGCACGCGCACGAAATCCTCGAAGCAGTCGCGGGTACGCGTATAGCGGTGCGGCTGGAAGGCCAGCACGATGCGGCGGTCAGGCCAGGCGCCGCGTGCGGCCGCCAGCGTCGCAGCCATTTCCACCGGATGATGGCCGTAGTCGTCGATCACGGTGAAGGTGCCGCCGCCATGATTGGCCGGCACCGCGAATTCGCCCGTCTGCGTGAAGCGGCGGCCCACGCCCCGGAACGAGGACAGCGCCTCGCAGATGGCATCGTCGGCCACGCCCAGCTCGGTCGCCACGGCGATCGCGGCCAGCGCGTTGCGCACGTTGTGCAGGCCCGGCAGGTTCAGTTCGACCTGCAAGGGCGGCAACAGAGTGTCGCGATGCGTGCGCTGTACGTTGAAGCGCATGCGCGTGCCTTCCGGCTGTACTTCATAGGCGCGCACTTGCGCCTCTTCGTTCAGGCCGTAGGTCGTGATGGGCCGCGACACGAAGGGCATGATCTCGCGCACATTGGCGTCGTCCGAGCACAGCACGGCGCTGCCGTAGAACGGCAGGCGTTGCGTGAACTCGATGAAGGCGCTCTTCAGGCGCGCCACGTCGTGCCCGTAGGTGTCCATGTGATCGGCATCGATATTGGTCACGATGGCCATCACCGGCAGCAGATTCAAGAACGAGGCGTCGGATTCGTCAGCCTCGACCACGATGTAGTCGCCCTGCCCCAGGCGCGCATTGGCGCCGGCCGAATTCAGGCGGCCGCCGATCACGAAGGTCGGATCCAGGTCGCCGGCGGCGAGCACGCTGGCCACCAGGCTGGTCGTGGTCGTCTTGCCGTGCGTGCCGGCGACAGCGATGCCGCGCTTCAGGCGCATCAGTTCGGCCAGCATGATGGCGCGTGGCACCACCGGAATGCGCGCCGCGCGGGCCGCGATCACCTCGGGGTTGTCGCCCGCCACCGCGGTGGACGTGACGATGGCGGCGGCGCCGGTGACGTTGCTGGCCACATGGCCGATGGCGATCTTCATGCCCAGGCCGGCCAGGCGGCGCGTCACCGCCGACTCGTTCAGGTCGGAACCGCTGATGGTGTAGCCCAGGTTGAGCAGCACCTCGGCAATGCCGCTCATGCCCGAGCCGCCGATGCCTACGAAATGGATGTGTTGAATTCTGTGTTTCATGATGCGCGCCCCGCTGCTTGTTCACAGACGTCGGCGATATGGGCCGCGGCTTCGGGGCGCGCATGCGCGCGGGCCCGTTCGGCCACGGCTTGAAGTTCTTGTCGGGAGCGCTGGCCCAGCCACTGCGCCAGCCATTCGGGTGTCAGGGCAGTCTGCGGCTGCAGCCAGGCGGCCTGCGCGTCGCTCAGGAAGCGCGCGTTGGCGGTCTGGTGGTCGTCGATGGCATGCGGGAACGGCACGAACAGGGCCGCGACACCCGCCGCGGCCACTTCGGACACCGTCATGGCGCCCGCGCGGCAGATCAGCAGATCGGCCTCGCCCATGGCGCCCGCCATGTCATCGATGAATGCGCGGCAGTCGGCTTCCACGCCCGCCTGGGCGTAGGCCTGCTGCAGCGCGGGCAAATGTTGCTCGCCAGCCTGGTGCACCACCACCGGCCGGCTTTCCTGCGGCAATAGCGCCAGCGCCTGCGGCAGCGTGGTATTCAGCGCCTGGGCACCCAGGCTGCCGCCCACGACCAGCACGCGCAGCGGACCACTGCGGCGGGCGTAGCGCGCCGCAGGTTCCGGCAACGCGCACAGGTCCGCGCGCACCGGGTTGCCCATGGCCTCGCCCTTGGGCAGCACGCCGGGAAAGCCGCTGAGCACGCGGCGGGCCATCCTGGCCAGCCACTTGTTCGCGGTACCTGCCACGGCATTCTGTTCATGCACGACCAGCGGCGTGCCGCGTAGCGCGGCGATCACGCCGCCCGGGAAGGCCACGTAGCCGCCCATGCCCAGCACCACGTCGGGCCGCACGTCGGACAGGCGCGACCAGGCTTGTCCGAATGCGCGCAGCAGCAGGAACGGCAGCTTCAGCAGCGCCGAAGCGCCCTTGCCGCGCACGCCCTGGAAGCGCAGCGGCACCAATTCTATGCCGCGCGGCGGCACCAGCCGGCCTTCCATCTTTTCGGGGTTGCCCAGCCACAGCACGCGCCAGCCGCGCTCGCGCAGTACGTCGGCCACGGCCAGCCCCGGCATGATGTGCCCGCCGGTGCCCCCAGCCATGATCAGGATGGTGCGAGAGGCCGTCATACCCGTCCTCCACGCATCATGACGCGGTTTTCCACGTCGACCCGTATCAGCATCGCCAGCGCGCACAGGTTCATCACAATGCCCGAACCGCCATAGCTCATCAGCGGCAGGGTCAGACCCTTGGTCGGCAGCAGGCCCAGGCAGACGCCCATATTGATGAACGACTGCACGCCGAACCACATCGCCACGCCATGCGCCACCAAACCCGCGAAGGTGCGTTCCATGGCGATGGCCTGGCGGCCGATGTCGAAACCGCGATAGACGATGATGGCAAACAAGGTGATGACCAGCATCACGCCGGCAAAGCCCAGTTCCTCGCCCACCACTGCCATCAGGAAGTCGGTGTGCGCTTCGGGCAGGTAATGCAGTTTTTCGACGCTGGCGCCCAGCCCCACGCCCAGCCATTCGCCGCGGCCCAGGGCGATCAGCGAATGCGACAGCTGGTAGGCGCTGCCGTAGGCATTGTCTTCGTTCCAGGGATCCAGATACGCGAACAAGCGCGCCCGGCGCCACGGCGACAGCCAGATCAGCATCAGGAAGGTGCTCACCAGCACGGCCAGCAGGCTGCTGAAGTACTTGCCGTTGATACCGCCCAGGAACAGGATGCCGATGGCGATCGCCACGATCACCATGAAGGCGCCCAGGTCGGGTTCGAGCAGCAACAGCATGCCGACGCCGGCCAGTGCGAACGCCATCGGCAGGAAGCCGCGGGCAAAGGCCTGCATGTGCTCCTGCTTGCGCACGGTGTAATCGGCGGCGTAGAGCAGCGCAGCCAGCTTCATCAGTTCAGAGGGCTGGAAGTTCAGCGGGCCCAGCGGGATCCAGCGGTGCGCGCCGTTGACCTCACGGCCGATGCCGGGGATCAGCACCGCCACCAGCAGCACGATGGCCACCACGAACAGCGGCACCGCCAGGCGCTGCCACACGCGGATCGGCACCGCCAGCACCACGGCGGCGCCAAGCAGCCCGGCGCTGACAAACAGGCCATGACGGATCACGAAGTAGTAGCGGCCATACGATGCGTAGCGCGGGCCATCGGCCAGCGCGATCGACGCCGAATACACCATCAGCAAGCCGAGCAGCAGCAAGGTCGACGCCGCGATGACCAGCGGCAGATCGAAATTGCGCATGCGGGTACGGCCGGGCCGTACGGCGTTGACGCTGGCGGTGAGATCGGCGATCAGGCTCATGCGATCTCTCCACGGTCGCGAGCCAGGTCTTCGACCTCTTCCACGAACACCTGCCCGCGATGCGGATAGTTGCGGAACATGTCCAGGCTGGCGCAGGCGGGCGACAGCAGCACGGCATCGCCCGGCTGAGCCAGTTCGGCAGCGCCGCGCACGGCGTCGCGCAGCGTTTCAACCGTCACGCAGTTCACGCCGGTCGGCGCCAGCACGCGGCCGATCTCGGGGCCGTCAAGGCCGATCAACATCACGGCGCGCGCGTGCTGCGCCACCACCGGAATCAGCGGCGAAAAATCCTGGCCCTTGCCCTGGCCGCCGGCGATCAGCACCACCGGCTGGCCCAGGCCCTCCAGCGCGGCGACGGTGGCGCCCACGTTGGTGCCCTTGCTGTCATTGATGTAGTCGACGCCGCCGATCGTGCGCACGAAGGCGGCGCGATGCGGTTCGCCCGTGTATTCGCGCAGCGCGCGCAGCATGGCGCCCCAGCCCAGGTCCAGACAGCGCGCCAGCTGCAGCGCGGCCAGCGCATTCAGGGCATTGTGGATGCCGCGGATGCGCAAGGCGTCCACCGGCATCAGGCGGCTCATGCGGCCCTTGGCGCGCACCGGCTCGGGCGCGTCCTTCTTGCGGCGCACCGGCGGCGCGGGCTCATCGAAATCGTTGGGTTCGCAGGCCACCAGCCAGGCCACGCCCTGGCCCAGCTCCAGGCCCATGTCGCCGACCAGTTCCGGCACGTCGCGGCCGAAGCTGCGCACGTTCAGCGCGTTCAGGGTGGCGACCATGTCCACGGTGTACGGATCATCGCGGTTGACGATGGCCACGCGGGCCATCTTCAGCAGGCGGGCCTTGGCCTGCGCGTAGGCTTGCATGCTGCCGTGCCAGTCCAGGTGATCCTGAGTGACATTCAGCACCACGGCTGCGTCGGCCATCAGCGTGCGCGTGGTTTCCAGCTGGAAGCTGGAGAGTTCCAGCACCCAGACCTGCGGCAGCGACTCGGTGTCCAACGCCTCCATCAGCGCGGTCAGCGCGGCCGGGCTGATGTTGCCCGCCGCCACGACCGACAGGCCGCTGGCCTCGACCAGTTGGCGCGTCAGCGCGGTGACGGTGGTCTTGCCGTTGGTGCCGGTCACGGCCAACAGGCGCGGGCGGTACTCGCGCGTCTCGGCCAGATCAGCCAGCGCGCGCGCAAACAATTCGATCTCGCCGACGATCTCGATGCCGCGGGCCTCGGCCTCGCGCAGCAGTTCGGCCGCGGGCGCCTGCGCCGGCGCCAGGCCGGGGCTCAGCACCACCTGATTCACGCCGTCCAGCAGCGCCGTGTCGAAAGACTCGTCGCAACCCAGGCGGTATTCCACTTCGCTTTGCGCCAGCGAGTCGCGCAACGCCTCCAGCCCGCCCGGTTCGGCGCGTGTGTCGGCCACGCGCAAGCGGGCGCCCGATCGGGCGCACCAGCGAGCGGCGGCGACACCCGTCTCGCCCAATCCGAGGATCAGGACGAGCGGCGCGTCTGCGCGGGAGGTTTCCATCGTATTCATCGCAACTTCAGGGTAGAGAGGCCAATCAGCACCAGCATCATGCTGATGATCCAGAAACGCACGACCACCTGGGTTTCTTTCCAGCCGCCCACTTCAAAGTGATGATGCAACGGGGCCATGCGGAAAATGCGTCTACCTGTTCCATAACGTCGCTTGGTGTACTTGAACCAAGTCACTTGCATCATCACGGAAAGGGTTTCGACCACGAACACGCCGCCCATGATGAAGAGCACGATTTCCTGGCGCACGATGACCGCGATGGTGCCCAGCGCGCCGCCCAGCGCCAGCGCGCCGACGTCACCCATGAAGACCTGCGCCGGATACGCGTTGAACCACAAAAATGCCAGTCCCGCGCCGCCTATCGCGGCGCATAGCACCATCAGTTCCGCCGCGCCGGGTATGTAGGGGAACAGCAGGTACTTGGAATAGTCCACGCGGCCCACCACGTAGGCGAAGATGCCCAGCGCGCTGCCCACCATCACGGTGGGCATGATGGCCAGGCCGTCCAGGCCGTCGGTCAGGTTCACGGCATTGCTGGTGCCGACGATGACCGCCCAGGTCAGCGCCACGAAGCCCAGCACGCCCAAGGGGTAGCTCACGCTCTTGAAGAACGGCACGATCAGGTCGGCGCGCGTCGGCAAGGCCATCGTGAAGCCGCTGCCCACCCAGGCCTTGAAAAGGGGCCACAGTTCGGTGTTGGCGGGCGCCGACACGGCAAACGCCAGATACACCGCAGCCACCATGCCGATGGTGGCCTGCCAGAAGAACTTCTGCCGCGCGGGCATGCCTTCGGGATCGCGATAGACCACTTTGCGGTAGTCGTCCCTCCAGCCGATCCAGCCGAAGCCGAAGGTCACCAGCAGCACCACCCACACGAAGCGGTTGGTCCAGTCCGCCCACAGCAGTGTGCTGATGGCGATGGAAATCAGGATCAGCACACCACCCATGGTGGGGGTGCCGGTCTTGACCAGATGGGTTTCCGGACCGTAGGAGCGCACGGCCTGGCCGATCTTCATCTCGGTCAGTTTACGGATCACGCGCGGGCCGGCCACCAGGCCGATCAGCAGCGCGGTCGCGCATGCCAGAACGGCGCGCAGGGTGATGTATTCGAACACCCCCAGTGCGCGCACATCGTCAGACAGCATGCGGGCGATTTCAAGCAGCATTCTGCTCTCCCTGCCCCTTGGCCGCCGTACCTTCATTCATCGAAAAAGCCGTCACTACCCGCTCCATGCGCATAAAGCGCGATCCCTTTACCAATACGCAGGACGGGCGCAAGCCGCGCATGGCGGCAACCACTTCGTCTACCGATGCGCAGGCGTGCGCGCGCTCACCGAATGCGGCCGCGGCCGCCCGGCTGGCTTCGCCTAGCGTGATGAGCGCGTCGAGCCCTTGCTCACGCGCGTAATTGCCCACCTCGACATGCATGGCGGGGCCGTTGTCCCCGACCTCGCCCATGTCGCCCAGCACCAGGACGCGCTTGCCGGCCATGCGGGCCAGGACGTCCACGGCCACGCGAACCGAGTCGGGGTTGGCATTGTAAGTGTCATCGATGAGCAACGTTCCGTCACTCATACTCTTGTGCTGCATGCGGCCCGCGACCGGGCTGAAACCAGCCAGGGCGCGCACCGCGCCGTCCAACGGCGCCCCCGCGGCGATCGCGCTGGCGATGGCGGCCAGGGCGTTGCGCAGGTTGTGCAGGCCCGGCACCGGCAGCGCCAGGTCGGCGACGCCCACCGGCGTGACCACGCGGCAGCGCGTGGCGTTCACGTCCGCGAGGATCTGCTCGGCATACACATCCAGGCCGGGCTGCAGGCCGAAACGCAGCACGCGGCGCGGCTCGGCCAGCGCATCCCAGATCGCCGAATACGGTTCATCCCCGGGATAGACGGCCACGCCGTCCTCGGGCAACGCCGCGATGGCGGCGCCATTCTCATGCGCCACCGCCTCCACGCTGTGCATGAACTCCTGGTGCTCGCGCTGGGCATTGGTGACCAGCGCCACCGTGGGCGCGGCGATGGCGGCCAGTTGCGCGATCTCGCCGGGGTGGTTCATACCCAGCTCGAACACGGCCGCGCGATGCTCCGGCCGCAGGCGCAGCAGGGTCAGCGGCACGCCGATGTCGTTGTTCAGGTTGCCGGCGGTCGCCAGGCGGCCCGTCTCGCCCTGCCACTCGGCCAGCATGGCCGAGATCATTTCCTTGGTCGTGGTCTTGCCGTTGCTGCCGGCCACCGCCACCACGGGCAGCGTGAACCGCGCACGCCACGCGGCGCCGATGCGCATCAGCGCGACGCGGGTATCGCCCAGCACCAGTTGCGGCAGCTTGGCGTTCGGCACGGCATGCGCCACCACGGCCGCGCACGCGCCGCGCGCTTCGGCCTGATCCAGATAGTTGTGGGCGTCGAAGCTCTCGCCCACCAGCGCCACGAACAGTTCGCCTTCGCCGATGCGGCGGGTGTCGGTGGACACGCCCTGGACCTGCGGCAGCAGCAGTGCCAGCCGCGCCCATTCACGGTCATCGAAGGGCAGCTTCTCGCCGCCGATGTCCTGATAGGTTTCATGCCCCTTGCCGGCCAGCAGCACCACGTCATCGGGCGCAGCCGCCCAGATGGTCTGCATGATGGCGCGTGCGCGGTCCACCAGTACGTCGGGGCTCACGCTGTCGGGAATGCCCGCCAGGATCTGCTCGACGATGGCTTCAGGCGATTCGGTGCGTGGGTTGTCGCTGGACACGACCACGTGGTCGGCCAGGTCCGCGGCGATGCGGCCCATCACGGGACGCTTGCCCGGATCGCGCTCGCCGCCGCAGCCGAACAGGCAGATCAATCGGCCCGAACGCGCGGTCGCGACGGCGCGCAGGGCGGCCAGCGCCCGCGACAGCGCATCGGGGGTGTGGGCATAGTCCACCACCACCAGCGGGCCGCGGCCCGTGCTGGCCTGGGTGCTGTGCGCCACCGGCTCGACGGTCTGCAGTCGGCCATCGACGGGATCCGTCGCGGCCAGTTCGCGTGCGATCTGCGCAAACGGCAGACCTAGCTGATACAGCACGCCCGCCACCAGCAGCAGGTTCGACACGTTGTGCGCGCCCAGCAGGCGGGTCACGATCTGGGCCTCGCCATGCGGCGACACCAGCGTGAATATTTGACCCTGGGCCGTCGCCTGGAGGTCGCGCGCGCGCATGCCGGCGGGAATATCCTGCGCTTCGCTCAGGCTGTAGCCCATCGCCATGCCGGCAGGCAGATCGGCGATCAGGCGGCGTCCGGCTTCATCGTCGGCGTTGATCACGGCGGCGGTCAGGCCGGGCCAGCGGAACAGGCGCGCCTTGGCGGCTTCGTACCGCTCCATCGTGCCGTGGTAATCGAGATGGTCGCGCGTCAGGTTGGTGAAGGCGGCCAGCGCAACGCGCACGCCGTCCATCCGGCCCTGCTCGATGCCGATGGAAGATGCCTCCATGGCCACGGCCTTGGCGCCGGCGTCACGCATGGCGGCCAGCGTACGGTGCACGGTCAACACGTCCGGCGTCGTCAGGTCTCCGCCCAGCGTCTGCCCGTCGGGCAACACGGCGCCCAGGGTGCCGATGGTGCCGCAGGGCTTGTCATTGCGGCTCAGCGCATGGGCAATCCATTGCACCGACGAGGTCTTGCCGTTGGTGCCGGTCACCGCCACGACGGCCAGCGCAGCCGAGGGCCGGCCGTACCAGGTGTCGGCCAATTCGCCCAGCAGGGCGCGCAGGCCGGTCACCGGCAGCATCGGGGCCTGCTCCGCGGCGGCCTGGATGGCATCGCTGGCGGGGGCTTCGAACAACACCGCGCTGGCGCCCAGCGCCAGCGCCTTCTCTATATAGAGACGTCCATCGCTGGACAGGCCCGGGCAGGCGACGAAAACATCGCCCGGCTCGATATCGCGCGAGTCCAGCTTGAGGTGCGCGGTCAACGACACGCGCGAATGCAACCAAGCCACGGTTTCGGCAACCGTGGCGACAGGGTTGGAGAGGAAGCCTTTGGCGCTCATCTGCCTGGCTCCTTAAGACCAGCAACAATTGTGGATTCGAAGGGTGCGTCCGGGCGCACCCCCATCAGCCGCAAGCTCCCCCCCACGATCTGGGAGAACACGGGCGCGGCGATAGCGCCGCCGTAGTAGCCGCCGACCGTCGGCTCGTCGATGGACACGGCCACGACGATCTTCGGATCGGACACCGGAGCGAAGCCCACATACGAGCTCCGATAGCGCTGCATGCTGTACTTGCCGTCGACGATCTTGCGCGCCGTGCCGCTCTTGCCGGCGACGCGGTAGCCCTGCACCTGGGCGGCCTTGGTTCCTTCGGGGCCGGCTGCGGCCTCGAGCATGGCGCGCACCATCTGGGTGGTCTTCGGCGTATAGATCTTGACGCTGGTGGGGTCGCTGTCGCGCTTGACCAAGGTCAGCGACACCATGTCGCCGTTGCGGGCGAAAACGGTATAGGCCCGCGCCACCTGCAGCAGCGACACCGACAGGCCGTAGCCGTAGGCCATGGTGGCCTTCTCGATCAGGCGCCAGCGGTCCCACGGACGCAGGCGGCCGGGGGCCGCACCTGGAAATCCCACCTGGGGCGCCTGGCCCAGGCCCAGTTCCGTGAAGCGGTCCCACATCTCGCGGGATTCCAACTTCTCGGAGATCATCGTCATGCCGATGTTGCTGGACTTGCGCAGCACGCCAGCCACGTCCAGCGTGCCGTTGCGGCTCACGTCGCTAATCGTGCTGCCCTGATACTGGAAACGGCCATTGCCGGTTTCGAACAGGGTCTTGGTGCTGATGCGGCCCAGGTCCAACGCCAATGCGGCGGTGAACGGCTTCATGATCGAGCCGGGCTCGAAGGTGTCGGTGATGGCCTGGTTGCGCAGCTTGGAACCGTGGAAGGTCTCGCGCTTGTTCGGATCGAAGGTCGGCACGTTGGCCAGGGCCAGGATCTCGCCCGTATGCACGTCCACGACCACGGCGGTCGCGCCCTTGGCCTGATGCTTGTCCATGGCGTCCTTCAACGCCTTGAACACCAGGTACTGCAAGCGCGTGTCGATGGATAAACGCAGGTCGCGGCCGTCCACCGGCAGGGTCACGGCCTGCACGTCTTCGATCACGCGGCCCAGCCGGTCCTTGATGACGCGGCGGCTGCCCGGACGGCCGGACAACTGTTGGTTGAACGTCAGCTCGACGCCTTCCTGCCCCTGGTCCTCGACGCTGTTGAAACCCACCACGTGGGCCATCACGTCGCCGTCCGGGTAGTAGCGGCGGGTCTCGGGCTGCTGGTGCACGCCAGGCATGCCCAGTTGCTTGATCTTGTCGGCCACGTCCATGGAGACCTGGCGCTTCAGGTAAACGAAGTTCTTGTCTTCGTCGACCAGACGGTGGCGCAGGTCGGCCAGGGGCGTTTCGAGCAGCTTCGCCAGCGTGTCCATCTGTGCCGGGGTGGCCTGCTTGGCGTCTTCGGGAATCGCCCAGATGGCGCGCGCCGGCACGCTGGAAGCCAGCACCGCGCCATTGCGGTCCATGATCTTGCCGCGCGTGGCGGCCAGGGTCAGCGTGCGCTCATAGCGCCGTTCGCCCTGCTGCTGCAGGAATTCGGTGGACAACCCCTGCAGGAACAGCGCGCGGCCGGCCAGCACGGTGAACCCGCCGAACAGCAGGATCAGCACCAGGCGCGCGCGCCAGGTGGGCAATTGCCCGCGCAGCACAGGGTTGTCGAAGAAAGGGACGCGTTTCATTGCGCGCCTCCATTGGCGGAGGCGGGCGGCTGATTCATGTACAGCGTGCGGTCCGGAACGATGGAGATCATCTTCAGGCCTTCGCGCGCGATGGCGTCGACCCGCGCGTTGCGGGCCAGTTCGGCGCGGTCCAGCTGCAGGCGCCGCCAATTGGTTTCAAGGTCGCGCGCCTGCGCCTGATCACGGCCCAGCTCGATAAAGAGCTGGCGCGACTGATACCGGCTGGTGACCAGGGAAATGGCCGACAGCATCAGCAAAGCCGCAACGATCAGGTTGACGCGACCCATTAGCGGCGCCCTCCCTTGCCTCGGCGCGGCGGGGGTGCCAGGTCGCTGCCCGGCAGCGAACCGATCTTCACGAAGGCGAAGCCGCCCTCGGCGGGCAGCGGCGTCTCGGTACGTTCGGCAACGCGCAGGACGGCGGAGCGGGCGCGGGCGTTGACCGAGACTTCATCGTCTTCGGCCAGCACGCGCCCGAGGGAACGCAGGATCGGCTGGGGCATTTCGCTTTCCCGCAGGGGCAGGCGCGCATGCGCGGCAGCCGGACGAGCCGCCGCCGCGATGCACTGCTTGACCATGCGGTCTTCAAGCGAATGAAAGCTGATCACCGCCAACCTCCCTCCCGGGGCAAGCAGGTCTAGAGCTGCCGCGAGGGTGCGCGCGAGCTCTTCGAGTTCCCGATTGATGTAAATCCGTAGAGCTTGAAAGGTGCGTGTGGCCGGATGCTGCCCCTTTTCGCGCGTGCGGACGGCGCTGGCGACGCACTCGGCAAGTTCGAGCGTGGTGCGCAGCGGCCTTGTTGCGCGGCGAGCAGCAATCGCCTTTGCAACCTGAAAAGCAAACCGTTCTTCGCCATAATCCGCTATGACCTCCCGCATCTCATCCACACTGGCTTGCGCCAGCCAATCCGCCACCGTGGGACCACGAGTGGTGTCCATCCGCATGTCGAGCGGGCCATCTCGCATGAACGAGAAACCGCGCTCGGCATCGTCGATCTGAGGCGAGGAAACGCCCAGATCCAGCATCACGCCATCGACCTTGCCGATGCCGAGCTGCTCCAATTCTTCGGCCATGGTGGCAAAGCCCCCATGCACCACGGTGACCCTCGGGTCCGCTGCCGCCAGTTGCCTGGCTACGGCGATCGCCTCCGGATCCTTGTCGAACACCACCAGCCTGGCGCCCTTGCCCAGACGGCCGAGCAGCTCGCGACTGTGCCCGCCACGCCCGAAGGTGCCGTCGACGAAGACACCGTCCTCCGCTCGCGTAGCCGTATCCGGCCCGGCCTGCTGATGCGACCGTGCCGCGCCCTTGCCACCGAAGTCAGGCAGCAATAGCGCGTCCACCGTCGGCTCCAGCAGTACGGGCCGATGTTCGAATTCCATAACTTTTTCAGAACGAAAACTGATTCAACACATCCGGCATACCCTTGGCCAGGTCCTCAGCCTCGCGGCTGGCCAGGGTAGCGGCGTCCCACAGCTCGAAGTGCGCGCCCAGACCGAGCAGCATCACATCGCGCGTCATACCGGAAGCGTTGCGCAGTTCAGGAGCGATCAGGACCCGGCCAGAGCTGTCCAGTTCCACGTCCTGAGCGTTGCCCAGCAACAGCCGCTGCAACGCGCGCGCCGTCATGGGAAAGGCGGCAATCTGCTCGCGCTTCTTTTCCCACTCCGGCCGCGGGTAGACCAGCAAGCAGCCGTCAGGGTGGCGTGTCAGGGTCAGCCGGCCATCGGCCTGCGACATGAGCGCGTCACGATGCCGGGTCGGAATCGAGATCCGTCCCTTGGCATCCAGCGTGAGCGCGCTGCTTCCCTGAAACACCACTTTTACCCCACTTAATTGCACAATTTCCTACTATTTCCCACTCTACGGTATGGGATCAGGGCGGTCAAGCGCGTGGTTGCAATTTTTTCAATCACAACAAGGACTTAGATCAACATGTAAATCCGCAAAAAGAAAAACCTCCCAATAAATCAGGAGGTTGCGGCACTATCTAAAAGTCCTTCTTCAGAAGTGGCGGCTAACAATGGCTTTGCATTGTTTTACGATCGGTCGATTGCTCCGGTTGGCGAGGCTTTCAGCCGGGCCCACCGCTTTGAGCATCCCAAAAAATGGTCAGACCCCGCCAGCGCGATGCCAGGTTCCAGCCCGAACCTCGCTCGCATTGAGAATGAGTTGCAAGACGGGTCTATAGGCCGGATTCTGTACACCAGGTTTCCCTGGCGGACGATCATTCCTCTGCGCGGATCATTGCTGAGCCGCTCTAGCCATCTACCCGCATGCTTGGACGGAGCCGCCCTTCACGATCCGAAGACCGCACGCATGCCTATTTGATGTTGCTCCGGATAGAGGTTGCCGCGTTTCACCCTGCGATGCCGCCGCCCGTTGCCGGACGACGCGATACGGAGATGGCCGTATCTGTGCGCGCGATGCGCGCCCACCCCGCAGACTCGTCTCTGTGGCCCTATTCCTCAACCGCGCCCGAAGACGCGGCCGGACGGCCGTTAGCCGTTACCCTGCCCTATGGAGTCCGGACCTTCCTCGATGGATTCGCATCCACCGCGATCGCCCGACCCGCCTTGCGGTCCGTATTCTATTACACCCGGCGGCCCTGTCCCCGAAGACGCCCCCGCACGGGCCGCCCAAACGGCGTTCCGGGGTTCCTGCGACAATACGCCTTGATCCGCTCAGACGCCGCAGACACGACCCACCACATGGCCCTTGCTACTCTCATCACCCTTACCGACATCCAGCTGGCCTACGGCCACCACCCGCTGCTGGATCATGCCGATTTCGCCATCCAGGGCGGCGAGCGCATCGGCCTCATCGGCCGCAACGGCGCCGGCAAGTCCTCGCTGCTGAGACTGCTGGACGGCAGGACCCAGCCCGACGATGGCGACATCGCCCGCAGCTCGGGACTGCGTGTGGCCACCGTCGAGCAGGAACCAGAACTGGACGAAAACGCCACCGTCTTCGATGTCGTCTGCAATGTCGAGGGCGATCACGAAGACTGGCAGCGCCCGTCGCGCGTACGCTCGGTGCTCGAAAAGCTTGGCCTGCCCGCCGACGTACAGATCGCCGGCCTGTCCGGCGGCACGCGCAAGCGGGTCGCGCTGGCCCGCGCCCTGGTCGACGAGCCCGATCTGCTGCTGCTGGACGAACCCACCAACCATCTGGACTTCGAAGGCATCGCCTGGCTGGAAGACATGCTGCGCGCCTGGAAAGGCGCCGCCGTCATCATCACCCACGACCGCCGCTTCCTGGACGCCGTCGCCACCCGCATCGTCGAACTCGACCGCGGGCGCCTGCTGAGCTTCCCCGGCAACTTCTCGCAGTGGCAAGAGCGCAAGGCCCAGTGGCTCGAATCCGAGCGCCTGGAGCAAGCCCGCTTCGACAAGCTGCTGGCGCAGGAAGAAGTCTGGATCCGCAAGGGCGTCGAAGCCCGCCGCACCCGCAATGAAGGCCGCGTGCGCCGCCTGGAACAGCTGCGCGTCGATCGCGCCGAACGCCGCGAACGCGTCGGCGACGTCTCGCTGGCGCTTGCCGAAGGCCAGCGCTCCGGCAAACTGGTTGCCGAACTCGACCATGTGCACAAAGCCTTCGGCGACAAGATCGTGGTGGACGACTACTCCACCACCCTCCTGCGCGGCGACCGCATCGGCATCATCGGCCCCAACGGCGCCGGCAAGACCACCCTGCTCAAACTGATCCTGGGCGAGATGCAGCCCGACAGCGGTACCACCCGTCTGGGCACCAACGTCGCGGTCGCGTATTTCGACCAGATGCGCGCACAGCTGGACGAAAACGCCACGCTCATCGACATCATCAGTCCGGGCAGCGAGTGGGTCGAAATCGGCGGCACGCGCAAACACGTCATGAGCTACCTGGGCGACTTCCTGTTCTCACCTGCCCGCGCTGGCTCGCCCGTGCGCAGCCTGTCCGGCGGCGAACGCGCCCGCCTGCTGCTGGCGCGCCTGTTCGCCCGCCCCGCCAACATCCTGGTGCTGGACGAGCCCACCAACGACCTCGACATCGAAACACTGGAACTGCTGGAAGAATTGCTGCAGGAATACCAGGGCACGGTGCTGCTGGTCAGCCATGACCGCGCCTTCCTGAACAACGTCGTCACGCAGACCATCGCCTACGAAGGCAATGGCCGCTGGCGCGACTATGTGGGCGGCTATGACGAATGGGTCGCCCAGCGGCCCGCTCCGGTTGCTGCCGCCGAAGACGCCACGCCGGCCGCCCGGCCCGCCGACGATGCCGCCGCGCGCGCCAAGGCCGCAAAGCCCAAGCCGGCCAAGTCCGCCAAGATGAACTCCTGGGAACTGCGCGAACTGGAGGGCCTGCCCGACGCCATCGCCGCCCTGGAAGCGCAACAGGCCGAGCTTGCCGGCAAGCTCGCCGACGGCAGCCTGTACCGCGACGCGCCCGCCGAAGTCGAGCGCATCAACGGCGAACTGGCCAAGCTGGAAAGCGAACTCGAAGAACGCTTTGCCCGCTGGGAACTGCTGGAAGCGCGCCGCGAAGGCACGCTGTAATCAGCCTGTCTCTATATACATATAGAGGCGCATGAAAAATGCCCCCGAAATTCGGGGGCATTTCTTTGTCTCGGACCTGCCGGGCGGCGCGGTTGCCTAGCTCCGCGCGCGCCACTCCAGCGCTTCGCCCGCAGCCAGCGGAACCAGCGTCGTGTTGCCGAACGCCACTTCCTCGGGTACCTGGTAGGTCTCGCGCACCAGCGTCAGCGTGCCGGTATTGCGCGGCAGGCCGTAGAAGTCCGGGCCATGGAAACTGGCGAAGCCTTCCAGCTTGTCCAGCTTGCCGACGGCGTCGAACGCGGTGGCGTATAGCTCCATGGCATGCAGCGCCGTATAGCAGCCGGCGCAGCCGCAGGCATGTTCCTTCAGCCCGCGCGCGTGCGGCGCGCTGTCTGTCCCCAGGAAAAAGCGCGGGCTGCCGCTGGTGGCCGCCTCGACCAGCGCAAGACGGTGCGTCTCGCGCTTGAGGACGGGCAGGCAGTAGAAGTGCGGCCGCACGCCGCCCTGGAAAATCGCGTTGCGGTTGTACAGCAGATGCTGCGGCGTGATCGTGGCAGCGACGGGGCCTTCGGCATCGCGCACGTATTCCGCGCCCTCTTTGGTCGTGATGTGTTCGAACACCACTTTCAACGCCGGAAATGCACGGCGCAACGGCTTCATCACGCGTTCCACGAAGATCGCCTCGCGGTCGAACAGGTCGATCGACGGGTCCGTCACTTCGCCGTGCACCAGCAGCGGCATGCCGCATTTCTCCAGCGCCTCCAACGCCTTGGTGCACTTGCCCAGCAGGTCGGTCACGCCTGCGTCGGAGTTGGTCGTGGCGCCCGCCGGATAAAGCTTCACGGCATAGACCTGGCCCGACTCGTAGGCGCGGAAGATTTCTTCCGAGGTGGTGTTATCGGTCAAGTACAGCGTCATCAGGGGCGTGAAGGCATCCGGATTGCCGCCCGCCTTCTTCAAGGCCTCCAGAATGCGGCCGCGATAGGCCAGCGCCTGTTCGGTGGTGGTAACCGGCGGCTTCAAGTTGGGCATGATGATGGCGCGCGCAAACTGGCGCGCGCTATCCGCCACCACGGCCTCCAGGGCAGCGCCGTCGCGCAGGTGCAGATGCCAGTCGTCCGGCCGGGTGATGGTGAGTTGAGTCGTGTTTTGAGTAGACATGGGATGGCTTCTTAATCTGCCAGCGGCATGCCCCGTTCGGCCAGCGCACTGAACATCGCGCTGCCCAAGGGGATGACGGCATCGTTGAAATCGAAATGCGAGTTGTGCAGCACGCAGCCGGAATCGGCTCCGCCCTGACCAAGCCGGAAGTATGCGCCAGGCTTGTTCTGCAACATGAAAGAGAAATCCTCGGAGCCCATCGACGGAGTCAGATCGCGCACGACGTTCTCCTTGCCTATCATCTCGGTGGCGATGTCAGCCACCAGATTGGCATGCTGCGGCGTGTTCAAGGTCGCGGGGTAGATCCGTTCGTAGGTCACTTCGGCGGTGCCGCCGAAGGCGCCCGCGATCGCGGACACCAGCTCGCGCATGCGGGTCTCCACCATTTCCTGAACGGATTTGCGGAAGGTACGCACCGTGCCCACCATCCTGGCTTCGCGCGGAATCACGCTCATGGCGCCTGGATGCCCGGCCTGCAGCGATCCAATGGACACCACCGCCGAATCCAGCGGATTGACGTTGCGCGACACGATGGTCTGCAACGCCGTGATGATCTGTCCTGCGATCGTGACGGGATCAATGGTCTGATAGGGATGCGCGCCATGGCCGCCGCGTCCGGTGATCAGGATCTCGAAGCGGTCCGCCGCGGCCATCATCGGCCCAGGATTGATGCCTATCGTGCCCGGCTTCAGGCCCGGCCAGTTATGCAGTGCGTAAATCGCGTCGCACGGAAAGGTATCGAACAGGCCGTCCTCCAGCATCGCGCGCGCGCCGCCGCGCCCTTCTTCCGCAGGCTGGAAGATCAGCACCGCGGTGCCGTCGAAATTGCGTGTCTGCGACAGATACTTGGCCGCGCCGATCAACACCGCGGTATGCCCGTCGTGGCCGCAACCGTGCATCAAGCCGGACTTGGTCGATTTGTGCGCGAAGTCGTTGTCTTCGGTCATCGGCAATGCGTCCATGTCGGCGCGCAGGCCTATCATGCGGCCGCTGTCGCAGCGTTTGCCGCGGATGACGCCCACCACGCCGGTCTTGCCGATACCGCGATGCACCTCGATCCCCAGCGCCTCCAGCGCGCCCGCCACGATCCCGGAGGTCCGGACTTCCTCGAAGCCCAACTCGGGATGCGCATGCAAATCGCGCCGCAGCGCCGTCAATTCGTCATGAAAGAGGCGAATTGATTCCAAAGGAGATCGTGCGTACATAGGAGGTTACAGAATGACGATGTAGGGGAGACAGTCTGTGCATTTTAGTTGCTACAGAGGATAAATGCCTTTGTCTTTACGAGAGAGACACGTTATGCTCCGGCCGCAGGACAATTTTTCCAACAGCCAGAGAAGGAGCGCCGCATTATGGCCACAACCTCCAAACCCGCGACCGCGCGCAAGCCGAACGCTGCATTCATGAAGCCCCTGACCCCCAGCGCCGACCTGGCTGCTGTCATCGGCTCGGAAGCCGTGCCGCGTACCGAGGTCACCAAAAAGATCTGGGAATACATCAAGAAGCACAACCTGCAAGATGCCAGCAACAAGCGCAACATCAACGCCGATGCCAAGCTGCGCCCGATCTTCGGCAAAGATCAGGTCACGATGTTCGAACTGACCAAGCTGGTCAACGCACATCTGAAGTAAGCAGGCAAAGGGCGTACCCGGTACGTCCCTGCCTGCATATCGTCGCGACGCCCCGGTTCATCCCTGGGCGAGCTCGCCTCCCCAGCGCAGCTTTCAAGCACCGCGACAGCCACGCCGCCACCTCGCCGGCCTGGCTCGATTCCCCACACCAGCATTCCCCGAAAGCCAAGCCTGGCGCGCCTCTTCAGGCAGTTGGCAGCGCTTCTTGCAGGCTCGCATCAAGCCGCTTGGAAGCAGCGCGCGGACAAACCCAGGTTCGGCGGCGTCATGGGCATCTGCATGTACTCCGCATGGGCAATCTGCTGCGTCTGCGGACTCGCGCAAGCTCCTCGACCGCGCGTCAGCTCTTGCCGCTGAGGCACGCACGCCCACGAGCAGCGCGCTGGCTTGTTGTCCAGCCCAACAAAACAAAAAGGCCGGCATATGCCGGCCCTTTGCTTGAACGCGCGCCTTCAGGCGTAGGTGGTCGGCGCGGTGCCTTCCAGCAGCGACAGCCAGCCCTTGATCAAGCGATACAGCACCCAGATCACGGTCGCGGCCAAGCCGATCCAGCCAATGAAGATCAGCGTCGCGATACCGCTGATGGCCAGCCACAGCAAGGCCCACCAGAAGGTACGCAGCAGCCAGTCGAAATGAGCGGCATAGACGGTGCCTGCGGCGTCCGAGCGCTTCAGATACATCAGCACGACGGCAGCCAGCGTGGCGATGCCCAGGAATCCACTCGTCAGGAAGCCCAAGGCGTACAAGCCATAGGCCACGTGGGTCAGCGTGCGCAGGTCTAACGTCGTTCCGGGCACGGGGGTCTGGGGATCACTCACGATAACGCTCCAACGAATTGACTCGGTCAATCTTACCGCACAAAGCCACCCCGCCCACGGCCGTTGTTATTTGTGCACATTCAATGCTGGCGCGGCTTGCAGCCTGATTGACGGTCCGCAAGCGCCTGGCAAAAACCTATGCCACCGGCTCACGCACCAGCCGTCGTCAGACAGCGCCCGCGCCTGGCAACAGCACCCGCGCAAAAGAAAAAACCCCGCAGCGCGAGCTGCGGGGTTCCTGGAATCAAAGCCTGACAATGACCTACTTTCACGGACGTCCGTCCACTATCATCGGCGCAAAGGCGTTTCACTGTCCTGTTCGGGATGGAAAGGAGTGGGACCACCTTGCTATGGTTGTCAGGCGTAACTGCTTGAGTGCATGCCCTGCCAGGGCAAACGCTCCAATCCTGTCGCGAGGCCGATGAGTGCGCCTGGAGAAAATCTCGACAGGCGCCCGCCATGGGCTCTCACAAAGACAAAACCCCACAGCGGTTAGCTGTGGGGTTCTGCGGAATAAAAGCTTGACGATGACCTACTTTCACAGACGTCCGTCCACTATCATCGGCGCAAAGTCGTTTCACTGTCCTGTTCGGGATGGGAAGGAGTGGGACCAACTCGCTATGGTCGTCAAGCGTAACTGGTTGAGCGGCTGCGGTTAGGCAACGGCTCCAATCTTGGAAGAAACACAACGCGTGGTGATCAGAGTCAGACTCGATGATCACGCACGGGGGGGTGTAATTGGTGTTGGCTGGCTGCCGACGGTGCAGCCAGATTTTGTATTGAACGACACTTGGAACGCTACATCACCAGGTCATAACCATCAGTGTTATAGGATCAAGCCTCACGAGCAATTAGTATCGGTTAGCTTAACGCATTACTGCGCTTCCACACCCGACCTATCAACGTCCTGGTCTTGAACGACTCTTTAGGGGGATCAAGTCCCCGGGATACCTAATCTTCAGACGAGTTTCCCGCTTAGATGCCTTCAGCGGTTATCTCTTCCGTACTTAGCTACCCGGCAATGCCATTGGCATGACAACCGGTACACCAGAGGTACGTCCACTCCGGTCCTCTCGTACTAGGAGCAGGCTCCGTCAAGTATCCAACGCCCACGGCAGATAGGGACCAAACTGTCTCACGACGTTTTAAACCCAGCTCACGTACCTCTTTAAATGGCGAACAGCCATACCCTTGGGACCGGCTACAGCCCCAGGATGAGATGAGCCGACATCGAGGTGCCAAACACCGCCGTCGATATGAACTCTTGGGCGGTATCAGCCTGTTATCCCCAGAGTACCTTTTATCCGTTGAGCGATGGCCCTTCCATTCAGAACCACCGGATCACTATGTCCTGCTTTCGCACCTGTTCGACTTGTCAGTCTCACAGTCAAGCACGCTTATGCCATTGCACTATCAGCACGATTTCCGACCGTACCTAGCGTACCTTCGAACTCCTCCGTTACACTTTGGGAGGAGACCGCCCCAGTCAAACTGCCCACCATGCACTGTCCCCGATCCGGATAACGGACCAAGGTTAGAACCGCAAACAAACCAGGGTGGTATTTCAAGGATGGCTCCACGTGATCTAGCGACCACGCTTCAAAGCCTCCCACCTATCCTACACAGGCCGGTTCACAGATCAATGCAAAGCTACAGTAAAGGTTCATGGGGTCTTTCCGTCTAGCCGCGGGTAGATTGCATCATCACAAACACTTCAACTTCGCTGAGTCTCAGGAGGAGACAGTGTGGCCATCGTTACGCCATTCGTGCAGGTCGGAACTTACCCGACAAGGAATTTCGCTACCTTAGGACCGTTATAGTTACGGCCGCCGTTTACCGGGGCTTCGATCAAGAGCTTGCACCCCATCACTTAACCTTCCGGCACCGGGCAGGCGTCACACCCTATACGTCGACTTTCGTCTTTGCAGAGTGCTGTGTTTTTAATAAACAGTCGCAGCCACCGATTCTCTGCGACCCCATCATGCTAAGCGCGCAGGCGCTTCACACTACCGGGGTATACCTTCTCCCGAAGTTACGGTATCAATTTGCCGAGTTCCTTCTCCTGAGTTCTCTCAAGCGCCTTGGAATATTCATCCCGTCCACCTGTGTCGGTTTGCGGTACGGTCTCGTACAGCTGAAGCTTAGAGGCTTTTCTTGGAACCACTTCCAATCACTTCGCGAGCAATGCTCACTCGTGCCACACCCTTGATTTACGCGCCCGGATTTGCCTAAGCGCCATCTTCGATGCAGCAACAGGGACATCCAACACCCTGATGATCTTCCGCGATCCGTCCCCCCATCGCACTGTACGACGGTACTGGAATATTAACCAGTTTCCCATCAGCTACGCATCTCTGCCTCGCCTTAGGGGCCGACTCACCCTGCGCCGATGAACGTTGCGCAGGAAACCTTGGACTTACGGCGAGGGGGCTTTTCACCCCCTTTATCGCTACTCATGTCAGCATTCGCACTTCTGATACCTCCAGCAGCCTTTACAAGCCACCTTCGCAGGCTTACAGAACGCTCTCCTACCGCGTGCACTAAAAGTGCACACCCGCAGCTTCGGTTTATCGCTTAGCCCCGTTACATCTTCCGCGCAGGACGACTCGATCAGTGAGCTATTACGCTTTCTTTAAAGGATGGCTGCTTCTAAGCCAACCTCCTGACTGTCTATGCCTTCCCACTTCGTTTCCCACTTAGCGATAATTCGGGACCTTAGCTGGCGGTCTGGGTTGTTTCCCTCTTGAGTCCGGACGTTAGCACCCGGTGCTCTGTCTCCCAAGCTGTACTTGCGGGTATTCGGAGTTTGCCATAGTTTGGTAAGTCGCCATGACCCCCTAGCTATAACAGTGCTCTACCCCCCGCAGTAATACTTGAGGCACTACCTAAATAGTTTTCGGAGAGAACCAGCTATTTCCAGATTTGTTTAGCCTTTCACCCCTATCCACAGCTCATCCCCTAATTTTTCAACATTAGTGGGTTCGGTCCTCCAGCACGTGTTACCGTGCCTTCAACCTGGCCATGGATAGATCATCTGGTTTCGGGTCTACACCCAGCGACTGAATCGCCCTATTCGGACTCGCTTTCGCTACGGCTTCCCTATTCGGTTAACCTTGCCACTGAATGTAAGTCGCTGACCCATTATACAAAAGGTACGCAGTCACCCCACAAGGAGGCTCCTACTGTTTGTATGCATACGGTTTCAGGATCTATTTCACTCCCCTTCCGGGGTTCTTTTCGCCTTTCCCTCACGGTACTGGTTCACTATCGGTCGATCACGAGTATTTAGCCTTGGAGGATGGTCCCCCCATCTTCAAACAGGATTTCACGTGTCCCGCCCTACTTGTCTTACGCTTAGTTCCACACACAAGATTTCGCCTACAGGGCTATCACCTGCTACGGCCGGACTTTCCATTCCGTTCGACTATCTTGCGTGCTAAAACGTAAAGGCTCTTCCGATTTCGCTCGCCACTACTTTCGGAATCTCGGTTGATTTCTTTTCCTCGAGCTACTGAGATGTTTCAGTTCACCCGGTTCGCTTCCACTGGCCTATGTATTCAGCCAGGGATACTGCATTGCTGCAGTGGGTTTCCCCATTCGGACATCTACGGATCAAAGCTTGTTTGCCAGCTCCCCGTAGCTTTTCGCAGGCTACTACGTCCTTCATCGCCTGTGATCGCCAAGGCATCCACCATATGCACTTAGTCGCTTGATCCTATAACGCTGTAGGCTATAGGACCTGAGTATTAGCGTTTGTGCCGTTCATAAGTTTCAAAGCAGTCTGAGGTTATTCACCCCAGTCTTGAGAACTTGGAACAAAATTAATGCAATCACAACCCGTACTTATCTTCATCGACTTGCGCCGAGTACTTGATAAGTACATTTCGTTGTGCTTCTTCCAGATTGTTAAAGAACGAATATAGCTGTCAGGTAAAACCTAACTCATAGCATCGTTTGCACGACACTATGAGTTAGCCTCTACATCACCACCAGGTGAGTTTTGAGAATCAATGGTGGAGGTGAACGGGATCGAACCGATGACATCCTGCTTGCAAAGCAGGCGCTCTCCCAGCTGAGCTACACCCCCATATCCCGCATGCGCAGAATACTTGGTGGGTCTGGTTGGATTCGAACCAACGACCCCCGCCTTATCAAGACGGTGCTCTAACCGACTGAGCTACAGACCCAAAACCTTCTCGGATCAGTAGTCAGGTAGTTGGAGACCCAGGGAAGATTCCCTCGACCCAAGCCTACAACTGATCCCAGCTATATCAAACAACCGATAAGAGTGGACGCTTAACACGAGCACTTAAGCTCTGAAAGGAGGTGATCCAGCCGCACCTTCCGATACGGCTACCTTGTTACGACTTCACCCCAGTCATGAATCCTACCGTGGTAATCGCCCCCCTTACGGTTAGGCTAACTACTTCTGGTAAAACCCACTCCCATGGTGTGACGGGCGGTGTGTACAAGACCCGGGAACGTATTCACCGCGACATGCTGATCCGCGATTACTAGCGATTCCGACTTCACGCAGTCGAGTTGCAGACTGCGATCCGGACTACGATCGGGTTTCTGGGATTGGCTCCCCCTCGCGGGTTGGCGACCCTCTGTCCCGACCATTGTATGACGTGTGAAGCCCTACCCATAAGGGCCATGAGGACTTGACGTCATCCCCACCTTCCTCCGGTTTGTCACCGGCAGTCTCATTAGAGTGCCCTTTCGTAGCAACTAATGACAAGGGTTGCGCTCGTTGCGGGACTTAACCCAACATCTCACGACACGAGCTGACGACAGCCATGCAGCACCTGTGTTCCGGTTCTCTTGCGAGCACTTCCAAATCTCTTCGGAATTCCAGACATGTCAAGGGTAGGTAAGGTTTTTCGCGTTGCATCGAATTAATCCACATCATCCACCGCTTGTGCGGGTCCCCGTCAATTCCTTTGAGTTTTAATCTTGCGACCGTACTCCCCAGGCGGTCAACTTCACGCGTTAGCTGCGCTACTAAGGCCCGAAGGCCCCAACAGCTAGTTGACATCGTTTAGGGCGTGGACTACCAGGGTATCTAATCCTGTTTGCTCCCCACGCTTTCGTGCATGAGCGTCAGTGTTATCCCAGGAGGCTGCCTTCGCCATCGGTGTTCCTCCGCATATCTACGCATTTCACTGCTACACGCGGAATTCCACCTCCCTCTGACACACTCTAGCCCGGTAGTTAAAAATGCAGTTCCAAAGTTGAGCTCTGGGATTTCACATCTTTCTTTCCGAACCGCCTGCGCACGCTTTACGCCCAGTAATTCCGATTAACGCTTGCACCCTACGTATTACCGCGGCTGCTGGCACGTAGTTAGCCGGTGCTTATTCTGCAGGTACCGTCAGTTTCACAGGGTATTAACCCATGACGTTTCTTTCCTGCCAAAAGTGCTTTACAACCCGAAGGCCTTCATCGCACACGCGGGATGGCTGGATCAGGGTTTCCCCCATTGTCCAAAATTCCCCACTGCTGCCTCCCGTAGGAGTCTGGGCCGTGTCTCAGTCCCAGTGTGGCTGGTCGTCCTCTCAAACCAGCTACGGATCGTCGCCTTGGTGAGCCGTTACCCCACCAACTAGCTAATCCGATATCGGCCGCTCTAATAGTGCAAGGTCTTGCGATCCCCTGCTTTCCCCCGTAGGGCGTATGCGGTATTAGCTACGCTTTCGCGTAGTTATCCCCCGCTACTAGGCACGTTCCGATACATTACTCACCCGTTCGCCACTCGCCACCAGACCGAAGTCCGTGCTGCCGTTCGACTTGCATGTGTAAGGCATCCCGCTAGCGTTCAATCTGAGCCAGGATCAAACTCTTCAGTTTAATCTCTGTATTTGTTTCGTATTCTTGGTCCAGGTTGATTTACACCAATCCAAACCAGGTCATACGTCGCTACTCAAAGGAAGTGAGGTATGTTCTTAAACTTGACGTCTAAGGTACTTCACTTCTAGTGAGCACTTGATTTCATTGTGCTTGTGACCGAAGTCACTATGCACTCGCATCAAGCGCCCACACTTATCGGTTGTTTAATTGTTAAAGAGCGGTACTGCTAAATTCTGTACTACTTACTGCATCGTGCCGCCAACTTCGCTCATCTTTGCTTTCGCAAGATTCGCTGTGTCAGCAGCAGAGAAACGAGATTATGAAGGAGTTTTTAGCGTTTGTCAAATCGTTGTCGCTTTTGTTTGAGTTTTTCAACCCGCCATCAGCGCCACAATCTGGCAACTTACCGCCTAGACCCCTTCAGGCCCACCAGGACTGAGCCCCGGCTTTTTCGCTTCTCTTAGCAGCTATCGAAATGTCGGGGTAAACCCTGATCTTTCGGTAGCAGCCAAGCCGCAAACTATAACATCTTTTTTGCAGTTCATGCAGCTGGCTTTTGCCTAATCTACATCTTCTACTGCAAAACCGCTGTTCTGCTGGATCTCTCCAACTTCACTACGGCCGAGAACCAAGGGCTCTCACTTATATATAAAGACAAACCCCCGCAGGGTAACCTGCGGGGGTTTGCGGAATAAAAGCTTGACGATGACCTACTTTCACAGACGTCCGTCCACTATCATCGGCGCAAAGTCGTTTCACTGTCCTGTTCGGGATGGGAAGGAGTGGGACCAACTCGCTATGGTCGTCAAGCGTAACTGGTTGAGCGGCTGCGGTTAGGCAACGGCTCCAATCTTGGAAGAAACACAACGCGTGGTGATCAGAGTCAGACTCGATGATCACGCACGGGGGGGTGTAATTGGTGTTGGCTGGCTGCCGACGGTGCAGCCAGATTTTGTATTGAACGACACTTGGAACGCTACATCACCAGGTCATAACCATCAGTGTTATAGGATCAAGCCTCACGAGCAATTAGTATCGGTTAGCTTAACGCATTACTGCGCTTCCACACCCGACCTATCAACGTCCTGGTCTTGAACGACTCTTTAGGGGGATCAAGTCCCCGGGATACCTAATCTTCAGACGAGTTTCCCGCTTAGATGCCTTCAGCGGTTATCTCTTCCGTACTTAGCTACCCGGCAATGCCATTGGCATGACAACCGGTACACCAGAGGTACGTCCACTCCGGTCCTCTCGTACTAGGAGCAGGCTCCGTCAAGTATCCAACGCCCACGGCAGATAGGGACCAAACTGTCTCACGACGTTTTAAACCCAGCTCACGTACCTCTTTAAATGGCGAACAGCCATACCCTTGGGACCGGCTACAGCCCCAGGATGAGATGAGCCGACATCGAGGTGCCAAACACCGCCGTCGATATGAACTCTTGGGCGGTATCAGCCTGTTATCCCCAGAGTACCTTTTATCCGTTGAGCGATGGCCCTTCCATTCAGAACCACCGGATCACTATGTCCTGCTTTCGCACCTGTTCGACTTGTCAGTCTCACAGTCAAGCACGCTTATGCCATTGCACTATCAGCACGATTTCCGACCGTACCTAGCGTACCTTCGAACTCCTCCGTTACACTTTGGGAGGAGACCGCCCCAGTCAAACTGCCCACCATGCACTGTCCCCGATCCGGATAACGGACCAAGGTTAGAACCGCAAACAAACCAGGGTGGTATTTCAAGGATGGCTCCACGTGATCTAGCGACCACGCTTCAAAGCCTCCCACCTATCCTACACAGGCCGGTTCACAGATCAATGCAAAGCTACAGTAAAGGTTCATGGGGTCTTTCCGTCTAGCCGCGGGTAGATTGCATCATCACAAACACTTCAACTTCGCTGAGTCTCAGGAGGAGACAGTGTGGCCATCGTTACGCCATTCGTGCAGGTCGGAACTTACCCGACAAGGAATTTCGCTACCTTAGGACCGTTATAGTTACGGCCGC
The DNA here is from genome assembly GCF_013267355.1 of Achromobacter pestifer. Taxonomy (NCBI): domain Bacteria; kingdom Pseudomonadati; phylum Pseudomonadota; class Betaproteobacteria; order Burkholderiales; family Alcaligenaceae; genus Achromobacter; species Achromobacter pestifer. Next base: position 1,753,785 of record NZ_CP053985.1, read on the forward strand.
CGTTTACCGGGGCTTCGATCAAGAGCTTGCACCCCATCACTTAACCTTCCGGCACCGGGCAGGCGTCACACCCTATACGTCGACTTTCGTCTTTGCAGAGTGCTGTGTTTTTAATAAACAGTCGCAGCCACCGATTCTCTGCGACCCCATCATGCTAAGCGCGCAGGCGCTTCACACTACCGGGGTATACCTTCTCCCGAAGTTACGGTATCAATTTGCCGAGTTCCTTCTCCTGAGTTCTCTCAAGCGCCTTGGAATATTCATCCCGTCCACCTGTGTCGGTTTGCGGTACGGTCTCGTACAGCTGAAGCTTAGAGGCTTTTCTTGGAACCACTTCCAATCACTTCGCGAGCAATGCTCACTCGTGCCACACCCTTGATTTACGCGCCCGGATTTGCCTAAGCGCCATCTTCGATGCAGCAACAGGGACATCCAACACCCTGATGATCTTCCGCGATCCGTCCCCCCATCGCACTGTACGACGGTACTGGAATATTAACCAGTTTCCCATCAGCTACGCATCTCTGCCTCGCCTTAGGGGCCGACTCACCCTGCGCCGATGAACGTTGCGCAGGAAACCTTGGACTTACGGCGAGGGGGCTTTTCACCCCCTTTATCGCTACTCATGTCAGCATTCGCACTTCTGATACCTCCAGCAGCCTTTACAAGCCACCTTCGCAGGCTTACAGAACGCTCTCCTACCGCGTGCACTAAAAGTGCACACCCGCAGCTTCGGTTTATCGCTTAGCCCCGTTACATCTTCCGCGCAGGACGACTCGATCAGTGAGCTATTACGCTTTCTTTAAAGGATGGCTGCTTCTAAGCCAACCTCCTGACTGTCTATGCCTTCCCACTTCGTTTCCCACTTAGCGATAATTCGGGACCTTAGCTGGCGGTCTGGGTTGTTTCCCTCTTGAGTCCGGACGTTAGCACCCGGTGCTCTGTCTCCCAAGCTGTACTTGCGGGTATTCGGAGTTTGCCATAGTTTGGTAAGTCGCCATGACCCCCTAGCTATAACAGTGCTCTACCCCCGCAGTAATACTTGAGGCACTACCTAAATAGTTTTCGGAGAGAACCAGCTATTTCCAGATTTGTTTAGCCTTTCACCCCTATCCACAGCTCATCCCCTAATTTTTCAACATTAGTGGGTTCGGTCCTCCAGCACGTGTTACCGTGCCTTCAACCTGGCCATGGATAGATCATCTGGTTTCGGGTCTACACCCAGCGACTGAATCGCCCTATTCGGACTCGCTTTCGCTACGGCTTCCCTATTCGGTTAACCTTGCCACTGAATGTAAGTCGCTGACCCATTATACAAAAGGTACGCAGTCACCCCACAAGGAGGCTCCTACTGTTTGTATGCATACGGTTTCAGGATCTATTTCACTCCCCTTCCGGGGTTCTTTTCGCCTTTCCCTCACGGTACTGGTTCACTATCGGTCGATCACGAGTATTTAGCCTTGGAGGATGGTCCCCCCATCTTCAAACAGGATTTCACGTGTCCCGCCCTACTTGTCTTACGCTTAGTTCCACACACAAGATTTCGCCTACAGGGCTATCACCTGCTACGGCCGGACTTTCCATTCCGTTCGACTATCTTGCGTGCTAAAACGTAAAGGCTCTTCCGATTTCGCTCGCCACTACTTTCGGAATCTCGGTTGATTTCTTTTCCTCGAGCTACTGAGATGTTTCAGTTCACCCGGTTCGCTTCCACTGGCCTATGTATTCAGCCAGGGATACTGCATTGCTGCAGTGGGTTTCCCCATTCGGACATCTACGGATCAAAGCTTGTTTGCCAGCTCCCCGTAGCTTTTCGCAGGCTACTACGTCCTTCATCGCCTGTGATCGCCAAGGCATCCACCATATGCACTTAGTCGCTTGATCCTATAACGCTGTAGGCTATAGGACCTGAGTATTAGCGTTTGTGCCGTTCATAAGTTTCAAAGCAGTCTGAGGTTATTCACCCCAGTCTTGAGAACTTGGAACAAAATTAATGCAATCACAACCCGTACTTATCTTCATCGGCTTGCGCCGAGTACTTGATAAGTACATTTCGTTGTGCTTCTTCCAGATTGTTAAAGAACAAATATAGCTGTTGAGTAAAACCCAACTCATAACACTGCAAGCAGCGCTATGAGTTAGCCTCTACGCGGCATCAAGAATATTGACGCCAGCTACATCAAACAACCGATAAGTGTGGACGCTTAACACGAGCACTTAAGCTCTGAAAGGAGGTGATCCAGCCGCACCTTCCGATACGGCTACCTTGTTACGACTTCACCCCAGTCATGAATCCTACCGTGGTAATCGCCCCCCTTGCGGTTAGGCTAACTACTTCTGGTAAAACCCACTCCCATGGTGTGACGGGCGGTGTGTACAAGACCCGGGAACGTATTCACCGCGACATGCTGATCCGCGATTACTAGCGATTCCGACTTCACGCAGTCGAGTTGCAGACTGCGATCCGGACTACGATCGGGTTTCTGGGATTGGCTCCCCCTCGCGGGTTGGCGACCCTCTGTCCCGACCATTGTATGACGTGTGAAGCCCTACCCATAAGGGCCATGAGGACTTGACGTCATCCCCACCTTCCTCCGGTTTGTCACCGGCAGTCTCATTAGAGTGCCCTTTCGTAGCAACTAATGACAAGGGTTGCGCTCGTTGCGGGACTTAACCCAACATCTCACGACACGAGCTGACGACAGCCATGCAGCACCTGTGTTCCGGTTCTCTTGCGAGCACTTCCAAATCTCTTCGGAATTCCAGACATGTCAAGGGTAGGTAAGGTTTTTCGCGTTGCATCGAATTAATCCACATCATCCACCGCTTGTGCGGGTCCCCGTCAATTCCTTTGAGTTTTAATCTTGCGACCGTACTCCCCAGGCGGTCAACTTCACGCGTTAGCTGCGCTACTAAGGCCCGAAGGCCCCAACAGCTAGTTGACATCGTTTAGGGCGTGGACTACCAGGGTATCTAATCCTGTTTGCTCCCCACGCTTTCGTGCATGAGCGTCAGTGTTATCCCAGGAGGCTGCCTTCGCCATCGGTGTTCCTCCGCATATCTACGCATTTCACTGCTACACGCGGAATTCCACCTCCCTCTGACACACTCTAGCCCGGTAGTTAAAAATGCAGTTCCAAAGTTGAGCTCTGGGATTTCACATCTTTCTTTCCGAACCGCCTGCGCACGCTTTACGCCCAGTAATTCCGATTAACGCTTGCACCCTACGTATTACCGCGGCTGCTGGCACGTAGTTAGCCGGTGCTTATTCTGCAGGTACCGTCAGTTTCACAGGGTATTAACCCATGACGTTTCTTTCCTGCCAAAAGTGCTTTACAACCCGAAGGCCTTCATCGCACACGCGGGATGGCTGGATCAGGGTTTCCCCCATTGTCCAAAATTCCCCACTGCTGCCTCCCGTAGGAGTCTGGGCCGTGTCTCAGTCCCAGTGTGGCTGGTCGTCCTCTCAAACCAGCTACGGATCGTCGCCTTGGTGAGCCGTTACCCCACCAACTAGCTAATCCGATATCGGCCGCTCTAATAGTGCAAGGTCTTGCGATCCCCTGCTTTCCCCCGTAGGGCGTATGCGGTATTAGCTACGCTTTCGCGTAGTTATCCCCCGCTACTAGGCACGTTCCGATACATTACTCACCCGTTCGCCACTCGCCACCAGACCGAAGTCCGTGCTGCCGTTCGACTTGCATGTGTAAGGCATCCCGCTAGCGTTCAATCTGAGCCAGGATCAAACTCTTCAGTTTAATCTCTGTATTTGTTTCGTATTCTTGGTCCAGGTTGATTTACACCAATCCAAACCAGGTCATACGTCGCTACTCAAAGGAAGTGAGGTATGTTCTTAAACTTGACGTCTAAGGTACTTCACTTCTAGTGAGCACTTGATTTCATTGTGCTTGTGACCGAAGTCACTATGCACTCGCATCAAGCGCCCACACTTATCGGTTGTTTAATTGTTAAAGAGCGGTACTGCTAAATTCTGTACTACTTACTGCCTGCTCGCTTCGCTACGCCGCTTTCGCTGACGCCGCGTTGTTTGCAGCAGAGAAACGAGATTATGAAGAAGTTTTTATCGCTTGTCAAGTCGGCGTCACAATCTTCGTTTCGCTTTCTTGCCTGCGACCTCTTCAGGCCCGCCCTCTTTAGCAGCTATCGAAATATCAGGGTTAACCCTAAGTTTTCGGCAACTGCCAAGTCCAAGACTATAACACGATTTTTGCAGATTGTGCAACTGGCTTTTGCCTAACTTGCACCCCATCTTGCAATCCCGCAGCTCAACTTTCGTTTCAGCCTTGGCCCTGGAAACTAGAGATCGATTACCGTCATTGGCGGCTGGAAATTTCAGGGTAAACCCTAAATCAACATCTCCAGCCAAGCCCAAGACTATAGCACGATATTTTCGGATTGTGCAACTGGCCTCTGCCTAATTTGCTGCAATCCTTGCAATAACCGCTGAGCTGACATCGCTGCTTGCCTGACGGCAGATCGACTTGGTTACCCATGCTGACCTGTGTGCTTGCTTGGCTTCGCGTCTCAAAAACTGCCTGAACCGCGAAGGAGCGAGACTATAGCACGAAATTTTGCCCGCGCTACGGAGGTGGCACCCTTTTTTCAAATGGATGAATTTTTCTGGGGACACACCAAGCGCTCCATGCATTTGCCGCGGCAACGTCAATACAACGATGCCTATATATAGAGAGGCGGAAAGCACCCGCTAGAGCCTGAGCTCCGTGGTCTCCTTGATCTGCTGCAGCGCGAAGAATGAGCGCATGTCTACCACTGCCGGGTGGCGCATCAGCGTGTCCATGGCGAACCGGGAGAAGTGCGCCAGGTCGGCGACCTGTATGCGCAGCAGGTAATCCATGTCTCCCGACATGGCATAACACTCGACCACCTCCGGCCAGAGCTGCACATCGCGGGCGAAGTCGCTCATGGGGGCATGACTGGATCCACTGTGTTTGTTCAGGCGGATGTTCACGTAGGCCAGCAGACCCAGGCCGACCTTCTTGGCGTCGATCAGCGCGACGTACTTCTTGATGAACCCCTTCTCTTCCAGCCTTCGGACCCGCCGCAAGCAGGGGCTGGGCGATAGCGACACGCGGTCGGCCAACTCCTGGTTGCTGAGGCGGCCATCGCGCTGCAGCTCGGCCAGAATCCGTATATCTGTCCTATCTAGCTCAATGTCAGACATTTTCAGCCCTAAATATTTTATCTACGGCAATATTATTGCTCAACCTCCTGGCTTTCGCGACATGTTTGCAATTGTCTGCCCGTCGTTCCTTCCTACAATCTCCGTCTAGACTTGAAGAACAAGTCGTCCTTAAAACGATGCAAGGGAGCAGACTTATGAGCAGCGCTTTCCAACCCTGGGACAACCCGATGGGCACCGCCGGGTTCGAGTTCATTGAATATGCCGCGCCGGACCCCGCCGCGCTGCGCAAGGTGTTCGAACTGCTGGGCTTCAAAGCCATCGCCAAGCACCGCCACAAGGATGTGACCCTGTACCGCCAGGGCGGCGTGAACTTCCTGATCAACGCCGAGCCGGATTCCTTTGCCCAGCGCTTCGCGCGCCTGCATGGCCCGTCGATCTGTGCGATCGGCTTTCGGGTGCAGGACGCCAATGCCGCCTACAAGCGCGCGCTGGAGCTAGGCGCATGGGGCTTCGATTCCCACAGCGGCCCGATGGAATTGAACATCCCCGCGATCAAGGGTATCGGCGATTCGCTGATCTATCTGGTGGACCGCTGGAGCGGCAAGGATGGCCATGGCGGTATCGGCGACATCAGCATCTACGACGTGGACTTCGTGCCGGTGGATCCGCAGAACGCCCAGGCCGACCTGAATCACCGTGGCGCCGGCCTGACGCTGGTGGACCACCTGACCCACAACGTGCACAAGGGCCGCATGGCCGAGTGGGCCGAGTTCTACGAACGCCTCTTCAACTTCCGTGAAGTGCGCTACTTCGACATCGAGGGCAAGGTGACAGGCGTGAAGTCCAAGGCCATGACCTCGCCTTGCGGCAATATCCGCATTCCGATCAACGAGGAAGGCACGGAAGAGAAGGGCCAGATCCAGGAATACCTGGACCTGTACCGTGGCGAAGGCATTCAGCACATCGCCATGGCCACGGAGGACATTTACGCGACCATCGAGGCGCTGCGCCAGAATGGCGTGGTGTTCCTGGATACGCCGGAAACCTACTATGAACTGCTGGACCGCCGCCTGCCGAACCACGGCGAGGACGTGGCGCGCCTGCAGAAGAATCGCATCCTGCTGGACGGCGCCCCCGGCGGCGGCCTGCTGCTGCAGATCTTCACCGAAAACCAGATCGGCCCGATCTTCTTCGAGATCATCCAGCGCAAGGGCAACGACGGCTTCGGCGAAGGGAATTTCAAGGCCCTGTTCGAGTCGATCGAACTGGACCAGATGCGCCGCGGCGTGGTGAAGACCGTCGAATAAAGACTTCCCCCGCCAGCGCCTGGTGCTCGGGCATCGGCGCTGGCTTTGAAACCTCACCCTGTGGTGAGGTTTTTTTTTGCCCGCTACTTTTGCAACCGCTCCTGGAACTGCTTGCGGAACTTGGCGACCTTGGGCGCGATCACGAACTGGCAATAGCCTTGTTCAGGATGCAGGGCGAAGTAGTTGCTGTGATAGTCCTCGGCCTGCCAGAACTTGGCGGGCGCGAGCAATTGCGTCACGATGGGCGCGTCATAGACCTTCTGCGCCTCGACCTCGGCGATAACGGCTTGCGCCTGTACACGCTGCGTTTCGTTCTGCCAGAAGATGGCGGATTCGTACTGCGGGCCGACGTCGTTGCCCTGGCGGCCCGGCGTCGTGGGATCGTGGGTCGCGAAGAATACACGCAACAGATCGCTATAAGACAGTTCGGCGGGGTCGAACTCGATGCGGGCGACTTCGATGTGCCCCGTGCCCTTCCCGCAGACTTGCTCATAGCTGGGGTTGTCCACATGCCCGCCGCTGTAGCCGGGCAGCACGCTCTTGACGCCACGCAGCTCGGTGAACACCGCTTCGACGCACCAGAAGCAGCCGCCGCCGAGTACGGCGACTTCGTTGCCCGCGGAGGATTGTTCTGCCATGACGATTCCTTCCTGATAGGTGGCCGCGGAATGCGGCCAGGCGACCCGGCTTTCATGCGCGGGGCGCAAGAGATTAAGACTACTGCTTGGGCGGAGCCAGCGACAAGATCCATTCGGCGAGCGCGCGGGCGTCGTCCGGGCTGACCTGGGTTTGCGCGGGCATGGGCACGGCGCCCCAGGCGCCTCGGCCGCCGCCGCGGATCTTGCCTGCCAGGTAATCGACCATGGCGTCGCCCTGCCCCGCATAGCGTTCGGCCACGCTCTTGAGCGGCGGACCGACACGCTTGGCTTCGACCTGGTGGCAGGCCATACAGGCCTTGTTCTTGGCCAGATCCAACCCGGTGGTTTGCGCTTGCGCCGCCCCCGCGCCCAGAACGCAGGCGGCGGCCAACAACAGACTACTCTTCAAATGCATCGGTAACTGCCCCACGGCTCGCGGTGCTGGCGAGCTTGCCGAATTTGGCAAGCACACCGCGTGTATAACGCGGCCGGGGCTGCACCCAGGCCTGGCGACGAGCCGCCATTTCTTCGTCGCTGATATTGAGCTGCAACAGCAGCTTGTGGGCATCGATGGTAACCGAATCGCCCTCGCGGATCAGCGCGATGGGACCGCCCACGAAAGCCTCCGGCGCGACGTGGCCCACGACCATGCCCCAGGTGCCGCCGGAAAACCGGCCGTCGGTGATCAGACCCACCGTTTCGCCCAGCCCCTGGCCGATCAGCGCGGAGGTCGGCGCAAGCATCTCGCGCATGCCAGGGCCGCCCTTCGGACCTTCGTAGCGGATGACCACCACATCGCCATCGCGGATCTCGCGCGCCATGATGGCCGTCATGGCGTCATCCTCGGAATCGAAGACGCGCGCCGGACCCGTGATGACGGGATTCTTCAGGCCGGTGATCTTGGCGACGCAACCTTCGGGCGAGAGATTGCCTTTCAGGATGGCGAGATGGCCCTGCGGATACAGCGCCCGGTCCAGCGGCATGATGACGTCCTGGTCCGCCCTGGGCGCATCAGGCACGGCGGCCAGGGTCTCGGCGATGGTCTTGCCGGTGATGGTGATGCAGTCGCCGTGCAACAGGCCGGCGTTGAGCAGCAGCTTCATGATCTGCGGAATACCGCCGGCGCGATGCAGGTCCGTCGCCACGTACTTGCCCGAGGGCTTCAGGTCGCACAGCACGGGCACCCGCTTGCGGATGCGCTCGAAGTCGTCGATGGTCCAGGGCACTTCCGCGGCATGCGCGATTGCCAGGAAATGCAGTACGGCATTGGTGGAGCCGCCCGTGGCCATGATGACGGACACCGCGTTTTCGATGGACTCGCGCGTGATGATGTCGCGCGGGCGCAGGCCCTTCCTGACCGCTTCGACCAATACCCGCGCAGACTCCGCGGCGGACACGACTTTTTCCTCGTCCTCGTTGGCCATGGTGCTGGAATACGGCAGGCTCATGCCCATGGCTTCGAACGCGGAGCTCATGGTGTTGGCCGTGTACATGCCGCCACAGGATCCCGAACCCGGAATCGCGCATTTCTCTATCTGCTTGAAGTCTTCTTCGGCCATGCGCCCCATGGTGTATTCGCCCACGGCCTCGAAGACGGAGACGATGGTGAGGTCATTACCTTTGTAATGGCCGGGCTTGATGGTGCCGCCATAGACATAGATGCCGGGCACGTTGGTGCGCGCCAGCGCGATCATGCCGCCGGGCATGTTCTTGTCGCAGCCGCCGATCACCACCACGCCGTCCATCCACTGCCCTTGCGCGGCGGTTTCGATACAGTCCGCGATGACTTCGCGGGAGACCAGCGAATACTTCATGCCCTCGGTGCCCATGGACATGCCATCGGAAATGGTGGGCGTGCCGAACACCTGGGGGTTGGCGCGCGATGCGCGGATGGCGTCGATGGCGGCATCGGCCAGGCGCTGCAGGCCGCTATTGCACGGCGTGATCGTCGAATGGCCGTTGGCCACGCCGATCATGGGATTTTCGAAGTCGCTTTCCTGGTAGCCCAGCGCGTAGTACATGGCGCGGTTGGGTGCGCGCGCGACGCCGTGGGTGATGTGGCGGGAACGATCGTTATGCGGCATGGTCTGTCTCCTGTCGGCCGCCGGGGCTCGGACATGGCGACCGCCCCGGGGAACTGGCTCGCTTGCGCGCGAATCTTCAATGTTCGCCGGTTATTATCATTCAACTTTATTGTGTCGGGCAGAACATGCTGCAATATCCCCAATTTGACCCCGTCGCCCTGCAGATCGGGCCGCTAGCCATCCACTGGTACGGACTGATGTACCTGGTGGGCTTTGCCCTGGTGTACCTGCTGGGACGCCGGCGCATCACCAGCGGCCACACCACCTCGCTGAACGTGAAGGACCTGGAAGACCTGATCTTCTATAGCGTGCTGGGCGTGGTGCTGGGCGGACGGCTGGGCTATGTGCTGTTCTACAAGCCCTCTTATTACCTGTCCCACCCGCTGGAAGTGCTGTATCTGTGGCAGGGCGGCATGTCGTTCCATGGCGGCCTGATCGGCGTGATCCTGGTGATGCTGCTGTTCGCGCGCAAGAAGAAGCTGCCGTTCTTCGCGGTCAGCGATTTCATTGCACCGCTGATTCCGCTGGGCCTGGGCTTTGGCCGCCTGGGCAACTTCATCAACGGAGAACTCTGGGGCCGGCCCACCGATGTGCCGTGGGCCATGGTGTTTCCGGGCAGCGGCGACGGCCTGGCGCGCCACCCGTCGCAGCTCTATGAGCTGGGCCTGGAAGGCATCGTGCTGTTTGCGCTGCTGTGGTGGTTTTCGAGCAAGCCGCGCCCGCTGGGACAGGTGAGCGGGCTCTTCCTGATGGGTTACGGAACGTTCCGCTTCCTGGTGGAATTCACCCGCGAGCCGGACAATTTCCTGGGTCTGCTCGCGGGCGGTTTGAGCATGGGACAGTGGCTGTCCGTGCCGATGGTCGCCCTGGGCGCCATCATGTTCAGCCTTACTGCAAAACGATCGTCCCGTTGACCGCGATGCTGACCGTGACGTTGCCCGCTTCCAGCGGGACGTCCGGGCTGTAGCCGCCCGAGGCGTCCTTGGCCATGGCCGCGGCGCCCATCATGCGCGGCATCGGCACCGGGCCGCCCGCGCCGCCCAACTCCAGCTTGGACAGGCGATAGCCCGAGAAACCGAAGGCGTTGGCTGCGGCCAGCGCGCGGTCCTTGAAGGCTTGCGCGGCTTCCTTGAGCAGCTTGCGCTCTTCGGCCTCGCGCACTTCGCGCGACAGCAGGAAGCTGATGTTGGAGATGGCGGTCTTGTCGGACAGCTTGGACGCCAGTGCGGCCGCGGCTTCGAAGTCCTTGGATTCCAGGATCACTTCGCCCTGGCCGCGCCAGGAACCGATCTTGCCCTTGCTGGACGTGTTCGGCCAGACGTTGTAGCCGCCGGTGCGCACTTCCACGCCCTTGACGTCACGCGCGCGCTTGACCACGTCGTCCAAGGCTGCGCTGAGCTTCTTGCCTGCGGCGGGCTGGTCGGGCGCCTCGACTTCGGCGGACAGAGAAATGCGGACCGTGTCCTGCTTGACCTCGGAAGACGCATTGGCCTGCAGCGTCAGTTCCGGCGCACGGCTGGCCGAGGCTTCCGTCGCGGCGGCGGGCGCCTGGGTCTGCGCATGGACAAGCGGCGCGGCGCTCAGAGCGGCCACGGTTGCGCACGCCGCGCCGAGTTTGGTCAGCGAGAAAACAGGGTGTTTGAACATGGACTGGTCCTAGGAGGGAGGACGAAGGGGAGATGTGAGGCGCCCGGGGCGGACCTGCTCTTATGGCAGGCCCGCTGGGATAGATGCCCCGCCTGTGCCGTCAAGGCCGGCATCTCGAACCCTGAGGTTCAAGGTGGTCGCGTTCCGAAGAGCGTCGGGTTCGTCTACGGGAGACGATCACTCCAGCTCTGCACTCCCGCAACCAATATGCCAAAAGACATAGGTTCAGAGAATGTATGGCCTAGTCACGGACACGGCAGGGACAAACTGAAAATACTTGAATACTGCTTATGAACTGTCAGAGCAGTTTTTCCTGACCCGACAAGGCGTCATCGAGTACTGCGTTCATGTCCTCGATTCTACGCTTGAAGTCGCCGACCGCCAAACCGCCCATGGGACCGTCGGGCGCTTTCATGGCGAGCAGCTCGCCCGCGACCTGCAAAGCGGCCATCACGGCGATGCGTTCATTGCTGGAAACCTTGCCTGTGCCCTGGATGCGCAGCATCAACTGGTCCACGTGGCGCACGGCGGCCAACAGCGTCGGTTTCTCTTCGGCGGAACACGCCAGGGAATAGTCGCGCCCCAGTATGGTGACATCTACGCGTTCCATCAGTGTTGCTCTCCAGACGGTGCGCCCGGCAGGCGGGCCAGCACGGCGTCAATGCGCTCGCGGGCCGATGCGGCGGCCACGCGCAAGCGCTGTAATTCGGTGTCGCGGGTCTGCAGATTGCCCTGCAGTTCGGTTTCCCTGGCGGAGAAACGCGATTCGAGCGACTGGCGTTCGGAAGTTTCGCGGGCCAGTTGCTCGCGCAGCGAGGCTTCAGCCTGCTGGGCTTGCTCAAGCATGGCGGTGACCGCCCCGTCGTTGTCCTGAAGCTTGCTCTGCAGCGTGACGATCTCGGCCTCGCGCTCGGCGGCGCGCTGCTTGAGCACGCGCTGCTCAGCTTCGGTTTCGTTCAGGCGGTTGCGCAACGCGTCGCGCTCCGCGTGGAGATGGCGGGTGCGTTGCACCAGTTGCCCTATGCGGGCGGCGAGTTGGTCTAGATCTTGCAGCATGGGCGCTATCGTAAACCATCCTGGGTTGAACAGGGACTCTTCACGCAAGGTGAGAAACCCGGCAATATTCAGTAGGATTTATCTCTCCCTCATTCGAAAGCCACGCGTCCGGCCGATCCTGCTTTCGTCTTTCTTTCTATAAACTTTCACTTAGCTTTCAAAAAGCCCTCAAACTTCCAAGCCCGTTACAACTCGGGGTCGGGAGTTCCCGAATTCTAGGGAAAACCCCAGCCTTTCGCGGACCTTACAGGGTTTGCAGCGTGGCGGGCGTCCATTACCATTCGCCCTTTCAAGAATCCCCGCCTTACCTTTCATAAGAACAAATGGCACCCCGAAGTGCCTTTTTTGTGCCTGTCACTCGCCTGTCGGCGGGATTGGCCACAGACCTTTTTATCTACATGCTGTAAACAGGAGCCAACCAATCATGCAGCTACGCAATCGACAGGACTTCTGGTCGGGGGTGATGTTCATCGCCCTTGGACTGGGATTCGCCTGGCAGGCCAGCAGCTACCAAATGGGTACTGCCGCCCGAATGGGCCCAGGGTATTTTCCTTTCTGGCTAGGCATAGTTCTGGCATTGCTGGGCGCCATCGTGCTGCTTGGCTCGCTGTCCAAGAAGGCGCACGAAACCCACATCGACAAGTTCGACTGGCGCATCGTTTTCCTGGTGGTCGGATCGGTCGTGCTCTACGGCTTCATCCTGAAGCTGCTGGGCATCTACATCTCGGTATTCGTCCTGGTTGTCGTCAGCAGCCTGGCCAGCCATGAGTTCAGCCTGAAGGTCGCCGTCGCCAACGGCATCTTCCTGGTGGTGTTCTCGTATCTGGCATTCGTCAAGGGGCTGGGGCTGATTTTCCCGCTGTGGCCGTCGTTTCTGGGCATGAACTAAGGAGCCTACGGTCATGGAACTATTTGACAACCTCATGTTGGGCTTCTCGGTGGCGTTCACGCCCGAGAACCTGGCCTACGCACTGCTGGGCTGCATCCTGGGTACGCTGATTGGCGTGCTGCCGGGCATCGGCCCTGTCCCGACCATTGCAATGTTGCTGCCGATCACGTACGTGCTGCCCCCGGTGGCCGGCCTGATCATGCTGGCAGGCATCTACTACGGCGCCCAGTACGGCGGCTCCACGACGGCAATTCTCGTGGCCTTGCCAGGGGAAACGTCCGCGGTGGTGACCGTGCTGGACGGCCACCAGATGGCCCGCAATGGCCGCGCTGGCGCCGCACTGGCCATCGCCGCTCTGGGTTCGTTCTTCGCAGGCTGCGTGGCCACGCTGCTGCTGGCCGCCTTCGCTCCTCCGCTGGCTGAAGTCGCGTTCAAGTTCGGCCCCGCCGAGTACTTCTCGCTGATGTGTCTGGGCCTGGTCGGCGCCGTGGTGCTGGCTTCGGGTTCGCTGCCCAAGGCAATCGCGATGATTCTGCTGGGCCTGCTGCTGGGCATGGTGGGCACCGACGTGAACTCGGGCGTCGCCCGCTTCGACTTCGGCATTCCCGAACTGCAAGACGGCATCGACTTCGCCATCGTGGCCATGGGCGTGTTCGGCTTTGCCGAAATCATGACCAACCTCGAGCAGAAGGAAAACCGCGTCGACATCACCGACAAGATCGGCTCGCTGTATCCCAACAAGCAGGAATTCAAGGAAGCCGCCCCCGCCGTGTTGCGCGGTACGGCCCTGGGTTCGGCTCTGGGCATCCTGCCGGGCGGTGGCGCCGTGCTGTCGTCGTTCGCGTCCTACACGCTGGAAAAGAAGATCTCGAAGAATCCGGAACGCTTCGGCAAGGGCCACCCGGCCGGCCTGGCTGGCCCGGAATCGGCGAACAACGCCGCCGCGCAGACTTCGTTCATCCCGCTGCTGACGCTGGGCATCCCGGGCAACGCCGTGATGGCGCTGATGGTCGGCGCCATGACCATCCACAACATCCAGCCCGGCCCGCAAGTCATGACGAGCCACCCGGAGCTGTTCTGGGGCCTGATCGCCTCGATGTGGATCGGCAACCTGATGCTGGTGGTGCTGAACCTGCCGCTGATCGGCCTGTGGGTCAAACTGCTGAAGGTGCCCTACCGCATCCTGTTCCCGGCGATCCTGGTGTTCTGCACCATCGGTGTGTATTCGTTGAACTACAACACGTTCGACATCTTCACCACCGCCATCTTCGGCGTCATCGGCTACGTGTGGTCCAAGCTGAAGTGCGAAGGCGCGCCGCTGCTGCTGGGCCTGGTGCTGGGTCCCATGATGGAAGAGAACTTCCGTCGCGCCCTGCTGCTGTCGCGCGGCGACTTCACGACCTTCGTGACGCGTCCGCTGTCGGCCTCGCTGCTGGCTTTCGCCGCCTTCCTGGTGATCCTGGTGGCTCTGCCCGCGATCCGCAAGAAACGCGAAGAGACCTTCGTCGAAGAAGAGTAAAGCGCAGCCGGCTGCCTTGCGGCCGCCGTCTCGCCCTGAAAACCCCCGGGTTCCGCCCGGGGGTTTTTCTTTGCGCGTCCGGTATCCAGTCCGACAAACGCTACCAAGCACTACAACTCGATACGGCTTATGTTCAAACGTCGTTCCAGTACGTTAATCTAGGGTTTTCCCCACGCGATGATTCGAGATGAATTTCAACTGGAACAACCCCTATCCCAGCACCCGGCGCCCGGTGTTCGCACGCAACGTGGTCGCCACCTCGCAACCATTGGCCGCACAGGCGGGCTTGCGCATCCTGGCGCAAGGCGGCAACGCCGTCGACGCGGCGATCGCCGCAGCCGCCACGCTGGCGCTGACGGAGCCCGTCAGCAACGGGCTGGGATCGGATTGTTTCGCCATTGTCTGGGACGGGTCCAAGCTGCATGGCCTGAATGCCTCGGGCACGGCGCCGGCAGCCTGGAACATGGATTACTTCCGGCGCAAGCATCAGGGCGCCATCCCGGCCCGCGGCTGGGACAGCGTGACGGTACCGGGTTGCGTGGCCGGCTGGACCGCGCTGCATGAAAAGCTGGGCCGCCTGGCCTACGCCGACGTGCTGGCGCCCGCCATCGAATACGCCGAGCGCGGCTTTGCCGTGTCGCCCATCGTGCAGGAAAAGTGGGCGGCGCAGGCCGACGTCCTGCAGCCGCAGCCAGGCTTTGCCGAGCATTTCCTGCCGCGTGGACGCGCCCCGCAGGTCGGCGAGCACTTCGTGCTGCAAGGCGCGGCCGCCACGCTCAAGCGCATTGCCGCCAGCGGCGGCAGGGACTTCTACGAAGGCGAAACCGCGCACAAGCTGGTGGCGCATGCCCAGGCCCACGACGCCGCGCTGACGCTGGCGGATCTGCGCGATTACGCGCCGCAGTGGGTCACGCCCATCAGCCAAGCGTACCGCGGCCACACCCTGCATCAGATTCCGCCCAACGGCCAGGGCATCGCCGCCCTGATCGCCCTGGGCATCCTGCAGCACTTCGACGTGGCGGCGCGCCCCGTGGACCATCCCGAAACGCAGCACCTGCTGATCGAGGCGATGAAGCTGGCCTTCGCCGATGTCTACGCGCACGTGGCCGACGCCCAGCACATGCGCGTCACGCCCGAACAGATGCTGGCTGCGGACTATCTGGCGCAACGCGCACGCCTGATCGACCGCCATGCGGCGCAGGCGCATGGCAGCGGCCATGCGCCGCGCGGAGGCACCGTCTACCTGACGGCCGCGGACAAGTGCGGCATGATGGTCAGCTTCATCCAGTCGAACTACATGGGCTTCGGCTCCGGGGTGGTGGTGCCGGGCACCGGCGTCAGCCTGCAGAACCGCGGCCATTGCTTCAGCACCGACCCCGGCCACCCCAATGCGGTGGCGGGCGGCAAACGCCCTTTCCACACCATCATCCCCGGCTTCCTGATGCGCAATGGCGC
This sequence comes from Achromobacter pestifer, assembly GCF_013267355.1. Classification (NCBI taxonomy): domain Bacteria; kingdom Pseudomonadati; phylum Pseudomonadota; class Betaproteobacteria; order Burkholderiales; family Alcaligenaceae; genus Achromobacter; species Achromobacter pestifer. Next base: position 1,769,544 of record NZ_CP053985.1, read on the forward strand.
TCCCGTCATGAGTTTCGGGGTCATGGGAGGCAATATGCAGCCCCAGGGGCAGGTGCAGACGCTGGTGCGGATGCTGGACTACGGGCAGCAACCGCAGGCTGCCTGCGACGCGCCTCGCTGGAAATGGAACCATGGGCTCTCGCTGGACACGGAGGCCGGACTGGCCCCGGCCGTGGCCCAAGGGCTGCGCGCCCGCGGCCACGTGCTCGAAAGCATGGCGGATCCCTACATGGACTTCGGATCGGGACAGTTCATCTGGCGCCTGGGCGACCCGGCCGTGGACGGCTATGTCAGCGCCAGCGACAGCCGGCGCGATGGACTCGCCGCGGGCTTTTGATTGCGTTAAGGTTAGGGCCTGTTTACAGGCGCCAGCGCCCCTGATGGCCCTAATCACATAGAGCGGAGTCCCCTGCATGGCAACGATCGGTACCAAGAGCTACGACGCTGTCGTACCCCAGAAAGTCACTTTCCTCGGTCTGGGCGTGATGGGCCTGCCCATGGCCGGCCACCTGGCGCGCGCGGGACATGAGGTCACGGTTTACAACCGATCGCCCGCCAAGGCCCAGGCCTGGGTGGCCGAGTTCGGCGGCAAGAGCGCGGCCACGCCGCGTGAAGCCGTGGCCGGCGCTCAGATCGTGTTCGCCTGCGTCGGCAACGATGATGATCTGCGCAGCGTGGTGCTGGGACCGGACGGCGCTTTCGCCGGCATGACGCCCGGCGCGGTCTTCGTCGACCACACCACCGCGTCCGCCGACGTGGCGCGCGAACTCTATGCGCAGGCCAAGGACCTGGGCCTGAATTTCATCGATGCCCCGGTGTCGGGCGGGCAGGCGGGCGCGGTCAATGGCGCGCTGACCATCATGTGCGGCGGCGAACAGGCCGTGTTCGACGCGATCAAGCCCGTGGCGCAATGCTTCGGCCGCGCCGTCACGCTGGTGGGACCGCCCGGAGCGGGCCAACTGGCCAAGATGGTCAACCAGATCTGCATCGCAGGCGTGGTGCAAGGCCTGTCCGAAGCCATCGCTTTCGGCCAGGCGGCCGACCTGGACATGAAGGTGGTGCTGGACGTGATCAGCAAGGGCGCGGCGCAGAGCTGGCAGATGGAGAACCGCGGCGGCACCATGGTCGACGACAAGTTCGACTTCGGCTTCGCCGTGGACTGGATGCGCAAGGATCTGGGCCTGGTGCTGGCCGAAGCCCGCCACAATGGCGCGCGCCTGCCCCTGACGGCGCTGGTGGACCAGTTCTATGGCGACGTCCAGAAGATGGGCGGCAACCGCTGGGATACCTCGAGCCTGATCAAGCGCCTGCGCGGCTGAGCCCTGCTCTCTCGGCAAAAAAAGGCGAGCCGCAAGGCTCGCCTTTTGCGTTGGACGCCTGCGCTTACGCGGCCAGGCTGTCCTGCTGCGCGGCGGGCAGCAAGGCATCGATGCGCTGCTTGGCCTGCGCCATGCCTTCGAGCGCGGCCACTTCGCCCATGGCCATGCCTTCGGCGGCGATGAAGGTGACGTCGTTCATGCCCAGGAAGGCGAGCATCTGGCGCAGGTAAGGCGTCAGCGTGTCCGAGGGAGTGCCTTCGGCCTTGCCGCCGCGAGCGGTCAGCACAAACACCTGCTTGCCCTTGACCAGGCCTTCCGGCACGCCTTCGGCGGTATACCGGAAGGTGATGCCGGCGCGGGCGAGATGGTCGAGGTAGCTCTTGAACTGCGCGGGCATGTTGAAGTTGTAGACCGGAACGGCGAAGACGATGCGATCGGCCTCCATCAATTCGGCGACCAGGGCGTCGCTCATCTCAACCAGGCGTTGCTGGTCCAGGCTGCGGGCATCAGCCGGGGTGAACAGGGCGCCGGCGGTGTTGCCGTCGAAGTAAGGGATGGGCTGGGCGCCGAGGTCACGGACCTTGATGGCCGCGGCCGGATTAGACGCCTTGACGCGGTTGATCAGGTGATCGGCCAATTGCTTGCTGTTGGAACGATCGCCGAGAATAGAGGAAAGGATAACCAGGGTCTTCATTGCAAATTTCTCCAGTGAGGGCCCGCTCGTTGCGGGCGGTCAGGATCCGTAGGCTTTGATCAGATCCCGAGTGCATGGCGTCACTGTAGACCGGTTAATTGTTCACATAAATACGGTTATGATGAACTATTCGTTCCAGGAATAGAACAATAATGCAAGATCTCAACGACCTCTATTACTTCTCCCAGGTGGTCGAGCAGGGAGGCTTCAGCGCCGCGGCCCGCGCGTTGGACATTCCGAAGTCACGCTTGTCGCGCCGGATCTCGCACCTGGAGGAAAGTCTGGGCGTGCGCCTGCTGCAACGCACGACCCGCCGCCTGCGCCTGACCTCGGCTGGCGAGCGCTATCTGCACTATTGCCGCGAAATGGCCGCCTCGGCCCGCGCCGCGGACGACGCCATGCGGCAGTTGCAAGCGGAGCCCACGGGCCCCGTGATCGTGAGCTGCCCCGTGTCCATCGCGCAGGACGTACTGTCGCCCCTGCTGCCGGAATTCCTGGACGCCTGGCCCGCCGTATCGGTGCAATTGCTGGTGACCAACCGCCGCGTGGACCTGATCCGGGAAGGGGTGGATCTGGCGTTGCGGGTGCGCACCAAGCTGGATACCGACGCCGAACTGGTCGTGCGCCACTTTGGCACGGCCCGCGGCACGCTGGTCGCCAGCCCCAGCTACCTGCAGCGCCACGGCACGCCCGACACGCCGCAGGATCTTGCCACGCACACCACGCTGAGCTTCAGCGATCCGCAAAACGAAGTGCGCTGGCCATTGCGCAACGACAAGGGCGAAGAGGTGCACGTGGAACTGAAGCCGCAGCTGTCCTGCAACGACTTCATCGTGCTGACCGAGGCCGCGGTGCGCGGCCGCGGCATCGCCCTGCTGCCTTCGATCGCCACGCATGAACAGCTGCGGCGCGGCCAGCTGGTGCAGGTCCTGCCGCAATGGCAGTCGCCCGAGGGCATCGTGCATTGCATCTATCCGTCGCGGCGGGGCATGATGCCCGCCGTGCGCGCCCTGCTCGATTTCCTGTCGGAGCGCCTGCCCGCGATGTACCAGCGGCTGGAAAAAGCCCCGTTGCCGCCGGCTCAGTAGCCGCGCGAACGGTCCACCACGCCGGTGATGGCTTCGCCGCGCTGCAGCTGCGCGACCTTGCCTGCGATCTGCCGGATGCTTTCGTCGCGCAAGGTGCGAGCCGCGATGTGCGGCGTGACGTGCACGCGCGCATCGCGCCAGAACGCATGGTCCTTGGGCAAGGGCTCGGTGTGGAAGACGTCCAGCGTGGCGCCGTCGATCTCGCCTTCTTCGAGCATCTGCACCAGGTCGTCCTCGACCAGGTGTTCGCCGCGGCCCACGTTGACCAAATGCGCATGCGGCAGCAGTTGCGACAGCGTTTCGCGATTGAGGATGCCGACAGTGTCCGGCGTGAGCGGCAGCACGTTCACGAGGAAGCGCGTGCGGGCCAGGAATGCGGGCAAGGCGGCCGCTCCCGCAAAGGTCTCGACGCCGGGAATCTCGCGCGGCGTGCGCGACCAGCCCGCCACCGGATAGCCGAATTCGGCCAGGGTCTGCGCCACGCGCGCCCCCACCTGCCCCAGTCCCAGTACGCCCACTGGCCAGTCCGCCTGCCGCGAGCCTTCGCGGGTGTCCCAGTGCTGCCGCGCCTGCGCATGGTCGAAGGCTTCGAAATCGCGCGAGACGCGCAACAGCGCGTACAAGGCGTATTCCGCCATCTGCACCGACATGCCCGCATCCTCCAGGCGGACGATGCGCACCTGCGGCGGAATCTCGGGCATCTTCAGCAAGGCGTCGACGCCGGCGCCCAGATTGAACAGCGTGGTCAGGCCGGTCTCGTGTTCGAAGAGTGCGGCCGGCGGACGCCAGACCAGAGCCGCCTGCGCGCCCGAAGGCGGGCCGTCCGGATTCCACACCGAAATGCGGCATCCGGGCATGGCGGCTTCCAGCAGCGGAACCCAGGCGGCGGGATCATGGTGGGGACAGGCAAAGAGTATGTGCATGATGGCTAGGGGTGCGGACTCGGGAAGCCTCAAGCATGAGGGATGCCGCCGTACAAATCAAACGGCCCGGCAGGTAGCCGGGCCGTGTACAGGCAAACGGAAAAGCGCTCAGGCCGCCTGCGGCACTTCGGGCTTGCCCTTGTCCTTGTTCTTGTTGCGGCGCAGGAACGTCCACACCTGCAGGAAGATCAGCAACGCGCTTGCGCCGATGAACCAGGCGCTGATCGGCCGCTCCACGAACACCGCCAGATCGCCGCGCGACAGCAGCAGCGCACGGCGGAAGTTCTCTTCGACCATCGGCCCGAGCACGAAGCCAAGCAGGATGGGCGCAACGGAAAACTCCAGCGTCATCAGGATCGCGCCGATCACGCCGAACGCCAGCACTTCCCAGATCTGGAAGAGACTGTTCTGCGTGCTGAACACCCCCACCGCAATGAAGAACAGCGCCGACGGGAACAGATAGCGGTACGGCACCTGCAGCAGTTTCACCCACACGCCGATCAGCGGCACGTTCAGCACCATCAGCAGCACGTTGCCCACCCAGAAGCTGGCGATCAGGCCCCAGAAGATGTCCGGATGCTCGGTGATCAGCTGCGGGCCGGGCTGGATGCCCTGGATCAGCAACGCGCCCAGGATCAGCGCCATCACCGCGTCGCCGGGGATGCCCAGGCTCATCGTGGGGATGAAGTCGACCTGCGTCTTGGAGTGCGAGGACGCTTCCGGCGACGCCACGCCGGCGATCATGCCAGTGCCGAATTTCTCGGGCGTCTTGGATATCTTGCGCTCCAGCGCATAGGCCACGAAGGTGGTGATGGTGGGGCCGGTGCCGGGCATGGCGCCGAACAGCGTGCCTACCGCCGTGCCGCGCACCATGGGCCAGAAGGCAGTCTTGAGTTCCTGCTTGCTGGGCCGCATGTCGCGCAGGCGCAGCTTGGCGCCGCTGCCGATGATGGTCATGCGGTTGACGCTCATGAGGAAGTCAGCCACCCCGAACAAGCCCATAGAGATCGCCACCAGCTCCAGGCCGTCGGACAGGTCCAGCAGCCCGAACGAGAAGCGGATGGTGCCGGTGTTCACGTCCGTGCCCACCACGCCGCACATCAGGCCGAACAAGGTCATCGCCACGCCCTTCAGCGGCGAGCCGCGCGACATCGTGGCGCCGGCCAGCAAGCCCAACAGCATGATCGAAAAGATCTCGGTGGGACCGAACTTGAACGCCACTTCGACCAGCAGCGGCGAGGCGAAGATCATGACGATGATCCCCACCGATGCAGCGAAGAACGAACAGATCATCGTGATGCCCAGCGCGGTTCCGCCCTTGCCCTGCTTGGTCAGCGGATAGCCGTCCAGGCAGGTGACCGCATGCGGCGGATGCGAAGGCAGATTCAGCAGGATCGCGCCGATGGCGCCGCCATACTGCGAACCGTAGAAGATGCCGGCCAGCATCAGGATGGCGGGCACCGGATGCATCACATAGGTGAGCGGCAGCAATATGGAAATGGCCGACAGCGCGCCCATGCCGGGCAGCACGCCGATGAGGTTGCCCACCAGCACGCCGAAGAACGACCACATCAGGTTATGCCACTGGAAGGCAACGCCGAAGCCGTACCAGAGGTCCATCAAGGATTGGGAAATCATGGCGCATCAACCCCAGCGAAACAGCGGAAGCTGCAGCTGCAGCGCCCACCAGAAGACAACAACCGCGATGGCGGTCATGGCGACCGAAAGCAGGATGGCCTGCTTGATCGTGTTCTTGCGGTCGCCCAGCGCCGAGATGAATACGATGGCGAACGTGGCGGGCAGCAAGCCGCCGTAGTGACCTAGCAGCAGGAAAGCCAGGATGCCCAGCAGAATGCAGGCGCCGCCGCGGAAATCGGGCAGGCCGTGGGCATGGCCGTCGCCGGGCGCCGGGGCGGTCGACTCGCCCGAACGCGCCGAAACGGCGATCAGCACGCCGGTCAGCGCCAGCAGGCCGCCGAGCGCCGCGGGGAAAAAGCCGGGGCCCATGTGGCTCAGGGTGCCGATGTGATAGTCGGTCCCGCCGTAAATCGCCCCCAGCCCAATGAGGACCATCAGCGCTCCGCCGTAATAGTCCTTTCTATTGATTGTCTTTTGCACTTCATCCTCCTTCGTGGTGCGGCCAGCGCCTGCCCGGGATGTGCGGCTCGAAACGAGCGCCGCCCGGGTCCTGACGACAGGCCCGCACGCAGATTACGGAAGGAAGCTGCTAATCCGCTTTCTGTGCGCTGTCGCGTTCCTGAATTCGGGGGTTATCCCTGAACGGAAGCCGCGGATGAAAGCGGAAATGCAGAGAAGTTACTGATCGCCCTTGAGCTCGACATCGAGCGGACGCGGATACTGCGACACCGTCGACGCAAGCGGCAGCCACAGCACCGAGGCCAGGCCGACGCCGCCCTGCGCATTCGGCTCGCCGTCGCGCAATTCGATGTCGCCGTCATTGCGGCGCGCGTAGGCGCGCGCGATCGCCAGGCCCAGGCCCGAGCCCGACGAGGCGACCGGCTTGTCCGTGCCGACCCGCTCGAAACGCGCGAAGGCGCGCTGGCGCAGTATCGGATCCAGCCCTGGCCCGTTGTCGGAAACGGCGACCTCGGCGCGGTTGTCGTTGCAACAGACCGACACGGTGATGCGCGCGCCAGCAGGCGCGTAGTGGATGGCGTTGTGCACCAGGTTCGACAGCGCTTCGTGCAGTTCGGCCTCATTGCCCGACACCGGCGCCGGAATTTCCACGCCCTCTTCAGAGCCCGCCTGTACCCAGCCCAGGTCCTGCTGCTTTTCATGCGCCAACGGCAGGTATTGCAGCACCACCTCGCGCGATACGCTGTTCATGTCCAGCAGCTGCCGCGGCTGCTGATCGGCCTGGTTGGCGTGCGCCAGCGCCAGCAGCTGCTCGGTCAGGCGGCGCGTGCGGCCCAACTGGTCGACGATGCCGCGCAAGCCCTCCTGCGCGCGGGCAGGATCGCGTTCGCGCAGGGCGTACTGCGCCTGCGTCAGCATGATGGCCAGCGGCGTGCGCAGCTGATGGGAGGCATCGGCCAGGAACTGCGACTGCTCGTCCAGGACGCGACGGTAGCGGGCGATATGGTGATTGACCGCGTCGACCAGCGGCGCCACTTCGCTGGGCACGCGCGAGGCGTCCAGCGGCGTCAGGTCATCAGGGCGGCGCGCGCGGATATCGTTGCGCAGGCGGCGCAGGGGCTTCAGCGCCCACGACACGCCCCACCACACCAGCAGCGCGACCAGCGCCAGCATGCGCGTGTCGCGCAGGATTTCCTGGCGCCGCGCGTTGTTCTCGGCCTCGATGCGCTTGCCGGTGCTTTCCGCCACGACCACCAGCACCTGGCGGTGCTGCCCTTGGTAGTACAGATCCCGCACGACGGCAACGACCCTCACGGGATCGTTGCGATAGACGCTGTCGTAGAAAATCGGCTGACTGTTGGAACGCGGCCAGGTGGGCGGACGCGGCATTTCCGGCATGCCCAGCAGGGTCTTGCCCGGCTCGGTGGGCACGGCCGCGCCGTCCGGCAGGGGCGGGTCGATCTCTTCGATGCGGAAATACTTGCGCAGACCCGCACGGGACTCCAGCATCACCTGTGCGTACAGCGGCGTGGCGACCTGCAGATTGCCGTCAGGGGTGAACTCCAGGCTGCTTTCCAGCACCCGGGCCGGCTCCACCAGGGCGCTGTCGTAGGCTTCGTTGGTGATCTCGGCCAGCGTGCGGTAGTCGTTCACGCTGTCCACGACCAGCAGCACGATCACGCCCGGCAGCAGCAGAATGATCAGCAGCGCGCGGATACCCACGCGCGGCAGCTCGGATAGCCGCAGCCTCACTCAGGATTCCGCGGACTCGCTGGCGACGCTTTCCAGCATGTAGCCCAGCCCGCGCACGGTGACGATGCGCACGTCGCTACCGGCCAGCTTCTTGCGCAGCCGGTGCAGCACGACCTCGATGGCGTCCGGATTGGCTTCGCTGTCGTGGGTGAAAACCTTGCCGAACAGCTGGGACTTATCCACCGGATAGCCGCTGCGGGTCAGCAAGGCCGCCAGGGCGGCATGTTCGCGCGGGGTCAGGAACAGCAGCGAGCCGTCCAGGGTGAAGGCGCGGCTTTCGCTGTCGTAGGACAGCGAACCGCATTGCAGGCGTGGATGCTGGCGGCCGCGGCTGCGGCGCACCAGCGCCGTCAGGCGCGCTTCGAGTTCCTCGAGCGCGAAAGGTTTGGTGAGGAAATCGTCCGCGCCCAGGTTCAGGCCGCGCACGCGGTCCTGCAGGGCGCCCTGGGCAGTCAGCAGCAGCACGGGCGTGCGGTCGTCGCGGTTGCGCATTTCGCGCAGCACCACCAGCCCATGCTTGTCGGGCAGGCGCAGGTCCATGACGATGGCGTCGTATTCCGTGCCCGCCATGAAGGCTTCGGCGGTGCGCGCGTCGGCGGCGTGGTCCGGCACGAACCCGCTTTGGGCGAGCGCGCGCATCAACCAGGACGCCATGTCCCGTTCGTCTTCAACCAACAATATGCGCATGACCGTCCGTTCCTTCGGGCAGGTTATCTGCCGCCCGTTGCCCGTGCACCCGCTGGCGCAAGTAGCGGGTTTCGTGATGGCGCCGGAAGAGGATAGCCGACAGCTCGTTCAGCGCCTGGGTGTAGACATCGCGCTTGAACTCGATCACGGCGTCCAGGGGCACCCAATACTGGCTCCAGCGCCAGGCATCGAATTCCGGATGCTGCGTCGCGCGCAAGCACACATCGCTGTCACGTCCTACCAGGCGCAACAAGAACCAAATCTGCTTTTGTCCTTTATAGTGGCCGCGCCACTCACGCCGGACGAAGTGATCGGGCACGTTATAACGTAACCAATCGCGTGTACGCCCCAAAATACGGACATGCTCGGGCTTCAAGCCCACCTCTTCATGGAGTTCGCGATACATGGCCTGCACCGGGCTTTCGCCATATTTGATGCCGCCCTGGGGGAACTGCCAGGCATGTTCCCTGATACGCTTGCCCCAAAAGACCTCGTTTCTACCGTTGACGAGAATGATGCCGACATTGGGGCGGTAGCCTTCGCGGTCAAGCATGGGCCACCCCCACCGAATTCAATACAATTACGGTCGATTATACGTATCTGCTGCCACCTTTAAACATGCGCGCATCCAACTACCACATCAACACCCTCAAAGAAGCCCCTTCCGAAGCCGAAGTCGCCAGCCACCAGCTGATGACCCGGGCCGGGATGATCCGCAAGCTCGCGGGCGGCATCTACACCTACATGCCCCTGGGGCTGAAAGTCATCCGCAAGGTCGAAGCCATCGTGCGCGACGAGATGAACGCCGCGGGCGCGATCGAGCTGCTGATGCCGGTGGTCCAGCCGGCCGAGCTCTGGCAGGAGTCCGGCCGCTGGGAGCAATACGGCGCCGAGCTGCTGCGCATCAAGGACCGGCACCAGCGCGATTTCGTGCTGCAGCCCACGTCCGAGGAAGTCATCACGGACATCGCGCGCAACGAAATCCACAGCTATCGTCAGCTGCCGGTGAACTTCTATCACATCCAGACCAAGTTCCGGGACGAGCGCCGTCCGCGCTTCGGCCTGATGCGCGGACGCGAATTCACCATGAAGGACGCCTATTCCTTCGACCGCGACGAAGCCGGCGCGCAGGCCAGCTACGACACCATGTTCAACGCCTACATGCGCATTTTCGGCCGCCTGGGCCTGGGATTCCGCGCCGTGGCCGCTGACACGGGCTCGATCGGCGGCACTCGCAGCCATGAATTCCAGGTGATCGCCGACACCGGCGAAGACCTGCTCGTCTACAACGCCGAATCCGACTACGCCGCCAACATCGAGCTGGCCGAGGCCGTGGCCCTGTACGCCACCCGCGCCGAACCCGCCCAGGCCATGGCCGAAGTGCCCACGCCGGGCGCGGCCAAGTGCGAGGACGTGGCCCGCCTGCTGGGCCTGCCGCTGGAACGCACGATCAAGTCCATCGTGCTGGCCACCGACGGCGAGAAAGGCGCCGACATCTGGCTGCTGCTGCTGCGCGGCGACCACGAACTCAACGAAATCAAGGCTGGCAAGCTGCCCGGCCTGGCGGGCTTCCGTTTCGCCACGGAGACCGAGATCGTCGAAGCCTTCGGCTGCAAGCCCGGCTATCTGGGCCCGGTCAAGACCGTCCGACCCGTGCACGTCATCGCCGACCGCACCGTGGCCAACATGGCCGATTTCGTCTGCGGCGCGAACAAGGAAGACTTCCACATCCAGGGCGTGAACTGGGGCCGCGACCTGCCCGAGCCCGAACTGGTGGCGGACCTGCGCAACGTGGTCGCTGGCGACCCCTCGCCGGACGGCAAGGGCACCCTGTCGATCCAGCGCGGCATCGAAGTGGGCCATGTCTTCTACCTGGGCAAGAAGTACTCCGAAGCCCTCAAGGCCACCTTCCTGGACGAGACCGGCAAGCCCGCCGTCCTGGAAATGGGCTGCTACGGCATCGGCGTGACCCGCATCGTGGGCGCGGCCATCGAGCAGAACCACGACGCCCGCGGCATCATCTGGCCGCGTGCGATCGCCCCCTTCGAGGTGGTAATCTGCCCGGTCGGCTGGGGCAAAAGTGAAACTGTGCGTGACACCGCGCTGAAGCTCTACGAATCCCTGCTGGCGCGCGGCGTGGACGTCATCCTGGATGACCGCGATGCCCGTCCGGGCGTGATGTTTGCTGAATGGGAGCTGATCGGCGCGCCCTTGCGTGTAACAGTTGGAGAACGTGGCTTGAACGATGGTGTGGTGGAATTGCAGGCCCGTCGGGAAACCGAAGCGGCCAAGATTCCGGTAGAGTCCGCGCTTGAAGCCGTGCTGACGAAACTCGACACGCTGTAAACCTTATAGTAACTACGGACTTTTCGCGTCCCGACTGCCCTTTCCTATCCATCGTGACCGATCCGAAGTCCGCCGAATCCGTCCTGCAGGTCCGTGTCTACTACGAAGACACGGATGCAGGCGGAGTGGTTTTCTACGCCAACTACTTGAAATTCCTGGAGCGCGCACGCACCGAGTGGCTGCGCGACCTGGGGGTCAACCAGTCCAATCTGGCGCTCAGCGAGCAACGTCTATTCGTTGTCCGCTCCCTGGACATGTCTTACCGCAAGCCGGCCAGGCTGGACGATTTGCTTACCATACGCAGCCGAGTCACACGACTGGGCCGCGCTTCGATACACTTCGCGCAACGCGCGGAACGCGACGGGGAACTGCTTGCCGAAGGCAACATCCAAGTCTGCTGCGTCGATGCCATTCACATGCGGCCGGCGGAGTTGCCGGCTGACGTTCGCGCCAAACTGGAATTCATTCAGGAATAACCATGCAAGTCACCAACGACATGTCGTTGCTTTCGCTGATTTCGCACGCCAGCGTGCCGGTCCAGCTGATCATGCTGATGCTGTTGGGCATTTCGATCATGTCCTGGACCTACATCTTCGCCAAACGGCTGGCGATCAAGCGGGCCCATGCCCAGACCCGCCGCTTCGAAGACGATTTCTGGTCGGGCGGCGACCTGTCCATGCTGCAGCAGGCCGTGGCCTCGCGCCGCGATGAGCAAGGCGCGCTGGCCCGCATCTTCGATGCCGGCATGACCGAATTCCTGAAGGCCCGACGCGGCAACGCCTCCGGCGATGCCACCGCCCTGCTGGACGGCCCCCGCCGCGCCATGCGCGCCGCCTATCAGCGCGAGATGGATTCGCTGGAATCGCACCTGAACTTCCTGGCCTCGGCCGGTTCCGTGTCCCCTTACATCGGCCTGCTGGGTACGGTCTGGGGGATCATGCACGCCTTCATCGGCCTGTCGAACATGCAGCAGGCCACGCTGGCCTCGGTGGCTCCCGGTATCGCGGAAGCGCTGATCGCCACCGCCATCGGCCTGTTCGCGGCAATTCCGGCCGTGGTCGCCTACAACCGCTTCACGAACGACATCGATCGCATCTCGATCCGTTTCGACAGCTTCGTCGATGAATTCCTGAACATTCTGCAACGGCAGGTGCGCTAATGCCCTCGGTAAGCTCACGCGGCAGGTCCGGCCGCCGCATGAAGGCCGACATCAACGTGGTGCCGTACATCGACGTGATGCTGGTGCTGCTGGTCATCTTCATGGTGACCGCTCCCCTCATCACGCCCGGCCTGATCCAGCTGCCCTCGGTCGGCGCGGCCTCGGACGTGCCGGTCAAGCCGCTGGAAGTCCAGATTTCGGAAGACGGCAAGATCGCCCTGCGCATGCGCGAACCCGGCGCCACCATGCAGGACATCGCGCGCCCCGAGCTGGTGGCGCAGGTGCGTTCGCGCATTACCGCGGAAACCCCGGTGGTCATCGCCGCCGACGGCAAGGTGCCCTACGAAACGGTCGTGAAGGTCATGGATGAACTTCGCACCAGCGGCATCACCCGCCTGGGCCTGCTGGTGGACCAGTCCGCCGGCGCTTCCCAGCCCGCACCCGCGAAAAAACGCTAACGCGACGCCTTCCGCCGGCGCCGCCGGCATGCAACGCTCATGACGCCACCCATAATCCGACACCGCAGCGGCCCCCCGGCCACCCCGCCCAACCACGACAACCGGAAGGCGATGATCCTGGCCGTGGCCGTGCACGTGCTGCTGCTGATCGTCTTGATCTTTGGCGTGAACTGGCGCTCCGAGAGCCCCGGCCCCGTGCAGGTGCAACTCTGGGCAGACGGCAACTCGCCCGACTCCCCGCCGCCCACGCCGCAACCCGAACCCCCTAAGCCGCAGCCCAAGCCGGAACCGAAGCCGGAGCCTGAAAAGGCGCCCGAGCCTCCCCCGCCGCCGCCCCCCAAGCCCGAGCCCGAGCCCCAAGCCCAGCCCAAGACCGAGGAAGTCGACCCCGAGATCGCGCTGCAGGAAGCCAAGAAGAAGCGCGAGCAAGAGGAAAAGGCGCGCCAGGCCGCCGAAGCCGCCAAGGAAAAGGCGCGCCTCGACGAAGAGCGCAAGCAGGCCGAGCTGAAGGAAAAGAAGCGCCTGGAGCAGGAACGCCAGGCCGCTGAAAAGGCTGCCGCCGAAAAGGCCGCCGAGAAAGCCGCCGCCGACAAGGCTGCCGCCGAGAAGAAGGCCAAGGACGACGCCGCCAAGAAGGCCGCGGCGGAAAAGGCTGCTGCCGAAAAGGCCGCTGCCGACAAGGCTGCGGAGGAAAAGGCTGAAAAGGCGGCCGCCGAGAAGGCGGCCGCCGAGAAAAAAGCCGCGGCCGAGAAGAAGGCCAAGGAAGAAGCCGCCAAGAAGGCCGCCGCCGACAAGGCGCTGAAGGATGCCTTCCGCAACGACGCCCTGGGCGCCGCCGGCATTCCCGGCGGCACGGCCGACCGCAACCAGGCGGGCGGCGGACGCGACAGCGGCTATGGCGCCAAGGTCCGCGCCTGCGTGCAACCCGGGGTGGCTTATCCGCCCCCGGCCCGCAACGGATCGGAAAATCCCACGGCACAATACCGGGTACAGTTAGGTTCCGACGGGAAGGTCAATGGCGTCACCTTGACCAGTTCTTCGGGCAATGTCGGCTTCGACCGCGCGGTCGAGACGGGCATCCGCCGTTGCAACCCCTTCCCGAAGCCCTCGACGGGCCGCTACGAACCCATTATTGACGTTGTGTACAGAATGTATGATTGACAGGAGATTGATGAATATGACTCCCGCTTATAGCCGACGAGTACCCCCCCTCGCTCTCTGGCGATCGTATGGACTCGGGCTGCTGATGCTGACCCTGGCCTGCCTGATGGCCATCAAGCCCGCCCATGCGCAGCTGCGCGTCGATATTTCCGGTACCGGCGCCACCCAATACCCCGTGGCCATCGCCGATTTCGCCGTCGACGACACCCATGGCCGCGCCCTGGCCGAAGTCATCCGCGCCGACCTGACCCGCACGGGCCAGTTCCGCCTGATCAACGCCGCCGGTTCCGGCCTGAACGTGGACTCTCCCATCGCCCATGACGACTGGCGCGGCAAGGGCGCCGACTTCATCGCCTACGGCAGCATCACGCGCGGCGCCGACGGCCGCTACGACGTCCGCTACCGCCTGGCCGACACGGTCAAGAAGGGCCAGCTGGACGGTGTGGCGTTCTCGGGCACGGAGCAGGAACTGCGCCGCGTGGCGCACCAGATCGCCGACCGCATTTACGAGAAGATCACCGGCGTTAAGGGCGTCTTCTCGACCCGTATCGCGTACGTGCTGAAGAAGGGCGCCACCTACGAACTGCAGGTGGCGGACGCCGACGGGCAGAACCCGCAGGTCGCCTTGCGTTCGCGCGAGCCCATCATTTCGCCGTCCTGGTCGCCCGATGGCTCCAAGCTCGCCTATGTGAGCTTCGAATCCGGCAAACCTGTCGTCTACGTGCACAATCTGGCGACCAGCGCCCGTTCGCCTGTCGCCAACTTCAAGGGCAACAACAGCGCACCCGGTTGGTCGCCCGATGGCAGCAAGCTGGCGGTGGCTCTGACCCGTGACGGTTTGTCGCAAATTTACATCGTTGGCGCGACCGACGGCTCGAATCCGACCCGAGTTACGCGTTCTCCCGGGATTGACACCGAACCGAGCTTTACGCCAGACGGTGCTTCCATTATCTTTACGAGTGACCGCAGCGGCGGGCCGCAGATCTACCAGACCGGCTCGAGTGGTGGCGAAGCACGCCGCCTCACGTTTAATGGTGGTTACAACATATCACCCCGAATTTCCCCCGATGGATCGACGCTACTGTACGTTGCAAGACGCGACGGCGCGTTTCGAATCGCATCGTTGAACCTGTCCTCAGGCTCCGAGACCTTGTTGACTGATGGTCGTGACGATCAGTCCCCGAGTTTTGCGCCGAATGGAATGCAAGTCCTTTACGCCGCCATCCAAAATGGCCGTAGCGTGCTTGCTGGTGTCTCGAGCGATGGCCGCGTACGGCAGACGCTTTCGGTACTGAATGGGGAAATACGTGAACCGACTTGGGGCCCATTTACCCGATAACACGTGTGACTCTCTTTGCAAAGGAACTATCATGAAGTCGCGCATTGCCAAAAGCCTAACCATCGCCGCTCTGGCTGCCGCCCTGGCAGCTTGCAGCTCCGTCCCTCTCGACGATAAAGCGGGTCAGGGTGGAGGCGCTGGCCAAGGATCCTCGGCCTCTGGCCAGATCCTTGATCCCTTCAACCCCCAAAGCATCCTGGCGCAACAGCGCTCGGTGTACTTTGACTTCGACAGCTACACGGTGTCGGACCAGTACCGCAGCTTGGTCGAAACCCACGCCAAGTACCTGGCCTCGCATCAGCAGCAGACCATCAAGATCGAAGGCAACACCGACGAACGCGGCGGCGCTGAATACAACCTGGCCCTGGGCCAGCGCCGTGCCGACGCTGTGCGCCGCATGATGACCCTGCTGGGCGTCAGCGACAACCAGATCGAAACCATCAGCTTCGGTAAAGAAAAGCCGAAGTCGACGGGCACGTCGGAAGCCGACTTTGCGGAAAACCGCCGCGCCGATATCGTTTATCGCCGCTAAGCTTTTTCGTATAGTCTAGAGCCCTACCACGCGTCGGGACGGTCAACCGGCCGTCCCGACGTTTGCTTTTATACCCGGGAATTTTCATGCGCGATAACGTTCTGTCCCTGCGTCCTCTGATTGCGGCCACCGGCTTGGTGCTTGCGACCCTTGCGGCGCCCGCCCACGCTTTTTCCGACGATGAAGCCCGCCGGGCCATCCTGGATTTGCGCCAACAGGTGCAGCAGCAGAACGAACAAAGCCAGCGCGCCAAGCTGCAGTTGGCCGACCAGATCCAGGCCTTGCAGCAGGAAGTGGCCCAACTGCGCGACCAGCTCGAACTGGTGTCGCGCCAGCAGCCCTCGGCCAAGCCGGGCGGCGCGGCGGGCAGCGCCAATCCTCCGGGAGCCTCCGCCGGCGATCCCCAGGAACAGGCCGCCTATGACGGCGCGATCGATCTGTTCCGCAAGGGCCAATACAAGGAAGCGTCCGAATCGCTGGCTGCGTTCACTGCCCTGTATCCCGCCAGCCAGCTCGCGCCCAGCGCCCAGTTCTACCTGGGCAGCAGCCGCTACGCGCTGAAGGATTTCAAGGGCGCCATCGAGCAGCTGAACGCCATGGTGCAGAAGGCCCCGGACAACGCGCGCGCGCCGGATGCCTTGCTGGTCATCGCCGGCAGCCAGATCGAAATGAACAACCGCGCCGGCGCCAAGACCACGCTGCAGCGCATCGTCCGCGACTACCCGACCACGCCGGCAGCCAGCACGGCCAAGAGCCGCCTGCAGCTGCTGCAGTAATGCCGCCTGCCGCAAGCGCGGTTGCCGCTTACCGGCACATCCTGCGCCGCCGGGCAGGGCTTATCGCCCTGCTGCTGGCGGCGCTTTTCATTGCGCTGCTGGCCGACTTCACGGTGGGTCCCTCGGGCCTACCCTGGGGCGAGCTGTGGCGCACGCTCACCCATCCTGCCTCGGCCGATCCGACCACCCGCGTGATCGTGTGGGACATCCGCCTGCCCTCCGCGCTGATGGCCGCGCTGGTCGGCATGGCGCTGGGGATGGCGGGCGCGGAAATGCAGACCATCCTGAACAACCCCTTGGCCAGCCCGTTCACGCTGGGGGTGTCGTCCGCCGCGGCCTTTGGCGCCTCGCTGGCCATCGTGCTGCAGCTAGGCGTGCCCGGCGTCCCCGCCGGCTGGCTGGTGGCGGGCAACGCCTTCCTGTTCGCGCTGCTGGCGGCGCTGATGCTGGACGCCGTGACGCGCTGGGGCGGCATGAATACCTCGGGCGTGGTGCTGTTCGGCATCGCCATGCTGTTCACCTTCAATGCGCTGGTGTCGCTGGTGCAGTTCATGGCCAGCGCCGAGGCGCTGCAGAACCTGGTGTTCTGGACCATGGGCAGCCTGTCGCGCTCCAGCTGGACCACGGTCGGCGTGCTGGCGGCGGCCTTTGCCGTGGCGCTGCCGCTGGCCATGCGCCAATCCTGGAAACTGACCGCGCTGCGGCTGGGCGAGGACCGCGCCGCGAGCTTCGGCGTGGATGTGCGCCGCGTGCGCGTCGCGGCGCTGGCCCGGGTCAGTCTGCTGTCGGCGCTGGCGGTGGCCTTTGTCGGCACCATAGGCTTTATCGGCCTGGTCGCGCCGCACATTGCGCGGCGGCTGTTTGGCGAGGACCATCGATTCTTCCTGCCGGGCAGCGCGCTGGTTGGCGCGGTAATCCTGTCGCTGGCGTCGATCGCCTCGAAGAACCTCATGCCGGGCGTGATCGTGCCGGTGGGCATCGTGACCGCGCTGGTCGGCATCCCCTTCTTTGCGTCGGTCGTGCTGCGCCGGCAGATGCCATGATCGAGTCCCACCCCGCACCCGCACTCGCGCTTGCCGTGCGCGGCCTGACGGCCGGCTACGGGCGTACGGACGTGCTGCACGGGCTGTCGATACCCGAACTGCCCGCCGGCCAGCTGACCGCCCTGCTCGGCCCCAACGGCAGCGGCAAGTCCACGCTCCTCAAAGCCTTGGCCGGCCTGGTCCGCGTGCGCGCCGGCGGCGTCCAGCTGGACGGTCAGGACTTGATCCGCCAGAGCTTCGGCGAACGCGCCCGCCACGTGGTCTACCTGCCCCAGGGCCTGCCCGCGGCCGTGCACTTGCGCGTATTCGAATCCGTGCTGGTGGCGGCCAAGGCCGGCGACGGTCTGGGCACGCCGGTGGACATGCAGGCCATAGACCGGTTGCTGGAACGGCTGGGCATTGCCCACCTGGCGTTGCAATACCTGGACTCGCTATCCGGCGGACAGAAGCAGCTGGTCGGACTGGCGCAGGCGCTGATCCGGCATCCGCGCGTGCTGCTACTGGATGAGCCCCTGTCGGCGCTGGACCTGAACTATCAGTTCCACGTCATGCGGCTGCTGCGGCAGGAAACCAGGGAACACGGCCTGATCAGCATCATCGTGCTGCACGACCTGAACGTGGCGCTACAGCATGCCGACCGGGCGGTCATGATCCATGATGGCCGGCTGCATGCCGCAGGCCTGCCGGGAGACGTGATCACGCCGGCCTCGCTGGCCGCCGTGTACGGGGTAGAAGGCCGCGTGGAGACTTGCTCGCGCGGCTTGCGGCAGGTGCTGATCGACGGGCTGGAAGCGCATCCGCACTGATTGCGGCAGGCCGTTGGCTAACGGACCAGGCGCGCCCCGCACGCCGAAGCCGACCCTGCCCCGGGATTCAGGCGCGCAACGCCACGTCCACGACCGGCGCGCCGGTCATGTCCGCCAGCTGCCGCGGGGTCAGGTTGAACACCGCATGCGGATGCCCGGCTGCAGCCCACAGGCTGTCGTAGTTGAAGAGATCCGCGTCCAGCAGCATCACCGGCTTGACCGCATGGCCGATGGGGCACACGCCGCCGATCGCATAGCCGGTCATGTCGCGCACGAACTTCGCGTCCGCCTTGGCCAGCCCGCCCACCTGCGAGGCCACCTTGGCCTCGTCCACGCGGTTCGCGCCGCTGGCGATGACCAGCACCGGGGCGTTATCCGAAGCGCGCCGGAAGATGATGGACTTGGCGATCTGCGCGACCTCGCAGCCTAGCCCCGCCGCCGCTTCCGCCGAGGTCTTGCCGGTTTGCGGCAGGACGACCACGGGCTTGTCATGCCCCAATTCCAGCAGCAGGCGCGCGACGCGCTGGGCGGATTCGGGCAAGGCGGCAAGAGACTCTGGGGACATCAGGGCGGCTCCATTGAAATGGGAAATCGGCGCGGGCAGCGCGCCAGCGCATCGGAAAACGAGTTTATCAGCGCCGGAGCGCCGCGCCAGCGGGCTAGAATGCGCTCCTGGCTTTCCCATACGACACCCATGCGTTCCGAACCCGTCCTGCCCCTGCAAACCGCCTTGGTCGGCGGCTACGCCCTGTCCTACACCGAGTACGGCAGCGGCACGCCCCTGGTGCTGGTGCATGGCTCTCTGTCCGACTGCCGCTACTGGAAGTCGCAGATGGCGCCGCTGGGCAAGTCGTTCCGCGTGCTGGCGGTCTGCCTGCGCCGCTACTGGCCGGAGACCTGGGACGGCGAAGGCGACGGCTTTTCGATCGAGCAGCATGCCAGCGACGTGCTGGAATTCATCGATACCGTGGCGGGCGAGCCGGCCCATCTGGTGGGCCATTCCCGCGGCGGCCGCGTGGCGCTGGAAGCGGCGCTGCAGCAGCCCAGCGCGCTGCGCAGCCTGACTCTGGCCGATCCGGGCCTGCCGCTGCCTGGCGACGACGACCTGCGCGGCGGCTTTCGCCAGCGTGCGCTGGCGCTCATCCGCGACGGTGAGATCGAAGACGGCCTGGCGTTGTTCGTCGATACCGTGACCGGCCCCGACACCTGGCAACGCATGGTGCCGTGGTTCAAGGAGATGGTGCGCGACAACGTCGGCACGCTATTCGGGCAGGCCGAGGAAAAGCCCGAGGCGCTGACGCCCGCGCAGATCGGCACGCTGAAACTGCCGACCCTGCTGATCGGCGGCGCCCTCAGCCCCGCGCCCTATCCGGCCGTGCTGGACGCCCTGTCGCAATGGCTGCCGCAAGCGCAACGCGTGACCATCACCGGATCGTCGCACGGCATGAACCTGGGCAATCCGCGCGCCTTCAACGGCGCCATCGAGGCATTCATCAACGGCTGACACCGGCGCTGCCCGGCCGCGGCACGCCTCAGGGCTCGACCGAAGGCGTGTGCTTCAAACGCCGCAACACGAAGGTGGAACGGCTGTGCCGCACGCCGCGCAGCTTGTACAGCCGCTTGCGCAGGAATTCCTCGTAGCCTTCGGTGCCCGCCACCGCCACCTTGATCAGATAGTCGTATTCGCCCGTCACGAGAAAGGCCTCGACCACTTCCGGCAACCGCGTGATCTCTTCGCCGAAGCGCGCCAGCGTATCGTCGTCGTGATGCTCCAGCGTCACCTCGATCATGACGGTGTCCGGCAGGCCCAGCGCCTTCTGGTTCAAAAGGGCCGCATAGCCCTCGATCACGCCCGCCTCTTCCAGCGCCTTGACCCGGTTCCAGCATGGCGTGGGCGACAGGCCTACCTGCTCGGCCAGCTTCAGGTTGGTGAGGCGTCCGTCCGCGCGCAACGCGCGCAGGATCTTGCGGTCGGTTTCGTCGATTTTTGGAGGCGTGGACATGGCTGGCGCAGAACGAAGAGAATATCTCTGAAAAATCGAATTCTACTAGACAGATATTTTCCAGATTCCGCGCATATGGCGTGAATCAGGAAACCTATTTTGCTTTCCTGCCCGTAGACTTTCCAGCAAGACGGTCACCTATCCCGGCCGTCCGATTTCGGCGTCCCCGCTGCGGCACAACCCGGCACGGACGCCGGCAGTATCAACGCAGCACGCCGCGCGCCGATCCGCGCGGCAGGAAACCATGTCTCTCGCAGCAGCAGCACCCGCAAGAACCGGCCTGGGCCTTTCCGGCACAGCCATGCTTTTCGCCGCTCCGGCGCTCTTCGCCTCCAACATGGTGGCGGCCCGCTGGGCCCATGACGCCACCCTCCCCCCTGTTTTCCTGGCCTTCGGCCGCTGGCTGATCGCCCTGTTGATCCTGCTGCCGCTGGCCGCGCCCGCCCTGCGCGCGCATCGCAGGACGCTATGGCGCGCCCTGCCCTCGCTGGCGCCGCTGGCGGTGCTGGGCATGGGCGTGGCCGTGGCGCCGCAATACATCGGCGCCCAGAACACCAGCGCGACCAATATCGCGTTGATCTTTTCATGCAGCCCCATCCTGGTGGCGCTGCTGGAAGCCATCATCTGGCGCAAGCCGCTGTCCGCCCTGCGCGGCGCGGGCCTGGTGTTGGCGCTGGGCGGCGTGCTGGTGGTGCTGGCGCGCGGCGACGCGCAGACGCTGGCCCGCCTGGATTTTGGCCAGGGCGACCTCTGGGTGTTGCTGGCCGCCACCGGCTGGGCCTTCTACACCGTGCTGCAAAAGCGCTTGAGCCTGCCCGCAGTGCCGGACAGCGCCCGGCTGGCGACCCTGATGCTGGGTGGCGTGCTGGCGCTGGCGCCGTTTGCCGCCATCGAGGCCGCGGCCGGCGCCACGCCGCCCTGGGGCGATCCGCGCCTGGCCGCGGTGCTGCTGTTCCTGGCGGTAGTGCCCAGCCTGGGCGCGTACTACGTATACGGCCGCCTGATCAGCCAGGCCGGCCCGGCCACGGCGGGACTGTCGATGTTCCTGGTGCCGGTCTATGCCGCGCTGCTGGCCTGGCCGCTGCTGGGCGAGGCCCCGCAGCTGTTCCATGCCTACGGCTTCGTGATGATCCTGCTGGGCGTGAAGCTGGCCTCGTCGCGCATGCGCGCGGCGGCGGCCACGGCCGCCGCCCCCGCCTGAGACGGGCTCAGCGGCCCGAGCCCTGGGCCGCCATCACTTCCTGCGCCACCTGGCGCGGCGCCTCGGCATAGTGCTTGAATTCCATGCTGTAGGTCGCGCGCCCCTGCGTCAGCGAACGCAGCGAAGTGGAATAGCCGAACATCTCTGCCAGCGGCACCTCGGCCTTTACCAGCTTGCCGCTGCCCCCGGCCATGTCCTCCATGCCCTGCACCATGCCGCGCCGCGAGGACAAATCGCCCATCACGTTGCCGGTGAAGTCCTCGGGCGTTTCCACCTCCACGTGCATCATGGGCTCCAGCAGCACCGGATCCGCGCGCCGCATGCCTTCCTTGAAGGCCATCGAGCCCGCCATCTTGAAGGCGTTCTCGTTCGAGTCCACGTCGTGGTACGAGCCGAAGAACAGCGTCGCCTTCACGTCCACCACGGGATAGCCTGCCAGTATGCCGGCGTTCAGCGCTTCGCGTATGCCCTTGTCGACGGCCGGAATGAATTCGCGCGGCACCACGCCACCCTTGATGGCGTCGACGAATTCATAGCCCTTGCCGGGCTCCTGCGGCTCCAGCTTGAGCACCACATGGCCGTACTGGCCGCGCCCGCCCGATTGCTTGACGAACTTGCCTTCGACCTCGTTGCAGGTCTTGCGGATAGTCTCGCGATACGCGACCTGGGGCTTGCCCACGGTGGCTTCGACGCCGAACTCACGCTTCATGCGGTCGACCAGGATTTCCAGGTGCAGCTCGCCCATGCCGGAAATGATGGTCTGCCCGGATTCCTCGTCCGTGCGCACGCGGAAGGACGGATCCTCCTGCGCCAGGCGACCCAGCGCGATGCCCATTTTTTCCTGGTCGGCCTTGGTCTTGGGCTCCACGGCCTGGGAAATGACGGGCTCCGGAAACACCATGCGTTCCAGGATGATGATGTGGGCCGGATCGGTCAGCGTGTCGCCGGTGGTGACGTCCTTGATGCCCACCGCCGCCGCGATGTCGCCCGCGTAAACCTCGGTGATCTCGCGCCGTTCGTTGGCGTGCATCTGCAGGATGCGGCCCAGCCTTTCCTTCTTTTCCTTGATGGGGTTGAAGACGGAGTCGCCCGACTTCACCACGCCGGAATAGACGCGGAAGAACACCAGTTGGCCGACAAACGGATCCGTCATGATTTTGAAGGCCAAGGCCGAGAACGGTTCGTTATCGGTGGGATGGCGTTCGATATCGCGGTCGCGCTGGTCGTGGCCCTTGATCGCGGGCACGTCCACCGGCGAGGGCATATAGTCGATGACCGCGTCCAGCATGGCCTGCACGCCCTTGTTCTTGAATGCGCTGCCACAGAGCATGGGCACGATTTCGTTGGCGACCGTGCGCATGCGCAGGCCCTGCTTGATTTCGTCCTCGGTCAGCGGTTCGCCGGACAGGTATTTTTCCAGCAGGGTCTCGTTGGCTTCGGCGGCCTTCTCCACCATCTTGTCATGCCATTCCTGGGCCTGGGCCTGCATCGCGGCGGGAATGTCGCGGTACTCGAAGCGCACGCCCTGGCTGGCCTCGTCCCAGATGATGGCCTTCATCTTGACCAGGTCGATCACGCCTTCGAAATGGTCCTCGGCGCCCACCGGCAGCTGGATGGGCACGGCGTCGCCCTTCAGGCGTTCGGCGATCTGGCGCTGCACGCGCAGGAAGTCCGCGCCAACGCGGTCCATCTTGTTGACGAAGGCCAGGCGCGGCACCTTGTACTTGTTGGCCTGGCGCCAGACGGTTTCGGACTGCGGCTGCACACCGCCCACGGCGTCGTAGACCATGACCGCGCCATCCAGCACGCGCATGGAACGCTCGACCTCGATGGTGAAGTCGACGTGGCCCGGCGTGTCGATGATGTTGATGCGGTGTTCGGGATAATTGCCCGCCATGCCCTTCCAGAAGGCGGTGGTGGCGGCCGACGTGATGGTGATGCCGCGCTCCTGCTCCTGCTCCATCCAGTCCATCACGGCGGCGCCATCGTGCACCTCGCCGATCTTGTGGGTGATGCCGGTATAGAAGAGGATGCGCTCGGTGGTCGTCGTTTTGCCCGCGTCGATATGGGCGCTGATGCCGATATTGCGGTATAGCTCGATACGCGTCTTGCGAGTCATGGCCTCTTCCCTTGCAGTGAACTACCGGGCGAAGACGGCAAGCCCGACCGGGCCTTGCCGCGGCGGGCGCCATGCCGCGTAGGGTGCTTGAGAATGGCGAAATCGCGCCCGCACTGATTCACAAATATTACGCGCCGCGCGGCAAGAAACAAGCCTAGTCCCTGCACGGGCCAAGGATAAAAAAAGCCCCTCCGACGGGAGGGGCTCGTTTGCCATGCACCAGCCCGGGGCGAGCCTTTGGGGCTGCCCGCGGCGGCATATCAGTGCAGGCTACTTCTTTTCTTCCTTGACGCGGTACACCAGCACGGCGGTGCTGGCCAGCGACAGGACCTTGGCGGTGACGCTGCCCAGCAGCAGGCGCGACAGGCCGCTGCGGCCGTGGCTGCCGATGAAGATCAGGTCGCAGCCGGCGTCGGCGGCGGCTTGCACGATGCCGTCGGCCACGTTGAAGTTCGACACGGCGCGCGACTCGGACTTCACGCCGGCGGTGTCGGCGCGGTCGGTGATCTGCTTGAGGTATTTGTCGGCCTGCTCGGCCGAGGCCTTTTCGTAGTCTTCGTCGGTAATGGCGTAAGCGGCGGCCATGCCGTCGAAGCCGATCGTGGCCGCGAAAGGCTGGGTCACGTAGAGCGCGACGACTTCAGCGCCCACGGAGCGCGCGAAGCAAATACCGGCATTGGCGGCTTGGGCCGAGAGCGGAGAACCGTCGGTGGGAATCAGGATCTTCTTGAACATCTTGCCTGCTCCTGTTTGTGAGGTACCCCCATGCTACCGGAAACGCGCCAGGTTCACATCAACGAACCCGGCGCGCCTTGACGCGCGTCAAGCGCGCGCTCAGCCCAGCTGCTGGGCGGCGGCGTACAGGTTGGTGCAACGCGTGCCGGTGCGGCAGTAGGCCAGGACCGGGCCCGGCAGGGTGCGCAGCAGTTCGGCGAAGCGCACCACGTCGGCGGCGGTCATGGCGCTGCCGACCACGGGCTGGTACTCGATTTGCAGGCCGGCGGCCAGCGCGGCCTTGGACACGTCCGCGGCGGTGGGCTGGTCCGGGCCGCCCTCGAAATCGGGACGGTTGATGATGACGCTCTTGTAGCCGGCGGCGGCGACGTCCGCCATGTCGTCCGGGCCGAGCTGGGGCGCGACGGCGAAATTCTGGGTCAGGGGCTTGATGGGTGCGGACATGGCGTTTCCTTCAATGGCTTCAACGGGATAGCTCTCTATTATTAATTGCTGGCAGCGTTTTGCGCGAAGATTTTTTCCAGATCGGTCCAGACGCCGCGGTGATCGACGATGGTGACCGAAAAGCGCAGCATGGTCGAAGGCGCCTGGGACGGCGAAAACAGCGTGCCCGGCGCCAACAGCATGCCGTGGTCGGCCGCCACCCGCGCCAGCGCCTCGGTATCGCGGCCGTAATCGGCCCACACGAACATGCCGGCGTGCGGCTCGTGGTGCACGGTCAATCCCAGTTTCAACAGGCCTTTCAGGCAGCGCTGGCGGGCATCGTCCACCCGCAAGCGCACGCGCTCGATGTGGCGGCGGTACTGCCCTTCCATCAGCACGCGGTGGATGACCCGCTCGCCCAGTTCGGGCGAGGTCAGGCCGGCCAGCATTTTCAGGTCGGCGAGTTTCTGCAGGATCTCGGGATTCGCGGCCAGATAGCCCACCCGCAGGCTGGCCGCCAGCATCTTGGAATAGCCGCCCACCAGGATCACCCGCTTCAGGCGGTCCAGCGCGGCCAGTTTCATGGCGCCGCCCGGATGCAGTTCGCCGTAGGTGTCGTCCTCGACCACCAGGAAATCATGGCGTTCGGCGATGCGCAGGATGTCGTAGGCGGCGCCGGCCGACAGGGTGTGGCCGGTGGGATTGTGCACCGAACCGTTGATGATGAAGAGCTTGGGTTTGTGCTGGGCCGCCAGTTGCTCCAGCAGCGCCGTGTCGGGGCCGTCCGGGCCGCGCGGCACGCCGATCAGGCGCGCGCCGAAGGCGGCCAGCCGGCCGAAAATGACGAACCAGGCCGGGTCTTCGACCAGGACGGTGTCGCCCGGCTTGACCAGGTGCCGCGCGATCAGGTCCAGCCCGTGCGTGACGCCGTTGGTCATGAGCAGGTTGTGTTCCGGATGCGCCGGTACGCCCTCGTTCTGTAGAAAGGCGGCGATCTGCTGGCGCAGCGGCGCGAACCCCTGGGGATGCCCATAGCTGACCAGATGGCCGCGCACCGAGCGCCCTACGGCGCGCACCGCACCGGCCACCATTTCGGGATCCAGCCAGTCCGCCGGCAGCAGCCCCGCCCCGCCCGGCATGCCCGAAGGATTGGTATCGCGGAACATGCTGCGCAGCAGCCAGGCGACGTCGATCCGGGCGGGTGGCGCCAGGGACGCGGGCGCCGCGCTGGCAACCGCGGCCAATTGGCCGCTGCGCGCCCGCACGAAGAACCCCGCGCCGCGGCGCGACTGCACCAGGCCGCGCGCCACCAGCCGGTCATAGGCCTCGACCACGGTGAAACGGCTGACGCCCGACTGTTCCGCCATCTTGCGAATCGACGGCAGGCGGGTGCCGGGCCGCAGGCCCTGTTCATCAATGCGGCGCGCCAGCCCATCGGCCAGTTGCGCCACCAGGGTGGCGTCGGCCTGGCGCACGGGTTGCCAGGGCATGGAGGAAGAAGCGGCGGCTGCAACTGTCATGGGGATTTCACCAGGCCAGTAAGTAAAGTGATATGCAAAAGTGTACCGGTACTGTACCGATGACTATGCGTAGAGTGACAGCAATGCCGAAAACCCGCAATAGCGGGCGGGCGCGATGCCCGCGGCGTTCCCGAACCTTGGTGCCGTGATGACCCGTCCCGCTTTCTATCCGACCGCCCAGAGCACGCCCGCTACGCTCTGGGAGGGCTACGGCTATGGTTTTCTGGGGGTGCTGGTCTTTTCCCTGACGCTGCCCATGACCCGCCTGGCGGTCGGCGAACTGGCGCCGCTACTGGTGGGATTGGGCCGCGCGCTGCTGGCGGCCGTACCGGCCATCGCCGTGCTCTGGCTGACGCGCGCCCGCAGGCCGAACCGCGAGGAGTGGCCCGGCGTGATCCTGGCCGCGCTGGGCATCGTGGTGGGCTGGCCGCTGGCCTCGTCGCTCGCCATGCAGACCGTGCCCGCCGCGCAAGGCGCGGTGTTCAATGGGCTGCTGCCGCTGTCGACCGCGGCCTTTGCCGCGCTGCGCAGCGGCGAACGCCCTTCTCCCGCGTTCTGGACCTGGGCCGTGCTGGGCGCCGCCCTGGTCACGGCCTATGCCCTGGGCCAGGGCAACGGCGCGCTGCAGCCCGGCTATCTCTGGCTGCTGCTGGCGGTGGTGCTGGGCGGCATGGGCTATGCCGAAGGCGCACGCGCCTCGCGCACGCTGGGTGGCGGGCGCACCATCTGCTGGGCCCTGGTGATCAGCGCGCCCGTGGTGGCGGCGCCCGTCGGCTGGATGGCGGCGCAGCAGGCCAGTTGGCCCACCGCCTCGGTGATCTACGCCTGCGCCTATCTGGCGCTCGGATCGATGTTCCTGGGCTTTTTTGCCTGGTATCGCGGCCTGGCCGTGGGCGGCATCGCCCGGGTCGGCCAGGTGCAGTTGCTGCAACCGTTCCTGACGGTGGTGGCGGCCGCAATGCTGTTTGGCGAATCCGTGGAGCCGGCGACCTACCTCTTCGCCGCTGCCGTGATCGCCGTTATCGCCGGCGGACGCCGCGCCATCGTCAGGACCCAAAAATGAATCTGCTTCCTTCCAACTTGGCCGACGTGCCGCTGATGTCGCTGTCCTTGCTGGGCCCGCTGGCCATGTTCGCGCTGGTCAGTTCGATTACGCCCGGCCCGAACAATGTGATGCTGGCCTCGTCCGGCCTGAACTTCGGCTTCCGCCGCAGCGTGCCGCATCTGCTGGGCGTGAACCTGGGCTTCACCTTCATGATCTTCCTGGTGGGCGTCGGACTGGGTTCGGTATTCCAGCAGGTTCCGCAGCTATACACCGTGCTGAAGTACGCTGGCGCGGCCTATCTGCTGTATCTGGCCTGGAAGATCGCGAATTCGGGCGAAATCGACGACGGCGAAGCGCGCGGCAAGCCCTTTACCTTTCTGCAGGCCGCCGCCTTCCAGTGGGTCAACCCCAAGGCCTGGGTCATGGCGGTGGGCGTGATCGCGACCTACACGCCACAGAACGGCTTCTTCGCCAACCTGGTCATCGCCACCATCGTCTGCGGCATCGTCAACCTGCCCAGCATCGGCATCTGGGTGACCTTCGGCACCGCGCTGCGCCGCGTGCTGCACAAGCCCTGGGCGATCCGCGCCTTCAATGTGGGCATGGCGCTACTGCTGGTGGCGTCGCTGTATCCAGTGGCGCTGGAAATGCTGCACTGACGCGGCCGTCAGGCCAGCAATCCGACGACCACGGCGGGTGTGACCAGCACGTTGAACAAGCCCGCCATCACCATCACCAGGCCCGCGACGGCGCCCTCATCGGCTGCCAGTTCGCGGGCCTTGGCCGTTCCGGCGCCGTGCGCCCCCATGCCGAACAGCGCGCCGCGCGCCAGCGCCGAGCGCAGCGGCAGCCAGCGCCGCATCAGCTGGCCGATGGCCGCGCCGAACACGCCCGTGACGATCACGAACACCGCCGTCAGGTCCGGCACGCCGCCCACGTGCGACGACACGGCCACCGCGAACGGCGTGGCCACCGAGCGCGGCAGCAGGCTCAGGCGCAGATCCGGCGACAGGCCCAGCAGGCTGCCCAGCATCCAGGCGCTGGCGCCCGCGATCAGGCTGCCTACCGCCACGCCCGCCACCAGCACCGGCCAGTAACGGCGGATCAGCGCGCGCTGTTCGTACAAGGGCAGCGCGAAGGCCACGATGACCGGCCCCAGCATCGCCATCAGCCAGTGCGAACCCGCCATGTAGTCGCGGTAACCCGTGTGCAGCGCAAGCGCCAACGCCAGCAGCAGCGCGGGCGCCACCACCAGGGTCGAGGTGCACCAGTAGGCGTAGCGCCGGTAGAACAGCCGCGCGCAGACATAGGCCAGCACGGTCGCCGCGGGCCAGAACCACAGGTTGAAATCAGCCGGCATGGCGATTCATCCAGCGGTAGCAAAGATCGATGGTCAGGGCCGTGCCCATCATCACCAGGGCCGTGCCCAGGAGGATGACGGCCAGCAGTTTCAAGCCCAGCACACCGAGGAATTCGCGGTGATCCAGCAGCGACATGACGGCGGGGACAAAGAACAACAGCATCTCGCCCAGCAGCCAACTGGCGCCGCGATGCACGTTGCGCACGCGCAGGCGGCGCGTGGCCAGCAGTAGCAGCACCAGCGCCATGCCAACGACGCCGCCCGGCACGGGCAGGCCCAGCCATTGGGCCAGCGCCTGGCCCAGCAGGGAGAACAGGACCAGCAGGCAGATTTGCAGCACGCGGCTGCGGCGCAGCTTGCTGCGTAGAAGAATGGCGAGGCGTGGGCGAGACATGGGACGAGGTTCCTGCGGCAAGTAGATGTTTTACGCCCGCGCGCCCCATAGATAAAATGAATTCCTTGAATTCAACCCATTCCAAATAGGCATAACCATGGAACTGCGCCCACTGCGCGCCTTGGTCGAAGTGGTCCGCCAGGGCGGTTTCTCCCAGGCGGCCAAGGCCGTCTACGCCACCCAGCCCACCGTGAGCAAGGCGGTGCGCCAGCTGGAAGACGAGCTGGGCATGCCCTTGCTGGACCGCCACGCCCAGCCGCCGCGGCTGACCGCCGCCGGCGAGATCGTCTACCGCCGCGCCGTGGCCATGCTGGCGCAGCGCGACGATCTGTACGCCGAACTCGACGAACTGAAAGGGCTCAAGCGCGGCGTGCTGCGGCTGGGCCTGCCGCCGCTGGGCAGCAGCACCTTGTTCGCGCCGATGTTCGCGCGCTTTCGCAGCCGCTATCCGCAGGTGGAGATCAGCCTGGTGGAACACGGCAGCCGCCGCCTGGAAGAAATGGTGATGGCCGGCGAGATCGAGCTGGCGGGCTCGCTCAGACCGGTGCCCGACATCTTCGACTGGCAGCCGGTGGCGCGCGAGCCGCTGGTGGCGCTGATGCCCGCCGACCACCCCAAGGCGGGCGCCGCAACGGTTGGGCTGAGCGACCTGCGGGACTCGCCCTTCATCCTGTTCGAGACGGGCTTTGCCCTGAACCGCATCATCCAGGACGCCTGCCAGCGGGCCGGCTTTGCCCCTGCCATTGCGGCGCGCAGCGGCCAGATCGATTTCATCGTGGCGCTGGTGGCCGCCGGCCTGGGCGTGGCCTTCCTGCCGCGCCTGAAGGCCCGCGAAGAGCTGCACGCTGGCGTGGCGCGCGTGCCATTGCTCGATGCCGGCACGGACTGGGAAATGGTGCTGGTCTGGCGCCGCGGCGGCTACCTGTCGCACGCCGCCCAGGCCTGGCTGGCCTTGACCCGGGAAGTCCATCCCGAAGTATGCTGATGCCGGAACCCAGCCGCTCCGCCCGGGTCAGATATTCCATGCCAGCCCTCGCCCGCCTATCCCCCCGCCGCCTGTTCGCCGTTGCCCTCTTGGCCGGCGCCAGCGTCGTCGGCTGCACCCAGCTCGATTCCTGGCAGCGGCAGACCATCTTCTCTCCCCAATCCGAACCGCAGACCTGGTGGCGCGAACCGGCCGCCGGGACCCAGGTCTACGACCTGACACTGGCCGGCGGCGACAAGGTGCGCGCCTGGTACTGGCAAAGCCCCAAAGCCGGCGCGCCCACCGTGCTGTACCTGCATGGCGCGCGCTGGAACCTGAATGGCAGCGCCTTCCGCATCGACGGCTGGACGCGCATGGGCTATTCCGTGCTGGCCATCGACTACCGCGGCTTCGGCGCCTCGACCCCGCGCCTGCCGTCCGAGGACAGCGCGCTGGAAGACGCGATGGCCGGGCTTGCGGAACTGGCCCGCATCCAGCCCGATCCGTCGCGCCGCTTCATCTACGGCCACAGCCTGGGCGGCGCGATCGCGATCGACCTGGCCGCGCGCCCGGAACAGCCGCAGTTCGCCGGCCTGATCGTGGAGTCCAGTTTCACCAGCATCGGCGCGATGCTGGCCACGCTGCGCTGGGGCAAGGTGCCGGGCGCCAGCCTGCTCGTCACACAGCCATTCGCCTCGGTGGAAAAACTGGCGCGCATGCGCACGCCCATGCTCTTCATGCACGGCACCGCCGACCGCGTGGTGCCGCACACCATGAGCGACGAGCTCTACGCCGCCGCCAGCAACGTCGCGCCCGAACTCAAGCGCCTGGTCAAGATCGAAGGCGCCTCGCACTCCGGCGCCTTTCGCAGCGGCGCGCAGTACGAGACCGCGGTGAAGGCCTTCATGCAGGACGCGAGCCGCGCCTATCCGCGCAAGGCCGGCTGACAACCAGAGTCCGCCCAACGGTCTCCGAGCCCGCGCTCGCCGACCGTCCCTCCTCCTGTCTGCTCATCGGGAAATCCCGATCCGGGAAACTCCCAAATCAAAATATCTTCTAAATATATTTATCAGATATTAGACTTTGCTCCTGCTCGCCGCTCCGCCATTGAAGCGACGGCATCTTGAGGAGAAGCCAGTTGAGTAACGTGCATTGGCAGGGCGTCTTCCCTGCCGTAACGAGTAAGTTCCATGCCGACGAGACCCTCGACTTCGAGGCGATGCGCAAGCACTTCGGCTTCCTGATCGACAACGGCGTACACGGCCTGGTCACCTGCGGCTCGCTGGGCGAAGCCAGCACCCTGACCCTGGAAGAAAAGCTGGAAGTGACGCGTTGCGCCGTGGAAGTCAGCGCGGGACGCATTCCGGTCCTGGCCAACGTGTCCGAAACCAGCACCCGCGAAGCGCTGCGCTTCATCAAGGCCGCGGTGGAACTGGGCGTGGACGGGTTCATGCTGATGCCCTCGCTGATCTACGTGGCGGACGCGCGCGAAGCCATGCAGAGCATCCGCACCATGGCCGAGGCGGCGCAGAAACCCTGCATGATCTACAACAACCCCGTCGCCTACCGCGTGGATCTCAAGACCGAGCACATGGCCGAACTGGCCGACTGCAAGTGGCTGGTCGCCATCAAGGAAAGCAGCGACGACGTGCGCCGCCTGACCGACCTGCGCAACGCGCTGGGCACGCGCTATCAACTGTTCATCGGCGTGGACGACCTGTCGTTCGAAGCGCTGGCGCTGGGCGCGGACGGCCTGCTGGCCGGGCTGGTCACCGCCTTCCCGCGCGAAACCGTGGCCCTGTATGACCTGATGAAGGCCGGCAAGTGGCAGGAAGCGCTGGCGCTGTACCAATGGTTCACGCCGCTCCTGCACCTGGATGTGTCGACCAAGCTGGTGCAGAACATCAAGCTGGCCGAGACCCTGGTTGGCGTGGGCAATGAGCACGTGCGCCGTCCGCGCCTGCCGCTGGTGGGCGCCGAGCGCGAACGCTGCGCCGCCATCATCCAGGCCTCGCTGGCCAAGCGCCCCGCGCAGTACCAGTCGAAGTAAGGCCGGGCTCCGGAAGCAGCACGAACCTCCTGGCGCGTGGCGGGGCCGCGACGCGCCAGGGCCTGTCCTCCCGCAAGCCTAACGGACATCATGCAAAGCGACATCATTCTTCAGACCCGGGGCCTGAGCAAGGAATTCCGCGGCTTCGTGGCGGTCAACAACGTCGACATGAGCGTGCGCCGCGGCGCCATCCACGCGCTCATCGGCCCCAACGGCGCGGGCAAGACCACCTTCTTCAATCTGCTGACCAAGTTCCACATTCCGACGCGCGGCGAGATTCTGTACGACGGCGTGGACATCACGCAGGAACGCCCCGCGCAGACCGCGCGCCGCGGCATCGTGCGCTCGTTCCAGATCTCCGCCGTGTTCCCGCAGCTGTCCGTGCGCGAGAACGTGCGCGTCGCCTTGCAGCGCAAGCTGGGCGTGGACTATTGCTTCTGGCGTTCGGAACGCACACTGGAAAGCCTGCACCACCGCGTCGAGGAACTGCTGGACCAGGTCGGCCTGCGCACGCACCTGGATGTCGCCGCGGGCGACCTGCCCTATGGCCGCAAGCGCACGCTGGAGATCGCGACCACGCTGGCGCTGGAACCCGAACTGCTGTTGCTGGACGAACCCACGCAGGGCATGGGCCACGAAGACGTCGATCGGGTCAAGCACCTGATCAAGCAGGTATCCGCCGGCCGCACCATCCTGATGGTCGAACACAACATGAAAGTGGTGGCGGACATTTCCGACACCATCACCGTGCTGCAACGGGGCGAGATCCTGGCCGAAGGCCCCTACGCAACCGTGTCGGAAAACCCCGCGGTGCGCGAAGCCTACATGGGAGCCGAAGATGAATGAAGCCGCCCCGGGCTCTAGCATGCTGGAGATCCGCAACCTGCACGCCTGGTACGGCGAATCGCACATCCTGCACGGCATAGACCTGGACGTGAAGCCGGGCGAATGCGTGACATTGCTGGGCAGGAACGGCGCGGGCCGCAGCTCGACGCTGAAGTCCATCCTGGGCCTGGTCGGCCGACGCAGCGGCTCCATCAAGATCCAGGGCCAGGAGACCGTGGGCCTGCCGCCTCACAAGATCGCACGGCGCGGCATCGGCTATTGCCCCGAGGAACGCGGCATCTATGCGTCCTTGAGCGCCGAGGAAAACCTCATGCTGCTGCCCTCGGTGGGGCCGGACGGCATGTCGGTGGAAGAGATCTACAACATGTTCCCCAACCTGAAAGAACGCGCGCACAGCCCCGGCACGCGTCTGTCGGGCGGCGAACAGCAGATGCTGGCGATGGCGCGCATCCTGCGCACTGGCGCCCGCCTGTTGTTGCTCGACGAAATCACCGAAGGCCTGGCCCCTGTCATCGTGCAGTCCCTGGGCCGCGTGATCCGGCAATTGAAAGAGCGCGGCTACACCACCGTGCTGGTCGAGCAGAACTTCCGCTTCGCCCAGCACCTGGCCGACCGCCATTACGTCATCGAGCACGGCCAGGTGGTGGCGGTGATAGACCGCGCCGAGGTCCGGCAATCGCAGAACAAGCTGAACGCCCTGCTCGGCATTTGAGTTTTCCAACCACATTCCTTCCGACCGCAGTCCCCTTCCTACACGGAGCGTAGTCAGATGAAATTGAATCGAATCGCAGCAGCGCTGTTCGCCGTCGGCATGATCGGCGCCGCCCAGGCCCAGACCAAGGTCAGCGACGACGTGGTCAAGATCGGCGTCCTGACCGATCTGTCCGGCGTCTATTCCGACCTGGCCGGCAACGGCTCCGTGATCGCGGCGCGCATGGCCGCCGAGGAAATGGGCAACAAGGTGCTGGGCAAGCCGGTGGAAGTGGTTTCCGCCGACCACCAGAACAAGCCCGACGTCGCCGCCAACCTGGCGCGTGAATGGTTCGACCAGGGCAAGGTCGACATGATCACCGACTTCCCGACCGCCTCCACCGCGCTGGCGGTGATGGAAATCGCCAAGCAGAAGAACCGCGTGACCATGCCGTCGGCCGGCCTGTCCACGGCCATCCTGGGCGAGAAATGCTCGCCGCTGAACGCCCAGTGGACCACCAACACCTATGCGCTGGCCGCCGGCACCGCGCGCGCGCTGGTCAAGGAAGGCAAGAAGACCTGGTACTTCATCACCGCCGACTATACCTTTGGCCACTCGCTGGAAAAGGACGGCACCGAGGTCATTCAGGAAAACGGCGGCAGCGTGGTGGGCGTGTCGCGCCACCCCTTCCCCGGCAACGACTTTTCCTCGTTCCTGTTGAAGGCGCAAGCATCGAAAGCCGACGTGATCGCGCTGGCCAATGCCGGCAACGACACGGTCAACGCGGTCAAGCAGGCCAACGAATTCGGCATCAACAAGAAGCAGATCGTGGCGCCGCTGCTCACCTACATCTCGGACGTGCACAGCATGGGCCTGGCCAAGGCGCAGGGCATGTACCTGACCGAAGCCTTCTACTGGGACTATGACGACGCCTCGCGCGCCTGGGCCAAGAAGTTCTTTGAGAAGGCCAAGAAGATGCCGACCGCCTCGCAGGCGGGCGTGTACTCGGCCACGCTGTCCTACCTGAAGGCGATCGAAGCCGCCGGCACCGACGACGCGCCCGCCGTGATGGCCAAGCTGCGCGAAATGACCATCAACGACGCCGTGATCCG
Source organism: Achromobacter pestifer (assembly GCF_013267355.1). Lineage (NCBI taxonomy): Bacteria > Pseudomonadati > Pseudomonadota > Betaproteobacteria > Burkholderiales > Alcaligenaceae > Achromobacter > Achromobacter pestifer. The sequence goes on from NZ_CP053985.1 coordinate 1,804,187, forward strand.
CAACGGCAAGCTGCGCGCCGACGGCGCGCTGGTGCACGACATGCTGCTGTTGCAGGTGAAGTCGCCCGCCGAATCCAAGGCGCCCTGGGACTACTACAACGTCAAGTCGGTACTCAAGGGCGAGGAGGTCTTTCCCAAGCCCCAGGCCGCGTGCGCGTTGAACAAGACGTAAAGCCGCCACGCGCCGCACGCCTTGCGTGCGGCGCCGGCTGCCCTGGCCGCGGCGCACCGCCGCCGCGCGCTTCCCGGAAATCGACGCGACACCTGTCCGCCCGACACCTACCATGTTCGATATCTCGCTATCCGCCTTGCTCGCCCAACTACTGGTGGGGCTGATCAACGGCTGCTTCTACGCCATCCTGAGCATGGGCCTGGCCATCATCTTCGGCCTGCTCAACATCGTCAATTTCACGCACGGCGCCCAGTTCATGATGGCGGCGTTCCTGGCCTGGATCGGCTTCACGCAGCTGCCGCAGCTGCTGGGGCCGGGCGTGCAGATCAACTTCTGGGCCGCGCTGATCCTGGCGCCGCTGCTGGTGGGACTGGTGGGCGTCGTGATCGAGAAGACGCTGCTCAAGCGCCTGTATCACCTGGACCACCTGTACGGCCTGCTGCTGACCTTCGGCATCGCGCTGATGATGGAAGGCGGCTTTCGCTACTTCTACGGCATCTCGGGCGTGGGTTACGAGCCGCCCGAAGTCCTGCAGGGCGGTTTCGACCTGGGCTTCATGTTCCTGCCGGCCTACCGCGCCTTCGTGGTGGTGGCGTCCCTGACGCTGTGCCTGGCGACCTGGTATCTGTTCGAGCGGACCCGCCTGGGCGCCATGCTGCGCGCCGGCACGGAAAACCCCAAGCTGCTGCAGGCCTTCGGCGTCAATGTGCCGGTGATGATCACCCTGACCTATGGCTTCGGCGTGGCGCTGGCCGGCGTGGCCGGCGTGCTGGCCGCGCCCGTCATGCAGATCAACCCACTGATGGGCGCCAACCTGTTGAACATCGTGTTCGCCGTGGTCGTGATCGGCGGGCTGGGCTCCATCATGGGCGCCATCGTCACGGGGCTGGCCCTGGGCCTGCTGGAAGGCCTGACCAAAGTGTTCTATCCCGAAGCCTCGACGGTAGTCGTCTTCATCGTCATGGCGATCGTTCTGCTGACTCGCCCCGCCGGCCTGTTCGGCAAGGAGAAATAAGGTGCAGCGCATACCCTCCTCGATCCGCATCCTGGCGCTGCTGCTGGTGCCGGCCCTGCTGGTGCCGTTCTTCCCGCAGATCGTCTATCCCGTGTTTGTGATGAAGGTGCTGTGCTTTGCGCTGTTCGCGCTGGCCTTCAACCTGCTGACCGGCTTTACCGGACTGGTGTCCTTCGGCCATGCGGCGTTCTTCGGCTGGGCCGGCTACGCAGCCGGTGAAATGATGATCCTGTTCGGCGCGCGCGGCCTGCCGCCCGAGGTTGCCATGGCCTGCGGCGTGGCCATGGCCGCGGCCATCGGCTGGGCCATCGGCTGGCTGGCGATCCGGCGCACCGGCATCTATTTCGCGATGATCACGCTGGCGCTGTCGCAGGTGGCGTACTTCATGGCGGTGCAGGTGGGCTGGACCCGCGGCGAGGACGGCATGCAGGGCATCCCGCGCGGCAAGTTCCTGGGCCTGGTGGACCTGAGCGTGGACAGCAATATGTATTACTTCGCGCTGGCGGTCTTTGTGCTGGGCTTTCTGTTCGTCTACCGGGTGATCCATTCGCCCTTCGGGCAGGTGCTCAAGACCATCCGGGACAACGCGCCGCGGGCCATATCGCTAGGTTACGATACAGACCGGTGCAAGCTGCTGGCCTTCGTGCTGTCGGCCTCGGTCGCCGGCCTGGCGGGTTCGCTGAAGGCGCTGGTGCTCCAGCTGGTTGCATTGAACGACGTTTCGCTCGCCACCTCGACGGAAGTGCTGCTGATGACGCTCCTGGGCGGCATCGGCACGGTATGGGGGCCCGTGGTGGGCGCGACGCTGGTCGTCAGCTTGCAGAATTATCTTGCCACCCTGGGCGACATCGTCACCATCGTCATCGGACTGATTTTCGTGTTGTGCGTGTCGTTCTTCCGGCGCGGATTCGTCGGCGAATGGCTGGCCTACGCGCAGTGGCGCAAAACGAAGGAAAACAATAGTTGATGGCAGCAGCAGAATTCAAACGGCGCGCCGCCGACGTCGCCTACGACCAGATCGAAAGCATGATCGCCACGCTGCAATTGCAGCCGGGCAGCGCGGTCGTGGAAGCGGATCTGGTGGAAAAGACCGGCCTGGGGCGCACGCCGCTGCGCGAGGCGCTGCTGCGCATGGTGGCCGCCGGGCTGATACGCCAGGAGCCGCGGCGCGGCCTGCGCGTGTCCATGATCCAGCTGGCGGACCACATGGACTTGATCCAGACCCGCCGGGCGCTGGAGCAGCTGATCGCCGCCAGCGCCGCGCGCCGCGCCACCCCTGCTCAACGCAGCCAGATCGTGGATTGCGCCGCGCAGATGATCCGCGCGGCGGAAGGCGGCAATCTCGACGACTACATGCATGCCGACCAGATGCTGGACCACGTCTGCCACCAGGCCTGCCGCAATGCGTCGGCGGTGAACGCGGTGGCGCCGCTGATCATCCAGTGCCGCCGCTTCTGGTACGCCTACCAGCACGAGGGCGACATCGCCGAGGGCGCGCGCCGCCACATGCTGATGGCTGAAGGCATCGCCACCGGCAACGAGTCCGCGGCCATCAAGGGCGCGGACTCGCTGATGGACTACCTGGAAATGTTCACGCGCAAGGTGATTGACGCGTGACGGCCGGCGCGGCCTGCCCCTTGCGGCGGGCCAGCCACTGCAGGACCCGCGGCCGCGAACGGTCATAGGCCAGGTTGTAGAGGAAGGCGTAGGGCAGGTAGAACAGCACCAGCGCGATATCCAGCACAAAGGCCTGCCACAGGCCGATGTTCAGCCACCAGGCCGCCAGCGGGATCACGATCAGGATCAGGCCCAGCTCGAAGCCGAACGCGTGCACCACGCGCAGCCGCAGCGTGCGGGTCCAGCCCATGCGGTTCTCGATGCGGTCAAAGCCCGCGTTGTAGATCATGTTCCAGACCAGCGCGATCCAGGCGATCACCGCGGTCAGCACACCCATTTCGAACAGGGACTTGCCCATGGCCCAGGCAGCCGCCGGGGCGGACAAGCCGATGGCGATGATTTCGAACAGAAAGGCGTGAAGGAAACGTTCTTTAATGGATTTCTTGGCTTGCGTCATGACCCACCTGCGGTCGGTTGATACTCAGTGGTACGGATTTTCGACGATATTTCCGTTACCATAAAGATGGTTTTCATCGGAAAAACCGATAACACCGGAGCCCCTGACCCATGCGCCATTCCCTGGAATCCCTGGCGGCGTTCGCCCAGGTCGCCTCCGAAGGCACGTTTTCCGCCGCCGCCCGCAAGCTCGGGAAAAGCCAGTCGACCGTCAGCGAAACCGTCGCCAACCTGGAAGTGGACCTGAATGTGACGCTGTTCGACCGCAGCCAGCGCCAGCCGGTCCTGACCGAGGCGGGCCGCGTGCTGCTGGGCCAGGCCTTGCAGGTGCTGGCCGCCAACGACAGACTGAATCGCAGCGCCAGCCAACTGTCCGAAGGCCTGGAGCCCCGGCTGACGGTGGTGCTGTCCGACACGTTCCAGTCCGAGACCTTCGAAAACATGCTCAGCCAGATCGACCAGCGCTATCCGACGCTGCGCTTCGAATGCCTGATCGCGGAGTACGAGGATGTGGTGGCGCTGGTACAGCAAGGCCGCGCGCATCTGGGGCTGATGGCCGCCCAGGAGAACTATCCGCCCGACGTCGCGCACGCCGCCCTGGCGGAGCTTTCGGAAATCGTCCTGTGCGTGAGCCGCAAGCACCCGCTGGCCAAGCTGCCCCGGGTCACCGAGGACCAGCTGAAATCCGAACGCGCGCTGCGCCTGAGCACGTATGAGCTGGGCGACAAGGAGACCGAGCCCGCGTACGCGACCTGGTCGGCGCCCGGGTATCTGATGCTGATGGACATGGCCACCCTGGGGTTTGGCTGGACCGAACTGCCGCGCTGGATGTTCCAGCGCTTCGGCCAAGACCAACTGGTTGAGCTGAAGGCGCCTGGCTGGCCGCGCCACATCCGCGTCGACGCGGTCTGGTCGCGGCGCCGCGCGCTGGGGCCGGCGGGCGCCTGGCTGCTGCAGAGCCTGACGGGCGGCTAGATCCGGCCCGCGCCGCACCGGCCTTGCAGCCGATCAGCGCGCCGTGGCCGGCAAGCGCGAGATGTGCACGCCGTTGACGTTGAGCCAGTCGCCCAGCTTGGGGCTGGCCAGCACGTCGAATTCCGCGCGGCGCTGGCGCGACATGGCGCAGCCGTCCTGGCTGCCCATCGCCGGATGGCACATGAGCAGGTCGCAGTCGCGCGCGTTGAACAGCCAGTTCTGCAGCAGGTCCGCGTAGCGGCGCTTGCCGCCCGCGAAGCCGTAGACGCCCAGCAGCCGGCGGTTGGTGCGCATGCCGTCCATGCGCGCCTGGCGCGCCAGCGCCGCCGAGCCCAGCGCGCCGATGACGCGCGCCTTGATGGCTTCCTTCAGGGGAATGCCGAACTGCATGCCAGGCGCCGTCTGGCGCAGCCACGGCATATGGGCTCCGTAACGACGCTTGAGCAACTGCAGCAGGCGCTCGCGGATGCCGGGCAGCTGATGCACGTGCTGATGGCCGTCGACGTAATCCGGCGCGCGGCCGAAGGCCGCCTCGAAGGCGTCGAACTGGCGCTCCAGCTGCGCCTCGACCCAATCGCCGTCCAGCCTGCCCGTGTAGGCATTGAGAATCAGCCGGCTCAGGGTGGGCATGGGGTCGGCGCCGGGCATGAGCGCTTCGGTGAAGTTCACATGCAGGCCGATATCCACGTTCAGCGACGCCAGCCGCCCCGCGTTCGCCGCGAACGAAGGTCCCAGCGTCAGGCAGCTGACCGCGCTCAGGCGGCCCATGCCGGCCAGCGCGATCATGCCTTCATCGATGTCGGCATTCATGCCAAAATCATCACCGCAGACCACAATACGTTTGCTCATCGCTATACCTTTGACTTCCCTATCCCTACGGCTTTCATGCGCGCCCTGCTGCAACAAGTAAGCACCTTCATTGCTGTCGGATGCGCCGCCGCAGCCACCCACTGGGCTGTCGCCGTGGGTTGCGTCGAATTCTTCCGCATCCCGCCCCTGGCCGCCAACCTGGCGGGCTGGCTGGTCGCCTTCGCGGTGTCCTTCACCGGCCATTACCGGCTTACATTCCGACATTCCAAAACTCCCTGGACGGTAGCAGCGCGGCGTTTCTTCTTTGTGTCAGCCATAGGCTTTCTCATCAACGAAGCCGCTTACGCGTGGCTGCTGCACAGCACTGCCATCCGCTACGACATCCTGCTCGCGCTGATCCTGCTCGGGCTCGCCGTGGCGACCTTCATCGTCAGCCGGTTCTGGGCATTCCGCCACAAACCCGCTGCCTGAAGGCCGCGTCCACGTCGACGCGCCACATCACGTACTTCACGCTGCTGACCACGGGCGCCAGCCCCTCCAGCGGCGGATAGACCGGGTTGTCGGCGGCGGTGCCCCACACCCAGAAACGCGCCCCTTGCGCCGCCTGGCACAGACGCGCGGTGAACTCCGCGGGGCTGAGCAATACCTCGTCCCCCGTCTCGGGATCGAACTGGGCGGCGTCGTACAGTTCTTTGCGCCAGTTGTCGCGCACGGGGACCTCGGGGTTGCGCCAGTCGTCCACCACCCACGCAGGACGCGCCGCCCTTGCGTAAAGCGCCAGATCGAAGGGATAGGTGTGCAGCGAAACGAACGTATCGTCCGGCCGCGCCTGTTCCCGCACCACCTTGGCCAGCGGCCCGGCGCTGCCGCGCGCGTTGTTGGCCGCGATGCCCACCGCGATGACGCAGATGCCCGCCGCCAGGGCCGCGCTCAGGCGCACCAGGCGCGTGGCGCCTTCGGCATCGGCGCGCCTGGCCCCCTGGATCACTTCAGCCAGCAGGAAAGCCAGCGGCGCCAGCGCCGGCAGGACATAGCCCACGAGCTTGGAACTCGGCAGCGAAAAAAACACGAGCACGACGGCAAACCACACCAAGGCCAGGCGCCGCAGGCTGCGCGTGGGGCCTTCCCAGAACGCCTGGCGCAGTATGCCGCCGCCCCACAGCGACCAGGGCAGGCTGAGCCCGACAATCACCGGCAAATAGAACCAGAACGGCTGCGCATTATTGAAGCCGCTGGCCGCGAATCGCTGGAAATGCTGATAGACGAAGAAGTAATCGTAAAAGCCGGGATAGCGCAGCTGCATCAGCACGAACCACGGCGCCGCCACGGCGATGAACGCCAGCAGCGCGGGCGGCCAGCACAGCGCGGCCAGGCCGCGCCAGCGCCGCTCCCACAGCAGCCAGATCAGCAGGATGGCGCCCGGCAGCGCCAGACCGATCAGGCCCTTGGCCAGTACCGCCAACGCCGCCAGCACACCGGCCGCCACCGACATCGCGCGCCAGGCCTGCCCGCGCTCGGCGCGCAACACCGTGTCCACGGCGGCCAGCACGCACAGCGTGATCAAGCCGGCAACCAGCATGTCCAGATTCGCGAACTGCGCACCGCCATAGAAAAACGGCATGGTGGCGAGGACCAGCACCGTCAGCGCGGCGGTCGCGGTATCGCGGTAGCGCCGCACAAAGCAGTACAGGACCGCCACGGCGCCCCACGCCGCGAGCCAGGAAGGCACCCGCGCCGCCCAGGGATGCACGCCGAACACCGAGAAGGACAGCTCGGTCAGCCAGTAATAGAGCGGCGGCTTGTGGAAGTACGGCATGCCGTCCAGCAAGGGCACCGCATGCGAGCCGCTGCGCAGCATGTCCCAGGCCACGCCGGCATAGCGCCCTTCATCGGGCAGGGTCAGGGGCCTGATCCAGGCCAGGAAGGCAAGCCACGCACCTATCGCGAGCAGGAAGCGTCCTGCCGGCGGGGTCCAGTCTGAACGCCGCCAGAAAGTCGTGGCGGACATGTCAGCCCAGGCCTTTGTCCGGCCGGGAAGTCCGGCCCTGGCGGCGGCGCACGACGAACAGGGGCCGCCCCTTCACTTCATCGAAGATCCGGGACACGTACTCCCCCACCACGCCCAGCGAAATCAGGTTCACGCCGGCAAAGAACAGCACCGCCGTCACGATCGTCGTCCAACCGGAGACCTCGTTGCCGAAAAACAGGTATTCGCCGACCAGATAGACCGCATAGGCCAGCGCCAGCATGGCGAACGCCACGCCGACCAGGCTGACCAGGCGCAGCGGCCAGGTGGTGAACGCGGTCAGGCCGTCCAGCGCCAGCCGCACAAGACGCATGCTGCCAAAGCGGCTGTCGCCATGCATGCGCTCGTCGGGGGTATAGGCCAGGGCCTCGCCCTTGAAGCCGACCCAGGCATACAGGCCTTTCATGAAACGGGTGCGTTCGGGCAGCGCAATCAGCGCGTCCACCACGCTGCGGTCCATCAGGCGGAAATCGCCGGCGTGCGCAGGCACGTCCACGCCGCGAGCGCCGCTCAGCAGCTTATAGAACCAGCGCGCGCCAGCGCGCTTGGCCCAGGATTCGTCATGGCGGGTCTCGCGCACGGCGTAGACCATTTCGGCGCCCGCGGCCCAGCGCGCCAGCATCTGCTCGATCAGCGCGGGGGGATGCTGCAGATCGGCATCCAGGCAGATCACCGCATTGCCGGTAGCGGCTTCCAGGCCGGCGCTGATCGCGGCTTCCTTGCCGAAGTTGCGCGACAGCTGCACATAGCGAAAGCCGTCGTGCTCGGCCCATTCGGCCATCAGCGCTTCCGTGCCGTCGGTGCTGCCGTCATCGGCCACGATGATTTCCCAACTGGTGCACAACGCTTCCAGGCGATTGCGCAGCAAGGGCAGCAGCACCCGCAGGTTCTCGCATTCGTTCAGGCACGGGATGACGCAAGTCACGCAGGTGTCATACGGTACGGGCGCCTCGGCCGCCGGCCATACCGCTTCCAGGGGAAACGATTTGGTCAACACTTGCGGAGCGGAGGATTCGGACCGGAATTGGATATGCATGGCTCTAGACTCGGAATGCAGGACTATGGCGTGCAGTATGCGTAGCCGGTCGTTGAATTTTCATAAAATGCGGCGCGATTGCAGTACCGGTCATCCAGGGCGAATTCTAGGGAGCCGATCCTTGAAAACAATAAAGTCCCGTGAACCTGTGTCCCCTATTTGTGAAGGCCTGTAAAGCCGGGAGCCGCGCCCGCATCGGTAAAATGCGCCCGAGTTTTTGTTTTCGCAGGTTGTCATGCAATATCAAGTCCGGTCCATGCTGGCCAGCGACGTGGACGCCATCCTGGCCCTCCAGACGCTGGCCTACCCCGGTTTCCTGCTGGAAAGCGCCGATTTCTTCCAGAACCGCCTGGCGCTCGCCCCCTCGCACTGCTGGGTCGCACAGGCCAGCCGCGACGGGCTGCTGGGTTACCTGATTTCCTATCCCTGGGATGCGGGCCTGCCGCCCGCGCTCGACGTCGCGCTGCCGGCGCTGCCGGCCGGCGCCGACCACTGGTTCCTGCATGACTGCGCGGTAGCGCCGTCGGCGCAGGGACTGGGCGTAGGCCAGGCGCTGCTGCGCGCCGCCGCAGCCAAGGCGCACGCAGGCGGATTGCGCCGCGCCAGCCTGGTGTCCCTGGAATCCGCCGTGGGCTATTGGCAGCGCCACGGCTATCTACCGGTCAGCGCAGACAGCGCCGGCCTGGCCGAAAAACTGGCCGGCTACGGGCCGCGCGCGCAATACATGTCGCGCGCATTTCCGCTCTAGCCGCCCCGGCCGCGGACGCCTGCCGCCACGGCCTACCGCCCGCCCGGCCCCGCGCCGCGCGCCGCCTCCCCTGCCCCATGTACACCGCTGTCGCAGCGGACGTAACATAAGCCTCAGTCCGTGTGAGGCGGCAGGGTTCAAACAGCCAGAAAGTTCACCGTGCCCTGACAGGGCGCAAAGGTACCTATGATCTCGCTTACGCCCGTTCAATCACTGCTGGCATGCTGCCTCGTCCTGGTCATCGGACGCGTGCTCACCACCCGGATCGGGGTCCTCGCCCGCTACAGCATTCCCGACCCCATCGTGGGCGGCCTGCTGTTCGCCGTGCTGGCCTATCTGCTGTCCACCTGGGGCGGCGTATCCGTCTCGCTGGAAACCAGCATCAAGCCGACCTTGCTGCTGCTGTTCTTCGGCAGCATCGGCCTGACCGCCAACCTCAAGCTGCTGGCCAAGGGCGGCCCTCGATTGATTGCTTTCCTGCTGGCCCTGATCCCCTTCCTGATCCTGCAGAACGCCGTGGGACTGGGCATGGCCTGGCTGCTGGACATGCATCCGCTGATGGGCCTCTTGGGCGGCACCATCACGCTGGTGGGCGGGCATGGCACGGGCGCGGCCTATGCCACGCGCTTCGCCGACTTCAACAACATCCAGGACGTGATGGCGCTGGCGATGACCGCCGCCACCCTGGGGCTGGTGCTGGGCGGCGTGGTGGGCGGGCCGGTGGCCGAATGGCTCATGCGGCGCCACAAGCTGGCCGGCAGCCTGGACCACGTGCCCGGCGACGGCCATGAGCCTGCGGACCTCATGGAAAACGCGCCGGCGTCCACCGCCGGCTCCTACATCGTGTCCCTGGCCGCCGCGCTGGTCTGCCTGGTGGTGGGCGGCTACCTGGCCGCGCTGGTCGAGGACGCGCCCGTCAGCCTGCCCAATTTCCTGTGGTGCCTGGCCACGGGCGTGCTGATCCGCAACGGCGGCGAAAAGCTGGGCCTGAAGCTGGATGACCGCGCCACCGAGATCATCGGCACCATCTCCCTGTCGCTGTTCCTTGGCATGACCATGATGACGCTGGACCTGTCCAGCGTGGCGCGCCTGGCGGGCCCGCTGGCGCTGATGCTGGCGGTGCAGACCCTGGTGTGCGCCCTGTACGCCGCCTGGGTGGTGTTCCGCATGCTCAAGCGCGACTACGAGGCGGCCATCATGTCGGCCGCGTTCTGCGGCTTCGCGCTGGGCGCCACCGCCACCGCCATCGCCAACATGCAGGCGCTGACGCGGCGCCACGGCCCGGCGCCGGAAGCGTTCATCGTCGTGCCGGTCACCGGCGCCTTCCTGGTCGACATCCTCAACGTGATCGTGCTGACCTCGCTGATCTCCTTGCCGTTCGTGGGAGGGATGTGACCATGTTCAAACGCCTCATCATTCTGAGCCTCTGCCTGGTGCTGGCGGCCTGCGGCCGCGCGCCGGATACCGACGTGCTGCGCGTCGACGTCGAACGCAGCCTGGCGACCGCCTATGGCGCGGACCTGTTCCGCATCGCCGAGCTCAAGCGCATGGGCTCGGCCTCGGACAGCAGCGCCCCGCCGGGCGAAACCCGCCGCGTGGTCTATTACGACGTCGAACTGGATCTGGCGCGCAACATCACGCTGGGCGCCTGGGACCAGCCTGGCGCCGCCGCTCTGGTCACGCTGCTGGGCGCAGGCCCGCGCAGCATCAGCGGCGTGAAATCCGGCGGCAACCAGGCCGGCGACCGCATCGTCGCGCATGCCAGCGCCATCTACCGCCAGGAGGGCGACGGCTGGAAGCTCGTCACGCCTGCCGGTTTCAAAGCGGCAGAGGCGCCCAACCTGGACACCGGCGCGCCGCCGCCTGTCACGCGCCAACTGCTGGACACGCTGGACCAGATCACCCATTCGGTTTCCTACAGTGCCTCCAGCACCGCGCAGCACGTGGTGCAGCAGGAACTGGAGCGCTCGGTGGCGCGCATCAACGGCCGGCTGGCCCGCATGCAACAGGGCTACCCGCTGGCCGGCGGCCCGGACCGCGGCGAATACGTGGCGTTCGCGCGCGCCCTGAGCGACGTGGCGCGCAAGCAGCAGATCCGGGTCTCGCCGCTGATCACGGGCGGCGGCGCCGAGAACATCGCGCTGCTGCGCAGCGGCGACGCGGTGGTCGGGCTGGCCCAGGCCGACACGGCACGGCTGGCTTACGACGGCAAGGGGCCGTTCGCCGCACAAGGCCCGTTCACCGGCCTGCGCGCGCTGGGCAGCCTGTATCCGGAACTGGTCCACATCGTGGTGCGCGACGATGCCGCGCTGCGCGGCGTGCGCGACCTCAAGGGCAAAACCATCGCCCTCGGGCCGGAAGGCTCGGCGGTGCGCGCCACGCTGGAAACGGTGCTGGCCGCCCACGGCCTGCAGGCCGGCCGCGACTACACCGTGGTCGACACGCCGTTCACCGAGTCCCTACCGGCCTTGAACTCCGGCGCGGTCGACGCCGCCGCCCAGGTCATCGGCGTGCCCGCGACGCCCTTGCGCGATGCCCTGACCCAGGCGCGCCTGAAGCTGCTGCCGCTGGACCCCGCCGCCATCAAGACGCTGACGGCGGCGGACACCGCCCTGATGCCGCTGGACATCGCCGCCGGCACCTACCCCAACCAGCGGGAGCCGATACCCACCGTGGGCATGGCGGCGCTGCTGCTCACCACCGCCGACCTGACCCGCGACGAGGCCCTGGTGATCGTGCGCGCGGTCTACGTGACCGGGCAGGACCTGCTGGCCGCCGGATCGGCCCAGGGCGCCCAGGTGGGGCTGGCCACCGCCCGGCGCGGGCTGACCGTGCCGCTGCACGACGGCGCCCAGGAAGGGCTGGCCAAGCTTGAGCAGGCCAAACCGCACTGAAGCCGGTTGCGCTTATGATTGCGCTCCTTACCAGGAATTCCCATGAATAAATTCGATCTGCAGAAAACCCAGGCCCTGAAGCTGGCTGGCCAACTCAAACAATCCGCCACGCCGGACCGTTTCGGCACCGCCTCGCAAGCGCCCGACCGCCGCGAACAGCGCAAACTGGACCAGGCCGCCGGCTTGGTGCCGTTCCCGCTGAAGTTGTCGCAGGCCCACGCCGACAAGCTGCGCGCCCTGGCGGCCGAACGCGGCGTGTCCACCAACGACATCGTGGCCGAAGTGCTGCAAAACGCGCTGGACAAGTAAGCGCATGCACATCTGGGTCGATGCGGACGCCTGCCCCGCGGTCATCAAGGACATCCTGTTCCGCGCCGCCCAGCGCTGGCAGGTGCCGCTGACGCTGGTGGCCAACCAGATGCTTTACACCCCACCCTCGCCGCTGATCCGCGCCGTGCAGGTGCCGCGCGGCTTCGACGTGGCCGACGCCCACATCGTCGAGCGCGCGGCTGCGGGCGACCTGGTGATCACCGGCGACATCCCGCTGGCCGCGGAAGTCCTGGAAAAAGGCGCGATGGCCCTGAACCCGCGCGGCGAGCGCTACTCGCCGGAAACCATCCGGGAACGGCTGGCGCTGCGGGACATGATGGAAGAGCTGCGAGCCAGCGGCGTGGATACCGGCGGCCCGGCATCGTTCAGCCAGGCCGACCGCAAGGCTTTCGCCAATCAGCTGGACAGCCTGCTGGCGCGCGTGGCGCGCAATGCGCAGAAGGGCTGAGGCCCCCGCGGGCCTTGGCTGCCCGTCAATAGAACGTGATGTAGGCCTTGTAGATGATCGTGCCCAGGGCCGTGATCAGGCCTATGCCCATCAGCCCCATGCCGATATTGCGGTCGCGCAGCCCGAAGCCGATCAGCATGAGCGCCACGCCCGTGCCTATGATGATCAACATGATGTTGGTGTGTTCGGACATGACCTTCTCCAGTTCGCCTATGCCTGGCCCCACGGGCCAAAGCCATTGTTATCAATGATAATCAGGCTCGCATGCGACGCGGCTCAATCGATGAGAGTCCGCTTGCGTCAAATCAAGAGAAGGGTAATGAAAGGGACGGTTCAGCGCAATGGCTTGCATGGCAGGAAAGGTCAATGCTCCCCTAACAATCCACATCCACTGTTGGAAACATGGGAGGCATGCCTCAGTGCCCTCAGTCTAGATTCATCAATTCCCAAGTCGCACCGTTGAAGATCAGGCGATAGCGATATACCCCAGCCGCGGCAATACTGATTTTCTCGTAGCGCACCGGCACATCCGAGTTATCCAACCCGTATATCTGCACACCGACCTTGTGTTCGCCAGCAGGAAGATAGAAGCGTAGTACGGTGGCATTCGGCACGTTCGCGATTCGTTTGCCGTTCACGTAGACTCGGGTGTCGACCCCTCCGCCAACGAAGGCATCGTCTCGGGCAACTACGACCTGTCCTTTGTCCGCTCCGCCAATGAGCAAGTCCTTATCGACAACGTTCGCCATCGGCACTGGCTTTCCAGACTCAGGATTGACCGCCACTGAAGAGCAGCCCGCGAGCAACGCCGAAAAAAAACCAACCAACAACAGTTTCCGCATGTCCTCTCCCTGAAAAGAGGTCTTTTAACATATGCTTACTAGCACCCCTGCAGTTGGTAATAGGGGAGCATCAATAAAGACATGCCCAGCCTAAGCCGGCCTCTCAACTCCTTTGGCATAAACATGTAGAAAAAAGGCGAAATGGACACAACTCAATGGGCTATAGCCGCCATGTCTGCGGCAGAGAAAGGCTTGGATCTCTTGGACAAGCACTTTGCTGCAGTACTCGGCGTGGCCGGTACTTTGATTGGCGCATGGCTCGCGAATCGTCATGCCTTGAAGACCCAAGAGAAGTCTTTGGCGCATTCAGAGAAACAACAAAAGTGGGCCAAACAGTCACAACTGCGAACCGAGACCTACATGCGTGCGTCCGGCTCCAGCGCGCGGCTTCTGCAACACGTGATTAGCTTGGCGGAGCCTAACACCGACCCGTCCAAGTTCCAGGACCTAATGCGGGATGTCGGTGCAGACTTTGCAGCTCTTAATGTGTCTGCATCAGCCCCGGCGCTGGGCGCGGCCAAGGCCTTCCTCCTATCTCTATTTGACTTGCAGGCTAAGCTCACAATTGAACGCAACCGAATGACGGTCGCCTTGGCGGTAGCGGCGACCCATCGGGATCATGCGGCCGCAGCGCTAGCTCGGCAGAGCCAGTACACCGAACTACTACGACAGCATAATGTTGGTGGTCAGTTCGACCCCGACCTCAGCAAGCGCTTGAAGCAACAGTTCGATATTGCGTGTGCCGAGTGGGAGAAGCATCATGAGCTTCAGCAGCAGCTCACGTCTGAGGCGTATAAAGAGTCAGCTCGCTTGATGGCCGTAGTGGCCGCAGACTTCCCAGTGATAGCCGAACGATCCGATGATGTCCTACTGGCGCTTCGAAAAGATCTGGACCTCGACATAGACGAACAAGCGTATCGGCAGCTTTCTCAGGATGGTCTGACGCAAAGCTTGGTGCAATTCGAGCAAATGCAGAAGAAAATGCTCGAAACTGTGGGCTGAAAGATATTGAGTACTTTTTGAGTACCAAAACAATCAGGGGTTTAGCCGCTAAGCTAAACCCCTGATTGTTCACACAAATTTGGTGGGTAGTACTGGGTTCGAACCAGTGACCCCTGCCGTGTGAAGGCAGTGCTCTACCACTGAGCTAACCACCCCGAAAGAGGCGAAATATTAGCACGTTTTTTTGAACGTGTGCAAGTCGCCTCGAAAAAACTTTAGACGGCCGCCACCGGCGCGTCGATCTTGCGCCAGGTGCACTCCCCGCCCACGGACTTGTCCAGGGCCGCGAGATAGGTTTCATGCTCGGCCAGTTCCGCTTCGCTGGCCTTGATCACGGGCAGGCCCGACGCGTCGAAGCGAGCCAGCTCGGCGCCATTGCCGCCAGCGCCGGCGCCATCGTCCACGTCGATCAGCAGCGCGTCCTGGCCGCGGGTCATGGCCAGCCAGACTTCCGCCAGGAGCTGCGAGTCCAGCAATGCGCCGTGCAGCGTGCGGTGGGCGTTGGAGATGCCAAAGCGGTCGCACAGCGCGTCCAGCGAATTGCGCTTGCCGGGGAACAGCGAACGCGCGTGCAGCAGCGAGTCGGTGACCGTCTCGCAGTACTCGGTGATCGGGCCGCGCCCGGCCTTGGCGAGTTCGGCGTTGAAGAATTTGACGTCGAACGCCGCGTTGTGCGCGATCAGCTCGGCGCCCTGGATGAACTTGACGAATTCGTCCGCGACATCGGCGAAGCGCGGCTTGTCGGACAGGAATTCCGTGGTCAGGCCGTGCACCGCCAAGGCCTCGGGGTCGCTATCGCGGTCGGGGTTCAGGTAGATGTGCAGGTTGTTGCCGGTGCTCATCCGGTTGACCATTTCCACGCAGCCGATCTCGACGATGCGATGGCCCTGGGCAGGGTCCAGTCCGGTGGTTTCAGTGTCAAAGATGATCTGGCGCATAACTTATTCCGACGCTTGGGCGGGCGAGGCGGGCTGCGCGTGCGGCGCCGGAGCGGGGTCCGGGTGATGCGCTGCGCTGCCGGCCTGGCCGGGTTTCTTGCGTGCCGTGGCGATCAAGGTATAGGCCACCGGCACGACGAACAAGGTCAGTAGTGTACCCAGCATCAGCCCGCCCACCAGAACCCAGCCGATCTGCTGGCGCGATTCCGCCCCCGCGCCGGTGGACAGCGCCAGCGGCACGGTGCCCAGCACCATGGCGCCGGTCGTCATCAGGATGGGCCGCAGGCGCAGCACGCTGGCCTCGACCACGGCTTCGAACAATTCCTTGCCCTCGTCGCGCAGCTGGTTGGTGAATTCGACGATCAGGATGCCGTGCTTGGTGATCAGCCCCACCAGCGTGATCAGGCCGATCTGGCTGTAGATGGACAGTGTGCCCCCGGTCAGCCACAACGCCAGCAGCGCGCCGGTCATGGACAGCGGCACCGACAGCATGATGATGAAGGGATTGCGCCAGCTTTCGAACTGGGCGGCCAGCACCAGGTAGATGAAGGCCAGCGCCATGGCGAAGACCAGGTAGATGCTGCCGGAGGAATCGCGGAACTCGCGCGACTGGCCGTCCAGGTCGGTCACGATGGTATTGGGCAGCACATCGCGCGCCACCTGGTGCATGTGCGCCAGGACCTCGCCCAGCGCGTAGCCCGGCGCCACGGCGCCGTCGATCTTCACGGCGCGCAGGCGGTTGAAGTGATTCAACGACTGCGGCGACACGCCCTCGTGCACGCCCAGCAGGTTGTCCAGCTGCACCATGCTGCCGTCGCGCGCCCGCACGTAGATGCCGGAGATGTCGGTGGGGTTGGCGCGGTCGCGCGGGGTCACCTGCACGATCACGTCGTACTGCTCGCCTTCGTCCTTGTAGCGGGTGACCTGGCGGCCGCCCAGCATGGACTCCAGGGTGCGGCCCACGGTGTCCACGTTGGCCCCCACGTCGGCCATCTTGTCGCGGTCCACCCGCACTCGCAGTTCCGGCGTGTTCAGGCGCAGGTCGGTGTCCAGGTTGATCAGGCCGGGATACTTGCGCAGCTCGGTCAGGAAGACCTCGGTCAGGCGCGACAGCTCGGCGTAGGACGCCTGGCTCATGATGATGAATTCCACCGGCTTGGAACGCGCCGACTGGCCCAGCGACGGCGGGTTGGTCGGGAATGCGCGCACCCCGGGCAGCGAAGCGAACTGCGGCTGCAGCTGCTGCGTGATGGCCTGCTGCTTGCGGCTGCGTTCTTCCCAGGGCTTGAGGCGCAGGATGGCGGTGCCGTCCGTCACGGTCGGAAAGCCCACGGTCACCTGGCTACCGCTGGCCTCGGGAATGTCGGAGTAGAACTTTTCGATGCCCAGCATGCTTTCCAGCGTGTAGTTCAGCGTCGCCCCTTCCGGCGAGCTGACGATGCCGAACACCACGCCGCGGTCCTCGATGGGCGCCAATTCGCTCTTGACCACCTTGAACAGCACGCCGCTGGCCGCCGCGACCGCCACGCCTATCACCACCACCAGCCAGCGGTGGCGCAGCGACGCCCCCAGCGCGCGCCGGTAGCCGTTGCTCATGGCGTTGAGCCAGCCTTCGATCAGGTTGTACCAACGGCTATGGCTGCTCTCGTGGCGCAGCAGCACCGAACACATCATGGGGGTGAGCGTCAGCGCCACGAAGCCCGACACCAGCACCGCCCCGGCCAGCGCCAGCGCGAATTCGATGAACAGCCGTCCGGTGCGGCCGGTGGCGAAGGCCAGCGGCGCGTACACGGTGACCAGGGTCATGGTCATCGCGACCACCGCGAAGCCGATCTCGCGCGATCCGCGCAGCGCGGCCTCCTTGCGCGGCATGCCTTCTTCGATGTGGCGGAAGATGTTCTCCAGCACCACGATCGCGTCGTCCACCACCAGGCCGATGGCCAGCACCATGGCCAGCAGGGTCAGCGTGTTGATGGAAAAGCCGAACAGGTACATCAGCGCGCAGGCACCCACCAGCGACACCGGAATGGTGACGATGGGGATGATGCTGGCGCGCAGGTTGCGCAGGAAGAAGAAGATCACCAGCACCACCAGCACGATGGCTTCGCCGATGGTGTGGAACACGGAATCGATGGAACGTTCGATGAACACCGACGAGTCGTAGGCGATGTTCAGCTTCATGCCGGCCGGCAGGTTCTCGTTCAGGCGCGCCACTTCCTCGCGCGCGGCCTTGGACAGTTCCAGCGGGTTGGCGGTGGACTGCCGCGTCACGCCGATATTGATGGCGGGCTTGCCGTTGAAGCGCGACAGCACGCGGTCGCTGGCGGCGGCAATCTCCACGTTGGACACGTCGCGCAGGCGGACCGGATAGCCTTTGACGTTGGCGACGATCACGTTCTCGAACTGCGCCGGCGTCTGCAGGTCGGTGGAAGACACCACCGAGAACTCGCGTGCGCGCGATTCGATGCGGCCGGCCGGGATCTCCACGTTTTGGCTGCGCAGCGCGGCTTCCACGTCCTGCACGGTCAGGCCGTAGGCGGCGAGCTTGTCGCGGTCCACGTAGATGCGCATGGACGGCAGGCGTTCGCCGAAGACGCGCACCTCGGCCGCGCCGGGCAGCACCGACAGGCGGGTCTTGATGTAGCGGTTGATGTAGTCCGAGGTCTGGATCGCGGAGTACGAACCGGACTCGACCGCGATGTAGATGATGGGCTGGGAATCCGCCTCGACCTTGCCGATGATGGGCTCGTCGATCTCGTCGGGCAGGAAGCGGCGCGCGCGCGAGACCTTGTCGCGGACTTCCGCGGCGGCGGCGTCCGGATTGCGCGACAGGTTGAACTTGATGTTGATCAGGCTGCGTTCCGAGCGGCTGCGCGAGGTCATCACGTCCACGCCCTCGATGCCGGCCAACTGGTCTTCCAGCGGCTTGGTCACCTGCGATTCGATCACCTCGGGCGAGGCGCCCTTGTAGGTGGTGTCCACCGAAACAATGGGCTCGTCGATCTTTGGATATTCGCGCACGGTCAGGCGCGAATACGAAATCAGGCCGATCAGCACGATGATCAGCGACAGGACCGATGCGAACACCGGCCGCTTGATGCAGGTTTCCGAGATACGCATTGCGCTACCGCCAAAAATGGAAAAAGGCCGGCGTCACGCGCCGTGGCCCAGAACGGTCACCGCGGCGCCGTCCGTCACCCGTTGCAAGCCCGACACCACCAGTTGGTCGCCCGCCGCCACCCCGGTCAGGATCTCGACGCGGCCCTCGCGGCGCTCGCCGATGGTGACCTCGCGCCGCTGCGCCACGCCGTCCTGGATCCGGTAGACATATTGGGTCGCGCCCGAGGGCGACAGCGCGGCTTCCGGCGCGACCAGCGCCTTGTCCTGGCTGAACTGCAATTGCACGCGGGCGAACATGCCTGGCCGCAGCACCGCGTCCTTGTTGGCGACCGTGGCGCGCAACAGGATGGAACGCCCGCCCGCGTCGACCAGGGGGCTGACCGCATAGACCACGCCCGGGCGCTCCTGGCCCGGCAGCGCATCCATGCGCAGCGTCAGCGGCTGGCCCACGCCCACTTTGCTCAAGTACATCTCGGGCACGCGGAAGTCCACCTTGAGCGGATCGATCGCCTCCAACGGGGCCAGGTCCTGGCCCTGGTTGACGTAGTCGCCCACGGACACGCTGCGCAAGCCCGCAATGCCGCCGAACGGCGCCGAGATCGTCATCTTGTCCAGCCGCGCCTGCGCCAGCGCCACGGCGGCTTCCTGCACCTTCAGCGTGCTGGCGGATTCGTCACGGGCCTGCTGGCTGACGAAGCCCTTGCCCTGCAGCTCCACCGAACGCCGGTAGTGGCTTTGGGCCAGGGTCAGGTTGGCGCGCGCCTGGGCCAGCTCGGCGCGCGGCACGGAATCGTCCAGGCGGATCAGCACGTCGCCGCGCTTGACCGGCTGGCCTTCCTTGAAATCGATGGACTGGATGCGGCCCGCGACCTCGGGCCGCAGCACCACGGACTCGTCGGAGCGCAGGCTGCCCACGGCCGAAATGCCGCGCGCGAAAGGAATTTCCTTGACGACGGCCACTTCGACCCGGACAGGCGCGGCGCGCGTGACCAAGGGCGCTTCAACGGCGCCGGGTTGCGGACTGACGGTTCCGAACGCGAGCCAGCGCGGCACAAAAACGCCGAGCGCGGCCCCCGCGGCCAACCCTGCCGCTACGGCGGCGAGCAGTACTGCTTTTTTCATGCGCGAATGTGGCGGTATTGCGGCGCGGGCCTGGCGTGCCCCCACGCGGACTGCGCCGCAGGAACTGGAATGAGGGTTGGCACTTTAGCACCCGGATTTACATACTGGAACAATCCTGAAGCCGGATGAAAGAACTAAATCCGCCCCAAAGGGCGGATTTGAGGGTATATCCCGATGCCGTCAGCCCCGCTTGGCCGATTCCACGCCCAGATTGGCCAATTGGTCGGCCCGTTCGTTGCCGGGATCGCCCGCGTGTCCGCGGACCCAGCGCCAGGACACCGTATGGCGCTGCACCTGTTCGTCCAGCAGCTGCCACAGTTCGACGTTCTTGACCGGCTTCTTGTCGGCCGTCATCCAGCCGCGCCGCTTCCAGTTGGCCAGCCATTCGGTCATGCCCTTCATCACGTACTGGGAGTCCGTATGAATGGTGACCGTGCATGGGCGCTTGAGCGCGCGCAGGCCCTGGATGACCGCCAGCAGTTCCATCCGGTTGTTGGTGGTCTGGAGTTCGCCGCCGTGCAGCGTCTTTTCGTGGCCGCCGGCGCGCATCAGCACGCCCCAGCCGCCCGGACCGGGATTGCCCTTGCAGGCGCCGTCGGTCCACATTTCCACTTTCTGCTCGTTCGCTTTTTCGTCCTGCATGGTGCTGCCTGGTATTCCTTGCTAAATAATTTGGCCCCGCGGCGCGGGGCCATGCCTTCAAGAGCCGTCGTCCACATGGCGGTTGACCACCACCGACGCGGCGCGGGCGCGCTTGGGCTTGGCCTTCTTCCAGGCCGGCCCAATGATACGCATGCCGGCCACCCGCTTGACGGCAGACACCAGATAGACCGCGCCGCCCACGCTCCACCAGCGGGCGCCCGCCGACTCCAGGAAGGACCAGCGCTGCAGCCATTTTTCGCTGCGGCAGGCCGGCGCGTAGCAGCCGAACTGGCTGGCCTCGACCTCCAGCGACAGCAGCTTGAACCAGTCCTTCAGGCGCGGCAAGGACACCTGGGACGATGGCGGCTGCGGCAGCCAGGGCTCCATGCCGGGCATGCGGGTGCGCGCCCCCCACATGCTCCAGGGATTGAAGCCCGAGATCACCACCCGCCCTTCCGGCACCAGCACGCGTTCGACCTCGCGCAGCACGTTATGCGGCTCTTGCGCGCACTCGAAGGCATGCGGCAGGATCAGCAGATCCACGCTCTGGGATTCGAACGGCAGGGCCTCCGGCTCGGCCAGCACCACCCGCGACTGCCAACCGGCCGCGCTCTCGGCGGACGGGGTCTCGGTGCCCACATAGCCTTTGAAGGGCATGCGGTTGGCGCGCAGCAGATTCATGTCCGCCAGGCCCACCTGCCAGGCGTAATATCCGAACACGTCCGCGACAGCCGCGTCGAACTGCGCCCGCTCCCAGGCCAGGACGTATTGTCCCGGCGGCGTCTGGAACCATTCGGCCAGTTCTACAATCGGCGGAGTATCTTCTGCCACGTTCTATTCCTTCGAATCCCATGCAAGCCTTGACCGCCCCCACAGGCGGCCGCGATCGCAACGCCGCGGTCTTGCCTCTACCCGCCTTCAACGACAACTACATCTGGGCCATCGTCCGCGGCGGCGAAGCCGCCGTGGTGGACCCCGGCGATGCCGGCCCGGTGCTGCAATGGCTGGCCCAGAACGGCTTGAGACTGCGCGCCATTCTACTCACGCACCATCACGGCGACCATGTGGGCGGTGTTCCGGAATTGTCCCGCATCGAGGGCATTACCGTATACGGCCCCGCGCAGGAACAACTGCCGCGCTGCGACGTGCGTCTGGCGCAGGGCGACCGCGTGGCGATCCCGGAACTGGATCTGGACCTGGCCGTGCTGGATGTGCCCGGACACACGGCCGGCCACATCGCCTACTTCGGCCGCGCGGCCGGCCTGGAGCCGGTTCTGTTCTGTGGCGACACCCTGTTTGCGGGCGGTTGCGGCCGTCTTTTCGAAGGCACTCCGGCGCAAATGCATGATTCTTTAGGGAAATTTGCTGTTTTACCGCCAGATACACAGGTTTTTTGCGCACACGAGTACACTCTAGCGAACTTGCGCTGGGCCTTGGCAGTCGATCCGGCCAACCGCAGCCTGCAACAGTGGCACCAGCAGGCCCAGCAATTACGAGCAGAAGGTCTTCCCACGCTTCCGTCCACCATCGGGCAGGAACGCGCGGCCAATCCGTTTTTGCGCACGCAAGAAGTTGAGGTCGTCCACGCCGCAGAGCGCTGGGCCGGCCACAGCCACGCTACGCCGGTAGAGGTTTTTGCCTCCCTTCGTGAATGGAAGAACGATTTCAAGTGACAACCTGATGAATCTATCCCGACTCCTTCTGCCGCTCATGCTGGCAGTCCTCGCCGGTTGCGCAGGAACCAAAGCCCCCGATAGCAAGAACCTCACCACCAATTCCCAAGGGCGATACATCGCCCGCGACACGTCCCGGACGGTGGATCTGACCAACCCGCCCGCCGACGCCTGGGACCGCATCCGCCGCGGTTTCGCCATCCCCAACCTGAACACCGACCTCTCGCAGCAGTGGACCGACTATTACGCGTCCCACCCCGAGGCAGTGCAGCGCATGGCGGAACGGGCCGGCAAGTACCTGTATTTCATCGTCGACGAGATCAACCGCCGCGGCCTGCCGACCGAACTGGCGCTGCTGCCCTTCGTCGAAAGCGCCTACAACCCGACCGCGCTGTCGCGCGCCCAGGCTTCGGGCCTGTGGCAGTTCGTGCCGGCCACCGGCCAGCACTTCAACCTGAAGCAGGACTGGTGGCGCGACGAGCGCCGCGACCCCATCGCCTCGACCAACGCGGCGCTGGACTACCTGGAAAAGCTGTTTGAAATGCAGGGCGACTGGTACCTGGCGCTGGCCTCGTACAACTGGGGCGAAGGCTCGGTGCAGCGTGCCATGGCCAAGAACGAAGCGGCCGGCCAGGGCACGGACTACCTGTCCCTGAACATGCCCGACGAAACCCGCAACTACGTGCCCAAGCTGCAGGCCATCAAGAACATCATCGCCGATCCGCAACGCTATGCGGTGGCCCTGCCGCCGGTGGGCAACACGCCCTACTTCGTGACGGTGCAGAAGAACAGCGACATCGACCTGGAAATCGCCGCCAAGCTGGCCGAAATGCCGCTGGACGAATTCAAGGCGCTGAACCCCTCGTTCAACCGCCCCGTGATCCGCGGCGACCACGGCCCCACCCTGCTGCTGCCGGCCGACCGCGTCGAGATCTTCAACGCCAACCTGACCAACTACAAGGGCGACCTCAGCGCCTGGAAGATCTACCACTCGCGCCGCGGCGAATCCTACGCCTCGATCGCCAAGCGTTTCGGCGTGAGCGAAGCCACGCTGCGCCAGACCAACGACATCGGTTCGCGCCAGAAATCCGCGTCCGGCCAATCCCTGCTGGTGCCTGGCGATCCCGGCACGGGCGGCGTGCAGCTGGCCTCGCTGGCCACGCCGGTGGGCGCGCTGGACTCGGCGCCGTCGGACAACAAGGCCGCCGCCCCGCGCGGCCGCGCCGCCCAGGCGCCGGCCGCGCGCGTGGCCAGCGCCCGCCCCAATGTCCGCACCCACAAGGTGCGCCAGGGCGATACGCTGTTCTCGCTGGCCAAGCAATACGGCACCTCGGTCGACGCGCTGCGCGCGCTCAACAACATCAAGGGCAGCGCCCTGAAGGTGGGCTCGCAGCTGCGCGTGCCGGGCACCAACGCCCGCGGCTGATCGCGGCAGGAACAAAAAAAGACGTGCCATGAAGCACCCCAAAAGTTGGACTAATGTCCGACTTCTGGGGTGTTTCATTCTCTGTGGGCGATATTTCTGTAGAGTTGTGCACGCTACTTACGCGATTGGCCGTGAAACCACGTGCCGTCGAGCACAGGCCCAATAAGTTGCGCACGGGGATGACTCCGCAATAGGTTGCGAGGTTCGCTTGCCGCGACCCCACTGCCCCTCCTTAGGCTTGTTTTATAGCGAAATTAGTGAAATTATGTGTTTACGATAATTTTTATAATTTCCGTACATATGAACCCCGTCCTGAACCCCTATGCACCTGGCGCGGGCAGCCCGCCTCCCGAGCTAGCGGGACGTGACGACATCCGCGAGGGAGTGCGCGTGTGTTTGGAACGCCTAAAGCTGGGCAGACAAGCCAAGAGCGTCTTGTTGCTCGGCCTTCGTGGCGTCGGAAAGACCGTTCTTTTGGACAAGATGCGCTCGGATGCGGAAGAAAGAGGCACGCACACCGTCCGCATCGAAGCTCCGGAGAATAAGTCGTTGCCAGCACTGCTGGCCCCCCAACTCCGCCTGGCCCTGTTGCGCTTGAGCAGAGTGGAGGCCGCCAAGGATGTCGCGATCAGGGGTCTAAGGGGCCTGGCTGGCTTCGCAAAGAGGCTCAAAGTATCGTTTGCCGACATCGAAGTCGGCTTCGATTACGAACCAGAACCCGGCCTTGCCGATAACGGCGACTTAGAAGAGGATCTTGCTGCACTCCTTGAGCAAGTTGGGCGTGCTGCCCAAGCCGCGAATACCGTGGTCGCCCTCTTCATTGATGAACTCCAATACGTTGAAGAGGCGCAACTTGCGGCGCTGATCTCGGCGCTACACCGATGCGCTCAACAGCAGTTGCCCGTTACCTTGATCGGTGCGGGACTACCCCAGCTGCGCGGTCGCATGGGCCAGGCAAAGTCTTATGCGGAACGACTGTTTAATTTTGCCGAGATTGGCGCGTTAAGCAAGGCTGATGCAACGTTGGCCATCAACGTGCCGGCCAATAACGAGAACGTCGAAATTGAGCCAGCAGCCATCGATGCGATCATTGCCGTAACTCAAGGGTATCCGTACTTCCTGCAAGAGTGGGGAAAATGCGCGTGGGATGTGGCAGATGCCAGCCCGATCACTGCGGAGGACGTCGAGAATGCGTCACGCGAGGCTATCGCGGCATTGGATGAAGGCTTTTTTCGCGTCCGATTCGATCGCCTTACGCCGGCCGAAAAAAAGTATTTACGCGCCATGGCGGATTTAGGGCCGGGCCCTCATAGATCCGGTGATATCGCGCAGCAGCTAGGGCGGCCCGTTGCGTCCTTCGGTCCCGTTCGTGGCTCCCTGATTGTCAAAGGCATGATCTGGAGCCCGACACATGGCGACACAGCGTTTACGGTCCCCACTTTTGACGAATTCATGAAACGCATCATGCCCGGAGACGGCTGGCAGACTAACTGAGGCCAATATTTCGATAGGCTTCATGGGGGTCTATCCTTGAAGACAGCCCCCGAACTGTATCCTAACGCCCAACACCCGCGAACTGCGCGCTCCATTGCGCCAGCTGGCCTGCCGTAACGCCCACGCCGCCGCACAGGATGACCGCCACCGAGCGGGCGTTCTTCAGGAATTCCGAACCGCTGTCCAGCGCCGCCACCGAGGCGCCGCAGGCGGGCTCGACCAGGATGCGGTGCTCCAGCAGCACGTCCTCGCAGGCCGCCACCGCGGCGGCGTCCGACACCACCACGCTCTCGATGCGGTGCTCCTTCGCCAAGTCCACGGCGCGGTCGCAGACCTGCCGCGCGCCCAATGAGGTCGCAATGGACCGGATCTCGGGCAACAACACCGGCGCCCCCGCGCCCAGGGCCTGGGCATAGGAGTCGGCGCCCGCCGTCTCGGCCGCAATCACCGGGACCTCGGCCCAGCCATTGCGCCGCAAGCCCTCGACCACACCGCACAGCAGGCCGCCGCCGCCGACCGAACAGATGACCGCATCCGGCCGGCCGCCCTGCCGGGCCAGCTCGTCGATCATGGTCGCGTGGCCCTCCCACAGCAAGGGGTCGTCGAAGGGATGCAGGAACGCGTCCGCCTCGGTCATGAGTTCCAGCGCGCGAGCGTTGGCCTCCATCCAGGAGGCGCCATGCACGATGACTTCCGCGCCCTCGGAACGGATCAGGCTCTTGGCGCGCTCCGAGGTCGTGGCCGGCACCACCACCGTCACCGGCGTGGCCAGCATGCGGCCGGCGTAGGCCACCGCATAGCCGGCGTTGCCGCCCGACGAGGAAATGAAGCGCCGGGCGCCGCGGGATTTGTAGATCTGGCAGGCATGGCCTATGCCGCGGGCCTTGAACGAGCCGCTGGGCTGCAGCGCCTCCATCTTCAGGCGCACGTCCTTGCCGCTGCGCAGGGAGAAGGCGCGGGATGCGAGCGCCGGGGTTTCGATATGGATTGCCATGTTCTGTGTTCTGAAAAAGTGAATCGGGTCGCGGCCTCAGGCCGCACTGGCCACCACGCAGCAGACGTTGCCCGGCACGACGATGCCGGGATGCCGCTTGGCGAAGACGACGCCGCTGGTTCCGTAAACCAGTTCGACCGGCGCGCGCCGCGGATCGAAGGTCTGGTGGATGCGCCCTGCGGGCTGGCCGGCCTCAACCGCCTCTCCATGCCGATGATAGGCCTCGAACACGCCTCGTTCCGAGGCGATGACGTAGGACTTGGCCCCGGAGACCTTGAACAAAGCCGCAGGCTGCGCCGCGGGCGGCTGGGCACAGGCCTGGTCCAGCACGCCCCAGTGCGCCAGCACGCGCTGCGCGCCGGCGCGGCATAGCGCGAGCGCGCTGTCCGTCACGGTGCCGCGCCCCGCCATCTCGGTGCTGACGCAGGTGAGTCCTGCCGCCACCGCCGTGGCGACGCTGGTGCGCGTGTCGCCCAACGTGTCCAGCAGCACGTTGAATGGCGCGCCGAAGGCCATCACGGCATCGATATTGCGCTGGGTCTGCTCCGCATCCTGCGAAGGCTGGACCAGGGCGCTGGGAATGATGTCCAGGGACGAACCGCCCGAATGCAGGCTCAGGAACGCGTCGCCGCGCGAGAACAGCTCGTCGCTGACGTAGGCGGCGATCTGTTCCGTGATGCTGCCCGCATGGTCGCCGGGAAACGTGCGGTTCAGGTTCTTGCCGTCCAGCGGCGAGGTGCGCAGGCCGGCTTCCGCAGCCGGCGCGTTGAGCGCAGGCATGACGATCAGCCGGCCGCGGATGCGCTCCAGAGGCAGGTCGCGGATGAATTCGCCCAGCACGATCTGGCCTTCGTACTCGTCGCCATGGTTGCCGCCTTCCAGGATGACGGTGGGGCCGTCGCCGTTCGCCAGCACCGCCATGGGTATGCGCACCGTGCCCCAGGCGTCGTCGTGGGGCGACTGCGGAATATGCAGGAAGCCCGCCTGGCGTCCGGACGCGTCGAAATCGATGTCGGTGAACGCCGTCGCGCACTGCGGGTTGCGCGCCGGCAGATGCGAGACCTGCCGGTCACGCAATGGCGGCGACTCGCGGAATGTCGGTTTCGTCATAGACCTTTTGGGTATACGTTATGGGTATAAAGTGGAAAATATAGGTATTCAACGCAGCAGTAACAAATACTTTTGTTGCGCATTACGTATGCCCGGGAGGCATGGCATGGAGTTGAGGCAGTTGCGCTATTTCGCGGCCGTGTGCGCGGCCGGCAGCGTGGCGGGCGCGGCCAAGGCCTTGCATATCGCCCAGCCCGCCCTGTCGCGCCAGATGATGGCGCTGGAAGCGCAGTTCGGCGCGCAGTTGCTGGTGCGGCTGCCGCGCGGCGTGGCGCTCACGCGGGCCGGCGAGGCCCTGCTCGCTCAGGCGAAGCTGATGCTGGCGGGTGCCGAAGCCCTGCGGGCGCAGGTGGCGCTGGCGGCCAACGGCAAGGCGGGCTCGCTGAAGATCGGCGTCATGCCCGGCTACAGCTGGCTGCCCGGCCTGGGGCAGGCGATCGCGGCCCTGTCGCGCGCCTCGCCCGATACCGACGTGCAGCTGGAATCCGGCCTATCGGCCTGGCAGCTGGATGCGATCAAGCGCCACGAGCTGGACGCGGGCGTGGTCGCCTGGCGCTCTCCGCTCGACGGTGAAATCGAAGGCATGAAGATCTATGAAGACCGCATGGTCCTGGCCATGCCGGCGGCGGTGGCGCGCAGCGTCGGCAGGATCCGCACGCTCAAGGACCTGGCTGGGCAGAGGTTCATCCTGTTTCCGCGCGCCGGGTCGCCCTCGCACTATGACGCGCTGGTCCGCATCCTGAAGGCCGCCGGCATTCCGCTGACGCGCCCGGCCGCCGTGGCGACCGACCTTCCCACCATCCTGGGCCTGGTGTCGGCCGGACTGGGCTGCGCCATCATTCCCGCGTCGTTCCGGCTGCATGGCCCGGCCAGCGTGGTCTTCAAGGAAATCGGCGGCATAGACCTGACATTCGATCTGGAGCTGGTCTGGCGCGCCGACCAGCGCGATCCGCTGCTCGCCAGCTTCGTGCGCCTGTTCCCGCCGCCCGGAAAGCCGGCCTGAGGCGCGATCCGGGCGGATCGGCCCTCAGGGATTTTCATATCGCGAAACCGCGCAAACTCCTTAAAATAGGCGGTCTCCAGAGGGAAAAAATCAAAGGATAGAAATATGGGCTTTCTCGCCGGCAAGCGCATCCTGGTCACCGGGGTGCTTTCCAACCGATCCATCGCCTACGGCATCGCGCGCGCCTGTCACCAGCAAGGCGCCGAACTGGCGTTCACCTACGTGGGCGACCGCTTCAAGGACCGCGTGGGCGAATTCGCCGCTGAATTCGGCAGCAATATCGTGCTGCCTTGCGATGTGGCCGAAGACAGCCAGATCGAAGGCGCCTTCGCCGAGCTCGGCCAGCACTGGGACGGCCTGGACGGCCTGGTGCACTCCATCGGCTTTGCGCCACGCGAAGCCATCGCCGGGAACTTCCTGGACGGCCTGTCGCGCGAAGGCTTTCGCATCGCGCACGATATCTCGGCCTACAGCTTCGCCGCCATGGCCAAGGCCGCCCTGCCCCTGATGGAAGGCCGCAATGGCTCCGTGCTGACGCTGACCTACCTGGGCGCCGAGCGCGTGGTCCCGAACTACAACACCATGGGCCTGGCCAAGGCCTCGCTGGAAGCCAGCGTGCGCTACCTGGCGACCGCGCTGGGCCCGCGCGGCATCCGCGCCAACGGCATTTCCGCCGGCCCCATCAAGACGCTGGCCGCCAGCGGCATCAAGGACTTTTCGGCCATCCTGAAGTTCGTGGAAGCCCAGGCGCCGCTGCGCCGCAACGTCACCATCGAAGACGTGGGCAACGTCGCCGCCTTCATGCTGTCGGACCTGGCCGCGGGCGTGACGGGCGAGATCACCCACGTGGACGCCGGTTTCTCGACCATCGTCCCGGGCATGGAAGACTGAATCCGCGCGCGGCGGGGCCACTTGGCCCCGGCCGCGGCAGCCGGCCTGTTCAGGCCGCCTGCACCACCACGGTGGACACTTGCACGTCCACCGCCGTCATCAGCTTGTGCACCGGGCACTTCTCGGCCACTGCCAGCAGTTCGTCGATCTGCGCGTCGGACAGCTCGCCGTTCAGCGTCAGCTTGGCCGTCAGGCGGTAGATCCCCTTGCGCTCCTCGCCGGCATCGCGCACCACTTCCACCCCCACCGATTCCAGCGGCAGGCCCTTGCGCTGCGCGTAGACCATCAAGGTCATGGCCTTGCAGCCGCCCAGCGCGGTATCGAAGTAGTCGTGCGGATCGGGGCCGGCGCCGGCAGGCTGGGGCATGTCCAGCGGCAGATCGTGGCCTTCGGCCGTGGCGGTGAATTGCAGCGTGTTGGGCGCATTCTGGCGCACGCGGATGCTCATGGGTCCTGTCTCCTGGTAACGGGTCCTGGCGGGCGGCCGCCGCGGCCGCCCCAGACCACGTTGTATCACCTGGCAGGCGCTCCCAGGACGTGGCCGGCGCAAGCAACTGACTGTAAGCTGAACTTCTGGCCCCGAGGCCGGTCGGATATCTCTATCCGCAATACCTGAGCAAACTTTAAGGGGGCCGCATGAGCGCCAGACAACTCCTCGATCAACTGCTGCAGTCCGGGCAAGGGCTGCTGTCGGACACCACCAACCGCGTGCAGAACGCCACGGGCGGCAAGGGTTCGTCCTTCCTGACCGGCCTGGGCGGCGGTGCGCTGGGCGCGGGCGCCCTCGGGCTGCTGCTGGGCAGCAAGAAGGCCCGCAAAATCGGCGGCAAGGTCGCCATGTACGGCGGCATGGCAGCGCTGGGCGCCCTGGCCTACCGCGCCTATGGCGACTGGCAGCGCAGCCAGGCCGGCGCGCCCACGGCTCCTCCGCAGACGCTGGACCGCCTGCCCGCGCCCCAGGCCGAGCAGCACAGCACGGCGGTGCTGACCGCCATGATCGGCGCGGCCAAGGCCGACGGCCACATCGGCCCGGAAGAACGCGCCCTGCTCGAGACCGAACTCTCCAAGCTGTCGTCCGACGCCCAGGACCGCCGCTGGCTCGAGACCGAGCTGTCGCGCCCACTGGATCCGTCCGTGATCGCGCAAGCCGCGCAGACCCCGGAAATGGCGGCCGAGATGTACCTGGCCAGCCTGCTGGTGGTGGACGAGGAAAGCTATATGGAGCGCGCCTATCTGGACGAACTGGCGCGCCAGCTCAAGCTGCAGCCGGGCCTGAAGGAACAGCTGGAACAGCACGCCCGGGCCGCCGCGGCCTGAGGCCAGCCTGCGCCCCGCTCAGTCGGCGCGCAGGCCGATCGCCTGCGTCAAGGCGGTGTAGCGGTCGATATCCGCATCGATCATGGCCTGGAATTCACGCGGCGTGCTGCTGGCGGGCGTAAAGCCCTGTTCGCGCAGCGCCGCCTGCACATCGGGGCGCTGGACGATTTTCGCCACCGCCGCATTCAGCTTGGCCACCACCGCGGGCGGCGTGGCCGCCGGCGCCAGCAAGCCATGCCATTGGTCCAACGCGTAGCCGGGCACGCCCTGCTCGGCCACCGTCGGCACCGACGGCAACAGCGGCGAACGCGCGGGCGACGTCACCGCCAAGGCCCGCAATTTTCCGGCTGCGATCAGGGGCGCGGCGCTGGACGCGGTAACCACGCCCATCCCGACCTGGCCCGCGGTCACGTCGGTGAGCGCCGGCCCGCAACCCTTGTAGGGCACGTGCTGCAAGGGCGCGCCCGTGGCGCGCGCCAGCATTTCGCCGGCCAGGTGCTGCGGCGTGCCGTTGCCGCAGGACGCGAAGGGCAGCGGCCGGTCCGGCGTGGCGGCGGCCAGCGCATCGTCCAGGCTGCGCCAGGACGAAACCGCTGGCACCACGTACACCGAAGGCACGAAGGCCACGTTGATGACCGCCGCAAAATCCTGCTTGGGCGCGAAGCCCAGGTTGCTGTAGACCCCCGGATTGATCGCAAACGAACTGTTGACCATCAGCAGCGTATGGCCATCGGCCGGCGCTTCAGCCACCACGCGGGCGCCAATGTTGCCGCTGGCCCCTGGACGGTTTTCCACCACCACCGCCATGCCCAGTTGTTCCTGCAGGCTGGCGCCGATACGGCGCGCCAGCAGGTCGGTGCCGCCGCCCGGCGGAAACGTCACCACGATGGTGATCGGGTGCGAGGGATACGCAACGTCCTTGGGCGCTTCGCCCGAGGGCGAGTTGCCGCAGGCGGCCAGGGGCAAAACCAGAAATGCAAGAACAGAGCTGAGCAGGCGATTCATGATGCGGGCTTGCAAGCGTCCCTGCGCGGCATGCGCGCGCGGACATGGGCAATGCCGGCCAGCGGCCGGCGGAAAGATCAAGCGTCCAGGCCGATGTCGAGCACCTTGGCGCTGTGGGTGATCCAGCCCACCGCGATCTGGTCCACCCCGGTGGCCGCCACCGCGGCGGCGGTTTCGGGCGTGATGCGGCCCGAGGCTTCAGTAATGGCGCGGCCGCGCGCCATGGCCACCGCGCGGCGCAGATCGTCCAGGCTCATGTTGTCCAGCAACACCACGTCCACGCCCAGGGACAGGGCCGTTTCCAGCTGTTCCAGCGTGTCCACTTCCAGTTCGATCTTGACCATGTGGCCGACGCCGGCGCGCGCCCGCTCGACCGCCGTGGCGACCCCGCCCGCCAGCGCGATGTGGTTGTCCTTGATCAGCACCGCGTCGTCCAGGCCGTGGCGATGATTGCTGCCGCCGCCCACGCGCACCGCGTACTTCTGCACGGCACGCAGGCCCGGCATGGTCTTGCGGGTGCAGGTGACGCGGGCGCCGTAGCCTTCGATGGCGCGGGCGATGGAAGCGGTGGCGCTGGCCACGCCGCTCAGATGGCACAGGAAATTCAGCGCCACGCGCTCGGCCGTCAGCATGGCGCGCGCGTTGCCGCTGATGCGGGCGATTTCCGTCCCCGGCTGCAGCTCGCTGCCGTCGCGCAGCGCGACCTCGAACTTGATGGCCGGATCCATGGCGCGAAACGCCAGGCGCGCGAGGTCCAGCCCGGCCAGCACGCCCTCCTGGCGCGCCACCAGGCGGGTCTGCGCCGTGGCGTCGGCGGGCACGATGGCATCGGTGGTCAGGTCGCCTGCGCGCCCCAGGTCTTCGAGCAAGGCCGCGCGCACCAACGGCTCCAGCATGACTTCCGGCAGAGGGGGAACGGGCAGTCGGGCAATGGTCAGAGGCGCTTCGGCTTTAATGCTCATTTTGAGTATTTACCAGTTAAAAAAAGGCGCGCGAGGATTGCGCACCACTTATGCTAGAGACGAGCATAAAGCTTGTCAAGCGTCACATGGCCCGCGACAACGGCAACTTGCTCCCCGCGATAGCGCGCTCCAGCAGCACATCGCGACGAAAACGGAACAGCTTGGCCGGCCTGCCAGCCGTGCCCGTGGCCATTTCGCCGGTCTCTTCGACCAGCGCCTGCTGCTCGATGAGGCGGCGGAAATTCTGCTTGTGCAGGCCGCGCCCGGCCAGCGCTTCCACGGCCAGCTGCAATTGCAGCAAGGTGAACTGCGCGGGCATCAATTCGAACACCACGGGCCGGTATTTGATCTTGGCGCGCAGCCGCGCGATGCCCGTGGCCAGGATGCGGCGGTGGTCGTGGCGCATCGGTTCGCCCGGCACCACCGCGCCCTTGCCCCCGCGCCGCGCCGCCTCGGGCACCAGCCCGGCTTCGAACAGCAGTTCGTAGCGCTGCAACACCATGTCTTCGTTCCACGGCGAGCCGTCCAGCCCGAAGGTGATGGCGGCGCGCTGGCGGCGGCGCGTGCGCACCGCTGCATCCGAACTGTCTTCGCACCAGGCGGCCAGGCGCGGCACGATCAGTTCTGCCACCAGCGCGGGCGTGCCCGTGCGCTGGTCTTCCCAGGGGAAATAGCGGTACCAGTCCTGCCAGCCGACTTGCGCCACGCCGGTTTCGCCGGCCTCGCGCGTCAGGCCCAGGTAGCTGACCGACATCACGCGCGCGCCCGATTCATCGGAGCGGTCGCCGTCGGCGAAGGTGTAGAGCTGCTCCACATACCCCAGAGGATGATGGGTCTGCTCCTCCACCCAGGCGCGCAGACCGGCCTGCAGCGAACGGTGCGACAGTTTGAAGGGACCGGCCGGCAAGGCGCGCGCATCGTCGGTCGTCAGCACCCGCGGCTCGCCGTTGGTGACGGCGACCAGCACGGCAACGAGTTCAGCATGGACGGAGCGTTCGACGGATTCAGTCAAGGTAGGCGTATGGAAAGTGAGAAACCGGGCGCTTTGCCGCAAACCGCGAGGCGCTGGAAATTATAAGGTTGGGGCTGCTGCAACAGCCCCTTGCAAACGTGACAGGCATTCATGCTCCCGGACCCGCGCACCGTCCTAAGATGGAAGTGGCAATCAGGCGCGTCGCCCTCCCGGGACGCCCGCAAGCGGAGCAGACATCATGTTGAAAACCGCCCCCGATCCACAGACGGCCAAGACCGCCGAAACGGAACAAACCGTCGCCATCGACCCGCGCAAAGGCACCGAAATCCTGCCGATGGCGGACCACAGCAAGGAGGTCGCCGGCATGCCGCGGCGCGGACGCGCCATCGCGGAACCCGGCGAGCCCGGCATCATCACCCCCGAAGATGACGTGCTGGACACTTCCTACGAAAACCGCAAGAGCTGAGTCCGCGCCCCGCGCGATGGCGAGATGATACGCGAGCCCGGGCGCGGTCCGGGCCGCGCTCAGGCCGCGCCCGGCTGCGCCTGGAATCCGCGCGCCAGGATCTCCACGAAGGCCTCCGTCACCGACGACGGCGCCGTCTGCGCGGGATAGGCCATGCTGACCCGGACCGGCAGGCGCGGCGTGAATGGCCGTATCGCCAAGCGGTCCGCGAATACGGCCGCGATGTAGGGATTGACCACGCCCAGGCCGCTGCCGGCGGCGGCCAGCGCGCAGATGGTGGACGAATACGTGGTCTCGATCTCCGAGGCGGGCTGCGCCCGGTGTTCCTGCATGGCGCCGCGCAGCTGCAGATAGACGTCGTCATCCGCGTTCAGCACCAGCAGGCGGCGCCCGTCCAGGTCCATGATGCCAACCGATGGCTGCGCGGCCAGCGGATGGTCCGGCCGCATCACGCAGACCGCCGCGCTGTCATGCAAGCCCTGCAGTTCCAGCTGTGCGCCATCCATGGGCGCCGTGGTCACCACCAGGTCGTAGGTGCCGTGCAGCAGCCCTTCCCGCAGATACTGGCTGCCCACGGTCTGCATGTTGATGTGGACCTCGGGATAGCGCTGCGCGAAAGTCTCGATCGCGGCAGGCAGCACGCCCAGGCCCAGCGCCGGCGTGCAGGCCAGCCGCAGCACGCCGCTGCCGCTGCGCCGCATGGCCGCGACGCGGTCCTCGATGCGTTCCAGGCCCACGAAATGCCGCTGTACGGTGTCGAACAGATCCTTGGCCTCGCGCGTGGGTCGCAAGCGTCCGCGCTCCATGTCGAACAGCTTCAGGCCGCTGGCCTGCTGCACCTGCGCCAGCAGCCGGCTGACCGAGGGCTGGGTGGTGCGCAGCATCTGCGCCGCGCCCGTGGTGGTGCCGGCCAGCATGACCGCGTGGAAGGCTTCGATCTGGCGGAAATTCAGGGGTCGGCTCATAGCGCGGCAATGTATAGCAAACCTGCATAGCCTATGTCGAAAAAAGAATTTTTTCAAATACATGCCGGCTCCTACACTGGTTTTCCCAAGGGCGCCGCCAGATGCGCCCCCGCACGACCCAACCTTCCAGGGGAAACCACATGAACCTCCGCCGCTCCTGGCGCCAACTCCTGCAAACGCTGTGCCTGGGCCTGACGGCCGCCACGCTGCCGCTGGCCGCGCACGCGCAAGCCAACTATCCCGACCGGCCCGTGCGCATCATCGTGCCCTTCACCGCGGGTGGCAGCTCCGACATCCAGGGCCGGCTACTGGCCGAACATCTGGGCAAACTCTACGGCCAGTCAGTCGTGGTGGAAAACCGTCCCGGCGCCGGCGGCCACATCGGCGGCAAGTTCGTCGCCGACTCCGGGCCGGACGGCTACACCCTGCTGCTCGGCTCCATCGGCCTGCATGCCACCTACGGGGTCTACAAGAACCTCAACTACCAGCCCGCCCGCGATCTGAAGCTGATCACCATCGTGGCCGAGATGCCGCACGTGGTGGTGGCCAACCCCGGGCTGGAAGCCAATACCCTGGCCGAACTCACCGCCCTGGCCAAGGCAAAACCGGAAACCCTGCACTTCGGCTCGGCCGGCGTGGGCTCGTCCGTGCACATGGTCGGCGAGCTCTACAAGATGGCCGCGCAGGCGCCCATCGTGCATATCCCGTACCGCGGCAGCTCCGCCGCCACCAACGACCTGCTGGGCGGCCAGATCCAGCTGCTGTTCGAGAACGTGCCCACCACCATCGGCTACATCCAGGCCAAGAAGCTGAAGGCGCTGGCCATCACCGGCGCCACCCGCTCGCCGGCCCTGCCCGACGTGCCCACCGCCGCCGAGGCCGGCCTGCCCGGCCTGACGGTGACCTCCTGGACCACGCTGGCCGCCAGCAAGGACGTGCCGGACGCGCTGATCGAGAAGATCAGCGCCGACCTACGCCGCATCTACGCCGACCCGGCGTTCCGCGAAGGCCTGGAGCGCCTGGGCATGACCCCGGTGGGCAACAGCCCCGCCGAGGCGCGCGCCTTCGTCGAACGCGAACGCGCCCGTTGGAACAAGGTCATCGAGACCGAACACATCACCGCGGGCTGAACGCCTGCCCGGGGCGGCGCTGGCGCCGCCCTTTTTTTTCCGACCTTATCCTTGCTCCGCCAACCATGAACCGCATGCTCGCCACGCCCATCCCCTGCCGCCGCCTGGGCGCCACACCGCAGCACCATTTCTTCGGCTACTACAACAAGACCGTCTGGCACCGCGACGGCCGCTATCTGCTGGCCAACCGCACGCCATTCAAGGACGCGCGGCTCACGCCCGCGCTGCGCGCCGAAGTGGGCTACTTCGACCTGCAGGACGGCGACCGATACCACGCCGTGGGCAGCACCACGGCCTGGAACTGGCAGATGGGTTGCCAGCTGCAATGGCTGGACGGCGAGGCCGAGCCGCAGATGATCTACAACTGCCGCCGCGACGACGACAGCGGCTTCTATCCGGGCTTGCGTTCCGCCGTCCACAACATCGCCACCGGCCAGACGCGCCACCTGCCGCTGCCCATCTACGTCGCCGCGCCCAACAGCCGCTATGCGCTCTGCGTCGACTACCGCCGCCTCTACATCACGCACGAGACCATCGGCTACAGCGAACACGCGCCCGGCCCCGTGGACTACGCCCCGGCCGACGACGGCATCCACAGCATGGATCTGGAGAGCGGCGCGCATCGCCTGCTGGTCAGCTACGCCGACCTGCGCAACTTCCATCCGCGCGACTCGATGGAACGCGCCATCCACTGGGTCAGCCACATCGAGATCAATCCTTCGTCGTCCCGCATCCTGTTCCTGCACCGCTGGACCGAGCGCGTGAAGGACGAGACCTGCTTCCTGCACCGGCTGATCACCATGAACGCCGACGGCAGCGACATGCGCCTGCTGGAATGCTCCGACCATCCCCTGCCGCAACTGGCCGACGGCTTCGACCCCAGCGCGGTCGGCACCTTCGACTACGAGAAATCCGAATACCAGATCTCGCATCCGCTGTGGCGCGACGACCAGACCATCATCGTGTGGGGTCCGCATGAGGGTAGCATCCACTATCACCTCTACCGCGACGCGCCCGGCGGCGCGGTCCAGGTCGTGGGCGACGGCGTGCTGACGGAGAACGGCCACATGACCTACTCGCCGGTGAACACGCGCTGGCTGCTGAGCGACACCTATCCGGACTCGACCACGCACGAACGCATCCTGTTCCTCTACGACATGCAGACCGGCCTGCGCCACTCGCTGGGCAGCTTCTACGCCGATCCCCATCTGTCCAAGGAAAACCGCTGCGACCTGCATCCGCGCTGGAGCCGCGACGGCACGCAGGTCTGCATCGACTCCGTGCATGAAGGCGAGCGGCAGATGTATGTGCTGGACGTCACGTCCATCGTCGGGCCGCGCGCCTAAGCCGCGCCCCGCCGCCTCGGCCGCCGCTTCTACCGCAATTCAAACCGCGACTCGGCCAGGCGGCGGACTACCCACGCCAGCGCAAGGACTTCACACTATCGTCACCCCTTTGTAACGACCGACCTTTAATCTCGCTTGCGTTTTGCTTACAGATAACTGAGCGACCCGTTCGCGACACTATGAGGTTGGAATGTCCTACTTGACTGATAAATTGCGCGCCCCCCATCGCGAAGCCCAGGGCGAAGTCACCGTGCCCGGGCAAATGTTCGACGAGATCGTCGCCGCGAATCCCCAGCGTCGCACTTTGCTGAAGAACAGCTTCGGCCTGTCAATGTTGTCCGTGTTCGGCGCATCGACCCTGCTGACCGCCTGTGGCGGCAGCGACGATGACGACGACGACACCTCCGGCAACGAACCGGGCGAAGGCGGCACCAAGCCGCCCCCCGGCCCGGACTACTCCGTCACGTTCACCCCGCTGGCCGACAAGATCGTCGCCGACACCGTCACCGTGCCCGCGGGCTACGTGGCCGAGGTGCTCTACTCCGCCGGCGACAAGTGCATGATCGGCTCGGTGGGCTACGCTGGCGTGCCGCAGTCCTATCCCGCCACGGAAACCCAATCCGGCGGCCAGCACGACGGCATGCACTTCTATGCCCTGCCCGGCGTGGACCCCAACCAGGGCGGCCTGCTGGTGCTGAACCACGAAGCGCTGGACGACGAGACCCTGGACCAGAGCGTCGAAGGCGTGAAGACCCGTCTGTCCAACGTCGGCGTGTCCGTCGTCGAAATCGCCCGCGGCGCCAACGGCGCATGGACCGTCAAGACCGACTCCCGCTACAACAAGCGCTACACCGGCAACACCGTCTACAACGTCAGCGGCCCGGCCAAGGCCGTGGTCGGCGACACCGTCGTCGGCACGCTGAACAACTGTTCCAGCGGCGACACGCCCTGGGGCACCTACCTGACCTGCGAAGAAACGCTCAACAACTACCACTACAAGACCGGCGACGCCGGCAAGCCGGCCGACCAGGGCTACGGCTGGGTGGTGGAGATCGATCCGCAGAACCCGGACTCGACCGCCGTCAAGCGCACCGCGATGGGCCGCTTCAGCCACGAGAACACGGCCTTCATGCTGGACGCCAACAACCGCGTCGCCTTCTACATGGGCGACGACACCACGCCGGGCTGCATCTACAAGT
The DNA here is from genome assembly GCF_013267355.1 of Achromobacter pestifer. Classification (NCBI taxonomy): domain Bacteria; kingdom Pseudomonadati; phylum Pseudomonadota; class Betaproteobacteria; order Burkholderiales; family Alcaligenaceae; genus Achromobacter; species Achromobacter pestifer. The sequence continues at coordinate 1,842,334 of NZ_CP053985.1, forward strand.
TCGTGCCCACCAAGCCCTACGACCCGGCCAACCGCGCCGCCAACATGGGCCTGCTGGACGAAGGCACGCTCTACGCCGCGCGCTTCAACGACGACGGCAGCGGCAACTGGATCGAACTGACGGTGGGCAAGAACAACCTGACCGCCGGCGCCACCGATCCCGGCAACTTCACCCAGGTCGCCAGCGGCACCGTGATCACCGGCAAGCTCGTCAACTTCAACACGCAGGCCGACGTGCTGGTCAACACCGGGGCCGCGGCCCGCGTCGCCGGCGCCACGCTGATGGACCGCCCCGAGTGGATCACGGTGGGCGTGGACAAGACCTTGTATTGCACGCTGACCAACAACGGCAGCCGCAAGCGCACCAGCGCCGCCAACCCGCGCGTCAGCAACTCGCACGGCCACATCATCCGCTGGCACGAGCGCGGCGATTCTCCCCTGGCCACCACCTTCGAGTGGGATCTGCTGCTGCTGGCCGGCCGCGACAAGACTGACGGCGTGGCCGCCAACCTGACCGGCAACGTCAACGGCGATACGTTCTCCAGCCCCGACGGCATCCGCGTCGACCCCAAGGGCCGCCTGTGGGTCCAGACCGACGCCGGCACCAGCGCCTCGACCACGGACTTCTTCGGCAACAACTCGATGTACTACATCGACCAGAAGACCGGCGAATCCAAGCGCTTCCTGGTCGGCCCGTTGGGCTGCGAAATCACCGGCATCGCCTACACGCCGGACCTGACCACGTTCTTCATCAATATCCAGCATCCGGACAAGGCCTGGAACGCCGTGCGCGCAGGCGGCGGCGATGCGCGCTCCGCGACGGTGGTGGTGCGGCGCACTGATGGGAAGCCGGTGGGCGCGTAAGCGTTCTGGCGTTGGACGCCGCCCGGCCGCACATGCCGGGCGGCGCCGCAAGACGGTTTGGCCTCCCGGTCAGCCACCGTCAGAACCGGTGGCTGAAGCCCATCGTCACCAGCGCTTGCCTGCTGGATCCCGAATCGGCCCCTGCCCCAGGGATCTCCGCGATCGCGGAGCGTCCGACGACGGCGCCGCCCGCGCCCAGCACGGGCGCGATACCATCCCCGCCCGCCTTTTGCAGAATGACCGCGCTGTAGAGCTCGGTCCTTTTCGAAAGGGTGTAGCTGGCGCCCAGATTGACCTGATGGAACTTCGGCTTCAGTTTCTGGTAGTCCGCGCGGCCGGCGTTGTAGATGTACGCCACGCCCAAGGAAAACGCAGGCGTGAACCGATAGGTCGTCATCACCTCATAGCTGTCCATCGTGAAGTCGCCGCCATTGCCCGCGCCGGGAAATCCGTTTACCACGAAGTATTGGCTGTTCCTGAGCAGTGTGCGCGCATAGGTGAAGCCGACGGTTGCCGCACCGAACTGGTAGGACGCCCCGACGCCGAGCACCTTCATCGCATCGGCATCCTGCAAACCCACGTACTGACCCAGCGCGCCAACATAGTTGCCGTTGGATTCGTACACGCCCCCTGTGCCATTGGCGCGGGTGGCGGGCGGATGAATGTCCAGATAGCCCACCGCCATCGCGAGAGGCCCGTTCGCATACGAGCCAGCCAATGCCCAGGAGCGGTTCGCGGCAAAATCGCCCGTCTTCCCGCCGAAGCTGTACATACTGTGCAAACGCAGACCGTTGGCGTTCGGGCTCACGTACTTCACGGCATTGTTGATCCGGATCGACTGATTCAGGTTGTTCAGGTCGCCGAAGTGCGAACCATAGCCCGTCGCGAAGTTGTTGCTGGACGGGAACATGCCGACCGTATCCGACAGAGGATCGTATTGTCGTCCGAGCGTCAGAGCGCCATGGCGTTCGCTGGAGAAGCCGACATAGGCCTGGCGGCCGAACAGCAAACCGCCTTGGCCGAGCTTGCCGTTCTGCAGATTGAAGCCATTCTCCAGGACGAACACGGTGGACACGCCATCGCCCAGATCCTCGCGGCCGCGCAAGCCGAAACGGTTGCAGCCCTGCGGACCGCAAATGTCGGTGTGGATGGAACTGCCTTTGCCCCCGCCACTGACATAGGTAAGGCCGGAGTCAAGCATGCCGTACAGCTCGACGCTGCTCTGGGCCGCAAAGGCCTGCGGGGCGACAACCAGCAGGGACAAGGACAAGCCGATCTTCTTCATGAATAGCTCTCAAACGGAGATGGACAGGAGCGCACGGGGCCGCACCCGGCTGCGTGGCGGCCGGATGGGCAGGCATCGATTTGTTGAGGGGAAGCAGCCTCCATCCTCATGGAGGTTGTGTGCGGCGCTAGGGTCTCTGGTCGCGAAGGGAGGCCGAGGGCGACAGCACGCCGGGATACACGCCGACCGCGATCGCGGCGGGCCTGGGAGCGGGGGTCAGAAAGCTGACCACGACCACGGCAACGGCATTGATCGCCATCGCAATGAGGCCAGGCTCCCATTCAGGCGCCACGGCCTCCCAGTACTGCGATGCGAACGGCGCAAGCAGCGCCACGAACCCCGCAACCAGCCCGGCCAGCACGCCTGCCGCAGTGGTGCGCTTCCAGAGGAAGCCGAGGAACACCGGCGGCGCCAGCATGCCTATCGCGGCATAGGCATTCAGCAGGATCCGCACCAGCGAGCTGCCCTGATGGATGGACAGGAACGCCGCGATCAAGGCAAAGCAAATCAGCGACGCACGCGACAGGCGCAATGACATCGCCTCTGGCATTCCTTTCCAGAACGGCTGCACGATGTTGCGCGTGAAGATGGTGCCCGCCGACAGGAGCAGCAGCGAACCGGGCACCAGCGCCAGCAGGAAGCCCGTGCCCGCCACCAGCCCCACCACCCACGAGGGATAGGACGTCGCGACGAATTGCAGCAGCGCGGCGTTCAGGTTGTTCCCTGGCGGCAGCGTCCCGGCGAGCAAGGCCGCGAATCCCAGCAGGATGATGAAAAAGTAGGCCAGCGAATACAGCGGTTGCCAGATGGCGTTGCGCCGGATCACGGTTGCGCTGTGCGCCGAATAACACATCTGGAAAAGATGCGGAAAGACCCAGTTGCCCAGCGCGATGTTCAGCGCGGAAGTCATGAGCCAGATTGAAGTCGTCGGTGAAGCCGGATCGATACCCGGAAACTTGCCGATTCCCGGATAGGCGGCTTCAGCCATGTCGAAAATATCAAGCAGCGAGGCGGCCCCGACCGTGCCCGCCACCGTGGCGCTGAGCACCACCACGACCACGATCATCAACACGTCCTTGACGCCCGCGGCAAACGCCGCCGAACGCATGCCGGCCGCGAACACGAACGCGATCATCAGCGCGGCCGCGGCCAGGGTTGCGGTCACGGTCGAAACACGGCCATCCAGCGTGAGCTGCACCACCAGCCCGAGGCTGATGAGCTGGATCTGCACATAAATGACCAGTGAGGCGATGCCTATCACGCCTGTCAAGACGCCCAACCACGGCGCGCCATAGCGCGCGGCGAAGTAGTCGGCCTGCGTGACAAAGCCGCCGGCCCGCCCGGCGCGCCAGATCTTGGGCATCAGCCAGTACCCCAGCGCGTAGCTCAAGGACACCGAGCAGAACGCCAGATAGGCCGGCGCGCCCAGCGCCCATGCATAGCCCGAGATGCCCAGCACCGCAAAGGTGGTGTAGACCTCTCCCGCGTTCATGAACCAGAAGATCAGCGTCCCCAGGCTGCGGCCGCCGACCGCCCACTCCGCGAGGGTCTTGCCGCGCTTGGCCCGACGGCCGTAGCCCAGCGCGCCGGCGAGCGTCGCGAGCAGGATGACGAATACGATGCCCAGCGTCATGGATGGCTCCCGTTCTGCGCGACGGTCGCCGCCAAGAAAGCCGCTTCCTCGTCCTCGACGCCGGCAAGCCGGTCCAGCCGGAACACCAGGCCGATCACGATGCTGGCCAACACGATTCCAGCCATCTGCCAGGCCATCGGGAACGGCAGGGCCAGCGGCCGGTATGCCACCTCGTTCACCAGCGGAGCGAGCGCCGCCTGCCAGATGAAGGGAAGGATGAGCAGCCATCGATGCAGCTGCCGCCCAGGGCGGCGAGCCGGTTGAACCAGATTTTCCATTGTGGACTCACGTAAAGTTTAACTGCACGATCTGAGGCTTTTTTGTATAGCCATACTGCACAGAAATTCTACGCACATCCACCTTGAAAGGCGCACTAGTGTTTACCACTACTCTACAATTTTCCATTTCCGAGGAGGCAAGGCTATCTTTGCTGTAAACTAAATCCATACAGACGAACAAGAAATGTGCACTACCATTGCACACCAAGATCCAGCAGAAACGGAATAGGCAACATGATTGGTGAACGCTTGAAAGAGCTGAGGACGGCGCGCAACCTGTCGCTGCGCGACCTGGCGGCCCAGGCTGGGGTTTCCGCAACCCTGCTGAGCCAGGTGGAGCGCTCGGTCACCGACCCCAGCCTCGAAACCATCCGCCGCTTGGCCGCGGTGTTCGGCGAATCCATCACTTCGCTCTTTGCGGAACCCAGCGCGCCTTCGGTCTGGATCAGCCGTCCTGGCAATCGCACGAAATTGACCGCCCCAGCGGGACAGGTCAGCTATGAACGGCTGACCGCCGGCCAAGGCGATCTGGAAGTGCTGCGGGCGGTGCTCGAACCCGGACAGGTTTCCGCGGACGAACCCCGCGGCCACCCGTCGACCGAATGCGTCTACGTCATCCACGGCGAGCTGATCGCACAGATCGCTGGCGTGGACTACCTGGTCGCCAGCGGCGAGAGCATCTCGTTCGACGCCAGGCTTGCGCACCGCTACCGCAACGACTCCACCGCAACGACCGAAATCCTGCTTTCCATCACCCCCCCCAGCCCCTGACCGGGCTCCGACTACGCAGGTTCCATACGCCGCCGCGCCCCGGCGCGACGGCGCTCGTCCCGCCATTCATGGAGCAACGCCGTGCAGAACAATCCCTTGGGAATTTCTCGTATCGATCACGTGTCCTGGACCGTCGAAAAACTCGATCCGGTGGTCACGTTCTATGAGCGCGTTTTCGGCGCGCGGGTGCTGTACCGGCTTGGCCCGGTCCATGCCACGCAACTGCCGGGCGCCGCGGATGGGCGCGACTGGACCGAGGCGCATCTGGGCGTCAAGGGCGCCGGGCTCGAGCTCGCCATGCTTGTACTGCCCGGCGGCGCCAGGATCGAGATCTTCGAATACGAGAAGACCCCCGACCATGGCGGCGGCCCCGCCTCCTGTGACCGGGTAGGCAGCTACCACCTCAGCATCGAGGTGCAGGATCTGGACGCGGCAGCGCAAGTGCTGCGCGACAACGGATGCACGGTCTTCGAACGCATCGCCTTCTCCGACGGGCCCACGTCGGGCTCGCAATTTCAGCGCTTTCTGGACCCCTGGATGAACATCTTCGAACTTGCAGCCCATGCCCGGCCTGCCTGAACAGGCGGCAGTCTCTCTTGCACACTCCTGGAGCAACCCATCATGACACGCATCGCCATCAACCCGGACTCCCTGTACGCGAGCCTGCCATTCGGCTTCTCGCATGCCACTGAACAGCGAGGCGCGCGCAGCCTGCACCTGGCCGGCCAGGTCGCATGGGACAAGGATCGCAACTTGATCGGCACGGGCGACGTGGTCGCGCAAGCACGCCAGGCGCTGGACAACCTAAAGCAAGTGCTGGCCGCCGCCGGGGCCACGCCGGCTGACGTGCTGCGCCTGCGCACCTACGTAGTCAATCACAGGCCGGAGAACCTGGGACCGATATGCGCGGAAATCAGCGCCTTCTATGGCGACGCGATACCCGGGGCCAACACCTTCATCGGCGTTCAGGCGCTGGCCCTGCCTGAATTCCTCATCGAAATCGAAGCCGACGCGGCACTGGATCAAGGAACCCCTGCATGAACCGTAACGACATCAACTGGACCGGGTACATCCCCGCCATCACCACGCCCTTCAAGCGCGATGGCGACCTGGACTGGACAGCCCTGCCCCAACAACTCGAGTGGTACGTGCAGGAACGCATGCACGGCGTGATTCTTGCCGGGACCTCGGGCGAATGGTTCAGCATGAACGAAGCGGAGCGCGCGTTGCTGTTTCAGGAATCGAGCCGCGCGATCAACCGCCGCATCACCGTCCTGGGCGGCTGCAATGCCTATACCGCCGCGGAAGCCATCCAGCATGCGCGCGCCGCGCAACGCGCGGGACTGGACGGCATCATCCTGACGCCGCCCCCCTACATCGTGCCCAGCCGCAGGGAACTCGTTCAGTTCTACCAGGACGTCTCCGACGCCACCGACATCCCCATCTGCATCTACAACTGGCCGCGCGGCTGCGTCGTCGACATGGACGTGGATCTCCTGGACGAGCTGGCCGATATCGACCATGTGGTCGCGGTCAAGAACTCCACGCCCGACTTCGGCATGTTCCTGAAGGGCGCGTATCAATTGGGCCACAAGGTCCGCTACTTCAACATGCCCACCTCGGCGTTGGGCGCCGACCTGTCCGCGCTGGGCGTGGCCGACGGCCTCATGGGCGCCGGCGGCGTGCTGGGCTCGGATCACCCTGACTTCTGGCGCCGCATAGCGGCCGGCGACAAAGCGGCGGCCATCATGCTGGGCGAGCGCGACCGGGTCATCATGGGCGCCTGGTTCAACAAGGATTTCGCCGGCAATTTCGGCAGCGCCCAGGCCATACTCAAGACGGCGCTGCGGCTGCGCGGCGTGCCCGCCGGATATGTCCGCCGCCCCTTGCTGGATCTGACCGAGGCCGAAGTCGACAAGGTCCGCGCCACGCTGGAAGGGCTGGGCATCGCGACGGTGCCGCTGGAACAATCGTGACTCCTGCCACACCCGCGGATGCGAACGCCTGCGTTCGCGCCTCCACGCTGGTCATCGGCGGCGGCCTGCTGGGCTGCGCAATCGCCTACTACCTTGCCAAGGCCGGCGTCGACGTAGTGCTGGCCGAAAAAAGCCAGATCAACAGCCAGGCCTCTGGCCGCAACGCAGGCAGCCTCCATTTCCAGCTCGAGTACCGCATGATCGAGCACGGCCTGGAAAGCGCGCGCAAGGCCGCCGAAGCCATTCCCCTGCACCTGCACGCCCAGCGCGCCTGGAGCGGCCTTGCCGCCGAACTGCAGGACGATCTCGGCGTGGTCCAGCATGGCGGGCTGATGGTGGCCGAAACCGGCGAGCAAGTGGAACGGCTGGAGCAGAAGGTTGCGCTCGAGCAAGCCGCCGGCTTGCAGATCGAGCTGCTCGATCGCAACGCGGTGCGGAGCCGGGCGCCCTACCTGAGCCCTGCCATCCTGGCGGCGGCTTTCTGCCCTGGCGAAGGCAAGGCTGATCCGAGGCGCAGCGCATTGGCCTATGCCCGGGCGGCCGCCCGCCTGGGCGCGCGCATCCGCAGCGCAACTGGCGTGCGCTCGCTGCAACGCGACGGACGGACCTGGCGCATCGCGCTGGACGGCGGCGTATCCTGCCAGGCCGACAACGTGGTGCTTGCCGCGGGCGTATGGTCGGGCCGGATCGCGCAAATGGCGGGCGTGACGCTGCCAGTAAGCGCCGTCGGCCTGACCATGGCCGCCACCGCGCGAACCCAACCGTTCATCAAGCACCTGATCCAGCATGCGGGGCGGCGCCTGTCCATGAAGCAGACGCCCGAAGGCAATGTGCTCATCGGCGGCGGCTGGCCCGCCGCGCTGCCCCAGAGCGCCGGCATTCTCGACCTCGAGCGTCAGCCAGAACTGCTGCTGCCCTCGCTGGCAGGCAACCTGCACGCCGCCACGGCCGTCATTCCTGCCGTCGGGGAGCTGCCGGTGCTGCGCGTCTGGACCGGCGCCACCGCGCTGGTTTCCGACCAGTTGCCGCTCATTGGCGCCGTTCCCAAGGCCGCCGGCCTTTTCATCGCCACAGGCGGATCGGCTTTCACCCTGGGGCCCACCTATGCGCAAATCCTGGCCGACGACATACTCGGCCGGCCCCGGACGTTCGACGCCTCTCCCTACGACCCCAAACGCTTCGGGAGCCTGACCTTTGCCTGACGCCACACGACTGCAGGACCGGGTCGCCAGACCCGCCCGGATCCGCATCTACATCAATGACCGCGAGACCTCGGCCTATCCCGGGGAGACTGTCGCCACCGCCCTGCTGGCGGCCGGCGTCTCGGTCTTCCGCCGCAGCCACGGCCACGCGGCGCACGCACCGGTCTGCAACATGGGCGTCTGCTTCGAATGCCTGGTCACCATCGACGGCTGCCAGTCGGTACGCAGCTGCATGACCTTGGTAAAGGAAGACATGTGCATCGAGGTTCCTTCGAATGTTGAATAGTGCCAACCAGAACACCGCCGAGCAGGCGGATACGCAGTTTGATCTCATCATTGTGGGAGCTGGACCCGCAGGCCTGTCGGCGGCATTGACCGCGGCTGACCACGGACTGCGCGTCGTGGTGATCGACGAACAACACGACGTCGGCGGCCAGATTTTCAGGCAGGCGCCCAGCACCTTCCAGAGCGAGCCCAGCAGCGCCTTCAAAAGCTATCCCTTCGGCCGGAAGCTGCTTGAACAGGCGCGACAGTCGACGCAGATCCAATGGCGCTTCGGCAGCACCGCCTGGGGCGTGTTCCGCAGGCCGGATCACCCCGGCGTAAGGGTCGGCATCAACTGCGGCAGCCACGCGGCAATGATTGACGGCGCCGCGCTGTTGATCGCCACCGGCGCCTACGACCTGCCCGTGGCCTTCCCCGGCTGGACCCTGCCGGGCGTCATGTCCGCCGGCGGCGTGCAAACCCTGATGAAGAGCCAGTTTCTTCGGCCGGGGAGGCGCTTCGTCCTGGCCGGCTCCCACCCCCTGTTGCTGCTGGTCGCAGACCTTCTGGTCGAGTCCGGCGCGGAGGTCGCCGAAGTTGCCATCGCGCGTCCGAAGCCGTCGCTGGCCGAGCTGCTGTCCTCCTGGCGGGCGCTGCCCGGGCACCTCGACCTGTTCCGGCAGGCGGCCAGCGCGCTGCGCAACCTGCGGCGGCATCGGGTCCCGATACGCTTTGCCACGCTGCTGACGCGTGCCTCGGGAAATGGGGCGGTGGAGCAGGTTGTGCTGAGCAACGCCACGCCGGAATGGGAGCCCATTGCCGGCACCGAACGCGCGCTGCAGACCGACATTCTGGTCACTGGCTACGGGCTGCTCGCCTCCACTGAACTGGCTCGCCAGGCCGGCTGCGCAACCGTATGGCGGCCAGGGCAAGGCGGCTGGATCGTATCGCACGACGAACGCATGCGAACCAGCCGGCCGCGGGTTTTCGTGGCGGGAGAACCTGCCGGGATAGGCGGCGCCGAAATGGCTGCCATCGAAGGGCGCATTGCCGCCTTGCAGGCCGTGCTGGATCTGCGCGGCGGCGCACCCGATCAAGCCATCCAGGCATCCTTGCGCCAGGAAGACAACGCGCGCCGCAAGGCAAGCCGCTTCAGCGAAGCCGTGCTTCGATTCTTCGAACCCAGGCTGGACGCCCTGACAAAACTCGCCACGCCGCAAACCACCGTCTGCCGCTGCGAGGAAGTCACGGCCGGAGCCGTGCAGTCATTCCTGGCGGACAACCCGCACGCCAGCGACGTAAACAGCGTCAAGCTAGCCTGCCGCACGGGGATGGGATTCTGCCAGGGGCGCTATTGCCAGCACACCGTCGCCCATATGGTGGCCGCGACGCGCAAAATGGAGGTCGACGCGGCGGGCGCCTTCACCGCTCGGGCCCCAGTCAAACCGGTGCCGGTCGCGGCGCTGGCAGGCCTGCTGGAGCAAACACCGTGAGGCCGCCTCCGCTGAAGTACGAACACAGATAGCCCGCGCTGCCGGATGACCTGACGTTCGGCGCCGCTTTGCTTGCGAAATTTGTCGCAAGATACGATCGCCCAATGTCCGGCGTTACCCAACGCGGCCAGCCATTCTTCGTCTTTGGTATCCGCCGCGAATTTCTCGCGTAGATGGCATACCTGGCCAAGCTCGGCATCAAGAAATATGCGTTTACTCGCGGCAGAGAATATGCCCGCCCAACCAGGCCGCAGATTATTGTCGAACAGAAAGTTCAATTTGCGGTCCGCCGCAAGCTCTCTTCGAACTTGACGGCGGAACGGACATACCTCGGCGCCACGTTGTAGGCCTCAGACGTGATGTGCAACGCGCGGTCGCTTGCCCCTTCCGCCAGGAAAGAAGCGCACAGCGCATCCGTGGGCATACCCGTATCTTCAATGATTGGACTGCCGAACTGCCGGGAAGGGTCGAGTACGACTCGATCACGCCGAGATGCCGGATACCATCTCGTTGCCTGGGAACCGCTGTATTCGATTCCAGCGTACAGAGACGGGTGAATGATGTCTTTAAAGACGCCCTGCCTGCTGCGCAGGCCGACCATCGCCCCCTCGCTCTCGACCTGCTTTATGGCATCCCCGAATATGGTCTTGCCGTCGGTCTTGAACTGCAGGGTGGTGAATGGATACTCCACGCCATAGATCGCCTGAGCGTTCTCCAGGTATCGACGAATCACGGCTAGGGGCACACCATGAGCGATGAACGCCTGCACAAAGCGCGCCTCCAGCAGATCGCGAAAGCCAATGACGGGTTCATCGTAAGTCGCCAAATCTACCTGCGTTTTCCACAACGGCGCGGAAAATGCACGTACGGCTTTCTCGCCCCGGCCTTTTTGGTAGTGATACCCGAAAAGCCAGCGATTGAGGTCGCGAGACTGTGCTTGGACTAGCCTAGTAGCTTCCCGCAGCGAGTACATGCCGGTGCCGTCGCACATGGGAAGGACTGAGAGATATCCGAACGAATTTAGCACCGGGCTATCGACTTCCCCCGGATGAAACCGTCTGACAAATAGGCATGAAAAAGCCCCACCGTGCATCACGTGTGGGGCTTGAGTGCTCGTCGCTTTGTTCCAAGCGACGATCCATAAGTATTCTTGGCGGACAGAGGGGCCGCCAACATTAATTCCGAGACAGTCCAGGAAATACAAAATTTTCCTTTAAAAACAACAATATTTCGGAAAATACTGTCCGCCGGATTCCAATGAATTCCTATCAAATCCGTTATAATTTTGATAGTCAATTTGTGAGTTGAATAAATGGCGCGATCAATCAACAGGCTCACGGCCATTGGGGCAGCCCGCCTGGAAAAGCCGGGGCTGTATAGCGATGGCGGCGGCCTCTATTTGCAGATTACAGCGGCTGGCGTGAAGTCCTGGCTACTGCGCTATATGCGCAACGGGCGTGCCCGAGGGATGGGCCTAGGGCCTCTTCATACGATCAGCCTTGCCGAGGCCCGCGCCAAGGCGCTCGCCTGCCGTCAGCAACTGCTCGAAGGGATCGATCCCCTGGAGGCCAAGAGCGCCGCCAAGATAGCGGAAAAGCTCTCTGCGGCCAACTCGATCACGTTCGATCAATGCGCCGACGCATATATCGCAGCCCACCAGGCGGGCTGGCGGAATGCCAAACATGCTGATCAGTGGACAAACACGCTGAGGACATACGCAAGCCCAGTCTTCGGTACAGCAACTGTCTCCCTCATCGATACCCCGCTCGTACTCAAGGTACTTGAGCCGATCTGGCAAACGAAAACAGAAACCGCCACGCGGGTACGCGGCCGGATCGAATCCATCCTGGACTGGGCGACCGTTCGCGGCTATCGGACTGGCGAGAATCCCGCACGCTGGAAGGGACACCTGGATCATCTGCTGCCCAAGCGATCCAAAGTGCAACGCGTCAAACATCATCCTGCATTGCCGTACAAGGATGCTCCTGCGTTCTTTCAAACGCTGCGAGCCCAATCCAGCAACTCGCAAAAGGCTTTGGCCTTCCTCATCCTGACCGCGACCCGTACCAACGAAACGATTGGGGCTCAATGGAAGGAGATCGATCTGTCGGCTGGCACTTGGACAATTCCTGCTGAGCGCATGAAAGCGGGCAAAGAGCATCGTGTACCTCTGTCCAAAGCTACGCTTGAGCTTCTGCATGAAGCGCGGACGGAGCACGCGACCGGTGATGACTATGTGTTCGTCGGGCAGAAGGTGGGGCGCCCTCTTTCAAATATGGCGTTCCTCCAGCTGCTGAAACGGATGAACCGCGGCGACATCACTGCGCATGGATTCCGCTCTACCTTTCGGGACTGGGTGGGGGAAACCACTGCTCACGCTCGAGAAATCGCCGAGGCTGCGTTGGCGCACACCATTAAAGACAAATCCGAGGCCGCCTACGCTCGTGGCGATCTATTCATGAAGCGAATGGCTCTCATGGACGATTGGGCCACCTTCCTCTTGACCCAATAAGCTTCAAATCGAATGCACTTTATTTACCTTTATTCTTATAAACACCAAGACATGAACACATTTCCAAGGAATCCTAGGTGAACGAAGTCATTGCCCCCAAAAAGCAAAAGTCCTCGAAGCGAAAGCTAAGGGGGACATGGTCTGTAGTTCCAGCTCCTCATTCTGAGCTTCCAAACGGGAGGGAGCTGACAGCCTACGTTGACTACGAAACGTGGGAAGCCAGTCGTTGGGCTTGGGAATTTCTACGCAGGAATAAAGAATTCCAGAAGGCTTGTGATAGCTTGCCTCAAGAGAGGGAGGATCGCATTCTCAAGCTGAAAAAATTAATCAGAAATTACGGGTTGACTCAATTCAAACACTGGAAAGAGGAATATGGTTCTGGGCGAGATAACCAACCAATCTTCGATGGCGTTCGTATTCGAGCCAACCTAAAGGAAGACCCCATGGATCTTTCTGACATACCTCCACTGGAGAAAGGACAAGCTCTAATTCTTTTAGAAATCCTTCCATGCCTCGACGATCTCGAATTACTTCAAAAGCGAATGACCTTTGCCTACAAGCAGCTAGAGGAAAGACTGCGAAAATATGCCGAAAAAAACAAACTAGAAAAGCCGGTTTCCCGCAAGCCGAAGATAAACAAGTCTGAAGATCTCATTGCGCACCTCCGGATACTAGACTTAAGGGGTCAAGCAAAGGAGGACAGGCTGAATCCTGCTGAACGCTTTAAAACGGTTTACCCAAGCGAGGATAAGGAACTGGATGCGCATACCAAAGTACAGAGAGAGAAAGATCGTTTTAAGACAGCACGAAGACTTTCCAGCAAGGACTATTTGACTCTAGCCCTTATCTGAGATGAACAACATTCGGGCAATAAAATCACGCGAGGGGAGGGCTCACGTTGAACCGCAACGTACTCCCCTCGAAAACCTGACGCGCACATAAGGGGGAGCACGTCAGTACTGTAATGTGCCAATCTATACGAGACGTTTTGGTCTCCTTATAGTAGTCGTGCGCTTTCCAACCACGACTCTAAGGAACATAAATGTCGCTCCCTTTGAACCAAGCGTCTCCCGACTCAACGCGCTCTCCCGCAAACGCAGAGGCCGGGACGACATTCTTGCGGCGACAATCTGTCGAACAGATGACCGGCCTCAGTCGCTCATCGATCTACAGCTTCATGGCGCGGGATCTATTCCCCAAACCGATTCCGATCGGGCCGAAAGCCGTCCGCTGGTCCAGCCGCGAAATTCTGTCGTGGATGTCTGAGCGCACCGCCCAGCGCGGATAGGCCACTTCAGGCCATAAAACAGCGCTCCACACACCTACCAACGCCGTTCGTCACTCCCAGCATCGCTACTGTTCACGGCATCTCGTAGCACCGTAAGACGCATCACCGATTAGAACGCAAGAAAACTGCACGCCGCCGATTTGCCGGCGTGCGGGCCTCGCTCAGCCTAACGCTTTGCGAGGTAGTCATTACCTTATATAGATACACATTCTGTCGTACCCCTAGCGACCCAATGGCCAGAGTCACGACAGAAGCATCCAAGGAATCCTGAATTGAAGCTCCAGATTTCATCTCCCGAAGCGATAGGCATTGATACTGTCATCCTACGCGTTCCCTACCACGGCGAAAAACTACGTACTCAGTACACTCAGCGACTTACGCCTGATGGCGAAGTAATACAGATGGGTAGTTATGCCGTGTGCATAAAGGGCAAAGCCGGGCAACACACAGTCAAAGTTCGACACGACCAACAACGCAATGAGCTTCAAATTGAGGGCTCAGCATATGGTTTTCTGTATGGACAAAATGTCTTCACGGGAATCAACCTCCCATGGATCACACACCATCTTTTTTTGAAGAAGGTTGCCGAAAAGCTGTCGCTTCCCGAAACGCAACTCGCCCAATGGAGTGCAGCTCAAATAGTGGTGGATCGGCTTGATCTAGCAATGAATCTGAACTTGGGGAGCGACGAGGATGCCAATTCGGCACTTGTTCAACTTGGCCAGCAATTCGCTGCCCGTCAACGTTCCATGTTCATGCAGGCAACGACCCTGTACTGGAATCCACGTCTCGGCAAGGATTACCTGATCGCACTGTATGCGAAGGGGCCTGAACTGCAAGCAACGCATGACCGCCGCAAGGACGACAATCCAATCCTCAAACGTATGCTCGAGCAAACTGTGGGCATGCTCCGGGTGGAGCTTCGGTTTCGCCGTCCAGAGCTCCAAAAGCTGTGCATGACTCGGGTGACCGACTGGACACGCCAAAGCATGACGAACGCCTTTTGCCGTTACTTTGCACGCATGCCGATCTGGAACGTAACCTCCGGGTCCCTTACCGCCGAGGAGCTCGAAGGTCTGTCACCGGCAGAAAAACGCTACCTCGCTTTTCACAAACTCGGTGCGCCGATGCGATTGTTGTTTACGGAGCGATCAACTCAGCGTTTCCGCAAGAGCTTTCGAGAAAAGCAACACCTTGACCTGCGCTGCCCTAATCGTGAGCAACGAACCATGAGATTGGTGGATCTCATGTCTGATCCTGACCGCGTCGTGAAAACGCCCAAGTGGCTCATGGAAGCAGGTTGGGCGCCGCGCCAAGCCTAGCCAAGCCAACTCAAGGCGAACCAACTGCAGCATGATCAGTAGACGATAGCCCGGCTCGGCAAACAGCGGGGCCACAGCCGCCCCACTGTTTGTTGGCGTTCGCCCTCCATTTGTCTTGCTTCGACGGGAAAGAGGAACCCTCGGGGTGCATCCTGTGTGGTGGCGTTAAGGGAACTACCGTCCCAACGGCCTTGGCACTTAAGAGCCAGTGCTCATCCAGACCCGCTACCGCTAAGCTGCTAGGAAGAAAGCCAAATTAAGAACATCGCCAACTAGCTTCCGGAGTGGCACTAGGAGAAACGCCGATGACAACCAAACGTTGCGCCTACTGCGGCGAGTTGTTTCAGGCTCGCCCCCAAGTTCCTGACCAGACGTACTGCGCCTCCAAGGGATGCCAACGTGCCAGAAAGCGACAGTGGCAGCAAGTCAAACTGCAAAGCGATGCAGCATATCGAGCCAATCAGCGCGACGCTCAACGGGCATGGCAAGAGCGTCATCCGGATTACTGGAGGGACTATCGCGAAACCCACCCTGCATATGCGGAGCGCAACCGTGACCGCCAACGATTAAAGCCCTCACGTCTGTCCACATCAACAATTGCAAAGATGGACACGTCAGCGCCGCTCGATGGCATATACCAACTCCGAATCGTCGCTGCGCGTCCTCTCGAAAATCGCGCCTGTTGGATCGTGGAACTGGTTCCCGTCTGCGACCACTGCCCTTGCAAAAAAGATGCTTGCAAATAGAGGATGTAATCGACAGGTCGCTAACGAGTCCTTACCGTTGTCTTGACGGAAGGCTTACATCTTATGCCCCCAAGCAGATGAGACTACAGAAGGCCCACAAGCACCTCACGAATCGTCCCATCGAACGCCTTCTGCAATTTCTCCAAAGTATCGAAACCCAATCGCCTTGAACGCGCAATCTCATGGAAGCGGAAGATCCCCTCATTGGTACCCCTGCATCGCATGTCACACTGCGCGCGGCAGAGTATGTCCGAATGTCGACCGATCATCAAAAGTACTCCACTGAGAATCAAGCAATGAGAATCCGCGACTACGCACAGCGGCGCCACATTGAGATCGTAAAGACCTACGCGGACGAAGGCAAAAGTGGATTGCGCATAGACGGCAGACAAGCGCTTCAGCAGCTCATCAAAGACGTTGAATCACACCAGGCTGACTTCCAAATCATCCTCGTCTATGACGTCAGCCGTTGGGGTAGATTTCAAGACGCAGATGAGAGCGCGTACTACGAATATGTCTGCCGACGTGCAGGTATCCAGGTTGAGTACTGTGCTGAGCAGTTTGAAAACGATGGCTCACCTGTGTCTACTATCGTCAAAGGCGTGAAGCGAGCCATGGCTGGCGAGTACAGCCGCGAACTCTCTGCAAAAGTTTTCGCCGGTCAATGTAGACTCATCGAACTCGGCTTTCGGCAGGGTGGGCCTGCTGGGTACGGCCTGACACGCGTGCTGATCGACCAAGTCGGAACAGTGAAAAGCGAACTAGCGCGTGGCGAGCACAAGAGCCTCCAGACCGACAGGGTAATCCTCAAGCCCGGATCAGCAACAGCAGTTGCCACCGTCAATCAAATTTACAGATGGTTTGTCAATGACGGAGCCTCCGAGCAAGAAATTGCCACCCGTCTGAATCTCGAAGGGATTCAGACCGATCTAGGACGAAAGTGGACTCGAGCATCTATTCGTCAAGTTCTAAGCAACGAGAAGTACATCGGCAACAACGTCTACAACCGCGTATCGTTCAAGCTTAAGAAAATCCGCATCGTCAACCAGCCAGACATGTGGATCCGCAAGGATAGGGCGTTTGAGTCCATCGTGCCCAGCGAGCTCTTCTATACCGCCCAAGGAATACTTCGTGCACGCGCGCATCGCTACAGCAATGAAGAGCTGCTTAACAAGCTGCGCGGCCTCTACCAACGCCGCGGATATCTCACGGGTCTGATCATCGATGAAACGGAAGGAATGCCGTCTTCCGCAGCTTACGCGCATCGATTTGGAAGCCTCCTTCGCGCATACAAGGCCGTCGGCTTCACACCTGATCGAAGCTATCAATATCTCGAGATCAATCAGTTCCTTAGACAGTATCATCCAAGCATCGTGAGCCATACCGAGCAGATGATCTGCGCCCTGGGCGGAGTTGTCCGGCGCGATCCTGCGACCGACCTATTAGATGTGAATGCCGAGTTCACAGTCTCCATAGTCTTGGCCCGTTGCCAGACGCTTGAGACAGGCCACAGACGTTGGAAGATTCGGTTTGACACCAACCTTGCTCCGGACATCACGGTGGCCGTACGCCTTAATGAGTCGAATCAGTCGACGCAAGATTATTATGTACTGCCAAGCTTGGACCTGTGCTGGCCAACCCTCAACCTTGCAGACCACAACCGGATTGAATTTGAGAGCTACCGGTTTGACGATCTGGATTATCTTTACGGAATGGCTGAGCGCAGCCGCGTGCGAAGGGCGGCATGATGAAGACGCCACCCTTGCCCGACCTGCAAATGATTCCTGTCGACCAGATCGACATCCTCAACCCGCGAGAACGCAACGGCCGCGTCTTCCAAGAAATTTTGACGAACATTCGGGACATCGGCCTCAAAAAGCCGATCACTGTCACACCCCGTTTCGCGTCTGATGGACGGCAGCGATATCTGCTGATCTGTGGCGAGGGGCGCTTAAAGGCGTTCAGAAGCCTGGGCGAGGCCACTATCCCTGCTCTGGTAGTCGACGTGAACGATGAGGATGCGTTCATCATGAGCCTAGCAGAGAACATCGCTCGCCGAAAATATCATCCGCTAGAGCTGTTGAAGGGGATAGAACGCCTTCACGACCAGGGCTACGATAAGCGCGCGATTGCACAGAAAACCGGACTTGGTGCCGACTACATTCAGGGGATTCTCTACCTCTTAAAAAACGGTGAAGAGCGGCTCCTTGCCGCCGTCGAAACCGGACGAATACCCCTCAATGCAGCTATTGCTATAGCGGGCGCCGGCAATGACGACAAAGCGATTCAAGCAGCGCTTCAAGATGCATACGAATCAGGGCATCTTCGCGGCAATCAGTTGATACAAGCAAGACGGATAATTGATCGGCGTCGCACCTTCGGCCGCACGGTTTCTCATGGACGTTCACAATCGAAAACCACCGTCACGTCCTCAAGTCTAGTCCGCAACTATCAGCGCGAAGTCGAGCGTCAAAAGCTGATGATAAGAAAGGCAGAATTCTCTCAACAACGGCTGCTCTTCATAGTCGAAGCTCTCCGCGAGCTTCTGAACGATGAGCACTTCACAACCCTACTACGGGCAGAGAATCTGGATACGCTTCCCAAGTACCTTGCGGATCGTGTTTGGCCCGGAGGACATGTGACATGAATCTACCTATGCTTGGCTTCATCCCTGAACCCATAACCCTGCCTCTAGAAAGGATCCTGCCATCGCATAAGGTCCAGGACGGAATGCTCGAAACACGCAAGTTCAAACAAATTCTCTCCTCAATTGAAGAAATCGGATTGATCGAACCTCTAACGGTTGGCAAGGCCGTACCCCCTGGTGATATGCACGTCCTTTTGGATGGCCATATCCGGATGCTCGCCCTCCAACGGCTCTGCGTCAACGTCGCCCCATGCCTTGTTGCGATAGACGATGAAAACTACACATACAACAATCGCCTAAATCGACTGTCGTCTATCCAGGAACATCTCATGATCCGAAGGGCAGTCGATCGCGGCGTGCCCAAGGAGCGCCTTGCAAAGGCACTTAATGTTGATATCACGTCGATCGTGAAGAAAATGAACTTGCTAGATGGTGTCTGCAAAGAGGCCGCAGAACTCCTTAAGGAGCAACACTTCTCCGCGAATCTCGGGGCCGTTCTGCGCAAGATGAGACCCACCCGACAGATCGAATGTGTCGAGCTGATGGTAGCCGCGAACAACATGACTGTTGCTTACGCTCAAGCGCTGATCGCCGCGACTCCGAAAGAGATGCTCGTCGGCGAGACGAAACCGAAGAAACTGGCTGGCCTTACGCCCGAGCAAGCCGACAAAATGGAGCGAGAAATGAGCAATGTCTTCGGCCAGTTCAAGCTGTTTGAACAGTCATACGGACAAGACGTTCTGAATCTGGTACTTGCCAAAGGATTCCTTGCCAAGCTTCTGGGCAACGAGACCATTCGGCGGTACTTGGGAAGACACCAACAGGGCATGCTAGCCGAGTTTGAACGCATTGTTCAGACCGTCTCGCTAGAAAAGTGACCCGCGAATGGCCAACCTTTCTAGGCCTTGCGGCTCGTTATCTTCAATGTTTACAAGGCCTTTTTCAGCGATTTAGCACAGTTACGGCTCCTAGCGCCCTGAGTGGAGAGCCTTAGGCGGAGGGCCGCTCGACTCCAGAGCCAAGGTAGATTGGCGACGTACAGCTTGCGCTGAGCGATCTCTTGATCCGCTTCCGGCCAGCACACATATCAGGTGCTTACCATGGATGCTCTCCCCTGCCATGCGGCCCCTCACACGACTAGTATTGGCGGCTTTCCTCTTTCCGGCAACTGGCGAGCGGAGTAGTCCTCACGCATCGCCTAGGGCTATTCAGCGTGGGAACCTGTTGCCTGGTTCCTACTCGGCCCGTAGCCAGCGGAGTCAAGAAAGTGCTGGATTCGATCGATCTATCCTGAGTTCTGCTCCTTATGAACTACCACCCATTGGAACGCATTTAGAGCGGCACGCTGCTTGAGCGGATCCCACAAGGACACGATGCGCAGCAGATCAACCCTCGAAAAAGCGCGCAGTCCGCGCATCTCGATCTCGTCCCCGAGCGCTCCCGGGAAATCCTCAGCCACTACCAAGCCCAGCGCGCCCCGCTCTACAACGTTGGCCGCAAAGTGGGTAAAGTCACTCACACCATTAGCTGCAACGACGAAATGCTTCACCTCCGCAGACATAACTAAGCGATCTCCCTTCCTGCGCCCAGTTGTCCATTCGCGCCGACCGCCCTACGATGGCGACAAAGCTGCGCACCGCCCTCCCCGTAGCGCGTGTGCTTGATAATCAATTGTGACATCTGCATCCATGCGCAAACAAGTACGCTATGTGGACGATGATCCATCCATATTCTTATAAAAATCAATGATTTAACTGACTTTTGGATGAGCCATAGCCCATGCTCCATTGTCAAATTTCTTACAAATGGACGGCCGTGGCTTCGTGCCCATGGTCGAAGTGACGTCTGCTCCGCTTTTGATACAGAGGAGCGAATGCCGGGATCACCGGTGGCGTCTGCGCCGGCTGGTCGTGTTCTTCAAGGGGGACAGCGATGGCATTGACGAGGCCCTCGTACGAAAGCTCTCTGTGCACACCTTGCTGGTGGTAGACTTGAAAGCTTTTTCCAAAGAATTCTCCACTTCCTAAGAAGTGTGCGAAGGTTAGCTTTTTTGAAGGCGTTGAACATGGCAGATACGTTAGCTGTCTCGCTCCTAAAGCCTGTTGCGGTGATCGTCCAGCAGGGCAAAGTACTGGACTTTATCGACGGGCATACGCAGCGAGATGAGACGCCCGAGGAATACGTGCGGCAGGAGATCGCAAAGTCTCTCGTTCGTGAATACGGATATCCCAAGAAAGATATCGCCGTCGAATACACCCTGCGCCTCGGTTCTCGGAAGCCCCGAGCGGATTTGATAGTGTTTGGCGCGGACGAGAATCACGACCAAGCCAATGCGTACATCGTCATCGAATGCAAAGAGCAACGGGTGAAGTCAAACGACCGGAAAGAAGGGGTCGGGCAGCTTCATAGTTACATGTCGGCATGTCCCAACGTGATCTACGGAATGTGGACCAATGGGATTGAGCGCTTTTGCTATCGCAGGATCGACAATAAAGGCAAGGTCGGTTTTGAAGAGCTTCCGGACCTGCCAAGCTATGGCCAGCTAGCTGATGAGGCAGAGCGTCCGGAGTTTGATCAGCTTAAACCCGCCTCTTCGGACGCGCTGCTTTTCGCTTTCCGTCGCTGCCACAACTACATTGCGGGCAATCAAGGTTTGCAAAAGCCACAGGCTTTTTGGGAACTCCTCAAGCTCATATTCTGCAAGATTCATGATGAGCGAAATAGCAAAGCTGTAGAGTTTTATGCTGCGGGCAATGAGCGTGCGGGCATTAACGGCCCACTGAAGGTAAAGAAGCGTCTTGATGCCCTTTTTGAAGAAGTGAAAGGCGATTTTCCGGCTATCTTTACACCTAAGGATGCCATTGAGCTGAAACCTTCAGTGTTGGCCTATCTGGTTAGCCAGCTTCAGATGTATTCGCTTCTTGAGAGCGATGTGGATGTGAAGGGTCATGCTTATGAAGAGATTGTAGGCTCTAACCTACGGGGTGATAGAGGGGAATTTTTCACCCCCCGGAACGTCTGCAATATGGCGGTGGCTATGCTTGATCCGTCAGAGGGGCAGTTGATGTTAGACCCCGCCTGCGGTACGGGAGGATTCCTGATTGCTGCGATGAATCACGTAGTTGAGAAGATTCGCATTGCGGAAACGGAGAAGTGGAAGGGCGACCTTAAGCGAGCGGAGCTAAAGGTCGTGAATCGGATCGCTAAGTTCGCTGGTTCATGCATTGTGGGACTTGACTTTAACCCTGAACTTGTCAAAGCCACCAAAATGAACATGGTGATGAACAATGATGGGGCTGGAGGTTTATACCAAGCAAATTCATTGGCCAGCCCGGCCACGTGGGAGGACGATCTGCGTGATCGTCCTCTCATGGGCAAAGTCGATCTGATCTTTACCAATCCGCCTTTCGGCTCCAAGATCCCTGTCGATGATCCCGCTATTCTCGAGAAATATGACCTCGGCCATTCGTGGACCTATAACGAGGATTCTGATATCTGGGTGATGAATAGCGGAATCCAAAAGTCTCAGCCGCCTGAGATTCTCTTCATCGAGCGTTGCGTTAGATTTCTCAAGCCGGGCGTGGGGCGCGTGGCCATGGTGCTGCCTGACGGAATTCTGGGTTCGCCCGGCTTGGGCTACGTTCGTCAGTGGATTCTCAAACATACCCGCGTATTGGCTTCGATCGACTTGCATCCTGATACTTTCCAACCGAATGTCAGTATTCAGACTAGCGTGCTAATACTTCAGCGCAAGACTGATGAACTAGTTGCCCTGGAGGAAGCTGCGGGTCGAATGAATGATTATCATGTCTTTATGGCTGTCGCCAACCACGTCGGTCACGACAAACGTGGTAATACAACATATGTCCGGGATCGGAAAGGCAATGAAGTTGTAGAGGAAATTGAGCAAAGCTTCAAGGAATATGAAAGCGGCCAAATTGTCTACAAGAGGCAGAAAACTCAACGAAAAGTGGTTGACGACAATACCTTGCAAATCGCTCAGGAGTTTCGCAAATGGCTCTCAGAGCAAGACTAAGCGCGCCGCGTGAAGAGCAAGAGCAATGGCCTTGGCACAAGGCCAAGAGCCTCGCTTTGCCTGTCTCCGCAATCTGGGGCAAAGAGCGCCGTATGGAGGCCGAGAACTACCTCTCAGGTGGTTATGGGTTCCGACTTGCACTTCTCGCAGCGCTTGCGCCTGAAGAGAGGCTTGGATCGTTCGCTCGTGTTTGGCAGCCATCACGCCTGAAGGGCATTACTGTTAGCGAGGATTTCGGCACGCCATTCTTGGCAGCAACTCAGGTCTTTGACCAGCGCCCGGTCTCACGAAAATTCTTGTCGCTGGATCGTACTGATAGTTCCAAGCATCGCTTTATCGAATCGGGAACCATAGTGCTCACATGTTCCGGTTCGGTGGGAAGGGCTACGCTTGCCACTTGCGCGGTTAAGGGGGTGCTGATTTCTCATGATTTGCTAAGGATTGAGGTTGCCAATCCTGAGCATCGTGGTTGGGTCTACGCGTTCCTACGGTCCCCCATGGCTCGAGCAATGATGACATCTGCGCAATATGGCCACATCATCAAGCACCTGGAGCCAGCGCATCTAAATGCTTTGCCCATTCCCAAGCCGAATAAGAAATTAGCGGAAAAGTTCGGCGAGACTACTGATCGAATCGTGGATGAGCGTAACCAAGCTTATAAGCGGTTTCTCGAGGCGGAGGCGCTTTTCGAAAGGTATGTTGGTATTCCTCCTTCTCCGGGATTTTCAAGCCAAACGGGTTTCAGTGTACCGTCGTCGTCGTTGATGTCGGGACGACGACGTTTTGAAGGAGTCTTTCACAACCCTGTTGTCCGTTCACTTTATGATCACTTTACAAAGAGTGGGCTCAAGACCGAAAAGATTAGCGATATTGGGTTGGATTGTTGGTTGCCCGGGCGCTTTCAGCGTATTCCTGCAGAAGAAGGTATAGAGCTTGTGGGCAGTGCTGACCTCTTTGAGGTTAATCCCGATTTGCCCAAACGAATTGCTGACATTGACTTTGGGGATGTGGCGCAAGGGCGCGTTAAAGAAGGCTGGCTTCTGCTTGCGCGTTCGGGGCAGACCTATGGTCTGAACGGGACTCTGGCCATTGCCAATCAATTTCTCGAAGAGAAGATCATTTCCGATCACGTGATTCGGATGAGGCCTCAGAGTGGCTTCAATAGTCGGGTTGGGTATATCTACACCGCGCTTTCGCATCCTACGCTCGGACGCCCACTCGTGAAAGCGTTGGCTTACGGTTCTAGTATTCCGGAAATCGAGGTGGAGGATGTTAATAGTCTGCAAGTTGTAAGGCTGGCAAAGGGCCAAGAAGACCAGATTGCGGATCTTGCCGAAAGCGCTGCACGGTTATACGCAGATGCAGACATCTTGGAAAATGAGATGACCCAACTCATGGAAGAGCATCTGCAAGCGCTATTTAGGAAGTAGCGGTCGCAGCCTCAATACGCATAGTAGGCACTGCTTGCTCGATCTGTTCATAAAAGTTACCCAACTTTTTCGCCAAGTGTTCTGCCCTTGGGCGACAGGTAGTACCGCTTGAGCATGCTTATGTCGCGATGCCATGTGACAGCCGATAGTTCGAGCACATTAGTCGGCTTGTCGGCCAGTCGCGATGCTGCTTCATGACGCAGATCGTGAAAACGAAGGTCACGTAGAAAGTTTGGTACTAGCCGTTCTTTCGCTCTTTGACAGTCGGCAGCCTATGCTGCTTGCGCGCGGTCTGTCCTGCTCCCCATGATTAGTACGAAAGCGATGTGGAGGCCGTTGAGGAACGGCAATGAAAAAAGCGATTCGCCGAAGAACAGATCATCGGAGCACTCCAGGAAGCCGCTCCACGCTAGCAAATACGACCATCTATTCCGAGGAACGCTGGAGTCTGACTGCCATGTTCATTGCGCTCCCAAGAATCGAAGTAATTCAGCACGCCCACCTTTGCGATAACGAAAGCCCAGCGGCGGCGAGCCATTCTGAGGGATTACGTACCCAACACCAAGAGTCGCATCGTTCTTTTTGTCCCCAAAGCAGCCGTAGGGGAACCTGTACTCGTCTACGTGTACCGTTCCCTCTGACGTCTGTAACGAAAAGCGCGGCGGTGACTCTACAGTGCATCCAGCCGATGCAGCGACCGGCAGCATAATCCCAGGATTGAAATCGGCATCCAATACAAAATCCTTGCCTCGTCCCGAACGTATGCTCCCCACAGGCGCAGCCCTGACCGGCAGGGCCTTTCTGCTTGGATCTTCTGCATTTTGGGTAGCATTTATCACATCTAGCCAACGGGCCATCTGATCGTCCGTATCAACAGCAAACGCGGGCGCGTCGGAATAGACAACATCTGAGAATATGCCCGACGTTGGCGCAACGCAAGAAAGATTCGCGAGTGTTCCATCCTGCTTAGATACCAGCACTCCGGCGCGCTGCCATCCCTTCCCCTCCCCTTCATAGACGGTATAGGCGTATTCACCGTTAGCTACCCGTATGTGTGTGTCTACCCACGCCGGCCCACGCATCACGCCTAGTCGGCTGAACGTCGTGGGGTGCTGTGGTTGAGCGGGGATCTTGAGCTCAATCTTCCCTAAAGCACCGAAGCGGTATTGGGCCGTCCCCGAGGCCGGGCCAAGGGCATCGCTCGCGCAGATCGATACAACCTTCTTGCCCACGCTACACGAGAAGATCACCTGCTCTGCCGGCAAACAGTGCGTCGAAGTTGTCGCCTCGGCTGCTGCCGGAATCATGCAGAGCAGTAGAGCAACCATGTTGAGCTTTCCTGCCCCTGCGTATCTGAACGACTTCATTTCAACTCCTTTGGAATTTCCGTGAGTACCTTCTTGAGCGCTGCGGCCTTGTCGGCTTGATGGTCAAACAGGACGCACATAGCCTGACCATGAATCTCCGGGCAGCGGATTCGATCAAACCATTCGAGGGCTACGATCAGTCCAGCGAATACGACGACGCCTTGGGCAATCAGGACATGGGATGCCTTCATAAAATCTCCAGTTGGTTGAATTACACACTTTGAGTTTGGTTGAATGGCGAATTTACACCAAACTAAACTCAAAGTGTGTGGAAATGGGGTGGCCAGTCGGAAACACTGCCGGCATGGTCAACCCAACGTATAAGTGTGGGGCGCAACACCTGTTCGCCGCCAACATGCGACGCATCCGCTTGCTGCAGAAGCTCACCCAGGAAAAGGTGGCTGAAGCGGCGGATTTACATGTGAACTACATCAGTTCGGTAGAACGCGGCGAACGCAATATCTCCATCTGCAACATCGAGCGGATCGCCATTGCATTGAACGTCTCTATGGGTGAATTGCTTGCGCCGCTTGATAGCAGCAAGTGAGTCAAGAGGCCACGTATTCGAACGACACTGCCGTGGCAATTCTTACCTGAGCCCGGTGAGAGGATGGCACTCGATAGATCCATCTTGGATGCTGAGCCTTCATCCCTCGCCGCAACCGCGGCATCGTCGTCAGCCACGCGTTGTAATGGCCAAACTTCGAGGCCTCGGCGCTTGAATCCATGAGCAGGATTTGTGTTAGCCGAATGTCCGACATTGCACCAATCGTCGCAATGCCAACACCGAGGCTCCAATGATTCATGAAGGCTCCACTCGTGCTCACCAACTGAATCATCGTCAGCCTACCCTCTAGCAGTTGTTCCAACGCGAACGCTGACGCGCATTTCGGCGGGCCAGCCTCGAACGAGCTACGCAGTTGAAGAGGAAGGTCCAACTCCGAGCACGCCGCTATCAGTTCTTTCGCGCCAAGCCCTGTAAAGAACGAGCCTCCCAGGGCCCGCCATATTCTCGCGGGCAGCCCACGAGTTCGATAGGCCATGTCACGTAACGAACGCGGCGGCACAAGGCCATGCAATGCAAGCACAGAGCTCAGGCAGCAGATCCCGCACGATCCTGCATAGACGCCTTGGGGAAAATGAGCTTGCCCGAAATGTTCTTCGTCGAACCACCATGCCGAATCGGAGCTCAAAGCACAATAGCTTAGGTTTTTTTGCAGCCTTTCATCTGGTCGATCTCTTGCAGCCGTCACCCTGCTCCGCTTTGCTGAAGTCTTGGGCATCTGTTCAGTACTCCTCGGGCAGGAGAAGCGTTGTCGCGCTTCGATCGGCCTCGGTGATGATCCAAATCCGCTCCTGTGGCGAAAGTCGATACGCAGACAGCAAACGTTCCCCGCTTCTAATTGCTTGGCTATTCGCCTGCAAGTCTTCGATGCAGAGGTCGCCCCAATCTTCCGCAGCATGACGCCGAAGTAGATCCAAAGGCGAGACGGAATAATTCTGGCAAGCGGCGAGCGCGCCTTTGGTTGCGACGATGCGGCCAAGACAGAACGATGAACGGCTCTGGCGATTCATAGGATGATTCCTTGTATGGACGAGCGAACGCGCGCCATGGCGACGCCGACAGATCGGGCTCGGGGAAGTTTCTTGGGAAAGGGAGAACGGGCGCGAGAGGCCCTTGAGGCGGGCTGAGGACGTAACGACGTCAGCCTTGCAAGAGTCAGGGCAAAGAACTTGCACAGACTATTTGATACGTCCCTATTTTATGCTAATTTTCCAGCAAAATCCAGAATGTTCCAGAGCCAACCGGCAAATTTTTGATAGTCGTTTTGTAAGCGGCAAACAAAAAGCCCTCGATTTCTCAACGAAATCAAGGGCTTAGATGCATTCTTGGCGGACAGAGGGGGATTCGAACCCCCGATACGCTTTTGACGTATACACGCTTTCCAGGCGTGCGCCTTCAACCGCTCGGCCACCTGTCCTATCTGCGATTTTTGCTGCGGGCAAGCCGCTGCAGAAATTGCGAATCCGCGATTCTAGCAGATTTCGCATATGGCCGACAAGCAGGCAAAGAAAAGGGGACGACACATCGCCCCCCTTCCTTACCCGTCAGGCACGCTAGGCCGATGTCGGCGGATCCTGTTCCCGATAGGAGCTGATGGTGCCGTCCGGCTCGGTTTCTTCCAGCCGCACCCTGAAACCCCACAGCCGCGCAAGATGCTTCATGACCTGTTCGGCGTCATCGCCGGCCAGCGGGCGGCCGCGGCTCTTCAGGTGGCGCAGCACCAGCGAGCGGTCGGAGTCGCGGTTGAAGCGGACCACCTGGATATCCGGCACCATGTTGTCGCGGTTGTGCTGCGCGGCCAGCAGGCGGCGAATGTCGCGGTAGCCTTCGTCGTCGTGGATGGCGGCGACTTCCAGCTTGGGGTTGGCCTGATGGTCCGAGATCGCGAAGAGGCGGAACTCGCGGATCAGGCGGGGCGACAGGTACTGCGAGATGAAGGACTCGTCCTTGAAGTTGCGCATGGCGAAGTCCAGCGTCTTCAGCCAGTCGCCGCCGGCGATGTCGGGGAACCAGCGCCGGTCCTCGGGCGTGGGCGCCTCGCAGATGCGGCGGATGTCGGACATCATGGCAAAGCCCAGCGCGTAGGGGTTGATGCCGCCGTAGCCGCGTTCGTCGAAGCCGCGCTGGCTGACCACGTTGGTGTGGCTTTGCAGGAATTCCATCATGAAGCCGTCGTTGACCAGCCCTTTTTCATGCAGCCGGTTCAGGATGGTGTAGTGCCAGAACGTGGCCCAGCCTTCGTTCATGACCTTGGTCTGGGTCTGCGGATAGAAGTACTGCGCGATCTTGCGGACGATGCGCACCAGTTCCTTCTGCCAGGGCGCGAGCTTGGGCGAGTACTTCTCGATGAAGTAGAGCAGATTCTCTTCGGGCTCCGGCGGGAACACCGAGGCTGCGACGTGGGTGTCCTTGTCGGTCTCCAGGCGCGGCAGGGTACGCCACAGGTCGTTGTACTGCAGGCGGGCATGCTCCTGGCGTTCGGCCTGGCGTGCGGCCTCTTCCTTGTAGGAAATGGGCGTCGGACGCTTGTAGCGGTCCACGCCGTGGTGCGAGAGCGCGTGGCAGGAGTCGAGCAAGGCTTCCACCGCGTCGATGCCGTAGCGGTCTTCGCAGGACATGACGTACTTGCGCGCGAAGACCAGGTAGTCCAGCACGCCGTCCGCGTCGGTCCATTGGCGGAACAGATAATTGCCTTTGAAGAACGAGTTGTGGCCGTAACAGGCGTGGGCGATCACCAGCGCCTGCATCGTCATGGAGTTCTCTTCCATGAGATAGGAGATGCAAGGATTGGAGTTGATGACGATCTCGTACGCCAGCCCCTGCATGCCGCGGCGGTAGAACTGCTCGTTGCGGATGAATTCCTTGCCGTACGACCAGTGCGGATAGCCGATGGGCAGCCCGGCCGACGCATAGGCGTCCAGCATCTGTTCCGAGGTGATCACCTCGATCTGGTTCGGGTACGTGTCCAGCCCGTATTCGGCGGCGATCTTGGAGATGGCCTCGTCATAGGACTGGATCAGTTCGAAGGTCCATTCAGAACCCTGGGAGATCGGCCGGGCGCTGCCGGCGGCCTCCGGTTCCACGAGCGCTCCCACGATGGCATTCATGCGGTTTCCTTTTTGAACAGGTCATGGAACACGGGGAAGATCTCGCCGCGTTCGCAGATGCGCCGCATGACGAAATGCGGCTCCAGTTTCTGTTCATATTCCGCCCACAGGCTGCTCTTGCGCGCCTCCTGCGAGTCGGGCACTTCGATGTAGGCGAAGTAGCGCGTGGCGGGCAACAGGTGCTCGGCCAGGAAACGCGCGCTCTTGCCCGCGTCGGCGCCGAACGAGTCGCCGTCGCTGGCTTGCGCCGCATACACGTTCCAGGCGGTCGGCGGATAGCGCTTCTCCAGGATCTCGCGCATCAGCTCCAGCGCCGACAGCACGATGGTGCCGCCGCTCTTGGGATCGTAGAAGAAGGTGTGCTCGTCGACTTCCTCGGCGTTGTCGGTATGGCGGATGAAGACCAGGTCCACGTGCTCGTACTTGCGCGACAGGAACAGGTACAAGAGCGAGAAGAAGCGCTTGGCCAAGTCCTTCTTGTTCTCGTCCATGGAGCCCGACACGTCCATCAGGCAGAACATGACGGCGCGCGCCATGGGGATGGCCACCGACACCCGGTTGCGGTAACGCAGGTCCAGGTCGTCCAGGAAGGGCACGCGGGCCAGGCGCTCGCGGCAATCCTCGACGTCCTGTTCCAGCGCCTTGATTTCGTCGGCGGCAGCGCCAGCTTCCAGCGCCTTGGCCAGGCGTTCCTCGGCATCCTCGAGATCGGCGCGTGCCTTCACGCCCAGCGACACGCGGCGCGCCAGCGACGACTTGAGCGTACGGCTGATGCTCAGCATGCTGGGCGAGCCCGTGGTCGTGTAGCCGGCGCGCTGCCATTTCTTCTGGCTGACCTCGCCCAGCTGGGTGCGCGCCATGTGCGGCAGTTCCAGGTCTTCAAAGAACAGGTTCAGGAACTCGGCCCGCGACAGGCTGAAGGTGAACTGGTCGACCGATTCACCTTCACCCGGCTCGGACCCGCCTTCCCCCTGCCCGCCCTGCGGCCGGTCGAAGGTATCGCCCTTGGCAAACTCGCGGTTGCCGGGGTGCACGATCTCGCGGTCGCCGCCCTGGCCATGGTGGAAGGTCGGCTCGGAGATGTCGCGGGCGGGCAGGTTGATCTCGCCGCCCTGATCCATGTCCTGGATGGAGCGGTCGCGGATCATCCCGTGTACCGCCTTGCGGATCTGGTCCTTGTAACGCCGGAGAAAACGCTCCCGGTTGACGGCGCTTTTATTGCGCCCGTTAAGACGGCGATCGATAAGTGAATTCATGATTCACCTCGCTCAGGAAGACTTCCTCACACGGAGATACCACTCGCACAGCAGCCTGACCTGCTTTTCCGTGTAGCCCTTTTCAACCATGCGATCGACGAAGCTCTGATGCTTGGACTTGTCCTCGGCCGACGCCTTGGCGTTGAACGAGATCACCGGCAGCAGGTCTTCCGTGTTCGAGAACATCTTCTTTTCGATCACTTCGCGCAGCTTTTCATAGCTGGTCCAGGTCGGGTTGCGGCCGTTGTTGTTGGCGCGCGCCCGCAGCACGAAGTTGACGATCTCGTTGCGGAAATCCTTCGGGTTGGCGATGCCGGCCGGCTTCTCGATCTTTTCCAGTTCGTCGTTGAGCGCGCTGCGGTCGAAGCTTTCGCCGGTTTCCGGGTCGCGGAATTCCTCGTCCTGGATCCAGCAGTCGGCAAAGGTCACGTAGCGGTCGAAGATGTTCTGGCCGTATTCCGAGTACGACTCCAGGTAGGCGGTCTGGATCTCCTTGCCGATGAATTCCGCATAACGCGGCGCCAGGTAGCCCTTGATGAATTCAAGATAGCGCCGGCGGATTTCCTCGGGATAATCCTCGCGGCCGATCCGCTGCTCGAGCACGTACATCAGGTGCACCGGGTTGGCGGCGACTTCGGTCTGGTCGTAGTTGAAGACGCTGGACAGGATCTTGTACGCGAAACGCGTCGACACCCCGGTCATGCCTTCGTCGGTACCGGCATAGTCCTTGTATTCCTGCAGGGCCTTGGCCTTGGGGTCCACGTCCTTCAGGCTTTCGCCGTCGTAGACGCGCAGCTTCGAATAGAGGCTGGAGTTCTCGGGTTCCTTCAGGCGCGTCAGGACCGAGAACTGCGCCATCATGTCCAGCGTTCCCGGCGCGCACGGCGCCGTGGACAGCGAGCTGTGGTGCAGCAGCTTTTCGTAGATGCGGACCTCTTCCGAGACCTGCAGGCAGTAAGGCACCTTGACGATATAGATACGGTCGAGGAACGCCTCGTTGTGCTTGTTGTTGCGGAAGGTCTGCCATTCCGATTCGTTCGAGTGGGCCAGGATGGCGCCGTTGAACGGGATCGCGGAAAAGCCCTCGGTGCCCTTGAAGTTGCCTTCCTGGGTGGCCGTCAGCAAGGGGTGCAGCATCTTGATCGGGGCCTTGAACATC
Organism: Achromobacter pestifer; assembly: GCF_013267355.1. NCBI lineage: Bacteria > Pseudomonadati > Pseudomonadota > Betaproteobacteria > Burkholderiales > Alcaligenaceae > Achromobacter > Achromobacter pestifer. The sequence goes on from NZ_CP053985.1 coordinate 1,873,534, forward strand.
TCCACGAATTCCAGCAGCCCCTGGTTGGCCAGGCACAGCCCGCCGGAGTAGCTGTAGGCGTCCGGATCGTCCTGCGAGTGGCGGTCGAGCTTGCGGATGTCGACCTTGCCCACCAGCGAGGAAATGTCCTGGTTGTTCTCGTCGCCCGGCTCGGTCTTGGCGATGGCGATCTGGCGCAGCACCGACGGGTTCAGTCGCACGACGCGGAACTTCGAGATGTCGCCGTCGAACTCCTTCAGGCGCTTCACGGCCCAGGGCGACATGATGCCGCTCAGGTAGCGCCGCGGGATGCCGTATTCCTTTTCAAGCGTGTCGCCGAAGCGTTCCGGGTGGAACAGCCCGAGCGGCGATTCGTTCACCGGCGAACCCTTCAAGGCGTAGATGGGGTAGGCCTCCATCAGCGACTTGAGCCGCTCCGCGATGGACGACTTGCCGCCGCCCACCGGGCCCAGCAGATAAAGGATTTGCTTGCGCTCTTCCAGCCCCTGAGCGGCGTGCTTGAAGAACGCGACGATCTGCCCGATCACGTCCTCCATGCCGTAGAACTCCTGGAACGCCGGATAGCGCCGGATGGTCCGGTTGGAAAACAATCGGGAAAGACGTTGGTCGTTGCGCGTATCCACGATTTCGGGTTCGCCGATCGCCGCCAGCATGCGTTCTGCGGGGCTGGCGTACGCCATGGGATCGCTTTTGGCGAGGTTGAGGTACTCCTCGAGAGAGAGTTCCGATTCCTGCTCTCTTGCATACTGCGACTTGAAGCCTTCGACGATGTTTTGCACGGAAACCTCCTACAACACGCGAAAAATCCAATACGTCCCTACCTGCCCCCATTGTGCCTCAGCGCTCGCGCTTTACTAGACAATCTCGCGATAAGCACTGTCGGCCGGATGGTATGTTGCTTTCGCCACACATCAACCAAAGGCATGATCAGGCCCTTTCCAATTAGGCTGCACTCTTCGGATACAAGTTCCGTCAGGGAATGCAACTTAAGTGAATAAGTTCACTCGTCCGACTTCAGCATATCGCCGTATGCGCGTGCAAGATGCGTCCGCACATGAAATGCTCAGCAATGATTTGAAGGGAAGAGCGATGTCCCAGGGATTTTTATGATGCGGGCTATAAACCCGATGCGCCCGCTGTGCGATGGCAGCGGACGGTCTGAACGGCGCGTTGCGTCTTCGTTCAGCAGCGTGCTGGTTCGGTTGTGAAAAGCACCGATGACGCAGCACGAGGATCCGTGGTGACGAGGGCGCGTGGCATTGCACGGTGTAGTCCATCAGTGCGTGGCGCCAAGTCATGTGACTATGCTAAAGCCAATTGACGTTTTTGTGGCAATTCATTTAGCGCAATGCCAAAAATAGTCGCGCCACGCGCTTTTGAATTCATGCGACGGACGCGCACGGCAAGCACGCAGACATGCGCAAACTTGATTGCAATTCGATGGCGCCTGCGCATCGCGATTGCTCGCAGGCCGCGGATTACGGACCTATGCGCGATTGGCAGCCGCAAGCACAGAGTGCTAGTACCCCTTGCGGCGGCGATAGAATCACGCATTCGAAACGCGCCGCGCATCCATCGCGTTTCTTTCCATCCGCCCCTCGCCGTCGCCGCGTCATGTCTTTCCGATCCTGGCCAGCCGCATGAACATCCTTGCCAAACGCTGTTCCGCGGCGCTTTGCGGCGTCTTTCTGCTGTTGCTGGCCGCTTGCGGCAAGCAGGCCGATCTGCCCGGCGATGCCTATGTCTGGCAGCGAGTCTGGACGCCGTCGGTCAGCCAGGCGCTGGCCGACAGCGCCGACGCGGTGCGGGCATGGCGCGTGCTGATGGCGGAAATGAACCCGGATGGCAGATGGTTCACTGCGGCGCCCGATCTGGCTGCCCTGGCGGCGGCCAGGCGTCCCGTCATCATGGTTTTTCGCCTGGACGGCCGCGTCGATGCGCTGCCGGCGCCGGATGTGCTTGCGCGGATCAAGACCGCGCGCGGCGCATGGGAAAGCGCGGGCATCGCCTTGGCTGGCATCGAAATCGATTACGACTGCCCCACCTCCAAATTGCCTGCCTACGCGGCCTTTCTGGAGGAGGTAAAGCGCGGCTTGGGACCCGATCTGCCTTTGTCGATAACCGCGCTGCCCACATGGCTGAACGGATCCGGGCTCGACGCGCTGCTGCGGATTCCCGATGAAGCCGTGTTGCAGGTCCATGCCGTGCTGAGTCCCGAACAAGGGCTGTTCAACGCCAAGCGCGCAAACACCTGGCTCGCGGCTTTCGCGGACCGCACCCAGCGGCCATGGCGCGTGGCGTTGGCGACCTATGGCAGCCGCGTGAGCTGGAACGACGACGGCAGCATCGCCGCGGTCGAAAGCGAGCGTTCCGCCCTGCTGCCAGGCGGCCGCGCCAGCGAACTGGTGGCCACGCCTGCAGCCATGGCGGCTTTCGTCGACGAGATCCACCGCTCCCGTCCGCGCGGATTGGCGGGCATCGTCTGGTTCCGCCTGCCCACCGCGCGCGACGAACGCGCCTGGAGCCTGGCCACCTGGCGCGCGGTGCTGACGCGCCAGCCCCTGCTGCCGGCGCTGTCGGTCACGGCGCGCGCGGCGGGCGGCAGCGGCGCGCAGGACCTGATACTGTCCAACGGCGGCAATGCGGACGCGGCCCTGCCCTTCGCGATCCGCTGGAACGGCGCCTGCCGCGCGGCCGACGGCATCAATGGCTATACCCTCGAACATGATTCCGCCGGCGCCTTCCTGCGCCGCTCCCAATACGGCCTGCTGCGCGCCGGCGGCCAACGCAACATAGGCTGGATACGCTGTGAAAACGGGCCCTCGAGCTTCCAAGTACAACCGTAAACCGCTGGCGGCGCTGCTGCTCCTGGCCGGCGCGGGCATCGTTATCGCCTGCGGGCCGGAGTTCCCCGCCCAGCTGCTCGACGATCGCGCGGCCACGCTGCGCGCCACGCCGGCCAACTCTTTCGGCTATGAGGCAGCCCGCCTCGTGCAGGCCAGCGATGGGCTGCAGGCGCGCGAAGCCTACGAATTGCCAGACGGCAGCTATCAGCAGAACGCCTTGCCGGAAGACCGCGATCCTGCGCTGACGCCGGCGCAGCGGGCCACGGCTCGCGCCATGCGCGCGCAACCCGACGGCGACCGGGCCTATGCGGTGGGCGCTGGTTTGCCTGAAGCTGTACGGCTCTACACCGCCGCCGCGGTCGACACGCAGGCCGCTCGCGGGCCGGATGCCGACCGTCTGCTGGAGCAGGCGCGCGCCCGCTACCGCGCCATCCTCCAGCTGCCGCCGCAGCAGGCCACGGCGCGCAGCGTCTGGGCCGCCTACATGCTGGCAGAAATCGGGGACGAGGCAGAGCTGACCGCTGGCGACGCCGAGGCGCAGCGGCAGGCCGCGGCGCAAGCCTATGCCCGCGTGCGGCAACTGGCGCGTGACGGCGCGCCGGATCCGCTGGGTCTGGCCGTGGCCAGCTACGGCCAGGAGGCGCGTCTGTTCCTGGCCGGGCCGCAAGGGCAATGCAGCTATATGGAGCTGGTCAACGCCGAACCCTGCATGGACGCCATCCCCGCGGCCTCGCTGCAGCACGCGCTGCGCCTCTATGCCGAACAGGCCGCGCGCGAGTCCGGCAGCGGCAATGCATCGCTGCGCATGCTGGCGCAATGGGCCCTGGAAGATCCGGCGCGCACGCGCCGGCTGATCGACGATCCGGTCGCGCAACGCCTGCTGGTGGCCTATGCGCTGGCTCGGGTCGGCGACATCGTGGACGGCAGGCCGGACAGCGCCAGCGATCCCTTTGCCGCCTATGACACGACCGGCCAGATCGGGCTTGCCGATGCCGCGCAGGGACACGAGGTCACGCCGAATCCGGCGCTGCAATCGCTGGTTGCCGCGCTGGAAACCCAGGACCTGCAACAGGTGCCGGACGCCGACCGCGTGGCTGCCCTGGCCTACCGCATCGGCCGCTACGACCTGGCGCAAACGCTGGCCGCGCGGCTGGACACGGCGCTGGCGTGGTGGGTGCGCGCCAAGCTGGCGCTGCGGCAAGGCGACACGCTGGCGGCGGCCCAGGCCTATGCGCAGGCTGCCCGCGCGTTTCCGCGCGCCGACGGCAGCGTGGAGGCTACCGGCGCGGCGCGCCTGCTGGGCGAGCAAGGCGTGCTGACGCTGTCGCGCGGCCAGTACGTCGAGGCGCTGGATCAACTGCTGAACGCCACCGTGACGGACGACTCGACCCAGGGCTTCTGGCTCTCCACCCCGTACTGGAACGACGCGGCCTACGTCGCCGAACGTGTGCTGACAACCGCCGAACTCAAGGCCTATGTGGACCGGCATGCGCCCGCCGCGCCGGCACCTGCCGCATCCGCGCCGCGCGACCTGCAGAATTTCTATGAATGGGTAAGGCAGCATCCCATCACCGCGTCCGACCGCCTGCGCCTGCTGCTGGCTCGCCGCCTGGTGCGCGACGGTTCGATCGAGCAGGCGCTGCCCTATTTCCCGGCCGATTCGGACGCCCGCTACGCCACGCTGGAAAGCGTCGACGGCAAATCGGAAATGCGGCTGCCGCAAACCCGCCGGCTCGCCGCGGAATACGGCGCGGCCTTGCGCCGTGCCGGCCACGCCTGGGGCCGCACGTCGCGGGCCGAAGCCTGGTACGAGGCCTCGCGGCTGGCGCGGCGCGACGGGATGGAGATCATGGGCTACGAACAGGAGCCCGATTTCGCGGTCTATGGCGGCAACACGAGTTATGGCGCGGGGCGCAGCGCGATCCCAGGCTGGAAGGCGTACGACGGCGATGCCAGCACGCCCGAAACGCCCGACACGCCGGCCTTGCGCGCCGCGGCCGCGCTGCCGGGCCCGTTCGTCACCGAAGAGGAACGCCGCCGCTACGCCGCCAGCGAAGCGCGGCCCTATGCCCGCTTCCACTACCGCGAAATCGCGGCCAATCACGCATTGCGCGCGGCCGACGAGCTGCCGCACCGCTCGCAAGCCTACGCCGCCGTGCTGTGCCAGGGCGCCCGCTACATCATCGATGACGCCCCGGAACTGGCCTCGGCGATCTACCGCCGCTATATAGAACAGGGTGCGCAGGTGCCGTTCAGCGGCTCCTTCGGCCGCGAATGCGCCGCGCCCGACTTCCAGGCGGCGGCCTGGTTCCATTACGCGCAGGCCGAGAAATCGTGGGAACGCCTGCGCCGCAGCCATCCCGGCCTGCTGCTGGCAGCCGCGTTGCTGGCCCTGGCCGGCGGCGCCGCCGCAATCCTGGCCTGGCGCTACACCGCGGCGCGCACAGATCGGCGCCGGGCCTAGGACAGCTCCGGCAGTTGCACTCGCTGCGTCAGCTGATCCCAGGTATCGGCGACCCTGGCGCGCACGCGCAGATCCGCGCCCACCGGCGCGGTCTCGATGAATTCGTAACGCCGGGCACCGTCCAGATGCTCCAGCATGGGCAGGCGGACCATGCCGGCCGCATCGCCCAGCAGCACCGGCGCCAGGTACAGCAGCAATTCGTCCACGCAGCCGGCGGCGACCAACGCGCCGCTCAGGCCGGCACCGGCTTCCACGTGGACCTCGTTGAACTGTTCCTGCGCCAGCCAGCGCATCATCGCCGGCAGGTCGACCCGGCCGGGCGCCTCGCCAGGCAGCAGCACCACGCGGGCGTTCCGGGCCTGCAGACGCCCGGCCTTGGCCGCATCATCGTGGGCCGTAAAAATGATGACCTCGGCGCCATCGAACAGCCGGGCGTCCTCGGGGATCTCGAAACGGCCGTCCACCACTGCCTTGCGCGGTTGGCGAGGCGTATCCACGCCCCTGGCGTTGAGCTGCGGATCGTCCTTCAGCACGGTACCCATGCCGGTCAGGACGACGCAGGCGCGGGCGCGCCAGCGGTGTCCGTCGGCGCGGGCGTCGGGCCCGGTGATCCATTGCGAGACGCCGTTATGCAGCGCGCTGCGCCCGTCCAGCGAGGCCGCCATCTTCATCCAGACCCATGGCAGGCCGCGGCTCATGCGCGAGATGAAGCCTGCGTTGATGGCCAGCGCCTCCGCGCGGCAGATGCCGGTGGTCACCGCGATGCCGGCATCGCGCAGGCGCGCCAGCCCCTGGCCGTTGACCAGCGGATTGGGATCGCCTATGGCCACCACCACCCGCGCCGGCCGGGCCGCGAGCACGGCGTCCACGCAGGGCGGCGTGCGGCCGAAATGGCTGCAAGGCTCCAAGGTGACGTAGAGCGTGGCGCCCGCCACGGATTCGCCGCGCGCCTGGGCGTCGCGCAGGGCGCAGACTTCCGCGTGCGGGCCGCCGGGAGGCTGCGTCGCCCCTACGCCCAGCACGCGCCCGTCGCGCACGATCACGCAGCCTACCCTGGGGTTGGGCGCGGTGGTGTACATGACGGTCTGCGCCAGCGCCAGGGCGCGCCGCATCCAGAGAATGTCGTCGTTGTCGCTGGGAATCATCATGTCCAGGATTGTATGTCCGCCGCGGGTCGGGCAGGCGGCCGGACGGTGGCGCTCGGCCGCGCCAGCCACTCATGTCCGTTTTAGGCCGACAGCCGTCTTTCGCCGCGCTCGCCGCAGCATCGGATTGCAGTAAAAATGGCATCACACCCTCTACAATTCTCGCTCCAGGAGCGTGGTCCATGAAACAAGCACTGATCGTCATCGACGTACAAGACTCTTTCCGGCAACGTCCGTTTTGGGATGAAACGGAGTACCCCGCCTTCGTGGAACGGATCCAGTCCCTGATCGATGAGGCCCAGGCCCGCGACATTCCGGTGCTGCAGGTATTCCACACCAGCGTGTCGGACGACCCCGCCAACCCCTTTTCTCTGGCCTCCGGGCACGTCAAGACGCTCAAGGAATTGCGCATCGCCCCCACCGCCGTGTTCCACAAGACCGTGCATTCCTCGCTCTACGCCAAGGACGCGGACGGCGCCAGCCTGCAGGACTGGCTGGTGAAGCACGGCATCGAAGGCATCATCGTCAGCGGCATCCGCACCGAACAGTGCTGCGAAACCACCTCGCGCCATGCCAGCGACGCCGGCTACAAGGTGGTGTTCCCCACCGACGCCACCCTGACCTTCGCCATGCAAAGCCCGTCCGGCCAGCACTACACGCCGGCCGAGATCCGCGACCGGACCGAGCTGGTGCTGCAAGGGCGTTTTGCCCGTATCGCGCGCGCGGCCGACGCGCTGGCGGCCTGACGCTGGCGGAGAGCCGCATGGTTCCGGTGTATTTCGTGCTGACGCGGGGCATCGTGCTGCTGGACGTCGCAGGCCCGGCGGAGGCCTTCCGCGTGGCCAACAAGCTGGCTCCGGGCGCCTTCGAACAGCATTTCTGCGGCCCGTCCCGGGAGGTCGAAAGCGGCCTGCCCGGCCTGCACCTGGCACATATCCAGGCCCTGCCGGCCAGTCTGCCGCCCGAAGCCCTGGTCATCATTTCAGGCGTGGTGGGCAAACCCACGCGTCTGGACGACCCCGACTCGCGCGCCATCATCGACTGGCTGGCCGTCCGCCATCCCGCGGACGGCTTCACGCTGATGACGGTATGCGCCGGCGCCCTGTTTGCCGCCGCCGCCGGGCTGACGCGGCAGCGCGACTGCACCACCCACCATACCTGCCTGGAACAGTTGGCGAGCATCGACCCGAGCGCGCGGCTGCATGACAACCGCATCTTCGTCGAGGACGGCAAACTGGTCAGCAGCGCCGGCATCACGGCCGGCATCGACCTGGCGCTGCACATGGTGTCGCGGCATTGCGGACCACGCGTGGCCAGCGAAACCGCGCGCGACATGGTGGTCTACCAGCGGCGCGCCGGCACGGATTCCACGCTGTCGCCCTGGCTGGACCACCGCAGCCACCTGCATCCGGGCGTGCACCGGGTGCAGGACGCGGTCATCCGCGATCCGGCGGCGCCCTGGTCGGCGCAATCGCTGGCGGACCAGGCGCACACCAGCGCGCGCCATCTGACCCGGCTGTTCCGCGAACACGCGGGCTGCACGCCGATGGACTACCTCTATCAGATACGCGTGGCGCTAGCGCGCGACCTGCTGCGCGATACCCGGTTGGACCTGGAGCGCGTGGCCGAGAAGTCGGGATTCGGGTCGGCGCAGCACATGCGCCGTGTCTGGCGCAAATTCCAGCCGCTTACGCCCAGCCTCGCGCGTTCGGCGCCCACCATGCAATGACGGCGCCGCAGCGCCGTCGTTTTCCTGCTTCCGTGGCGCCAGCCGGCCCCGGACCTTGAGCCGAACCGCTAGTCCTTGCGCAGCTTGCCCGGCAGCAACGGACCCTGCATCTCGCGGATGGCCTCGACGAATTCGCCGATGTCCTCGAAGCTCTTGTAGACCGAAGCGAAACGCACGTACGCCACCTTGTCGAGCTTGCGCAGTTCGTTCATGACGAGCTCGCCGATATGTTCGCTGGGCACTTCGCGCAATCCGCTGGCCAGCAGTTGCTCTTCGATGCGTGCGACCGCGGCGTCCACGTCTTCCGTGCTGACGGGGCGCTTGCGCAACGCCAGGCTCAAGCTGGCGCGCAGCTTGCCGGGATCGTAATCGCTGCGGCTGCCATTGCGCTTCACGATGGAAGGCATGGCCAACTCCACCCGTTCATAGGTGGTGAAGCGCTTGTCACAGGACAGGCAGCGACGGCGACGGCGTATGGCGTCGCCTTCTTCGGAGACCCGGCTGTCTACGACCTGCGTTTCGGCATTGCCGCAAAATGGACACCGCATGTGTGATCCCTAAAGGCGCTGAAAGGGCAATATTTGAGCATATTGTAACGAGACGCCCGGCCGCCAGCGTCAATACAGGCTAATCCGCCCCCGTATTTTTTACCAGGCCGGCGCCGGCCGCCCCGAAAGCAAAGGGACGGCGCCTTGCGGGGCCGTCCCTTGTGGACCGCTGCGGCCAGGCCGCAGCCCGCCGCAGGGATGCTCGCTTACTTCTTACCGTAGACCGGCAGGCGCGAGGTCAGTTCATTGACGCGGGCACGCACGGCGGCAATGTTGGCTTCGTCGCGCGGATTGTCCAGCACGTCGGCGATCAGGTTGGCGGTCAGCTCGGCTTCCGCTTCGGTGAAGCCGCGCGTGGTCATGGCCGGCGTGCCCAGGCGGATGCCGCTGGTCACGAAGGGCTTTTCCGGATCGTTCGGGATCGCGTTCTTGTTCACCGTGATGTGGGCTTGGCCCAGCACCGCTTCCGCTTCCTTGCCCGTGATGCCCTTGGAACGCAGGTCCACCAGCATGACGTGGCTTTCGGTGCGGCCGGAGACGATGCGCAGGCCGCGCTTGACCAGCGTGTCGGCCAGCACCTTGGCGTTCTTGACCACTTGCTGCGCGTAGTCCTTGAAGGCGGGCTCCAGCGCTTCCTTGAAGGCCACGGCCTTGCCGGCGATGACGTGCATCAGCGGACCGCCCTGGATGCCGGGGAAGATCGCCGAGTTGATGATCTTCTCGTGCTCGGCCTTCATCATGATGACGCCGCCGCGCGGGCCGCGCAGCGACTTGTGCGTGGTCGAGGTGACGAAGTCGGCGTGCGGCACCGGGTTGGGGTAGGCGCCGCCGGCGACCAGACCCGCGTAGTGGGCGATGTCGACCATGAACAGCGCGCCGTTTTCACGGGCGATGCGGGCCATGCGCTCGAAGTCGATGTGCAGGGCATAGGCGGAGGCGCCAGCCACGATCAGCTTGGGCTTGTGCTCGCGGGCCAGTTGCTCGACCTGGTCGTAGTTCAGGACTTCGTTTTCGTCCAGGCCGTAGGAGATGAAGTTGTACAGCTTGCCCGAGGCATTGACCGACGCGCCGTGCGTCAGGTGGCCGCCTTCGGCCAGGCTCATGCCCAGCACCTTGTCGCCCGGCTTCAGGACGGCCATGTACACGCCCTGGTTGGCCTGCGAACCCGAGTTGGGCTGCACGTTGGCGGCTTCGGCGCCGAAGATCTGCTTCAGGCGGTCGATGGCCAGCTGCTCGACCACGTCCACGTATTCGCAACCGCCGTAGTAGCGCTTGCCCGGATAGCCTTCGGCGTACTTGTTGGTGAGCTGCGTACCCTGGGCTTCCATGACGGCCGGGCTGGCGTAGTTCTCCGAGGCGATCAGCTCGATGTGCTGTTCCTGGCGGACGTCTTCCTTCTGGATGGCGGCCCAAACGTCCGGGTCAGCCTTGGACAAGGTGAGGTTGCGGTCAAACATGACGGGGGGTTCCTGAGGCGGTAAGAGAGGAGAAAACTGCGCCCGGGTGGGTAAACCCGGAGAATGATGGATAGTTTACCCCGGCGGGCAGAATCAATTGCGCTCAAAATGCCGGGAACCCGGGCAAAATTCCAGGCACGGGCGCGAAAACCACGCCATCCTCCGCGGCCGGAAAACCCGTCTCAACCCGACTTGAGAAACTTTCATGCAAAGCGCCACGCTCATAACCTACTCGCTAGTAGTAGCGTGACCTGGATCAACCGTCTGGTCGGCGCCATCTTCATCACTTTTGGATTGACGCTGCTGCGGCTCAAGCGCGCAATGGGCTGAATCTTTTCGGAGATGGAAAAAGGCCGCAGTCGCAAGACTGCGGCCTTGCCGTGGCGCGGCGGATCAGGCCGAGGTGGCGCCGATCTGCTTGGGAGCCAGCTTCGGATTGAGCGTATAGGTGCCCGTCAGCGACGCCTGAGCCAGCACGTGCTTCTGGATGGCGCGCAGCGCGTCCTCGCCAGTGAAGGATCCCTGCAGATTCAGCGTGGGCACGTCCAGCGCGTACAGGGTAAATACATAGCGGTGCACGATGGCGTCGTTCCAGGGCGGGCACGGGCCGTCATAGCCGAAGTAGTCGCCACTCATGTCGTGGTCATTGGCGAACCATGACGAGTACGAGTTGATGCCCTGGCGCGCGTCCATCGGCGCCAGCGGGCCGCCCTTGCCGCGCGGCGTGATGCCGCTGGAAAAGGTGCCTTCCTCGATGTCGCGCAGGTCGGCCGGCAGGTCGACCAGCACCCAATGAAAGAAGTCCACGCGGGGCAGGCTGGCGGGTACCTCGCGGCCTTCCTGGTTGACGTCGTCGGGCTCGGAGGGCACATCGGGATCGTGGCAGATCAGGGCAAACGACTGCGTGCCCGCCGGAACGTCGTCCCAGGAAAACTGCGGGTTGAAGTTGTCTGCCAGCGCGACGTGCGATTGCGCATCGATCCTGCCGAAGGCGTAGCGTTCGGGAATCGACTCGTTATCGGAAAAGGACAAACTCGAAAGTTTCATGTCGTGCTCCTTGATGTGCCGCAAAGGCCCCACTGCCCCTGTCTGTACCCTCAGCGTATCAAAACTTCGCAATCATGGGTTCAAGTTAACACGCGCAAATTTGCGCTTGCCCACCTGAACGACGTAAGTCCCCGCCGGCAATTGCAACGATTTGTCTTCCACGCGATCGCCGTTGACGCGCACGCCGCCCTGCTCCACGTTGCGCTGCGCTTCCGAGCCCGACGCGACCAGGCCGGCTTCGCGCAGCAGCTTCAGGATGCCCACCGGCGCCCCGCCGATGTTCACCTCGGGCATGTCATCGGGGATCGCGCCGTCGCGGAAACGGGCTTCAAACGAGGCCAGCGCCTCGTCGGCCGCCTTCGCGGAATGGAAGCGCGCGATGATTTCCTGGGCCAGCATGACCTTGGCGTCGCGCGGGTTGCGGCCGCCGTCGATCTCCTGCTTGAGCGCGGCGATGTCTTCCAGTGTGCGGAACGACAGCAGCTCGAAGTAGCGCCACATCAGCGTGTCGGAAATCGACATGAGCTTGCCGAACATCGAATCGGGCGACTCCGAAATGCCGATGTAGTTGCCCTTGGACTTGGACATCTTCTCTACGCCATCCGTCCCGACCAGCAGCGGCATCGTCAAGATGCACTGCGGCTCCTGGCCATACTCTTTTTGCAGTTCGCGCCCGACCAGCAGGTTGAACTTCTGATCGGTGCCCCCCAGCTCCAGATCGGACTTCAGCGCCACCGAGTCATAGCCCTGCATCAGCGGATACAGGAATTCATGAACCGAGATCGGGATGCCGCCCTTGAAGCGCTTGGTGAAATCCTCGCGCTCCATCATGCGCGCGACCGTATAGCGCGAGGCGAGCTGGATCATGCCGCGCGCGCCCAGCGGATCGCACCATTCGGAGTTGTAGCGGATCTCGGTGCGTGCCGGATCGAGCACCAGGCTGGCCTGGGCGTAATAGGTCTTGGCGTTGGACTCGATCTGCTCGCGCGTGAGCGGCGGACGAGTGTTATTACGGCCGCTGGGATCGCCGATGGTGGAGGTGAAGTCGCCGATCAGGAAGATGACGTTGTGCCCCATGTCCTGCAGCTGGCGCATCTTGTTCAGCACCACCGTATGGCCCAGGTGGATGTCCGGTGCAGTCGGATCCAGCCCCAGTTTGATGCGCAGCGGCACGCCCGTGGCGCGGCTCCTGGCAAGCTTGCGGGCGAATTCGGACTCAACCAGCAACTCGTCGCAGCCGCGCTTCGCTATACGCAGGTCTGCTTCGACTTCAGGGGTAATCGGGGCTTCTGAGGATGACATGGCAGGGGGACCAACTCGGCTTCAGCCGATAAAAAGGTGTAAAAAGTGACGAAAACTATCGAAAATTCTAGCCGAATCAGCTAGGATACCGCCCAATCATACGCAATTGCCATGTATACGCAGTTGCGGTCCGGTTTACACCCCGTTGTTCACAAGATGCGCCCCGCGCCACAGCCCTTGCCCCAGATATGTGCGCGCGAGGGTCGTTCGTGTCACGCACCCTGCGAGCTCAAGCCACCTGAGAGGGTATCTTCACGATGAATCGTGGCCTCCACAAACTGGCGAGTAGCATCAAGCGCAAAGTTGCTGCCCTGTTTGCGCCCGTTGAGCCCAAGCCCCAGCGCTCGGGACTTTTCCGCCGCACTATTCTCGTCACCGCCATTGGTCTGTTCGCAGGCGCCGCCGCCCTAGGCATGGTGCAGCAACCCGACCGCACCGAACTCCCCCCTTCGCGCATCATCAGCAGCGTCCTGCCGCTAAGCGCCGAGCAAGTCGAAGTCAGCACCCCCAGCGCCGCCCCCTACATCAGCGAAACCCGGATCCGCGCCGGCGACACGCTGGCCGCGGTGCTGCAGCGCCTGGAACTGGACGTGCCCAGCCTGCAGACCTTCCTGACGCACGAAGCCAGCGCCCGCAGCATCTACAAGCTGTACCCGGGCCGCTCAGTGCAGGCCGCGACGGACGAGGCCGGCAACCTGATCTGGCTGCGTTACATCCACACCCCCGGCAACGAGACGGATGGCCAGGTCGTGACGCGCATGCTGCACGTCGCGCCCGCGGGCGACAGCTACAAGGCCGAGGAAATCACCGAAAGCACCGAGCGCCAGACCCGCGTCGCCGTGGGCACGATCCGCTCGTCGCTGTTCGGCGCCACCGACGCCGCCGGCATCCCGGACTCGGTCACCATGCAGATGGCCGACATCCTCAGCGCCAAGATCGACTTCTTGCGCGACCTGCGCCAAGGCGACCAGTTCCGCGTGGTCTACGAAGTGCGTTCGCACGACGGCCGCTACGCGGGCGCTGGCCGCGTGCTGGCTCTGGAATTCATCAACGGCGACAAGACCTACAACGCCGTCTGGTTCAGCCCCGACGAGAAGAGCGGCTCGTACTACGACTTCGACGGCACCAGCCTGCGCGGCGCCTTCCTGCGCACCGCCCTGAAGTTCAGCCGCATCAGCTCGACGTTCGGCATGCGCATGCACCCCATCCACAAGACTTGGACGGGACACAAGGGCGTGGACTACGCCGCGCCCTCGGGCACGCCGATCCACTCCACGGCCGACGGCACGGTGGAATTCTCCGGTTGGCAGAACGGCTACGGCAACGTCGTCATCGTCAAGCACCACGGCAAGTACACGACGCTGTACGCCCACCAGAGCCGCATCGCCGAAGGCATCACCAAGGGCTCGAAGATCTCGCAGGGCCAGCTGCTGGGCTATGTCGGCGCCACCGGCTGGGCCACCGGCCCGCACCTGCACTACGAATTCCGCGTGGACAACCAGCCTATCGATCCGCTGTCGGTGGACCTGCCGGTCGCCCGCAGCCTGGAACCCGCCGAAGTCCGCGCCTTCAACCAAGCCGTGGGACCGTACAAGGCGCAGATCCAGCTGCTGACGGAATTCCAGCAGACCCTGCCCGACGCCCTGACCAACGTGGCCAGCCGCTAAAGCCGGCCCCACGTCCCGTCAAAAGCGGCCCCGCACTTTCAGCTGCGCGGCCGCTTTTTCTTTTTCGAGGCCCCCGTGAATCCTTCCACCACTAACGCGCAGCTCTTTATCGGGCTAATGTCGGGCACCAGCGTCGACGGCGTGGACGGCGTGCTGGTACGGCTGGCCGACGGCCAGGCGCCGGCCGTGCTCGCCAGCGCCAGCCTCCCGATGCCGGCGGACCTGCGGCGCGAACTGCTGGCCCTGAACCAGTCCGGCGACGACGAACTGGCCCGCGCCGCGCTGGCTGCAAACGGGCTCGCCCGCCTGTACGCTCAGGCCGTGGCCGCCCTGCTCCAGCAAGCCGGTGTGCCAGCCGGCGATGTGACCGCCATCGGTGCGCATGGCCAGACTGTCCGGCACCGCCCCGATCTAGGCTACACCGTGCAGCTCAATGCCCCCGCCCTGCTGGCGGAATTGGCTGGCATCGACGTGGTGGCGGATTTCCGCAGCCGCGACGTGGCGGCGGGCGGCCAGGGCGCGCCGCTGGTGCCGCCCTTCCATGCCGCCATTTTCGGCGCGCCGCAAGGCCGCGCCGTCCTCAATCTGGGCGGCATCGCCAACGTGACACTGCTGGAACCCGGACACGCGCCCCGCGGCTTCGATACCGGCCCCGCCAACGTCCTGCTGGACGGCTGGTGCCAGCGTCACCTGGGCCTGCCGTATGACGCGGACGGCCGCTGGGCCGCGACGGGGCAGGTCCTGGCGCCGCTGCTGGAGCAGCTCCTGGCCAGCGAGCCCTGGTTCGCCCTGCCCCCGCCCAAGTCCACCGGACGCGACCTGTTCAACATGCAATGGCTGGACGATCGCCTGGCCGCGTTCGACGGCCCCAAGCCCGAGCCGCAAGACGTGCAGGCCACATTGCAGCGCCTGACGGCGCGCACGGTGGCCAACGCCGTCGATGCCGCGGCAGCAGGCACGCAGGAAGTCTTCGTCTGTGGCGGCGGCGCGCGCAACGCGGGCTTGATGCGCGAGCTGGCGTACTGCCTGCAACGGCCCGTGTACGCCACGGATACGTTGGGCGTGCCGGCGCAGGAAGTCGAGGCCCTGGCGTTCGCCTGGCTGGCGCAAGCCTTCGTGCAGCGCAGGCCGGCAGGCCTGCCCGCCGTCACTGGCGCGCACGGCCCGCGCATCCTGGGCGCGCTCTATCCCGCCTGAAAGCCGCGCGCCCATGCAAAAAAGCCCTTCGGCAAACCGAAGGGCTTTTTCTTTTCCTGCCCGGATGATTACACCGAGAACGAGGAACCGCAGCCGCAGGTGGTGCTGGCGTTGGGATTGCGGATGACGAACTGCGCGCCTTCCAGGTCTTCCTTGTAGTCGATCTCTGCGCCGACCAGGTACTGGAAGCTCATCGGGTCGACCAGCAGTTGCACGCCGGCCTTGTCCAGCACGGTGTCGTCATCGTTCACGACTTCGTCGAAGGTGAAGCCGTACTGGAAACCCGAACAGCCTCCACCCTGCACGAAAACGCGCAGCTTCAGCTCAGGATTGCCTTCTTCGGCCAACAGATCCTTCACCTTGGCCGCAGCCGAGTCGGTAAACACCAGGGGAGCAGGCGGGGCGGCCTGCAGGTCGACGGTTTCGGTCACTGCATTCATGGTTCACTCCTGGCCGGTTCGGCCATATTTCGGTGAGCGGCAACGGCGCTCGCATAGTGTCACTATAGCGCAGGGCTTGCGCAGACTCAAAGTTCGAGCTTGACGCTTCTTGACGCCCGGACGGTATCGCCCTCCAGGACGCTGACCGTCACGCTTTCGGGGACAAATCCCTCCGGCAGCGCCAGGATGCCCTGGCTGCGCTGGTATTGATCGAACTGCAGGGCCAGCGGCGAGGTCGGCGCGCTGTCGCCAGGGATGGCGACGGAGCCGGACTCGGCCTTGACCTGCATGGGCGCCAGATCCACCTTCACGGTTTCGCCCTTCAGGATGCCGGTGGCCTGGAACCGCAAGGCGCCCGAGAACGGGGAGGCGCCGTTGCGGCCGCTGCGCATCAACAGGACCTTGTAGCGCAGGCCGCCGCCGCTGCGGTCGATCTCGACGCCGCGGATATCCACCGAACCCTCGGGGCCCGGCGGCAACAACTGCTCATAGAACGCCAGCTGATCGCGCACCCTGCCGACTTCGGCTTGAGCCGCGCGCAGCTGCGTTTCCAGCTCCTGGCGCGCCGCGCGTTCGATGACGAGTTCGCCATCGGCGGTGTCGAGTTGCCCTTGCGTGTAGCGCAACTGCGTCGACTGCTGACGCCTGGCCTCTTCCGCGACCTCGGCCTGCCGGGCGCTGATCACCACGGCGTCCTGCGGCCGGTACAGCTTGCGGGCGTAGAAAAAACTGGCGGAGCCGCCCAGCAGCACGCCGATCAGCAAGCCCACGAGTACGCGTGCCAACCCGCCGGCGGGGCGAGACTGGGGCGTGGTGGAGGAATCGGCGGGCATAAAGAGCGGCGGCTTGCGGCCTTATGGCTGCAAGCCTGCGTACATCAGGGCAGGATCGCGACCTGGTCCAGGCCGGTCGATTCGGGGATGCCGAACATCAGGTTCATGTTCTGCACGGCCTGGCCGGCGGCGCCCTTGACCAGGTTGTCCTGGACCACCAGGACAATCAGCTGATCGCCATTGCCCGGACGGCTGAGCGCGATGCGCAGGTTGTTGGAAGCGCGCACCGAACGGGTTTCGGGCAGGCTGCCGGCAGGCATCACGTCGACGAAGGGCTCGTCGGCGTAGCGCTGTTCGAACAGGGCCTGGAAGTCCGTGTCGCGGGCTTCCGGCAGGATGCGCGCGTAGAGGGTGGAGAACATGCCGCGGATCATCGGCACCAGATGCGGCACGAAGGTCAGGCCGACCTGGCCGCCAGCGATCTTTTCCAGCTGCGCGACGATTTCAGGATGGTGACGGTGGCCGGCCACGCCGTAGGCCTTGAAGTTGTCGGAGGCTTCGGAGAAGAGCGAGCCCACTTCGGCCTTGCGGCCAGCGCCCGACACGCCCGACTTGCAGTCGGCGATCAGGGTCTGGGCATCGATCAGCTTCTTGCCGCCTTCGAGCAGCGGGGCCAGGCCCAGCAGCACGGTGGTGGGGTAGCAGCCGGGGTTGCCGATGACGCGGGCCTTGGAGATGGCCTCGCGGTTCAGCTCCACCAGGCCATACTGGGACTCGGCCAGGATGTCCGGGCAGGTGTGGGGAATCTTGTACCAGCGTTCGAAGGTGGGGATGTCCTGCAGGCGGAAGTCCGCGGCCAGGTCAATGACCTTGGTGCCCGCATTGATGAGTTCCTGGGCCTGGGCCATGGCCACGCCGTGGGGCGTCGCGAAGAACACGACGTCGCAATCCGTCAGCGTGGCCTTTTCCGGCGCCGAGAAGGCGAGGTTCACGCGGCCGCGCAGGTTCGGGTACATGTCAGCCACCGGCAGCCCGTCTTCCTTGCGGGACGTGATGGCGGTCAATTCCACATTGGGATGCTGCGACAGCAAGCGCAGCAGCTCGACGCCGGTGTAACCGGTGCCGCCGACGATACCAACCTTGATGCGGGTGTTCGATGCTTGGGCCATGATGTGTGCTCTTCGTAGAACGAGGATCGATTGTATCGCTCGGGAAAGCGGGTGTTGCGGCTAAGAGCCCGAAATGGCACCGCAGCCCTTCTTTCCGACCGGGCGGAATGCGCGGAGTTCCGCGCGGGACGCACAGCGGCCGAACGAAGTCCGGCGCTGGAACTGAAGGTGCGAAAAAAAGCCCGCCGAAGCGGGCTTTTTTGAGCAGCGTATTAACGCTTGCTGAACTGCTTGCGCCGACGTGCCTTGCGGAAGCCGACCTTCTTGCGTTCGACTTCGCGGGCATCGCGGGTGACAAAGCCAGCTTGCGACAGTGCGGGCTTCAGGGTCGCGTCGTAATCGATCAGGGCACGCGTGATGCCGTGACGGATTGCGCCGGCCTGGCCGGTTTCGCCGCCGCCGTGCACATTGACCTTGATGTCGAACGTTTCCAGGTGGCTGGTCAATTCCAGCGGCTGGCGCACGATCATGCGGCCGGTTTCGCGGGCGAAGAAGTCGTCGACGGGCTTGCCGTTGACAACGATCTTACCCGTGCCCTTCTTGATGAAAACGCGAGCCACCGAGGTTTTGCGACGGCCGGTTCCGTAATTCCAGTTACCGATCATGGCGTTTCCTTAGATATCCAGCGTCTTGGGCTGCTGGGCGGTGTGCGGGTGCTCGGCACCGGCGTACACCTTCAGTTTCTTGATCATGGCGTAGCCCAGAGGACCCTTGGGCAGCATGCCCTTGACAGCCTTCTGGATGGCGCGGCCGGGAAAACGCTCTTGCATCTTCTCGAAGTTCGTTTCACGGATACCGCCCGGGTACGTCGTGTGGCGGAAGTACTTCTTGTCCTTCGCCTTGGCGCCCGTAACAACGATATCGGCAGCGTTGACGATGACGATGTAGTCACCCGTATCAACGTGCGGCGTGAATTCAGGTTTGTGCTTGCCACGCAGACGACGTGCGACTTCGCTGGCCACACGACCGAGGACTTTGCCCTTGGCGTCGATCACAAACCAGTCACGTTGGACTTCATGCGGCTTGGCCACAAAGGTCTTCATGATGGTTCCTAAGAATAAAAATTTCCCTGGCTGGACCATCCAGCCAGTTTTTTTCCCTGAACTGGACCGAATCCCGGAAAAAACCACTAGGGTTTTCGACAGATTCAGTCGATATCAGCGTCTTGCCTAAGCGTTATTACCCGCCCGTGCATTGGCCAAAATGAGGGAAAGCCTGCGATTCTACCACAGCTGCTCAAAAAGTGGGCAACTCATTCGCGTTCGGGAAATGCGGCGACGGCGCCCTGAGGCGCCGCCACATCTGCCAATATCAGGGACACACGCCCCGATCAGGCGCCCAGATAGGCTTCCAGCACGCGGGGGTGGCCCAGCAGTTCACGGCCCGTGCCCGTCAGCGCCATGGCGCCGTTCTCCAGCACATAACCATGCTGCGCGATCTTCAGCGCCTGGCGCACGTTCTGCTCGACCAGGAACAGGGTCAGGCCGTCGGCGTTGATCGCGCGCAGGGAGCGGAAGATCTCCTGCACCACGATGGGCGCCAGCCCCATGGATGGCTCGTCCAGCAGCAGCAGGCGCGGCTTGGCCATCAAGGCCCGGCCGATGGCCAGCATCTGCTGTTCGCCGCCGGACAGGTTGCCGGCGATGCCAGTGATCCGTTCCTTCAGGCGCGGGAACAGGTTGAACACGTATTCCAGGTCCGAGTCGACGTTCTTGAGGCCGCGGCGGTAGGCGCCCAGCTCCAGGTTTTCGAGCACGGTCATGGTGGTGAGGATGGCCCGCCCTTCCGGCACCTGGACGATGCCGCGCGCCACCAGCTGATGGGGCGGCAGGTTGGTGATGTCCTCGCCTTCGAAGATGATCTTGCCGCGCGCCTTGGGCAACAGGCCCGACAACGCCAGCAGCGTGGTCGATTTGCCAGCGCCGTTGGCGCCGACCAGGGCGGTGATTTCCTTGGCGTTCAGGTCCAGGTCGATGCCGCGGACGGCCTCGATGTGGCCGTAATTGACCTCGAGGCCGCGGACTTCCAGCATGGCGCTCATTGTGCAGCCTCCGCGCAATGCGCTACGGTATTCGTCTTGGGAGCGGCCCGGCGACTCATTTGGCGGCCCCCGCTTGTTCGGTGTCTTCGTCGTCTTCGCGGCCCAGATAGGCTTCGATGACCTGTTCGTTGTTGCGGATCTCTTCGGGGCCGCCGCAAGCGATGATCTTGCCGAAGTTCAGCACCGCGATGCGCTCGCACAGGCCCATGACGAAACGCATGTCGTGCTCGATCATGAGGATGGTGTAGCCGCGGTCGCGGATCGCCAGGATCTCGTGCATGAGCTCGGCGCGTTCGCCGGTGTTCATGCCGGCAACCGGCTCGTCCAGCAGCAACAGCTTGGGCTCGGTGGCCAGCGCGCGCGCCAGTTCCAGGCGGCGCTGTTCGCCGTAGGACAGGTTATCGGCTAGATCGTTGGCCTTGTGGTCCAGGCGCATCCAGGTGAGCAGTTCGTGCGCGCGCTCGCGGGCGCGCTGCTCGTGCTCGCGGTAGCCCGGCAGGCCCAGCAGCAGGCTGGGGAAGCCGTAGTTCATATGGCGGTAGGCGCCCACCACCACGTTTTCCAGCAGCGTCATCTCCTTGAAGAGACGGATGTTCTGGAACGTGCGGGCGATGCCCATGCGCGTGATGCGGTGCGGCTTCGTGTTCAGGACGCTCTGGCCGTTGAACGTGATGGTGCCGCCGCTGGGCGGCAGCAGGCCGGTGATGAGGTTGAACACCGTGGTCTTGCCGGCGCCGTTGGGGCCGATCAGGCCAAAGATGGCGCCCTCGGGCACGGACAGGCTGACGTCATGCAGCACATGCAGGCCGCCGAAGCTCTTGGAGACGGAAGAAAGCTCAAGCATGGCGCTTGCCTCCCTGGCGTCCTTGGCGCATCCAGCGCTTGAAGCGCGCCGGATCCCAGATGCCTTGCGGCAGGAACAACACAATCACCACCAGAATCACTCCGTTCGCGATCAGACGCAGATCGGCAAAACCGCGCAGCATCTCGGGCAACACGGTAATGATGAAGCTGCCCAGCACAGGACCGGCCAGGCCGCCGATGCCGCCCAGGATGGCCATGGTCAGGATTTCCACGCCACGGTCGAAGCCGTATTCATTGGGACCGATGAAGAAGGTCAGGTGCGCGTTCAGGGCGCCGGCCAGACCCGCGATCATGGCGCCGGCCACGAAGGCCAGCATTTTGTTGGCGCGCACGTCGATGCCCATCAGGCCGGCCGCGGTTTCGTCGCCGCGGATGGCGTCGAACGAGCGTCCGATCTTGGAGGCGCGCACGCGCCACAGCACGAACAGCACGATGACGACCGCCAGCACCACATGCCACCACTGCGTCAGCTGCGGGATGCCGTTAAGGCCCAGCGCGCCGCCAGTGACGGACTCGGTGTTGAGGATGGTCACGCGGACCACTTCGCCAAAGCCCAGCGTGGCCATGGCGAGATAGACCCCGGACAGCCGTAAGGTCGGCAAACCTATCAGCGCCGCCACCAGCGCGGGCGCCGCCATGCCGCCGGCCAGGGCGACCGAGAACGGCGCGTCGTAGTTCATGGTGAGCAGCGCGGCGGCGTACGCCCCGATGCCCATGAAGGCTGCGTTGGCCATGGCCAGCATGCCGCAAGCCAGGGTCAGCCAGATGGAGAGAGCCAGCAAGGCGTTGGTGCCCAGCGTGAGCACCAAGTTGCCGTAGATGGCCCAGAAGTTTTCGAATCCGCTCATTCTTTAAGCCTTGCGTTGAACCACTTTGCCGAACAGACCTTGCGGGCGCACCAGCAGGATCAGGAACAGCAGGCCGAAAGCCACCGCATCGCGCATGGTGGAGCCGATGTAGGCCACCGACAGCACCTCGGCGAAACCCAGGAACAGGCCGCCCAGCATGGCGCCGCGGATGTCGCCCATGCCGCCCAGGATGATGACCGCGATGCCCTTGTGCAGCATCGGCTGGCCCATCAGGGGGAACAGCGCGTTCGAGTACAGGCCGATCAGCACGCCGGCCACGCCGCCCAGGGCGGCCGCGGCGAACGAGGTGGTGACGAACAGCTTTTCGACGTTGATGCCCAGCAGCCAGGCGGCCTTGGGCGATTCGGCGATGGCGCGCAGGGCGCGGCCGAATTGCGTGCGGCGCATGACGTACATCAGCACGGCCATCAGCGCGAAAGACAGGAAGATGATGCCCAGCTCGATCACCGTCAGGTGCAGGCCGGCGACCTCGATCACTTCCTCGGGCACGGTGCCGTGCGGGAAGCGCAGGTTGCTGGCACCGAAAATGCTCTGGGCGCCGTTATTCAGGATGATGCCTACGCCGATGGTGGCGATCATGGGAATCAAGTGGGGCGCGTTGCGCTTGCGCAGCGGCTTGAGCACCAGGTAATCGATGATGACCCCGGTGAAGCCCGCGACGAAGAACGCGGCCATCAGCCCGGCCCACAGGGGCAGGCTGAATTGCTGCACGACGAACAGTGCCGCGTAGGCGCCAACCATGAAGACGGCGCCATGCGCCAGGTTGATCACCCCGAGCACGCCGAAGATCAGCGTGAAGCCCAGCGCGAACAGTGCATACACACAGCCCAGCGACAAGGCATTGACGAATTGTTGTTCGAACATGATGGGACTTTCCAAAGCTGTGAGGGCCCCATGCAGTGCCCACTGCATGGCCTTGAGCCTCCCGGCAGGGAGGCGCTTCTTCTAGGGTGAGGGCCCTGCGATAAAAAGCGCCTTGCGGACGGCCACGCCGTCCGCAAGGCGCATCCCCCCCGCGCGGGGATGCGTAGCGCTTACTTCTCGATGACGTACTTGCCGTCCTTCGTCACGCTGACGATGGGGGCCTGGTCGGCGTCGTAGCCGGCGGGCTTGCCGGCGCGGTCGTTGGCCTGGCGGAACTTGAACGGGCCGGTGGCGCCGGTCCAGGTCACCGAAGGCAGCGCATCGCGCAGGGCCGCGCGATCCTTGGGCAGATCGCCGGAGAGCTTGACGTTCTTCAGCGCCTGGGCGGCGATGTACATGGCGTCATACGACTGGGCCGCGAACTGGTCGGGCGCGCCGTTGAACTTGGCCTTGTAGGCGCCGATGAACTTGACGTTCTCGGGGGCCTTGTTCTCGATCGACCAGGGGCTGCCGATCCACAGATTGTTCGACGCGCCGCCGGGGGCCAGGTCGAAAATCTTGACCGAGTTCATGCCGTTGCCGCCGATGACCGGCACGTTCAGGCCCAGTTGGCGGGCCTGGACCATGATCGGTGCGCCTTCGGCCAGCAGTGCGGACAGCACGATGGCGTCGGGGTTGGTGCCCTTGATCTTGGTCAGCTGGGCCTTGAAGTCCACGTCGCCCTTGGCGAACGTTTCGGTCGTGGTGACCGGGATCTTCTGGTCTTCCAGGGCCTTCTTGAAGTTGTCGTAGCCGCTCTTGGTGAAGACGTCGTCGTTGCCGTAGAGCACCGCCACGTTCTTCAGGCCGGTCTTGGCCTTGACGGTGGAGATGGTGGCCGGCAGCACGTCGGCTTCGGTGACCGAGTTGCGGAACACGTAGTTGCCGATGGAGGTGATGCCGTCGGCGGTATTGGAGGTGCCGAAGGCGACCGTCTTGGCAGCCTGGGCGATCGGGTCGGCGGCCTGGGCCGAGTTCGACAGCGTCGGGCCGAAGACCATCAGGACGTTGTCCTTGAAGATCAGCTTCTTGAAGACGTTGATCGCTTCTTCTTTCTTGCCTTGTTCGTCCTCGACCACGAGCACGATCTTGTTGCCGTTGATGCCACCGGCGGCGTTGATTTCATCAGCGGCCAGCTGGAAACCATTGCGGATCGACACGCCGTACTGGGCGGCGCCGCCCGACAGGGCTTCGGCCACGCCGATCTTGATGTCAGCCGCGTGGGCAGCCGGGACGATACCGGCAGCGATCAGCGCGGCCAGCAGCTTCTTGGTCTTGGATTGCATGGTTGTTACCACCTTAAAGTCTGTCTCGGAATATTGGTATCCGGGCTGATGTAATCCTGCCGGATTGACGTCGGATGCCGCCTAAAGGCGCCATGTTTGCGCGTCAAGACCCGGGATATTACTCCTTTGTATCAGGCGGCTACTCGAACGCCATTCAACAAAAGCCTACAAACCGCCCATTTTTTTGTAAAAAACGCGTGGTTACTAGCAAAAACCCTAACGTTCACCGAATGTTATTCGGCAGGCGTAAGTGTCCTACGTTCTGGCCGATAACGCTACGCCCAAGTATTGGTCGTACGCGCTTTCAGTCAGGCGGAACCATGGCATTTCGCTGTCGCGAAAACCCATGTAACTATCATGTATCGCCTTGAATCTGGCGTCTTTGGCAGCCAAATCCTTGTAGAGCTGCTGCGTGGCCTCGAACGCCAGATCCATGATGGACCGCGGGAATGTACGGATTTGGGCGCCGCTTGCCGTCAATTGGGTCAGGGCGGCTGCATTGCGCGCGTCGTAGCGGGCGATGGTGGCGGCATGCGCGGCCTGCGCGGCGGCGTCCACCACGGCCTGGTAGTTCTTGGGCAACGCGTTCCAGGCCTCGTCATTGATATAGAGCGACAGCTGTTCGCCCGGTGCCCACCAGCCGGGTGCGTAGTAATACTTAGCAACCTTATTGAGCCCGAGCTTGTTGTCGTCGTAGGGGCCCGCGCCCGCCACCGCCTGCAGGCCGTCCTTCTCGAAGGCCTCGGTCAGCTTGGCGAGATCGGCCTGCTGCGGCGCCACGCCCAGCTTGGCCAGCACGTCGCCGGCCAGGCCGCCGACGCGCATTTTCAGGTCTTTCAGGTCGCCGGCGCGCTTGATTTCCTTGGTGAACCAGCCGCCCATCTGGGCGCCGGTATTGCCCAAGGGAAAGTTGATGATTTTTTCAGGCTTGAAGAGTTCGCGGGTCAGCCTCAGGCCGCCGCCTTCGCTCATCCAGGCGTTCATCTGCCTGGCGTTCAGGCCGAAGGGCACGGCGGCGTCAAAGCAGAAGACGGGGTTCTTGGCGTAGTAGGCGCGGGACGAGGCATGGCCGCATTCCACCTTCTTGGTGGAGACCGCTTCCATCAGGTCCGCGGCGGGCACGATTTCGCCCTCGGGAAAGTGGCGGATGTTGAACTTTCCGCCCGTGGCTTCCGAGACGAACTTGCAGAAGCTTTCGCCGGCGCCGATGCGCAGATCCAGGGTGCTGGGGAAACCGGACGACAGGCGCCAGCTCAATGACGGCATGTCCTGCGCGAACGCGGGCGCGCTGACGGCGGCTCCGGTGGCGACAGCGCCGAGACCGGCGTGCTTCAAGAACGAACGTCGTTGCATCTCTTTGCTCCTTTACAGCAACACCTGGGACATCAAGCGATACCCGCCGGATATTACACGCTGAGTTTGGCCTGCCTTGCCACACTAGTCAGGTAAGGGATTGCAAAGACCGGAACGACTGCGGGGATCCGCAAGACGGCCGCGGCGCATCAGGCCGCGGCCGTGCGCAGGATCAGGTCCCGGCGATCGCCATCTGCTCGATCAGGATCGAGCCGGTGGTCTTGGTGCCGCGCGAGATGGTGTCGGCGCCGACCGCCACGATCTGCTTGAACATGTCCGCCAGGTTGCCGGCAATGGTGATTTCCTGCACCGCGTGCTGGATCTGGCCGTTTTCCACCCAGTAGCCGAACGCGCCGCGCGAGTAGTCGCCGGTGACGTAGTTGACGCCCTGGCCGATCAGTTCGGTGACGAGAAAGCCCGTGCCCAGCTTCTTGAGCATGGCTTCGAAATCGTCGCCGCGGCGGGTCTTCGTGGAACTGAACACCAGGTTATGCGAGCCGCCGGCGTTGCCGGTGGTGGTCATGCCCAGCTTGCGGGCGGTGTAGGACGACAGGAAATAGCCTTCCAGCACCCCGGCCGACACCACGCTGCGGCGGCGCGTGCGCACGCCTTCGTCGTCGAAGGGCGAGCTGCCCATGGCGCCGCGGATGTGCGGATCCTCGGTCAGGTTGATGTGTTCGGGGAAGATGGGCTTGCCCAGCGCGTCCAGCAGGAAACTGGCCTTGCGGTACAGCGCGCCGCCGTTGGCGGCCTGGGTCAAGGCACCCACCAGCCCCAGCGCCAGCGGCGCTTCGAACAGGACGGGAAACTTGCCGGTACGGATGCGGCGGGCCGACAGGCGCGACAGCGTGCGCTCGGCGGCGTAGCGGCCGACGGCCTCGGGCGAAGCCAGCTTGGCCGGATCGCGCTCGGAGGTGTACCAGTAGTCGCGCTGCATGCCGTTGCCGCGGCCGGCAATGGGCGCGACCGACAGGCTGTGGCGCGAATACGGGTAGCCGCCGAGGAAGCCGCGCGTGTTGCCCATCACGAATTGGCCTTCGTAGGTGCCCACGGTGGCGCCATCGGTATTGGTGATGCGCGGATCGACTTCGCGGGCGGCGCGCTCGGCGCGCAGCGCCAGTTCGGCCGCTTCTTCGGTGGACACGCTCCAGGCGCGGTGCAGGTCCAGGTCGGGGAATTCGGTGGCCAGTTGATCGGCGTCGGGCAGACCGGCAGCCGGATCGGCGGCGGTATGGCGCGCGATGTGCCAGGCGGCCTCGACCGTCTGGCGCAAGGCCGCTTCGGAAAAGTCGGAGGTGGAGGCGGAACCGCGGCTCTGGCCGGCGTAGACCGTCAGGTCCAGCGAGCGGTCGCGGGTCTGTTCGACGGTTTCGATGTCGTTCTTGCGCACGGAGACCGACAGGCCCAGGCTTTCCGAGACTTCCGCCGCGGCGTCGGAGGCGCCGATCTGGCGCGCGTAGGCGAGGGTTTGTTCGACGAGTTCGGAAAAACGCGCGTGATTCGCCGCCAGCGGCAAGGATGAGGAGGTTTTAACCATTGCAGTCCAATTTGCAGAGACGGTTATCATAGCCAAGTCTGTCATTGCGCAGTTTTCCATGAATTCCCATACTGAAGAAGAATCCGTCGACGACGGTTACGACGAGAACGGTTACGACCGTCCCAGCAAGTCCCAGGTCAAGCGCGACATGCACGCCTTGCTGGACCTGGGCAAACAGCTGATCGAACTGTCCCCCGAACGCCTCAAGCAGCTGCCGCTGGCCGAGCGCCTCTATGAGGCGATCCGCACCGCGCAGCGCACCACCGGGCGCGAGGGCAAGCGACGCCAGGTGCACTTTGTGGGCAAGCTGATGCGCGACGCGCCGGCCGACGAGATCCGCGCCCAGCTCGACGTCTGGGAAAACGGATCGCGCGAGGAAACCGCCGCCATGCACCGGCTGGAGACGCTGCGCGACCGCCTGCTGGATGACGACGACGCCCTGACCAAGCTGCTGCTCAATAATCCGCAAGCGGATGCCCAGCAAATGCGCGCCCTGATCCGGGCCGCCCGCAAGGAAAGGCAGGGCAACGCTGCCCTGCTGCAAGGCCAGGAGCCGCAAAAGAAGCACTACCGCGCGCTGTTCCAGGCCCTGAAGACCCTCACCCTCTGATTTTCACCGTCCGCCGTCCATGAACGCTCCCGACCTGCTCGATTGCATCGAGATCGAAACCGCCCCCAATCCCACGCACGCCGTGATCTGGCTGCACGGCCTGGGCGCCGACGGCAACGACTTCGCGCCCATCGTGCCGGAGCTGGACCTGCCGGCCGGCGCATCGGTGCGCTTCGTGTTCCCGAACGCGCCGGTGCAGCGCGTCACGATAAATAACGGCATGGCGATGCGTTCCTGGTACGACATCCTGGTCATGGACCTGGTGCGCGTCGAGGACGCCCGCGGCATCCGCGCCTCGGAAGCCGCGATCCACAAGCTGATCGCGCGCGAGAACGCGCGCGGCATTCCGACCGCCAAGATCGTGCTGGCGGGCTTTTCGCAGGGCTGCGCCATGACTCTGCACACGGGCATCCGCCTGCCGGAAAAGCTGGCGGGCATGATGGGTTTGTCGGGCTATCTGCCGCTGCTGGATACGGCCGAGGCCGAACGCAACAGCGCCAATCAGGACACGCCCATCTTCCTGGCCCACGGCCAATATGACCCGGTGGTGTCGCTGCCGCGCGCCCAGGCCTCGTTGGCCGAACTGCAACGGCTGGGCTACGACGTGCAATGGCACACCTACCCGATGCCTCACTCGGTCTGCGCCGAGGAAGTGGCTGACATCTCGAAATTCCTGAACCAGGTCCTGATCTGAGGACCAGGCGGGGCCGCGCAAGGCGGCCCTGATCCCGGCGCAGGGGCGCCGCGCGCCCTGCCCCGTCACTCGCAGGCCCTGGCGGCCTGCGATTTCATTTTGTATACCAACTGGTATCCCCGCCTGGAATTTTCGTGGGCTGGCTTTCGCTCGTCCATAGAGAAAAACGCCAACTGCAAAAAGCTTGTCGCCTATTTGTATTGAATATAGTATTCGATCCAAGCCTTACCGGCCCGGGCGACCAGTTCGGGCTTCCCTGTTGTTGTTGTCGATCCATCCCATTGGCCGTGTTGCGCCGGGTTTCGGCGTGGCATTCAAGACGCAGGAGAAAGTCCCGTGAAATCCTTGCCATCGCCCCGTCTGGCGGCTGCGGCGCTGTTCGCGCTGTTCGCCCCCCTGGCCGCCCAGGCCGAAGCCCTCAATCCCCCCGTGAAGGTCCGCTACGAAGAAGTGGTGCGGTCGATTCTTTACGTGCCCAAATACGTGGCCCTGTCGCAGGGCTACTTCAAGGACGCCGGCCTGGACGTGTCCATGAAGACCTCGCAAGGCACCGACAAGGGCATGACCGCCCTGCTGTCCGGCAGCGCCGACATCGTGCTGATCGGCCCCGAGGCCTCCATCTACGTCCACAACAGCGAATCGCCGGTCAAGCCCAAGATCTTCGCCGGACTGACCGCCACCGACGGCTTCTTCCTGCTGGCGCGCAAGCCGGTGGAAAAGTTCGACTGGTCCATGCTCAAGGGCAAGGAAGTGATCGGCTTCCGGCCCGGGTCCAATCCCATCGTGTTCCTGGAAACGGCGCTGCGCAAGCATGGCGTGGACCCGCAAAAGGACGTGAAGCTGCTGAACAACATCGGCATCCCGGCGCGCGCTGGCGCGTGGATGGCCGGCCAGGGCGAATACGGCATCTTTCTTGAACCCGAGGCCGGCGAACTGGTGCGCAACGGCAAGGGCTACATCGTCGCTTCCGTGGGCCATGAGGTCGGCCAAGTGGACTACACCGTGTTCACGGCCACCGACAAATACATCCGCGACAACCCCAAGGTCATCCAGGCCTGGACCAACGTGGTGGCCCGCGCCGAAAAATACGTGAAGGACACGCCCGCCGCCACGCTGACGCCGCAGATCATGAGCTATTTCCCCGGCATGGACCAGGCCGCGGTGACCGAAGCCATCGAGCGCTACAAGAAATACCAGATCTGGAAGACCACGCCGCTGGTGACGGCCGAGGCCATGAACCAGCTGCAGGACATGCTGATCGCCAGCGCCGTCATGAAGGACAGCGCCCGCGTGAAGTACGAAGACGTGGTGGTGGCCGACTTCGCCAAGAAGGCCCAATGATGGGCGCCGTCGTCCACAACCTGAAGCCGGAAACCGCCACGGCGAAGATCGAACTGCGCGAGGTCTGTCTTTCCTATTTCACGCAGGAAGGCGAGACCGAGGCGCTGGCTAACGTGTCGTTCACGCTGGCGGCGGGCGAATTCGTCAGCCTGATCGGACAAAGCGGCTGCGGCAAGAGCACGCTGCTGTCCCTGATCGCCGGGCTGATCCCGCCCACCTCCGGTGCGGTGATGATAGACGGCCAGGCCGTGACCAAACCCAATCCGCGCATCGGCTACATGCTGCAGCAGGACTACCTGTTCGAGTGGCGCACCATCCTGGACAACGTCATGCTGGGCGCGGAGATCCAGGGCCGGCGCGACGCGCGCAGCGAGGCGCGCGCCGTGCATCTGCTGGAAAAATGCGGACTGGGCGCGTTCCTGTCGCACACGCCGCGCCAGTTGTCGGGCGGCATGCGCCAGCGCGCCGCGCTGGCCCGCACCCTGGTCACCGAGCCCGACGTGATCCTGCTGGACGAGCCCTTCTCGGCGCTCGATTCGCAGACCCGGCTGGCGATCTCCGATGAAGTGGTGGACATCCTGCGCCGCGAAGGCAAGACCGTGGTGCTGGTCACGCACGACATCGGCGAAGCCATCGCCATGACGGACCGCGTGATCGTGCTGTCGCGCCGGCCCGGCCGCCTGAAGAGCCAGTACCGCATCCACTACGGCGATGGCCAGGTTCGGCCGACGCCGTTCCAGGCGCGCTCGCGGCCGGAATTCAATACCTACTTCAAACAGCTGTGGGACGAGCTCGATGTCCACGTGGAGGGTTGACCCATGAACGCGCCCGTCGCCAACACCGTTCCGCTGCGCGCCGTGCGCGCACCCAGCGAGAAGTACTTGAACTACCTGCGGCGCGACCGCGCGCGCCGCAGGCACATCCGCATCGCGCAAGCCCTGCTGTTGGTGGTCTTTCTGTGCGCCTGGGAAATCCTGCCGCGCATGCACATCCTCAACCCGCTCTTGACCAGCTATCCCAGCGCGCTGTGGCCGACCTTCATCGAACTCTGGAACAACGGCAACCTGGGCAAGCACATCATGACCACGCTGAGCGCCACGCTGGTGGGCTTCGGCCTGAGCATGGCGATCGGCATCGTGGTGGCCGCCGCGCTATGGTGGTCCGACTTCCTCTACAAGGTGCTGGACCCCTTCCTGGTGGTGGCCAACGCCATGCCCAAGATCGCCTTCGTGCCGATCTTCTATCTGTGGCTGGGTTCGGATTACGCGGTGTACGGCATGGCCGTGGCGATCGCGGTGTTCGTGACCATCATGGTGATCTACGCGGGCTTCCGGGGCATAGACCTGAACAAGGTCAAGCTGGCACACACCTTTGGCGCCAGCCGCTGGCAGGTGCTGACCAAGGTGGTGCTGCCGGGCAGCGTTCCCACGCTGATCGCGGCCGTGAAGATGAATATCGGCCTGGCGCTGGTGGGGGTCATCGTGGGCGAGTTCCAGTCGGCGGATTCCGGCCTGGGCTTTCTCATCATGAACGGCAGCCAGGTGTTCAAGCTGAACATCGTCATGACGGCCATTGCCATCCTGGCCGTGATCTCCAGCGTGATGTACCTGATCGTCTACCGCATCGAAGCCGCCATCGCGCGGCGCTACGGATAAGGAGCCGCCATGGAATTCCCGCAATGGGTACAGGACCGCGTGATCGCCCGCCAGGGCTGCCTGCACCCCTATGATGAACTGCCCGCCGCCCGCCTCGCGGTGGTGGTGGTGGACATGCAGCAGTACTTCACGCTGCCCGGCTATCAGGGCGAATGCGCGCCGGCGCGCGCGATCATCGCCCCCATCAACCGCCTGTGCGACGCGGTGCGCGCCGCCGGCGGCACCATCGTCTGGGTGCAGACCGCCTCTGATAACGCCGACTTGTTCTGGTCGCACCACCACGGCGTGATGCTGACGCCGGAGCGCAGCGCCCGGCGCCTGGAAACGTTGCGCCGCGACGCCCCCGGATACGCGTTGCATCAAGACCTGCACGCGCACGACGCCGACCTGCGGGTGACCAAGCGCTTCTACAGCGCGATGGCGCCGGGATCGTCCGAGCTGGAGCCGCTGTTGCGCGGGCGTGGCGTGGACACGTTGTTGATCGCCGGCACGGTCACCAACGTGTGCTGCGAATCCACTGCGCGCGACGCGATGATGCGCGACTTCCGCACCATCATGGTGGACGATGCGCTGGCCGCGGTCACGCCGGCCGAGCACGAGCACGCGCTGCACGGCTGGATGCTGTTCTTCGGCGACGTGCTGTCGGTGGACGAGTCGATCGCCCGGCTCAAGCCGGCCCAGGCGGCCAGGAAGACCGCCTGAACGGGCCGGGTATCAGGACAGGTTCAGCCAGACCCGGCGCATCGTCGGGTCTTCCGGATCCGCGTCGTTGGTGAAGCCCAGGCTGGTCATCAGCGACAGCATGGGCCGGTTGGTCGACAGCACCAGGCCGTCGATGTATTCCAGCCCCTGCTCGCGCGCCGCGGCTATCAGCGCCGTCATCAGCTGGCGGCCCAGGCCGCGGCGCTGCCAGTCGTCGCCGATCACCAGGGCGTACTCCGCCCCCCTGCCGTCAGGATTGCGCAGGTAATGCGCGAAGCCCACCAGCACCTCTCGCGGATGGCCGCGGTTGGCGGGGTTGGGAACCTCCGTGGCGGCCACCAGGGCCAGCTCGCGGTGGTAGTCCACCTGCGTGTAGCGCGACACCATGCGCGGCGTCAGCTCGCGCATCATGGACACGAAGCGCATGTAGCGTGAACGTTCGGACAGGCCGCGAATGAACTCCTGCAAGGCCTCGCCGTCCTCGGGACGGATGGGGCGCAACACCCAAGGTATGCCGTCGGCGAAGCGGCGCACCTGCACCAGCCGGGCCGGATACGGGTGGATCGCCATATGCGGGTAGCCCGCGGTCTGCGGCGTTTCGCAGCCCGGCTTCTCGGTCAGCGTCATGCGCAGCCCGCCGGCGCGCAGATGGGTTTCGCCGGCGTATAGCGGATCGATGTCCAGGGACTCGATATCGGGTAGCTCCGACACCAGCTCGGACACCAGCACCACCGCCTGCTGCAACGCCTCGGCGGCCATGTGGCCGATGCGCGGCGCCAGCACCCGGCGCCACAGCCGGCTGCGCTCGATCAGTTGGCGCGCCAGGAAGCCGTTCAATGGCGGCAGGTCGACGCCGCGGTCGGACTGGGACAGCACGGCGTCGGGTCCGCCCGCGCCGAAGCGGATGACGGGGCCGAACTGCGGATCGCGCCGCACCCGGATCGCCATGGGGCGGGACTCCGGTTCGGCGGCCGCCACGTCCATGGGCGTATCGCGCAGCGGCACATAGAACAAGGCCAGCAGGCTGCGGATTTCGGAGGTGTTGAGTTCACGCCGGCATTCGGCGCGCACGCGCGCCAGGATCTCGCGGGCGGCCGCCAGGTCCGGCACGTGGCTGGCGGGCTCCGGCGGCTGCGTCTGCAGCAGCAGTTGCTGGTTGTAGTGATGGGTCGCCAGCACGCCGAAGGCGTCCGCGGCCGATTCGGGCGTGCGGAACGCCGAGGTGCCCGCGTCGTCCAGCATGCGCCGCAGCGGCCGCATGCCGGCGTCGCCCATGAAACAGGTGACGACCGGCTTTTTCGCCTTGGGCGCGATCTGCGCCAGCTCGCGCGCCACCGCCGGCATGTCCGCCAGCGCATCCGGCGCCAGCAGCACCAGCACGCCGTCCACGCCGGCATCGTCCAGCACCGCATCCAGCATGGCGCGGATGCGTTCCGGCGTCAGCGGCGTGAAGGTGATGACCGGATTGACGGTGGCCGCGTCCGGCTCCAGCATGGCCGCCAACGCACGCTGGGTGGCGGGCGCGAGTTCGGCGCGCAGCACGGCGGCGTCCGGGCCGATCAGGTCCATGGCCAGCTGGGGAGGCCCGCTGCCGTTGGAGATCAGCGCCACCCGCCGGCCCTTGGGACGGCGCGTGTAGCCCAGCACCTTGACCGCCGAGAACAGCTGCACGAAGTAGCGCACGCGGACCGCGCCCGCGCGGCGCAAGGCGGCGTCGAAGATGGCGTCGGCGCTATCGGTGTCCGCGCGGCCGGCCTTGAGCACGATCACGGGCTTGACCGAGGCCGCGGCGCGCAGGGTGCTCATGAATTCGCGGGCCGGGCCCACGTCTTCCAGATAGAGCACGATGCTGTCCGTGCGCGGATCGCTGGCCAGGTAGTCCAGCACCTTGGACAGGCCCACCACCGCCTCGTCGCCCAGCGACACGGCGGTGGAAAAGCCGATATGCACGTCCTCGGCCCAGTCCATGACCGCGGCCATGATGGAGCGCGACTGCGCCAGCAGCGCCACGCGGCCGGCGCGCGCCAGCACCGGGTGTTGGCTCAGGTTCAGGCCGGCGTGCGGCCGCTGGGCGCCGAAGGAGCGCGGACCCAGCAGTTCGCAGCGGTTTTCCTTGGCCCAGGCGCGGCATAGCGCCAGCGTGCCGCGCGGATAGGGATCGGGCAATTCGTGCGGCAGCAGGATCACCGAGCGCGGCGCCAGCGGCGACAGGCGGCGCAGCGTTTCCGGCAGGACTGCTGGCGACACGCAAACCAGGGCCAGATCAGGCCGTTCGCCCGGCGCCAGGCCTTCGAGCCTGTCGGGCAGCTCCGGCGCGATGCCGACCTCGCAGGCCACTACCGTGGTCTTGCCCTTGAGCGCGGGCGGCAGCGAGACCGCCGCCGGCAGCGGCCGGTCGGCGACGACCACCAGCGAGGCGGGCTCGAACATCGGGGCGAGAGCGTGTCGCAGCATGGGGTGGCGCACCCTAATCTAAAATACCCCTCATCGTAACAAGACAATCCCGCTCTACGTTTGACGCGGGCCCAGCCTGACGCCGATTTGTGGCGCCGCAGCCGCTATCATTGCCACCTATGACTTCCAACGCCTCTACCCCCATTCGTACCCGTTTCGCGCCTTCGCCCACGGGTTTCCTGCACCTGGGCGGCGCCCGCACCGCGCTGTTCTCCTGGGCCTTCGCGCGCCACCACAAAGGCACGTTCGTGCTGCGCATCGAAGACACGGACGTCGAACGCTCCACGCCGGAAGCGGTGCAGGCCATCCTGGACAGCATGGACTGGCTGGGCATGCAGCCCGATGAAGGCCCCTTCTATCAGATGCAGCGCATGGACCGCTACCGCGAAGTGGTCGCGCAGATGCTGGCCGCCGGCACCGCCTACCACTGCTACAGCTCGCCCGAGGAAGTGGAAGCCATGCGCGAAGCCGCCCGCGCCCGCGGCGACAAGCCGCGCTACGACGGCACCTGGCGCCCCGAGCCCGGCAAGACCCTGCCGGCCATCCCGGAAGGCCGCAAGCCCGTGGCGCGCTTCAAGAACCCGCAGGAAGGCGCGACTTCCTGGAACGACATGGTCAAGGGCACCATCAGCTTCGACAACACCGAGCTGGACGACCTGATCATCGCGCGCCCGGACGGCACGCCCACCTACAACTTCTGCGTCGTGGTCGATGACTGGGACATGGGCATCACCCACGTGCTGCGCGGCGATGACCACGTCAACAACACCCCGCGCCAGATCAACATCCTGCGCGCGCTGGGCGCCACGCTGCCCGAATACGGCCACGTGCCCATGATCCTGGGCCCGGACGGCGAAAAGCTGTCCAAGCGCCACGGCGCCGTCAACGTCATGGAGTACGACAACGAGGGCTATCTGCCCGAAGCCATGGTCAACTACCTGGCGCGCCTGGGCTGGAGCCACGGCGACGACGAACTCTTCTCGCGCGACCAGCTGGTGTCGTGGTTCGATACCAAGCACCTGTCCAAGTCGGCCTCGCAGTGGGATCCGAAGAAGCTGAACTGGGTCAACGCCCACTACATCAAGCAGATGGACAACGCGGAACTGGCCGAGCGCGTGGCGCCGCGCATCGCGAATCGCGGCGGCCATCCGGAAAAGATCGACCTGCCGGGCGTCATGGGCCTGTTGAAGGACCGCGCCGAAACGCTGGAGCAACTGGCCGACGGCGCCATGCTGTTTTGCGCCGAGTTCAAGGGCGCGCCCGCCGAACTGGCCGAACAGCACCTGACGGCCCCCGCGCGCGAAGCGCTGGCCGACTTCGCCCAGCGCGCCCAGGACGCGGACTGGACCCGCGAGGCCCTGTCCGCCCTGATCAAGGCCGTGCTGGCCGATCGCGGCATGAAGATGCCGCAACTGGCCATCCCCCTGCGTGTTGCCGTCACCGGCCAGACCCAGACCCCGGCCGTGGACGCGGTGCTGGCCCTGCTGGGCAAGCAGACGGTGCTCAAGCGCCTGGCCGCGATCTAAACGCGCGTCTCAAAAGTACCGCGGGCCTTGCTCATTCCTGGATGAGCAAGGCCCGCGGTGTTTTAGGCTGTGCCCTCAGGCCTGCTGGATCGCCGCGCGCGCCTTCAACGCGCGCGCAAAGAACGCGCCCAGCAGCGGCAGCAGCGCGGCCGAGCCGCCGAACAGCGCGCCCGGCCCGATCTCGTCGACCACCGCGCCCGCCAAGGCCACGCCAGCCGCCTGCCCCATGAACAGGCAGGACGCGAACCACGCCACCGCCGTGCCGCGCGCCGAGGGCACCATCTGGGTCGCATTGGTCTGCAACGTGGCGTGCAGCAGGTAGTAGCCGAAGCCCGCCAGCACGCTGGCCAGCAGGCTCCACATCCAGACCGGCCCTAGCAGATACGACAGGAACGCCACGCCCAGGACCAGCCCGCCGGCGATCGCCAGGCCGCGTTCGCCCAGACGCTTCAGGATGCGGCCGGCCACCACCGTATAGATCAGGCCGCCCACGGCATAGACGGCCACCAGCGCGCCCGCGGCGGTCAGCGAGATATCGAAGCGTTCATGCAGGTAGGAAGGCGCGAAGGCCAGGGCACCGAAGACCAGCAGGCCTTCGACAAACACCGTCGCCAGCACGATGCGGGCCCAGGGCGTGCCCAGCACCAAGCGCGCCTGCGCCACGAACCCCTGGCGGACCGCGCCCGGATCCACGCGGCCCAGGCCCGAGACCTGCTGGCGCCGCACTTCCAGCAACAGCAGCACGCCCACTATCAGATAGCCGCAGACCAGTGCGGCAAAGGCCCAGCGCCAGCCCACCGTGTCGGCGAACAAGCCGCCGGCCAACTGCCCCGCCGACATGCCGAGGATGGTGCCGGTCAGGAAGCGCGCCAGGGTCGCCTGGCGGCGTTCATAAGGAACGTTGTCGCCGATCCAGGCCATGGACAACGGCACGATGCCCGCCCCCGCGGCGCCCGACAGGACGCGGCAGAACACCAGCATGTCCAGCGAGCCGGCCGCCACGGCGCCCGCGCTGCCCAGCGCGCAGGCAAAGGTCGCGATGCTGACCACGCGATATTTGCCGTAGCGGTCGCCCAGGGGGCCGAAGAACATCTGCAGCACGCCGTAGGCCACGGCGAAGGCGGTCACGGCGCGCGCGGCCTGGCCCGTGGTGGTGCCGAATTCCGCCGCGAGCTGCGGCAACATGGGATCACAGATGCGGAAGGCGCTGGCGCTGACGAAGGCGGCCAGGGCAAGCAGCGCGATGGCGCGCGCTTCGGAGGACAGGGCAGGCATGGATGACCGGCTGCGGGGCGATGGGTGAAGACCGCACCTTACCGCAGCCCGGCCAACTTGGCTTTGGCGCCGGGCGGAGTGTCCGCCCCGCGCAACGCTCAATAAGGCAGACGATAGCCCGTGGGCATGCGGCGCGCGGTCATGACCTGGCCGCCGTTTTTCAGCTCGCGCATCGTCAGGCGGGCCTTCTCGACCTTTTCGACGCGATAGCGGTTCAGGTAGATCGGATCGTTGGCGTCCACCAGTTCGCCAGCGGACTTGGTGGTCTGCATCGTGTAGATGCCGTCCGCCACGCTCCAGCAGCCGGTCTCGCGCAAGGCGGGACGCGTCTTGCGGCCGATCTTCAGCAGGGATTCAAAGGCCATGGTGCCATCGGCGGACAGCACGATCAGCGATTGCAGATCGCCGCTGACGTCGCGCGGGCGGCTGTTCGACAGCCAGGTGCCTACCATGGGATCGCCGGCCTTGGCGGGCACGCAGGCCACCGGCTTGGGCGGTTCCGCGGGCTGGGCCTCGGTGATGGCGGCGGGTTTCCTGGCGGCGCACCCGGCCAGGATCAGAACGGCGCAGGCGACGCCCGCCGTACGCAAATACACACTGCTCATGACTTCCTCAACACGTCTGTCGACGCGCCGCGCCGATCACCCCGGCACGTCCCTCGCGCAGCAAACATCACGCACTCTAAAGAGGCGTTTGCGAAGAATCAACGGCGATCCGCGCCGCGTGCAATTGCGCAACAGTAGGCCCCGGAATTGGCCTGTTTTATGGCCGTAAATCGCAAAAATGCGTTGGTTTCAAGCGACAGTGCGGCCGCGCTTCGCCGCCTTCGCACGCAGCATTTCCTCCATGCGCGCGGCGGCCGGAGACAGGCTGCGCCCGGCCAGCCGGGTGATGCCCAGTTCGCGCTCGATGCGCGGGCCGGACAGCGGCACGAAGGCCAGGCCGCGCGAGTCCGGCGGCACGCCCAGCCGCGCCAGCACCGTGACGCCGACGCCGCGCTCCAGCATGGCCAATAGCGACATCATGTTGGACACGAAGACCTGCCGGTCCAGCATGAAGGCCGCCTGCGGATAGCCGGCAAGCTGGCGATGGGCGATGGTGCCGACCAGGGGCAGGTCCTCGATCTCGCGCCAGGTCACCGACTTACGCCTGGCCAGCGGATGGCCGCGATGGCAGACCAGGCCGAAGGCGTCGCGCAGCAAGGGCTCGAACGACAGCCGCCGGTCCTGCGACACCGGGCTGCATACGCCCAGCTCCGCCTCGCCCGCCAGCACCATGCGCTCCACGCCTTCCGAGTTGTCGTCGAACAGGCGCAGCGCCACCGCCGGATAGCGCTCGCGGTACACCGCCACCAGTTCCGGCAGCCAATGCGTGGCCACGGTGGCGACCGAGGCCATGGTCAAGGTGCCGGCCTCGTTGCTCGCCAGCCCCGACAGCGCGCCCGCCACGCGGTCATGGTGCTGCACCAGCTCGCGCGCCAGCGGCAGGCAGTCCTGGCCGAAACGCGTGAGCGTGCCGCGGTTGCCCGGTTCGAACAGCGGCTGCCCCAGGCGCTGCTCCATTTCGCGGATCGACAGCGACAGGGCCGGCTGCGAGCGGAAGGCCCGGGCCGCGGCCGCGCGGAAACTGCGCAGCTCGGCCACCAGCAGGAAGTGGCGGTAATGCGTGATGGAAATCTCGGGCAAGGGGCGCATGGCTGGCTTCGATTAGTGAAACTTATCCAATCATATGAAAAATAAAGTTTTCTGATCGCATCGCCCCACCTAAGATGGCCGCATCATGAATGCTGACTCCTTGCTCTTCCCGCCGCCCGCCCGCACCGACCCGCTGGATTTCAGCCTGATCGATCGGCTGCCCGACCGCCCCGCCGGCCAGGGCCGCCTGATCCTCGGCGCCGCCCCGCAAGACGGCAGGCCCGGCCTGCTGTTCGTGCCGGGCGCCTATCACGGCGCCTGGTGCTATGCGCACTATCTGGACTATTTCGCCCGCGCCGGCCTGGCCTGCGCGGCGCTGGACGTGCGCGGCCACGGTGCCCTGCCCCAGGACGACGCGTTCCTGTCGGCCGCCATCGCGGATCTGGCCCAGGATGTCGTCAACGCGCTGGACGCGCTGGCGCACCCCACGGTCGTCGTGGGCCACAGCATGGGCGCACTGCCCGCGCTGTTGGCCGCCAGCCAACGGACGGTGGCGGGCGTGGTCCTGCTGGCGCCGTCGCCGCCCGGCGACCTGCCCGGCGCGCAAGCGCTGCCGCCCGTCCCCGAGGGCGCGCTGCGCCGCGCGCCGAACGATGTGGAAATCCGCGCGCGCTTTCTGGCGACCTCGCCCGACCGCGACGTCTGCGCGGTCTCGCGCCGCCTGTGCGCCGAAAGCCCGCAAGTACTCAACGACCGCTATCTGCTGCGCGTGCCCGTCGACGCCGCCGCCATCGGCGCGCCCGGCCTGTGCCTGGAAGCCGGGCTGGACACGCATGACCGCCACCCGCCTGGCCAGGACCTGGCGATTGCGCGCCGCTTTGGCTTTTCACACGCGGTGCTTGCCGGGCAGCCGCATTGCATGATGTACGCGGACCAATGGCAAGTCAGCGCCGCCGCCATTCTGGATTGGCACCGCGGCCAGTTCGGCTGAGCGCCCCGCACAACCCACCACAACAACGACAACGACGCGCAACCGCGCCATCAGGAGACAACCATGTCCATACCCCGCTATATCCGTCCGGCCCTGATCGGCGCCGGCCTGCTGCTGGCCGCGGCTACGCACGCCGCCGGCTGGCCCGAGAAGCCCGTGACCCTCATCGTGCCGTCCGCCGCGGGCGGCGCGGCCGATCTCACGGCGCGCACCCTGGCGCAGTACCTGGGGGAGAAGACCGGCCAGACCGTGGTGGTCGAAGACCGGCCCGGCGCGGGCGGCATCGTCGGCACCAACGCCGCCAAGAACGCGGCGGCGGACGGCTACACCTTCCTGCTGTCCACCAACTCCACCCACTCCGCCAACCAGTTCCTCTACAAGAGCCTGCCCTACGACGCGCAGAAGGACTTCCGCCAGGTCGGCATGCTGGGCACCTTCGGCACGGTCGGCGTGGTGTCGCCCGACAGCCCGTACCGCACGGTGCCGGACCTCGTCGCCTACGCCAAGCAGCATCCCGGACAGGTCTTCTTCGGCTACTACAGCTCGTCCTCGCAAGTGCCGTCCGAACTGCTGAAGCAGCGCGCCGGCATTGAGATCACCGGCGCGGCCTACAAGAACATTACGCAGATCATCACCGACCTGCGCGGCAAGCAGATCAACTTCGCCTTCGTCGACTACCTGACTGCAATGGGCCAGATCGACGGCAAGGGGCTGGTCCCCATCGCCGTCACCGGCGCCCAGCCGCATGCGGCCTGGCCCAGCGTGCCGACCATGGCCACTTACTATCCGGATTTCGTCGTCGCCGGCTGGCTCGGCCTGTCGGCCCCGGCGGGCACGCCGCAAGACATCGTGGAAAAAATGAACGCCCACATGCAGGCGGCGGTCAAGGACGAAGCCACCGCGAAGAAGCTGCGCGCCCTGGGCCTGACGCCGGAATCGATGGACGTGGCGCGCTTCGATGCCTTCGTGAAGGAAGACACCGCGCGCTGGAAGGAATGGATCCGGATTTCGGGTATCCAACCCCAATAAATCCGCCGCCCTCCCTATATCTATATAGAGAGGGCCCGCCCGCCTACAGCGGCAGGCGCTGTTCGTGCTTGATTTCGCGCAGCGCGACGATGGTGCGCGTCTGCCGTATGCCGGGCATGTTGAACAGGAAACGGTGCAGGAACCGGTCGTAGGCCTCCGGGCTTTCGACCAGGATCTTCAGCAGGAAGTCCGAGTCCCCCGTGACCGCATAGCACTCCAGGATCTCGGGCGCGTCGCGCACCGAGCGCTCGAAGTTTTCGACCGTATTGGCGGAATGCCGCTCCAGGCTGATCTGCGCGAACATGCAGCCCAACCCCACCTTGCTGCGGTCCACCTGGGCGCTATAGCCCTGGATCACCCCGCTGGCCTCCATCGCCTTCACCCGCCGCCACACCGGCGCGGCCGACAGGCCGACCTTCTCTGACAGCTGCTGCGCCGAGGCCCGGCCGTCCTCCTGCAAGGCCTTGAGGATGCCGATATCGGTCTTGTCCATCGCTTAGTCTCCTGGTTTTTATCGAACACGAAACGTTCATTGCGAATTATAGGGATAGCACGATCCAAAAACGCAATAAACCTGATGGCTCGCGAACCTATCATGGTGCCGAAACCAGGAGTATTCACCATGGACGGTACCCCCGCCGCCGAACCCCAGCTGGACCTCGAGTATCAGCTTGCCGACAACCTCACCCGCAGCTCCGGCCGCATCTTCCTGACCGGTACCCAGTCGCTGGTGCGCATCATGCTCACCCAGGCCCGGATGGACCGCGAACGCGGCCTGAACACCGCCGGCTTCGTCTCGGGTTACCGCGGCTCGCCGCTGGGCGGCGTCGACATGGCCATGTGGAAGGCGCAGAAGGCGCTGGACGCCAACCAGATCACCTTCCTGCCCGCCATCAATGAAGACATGGCGGCCACCGCCGTCATGGGCACCCAGCAGGCCGGCGTGCGCGCCGACCGCAACGTCGATGGCGTCTACGCCATGTGGTACGGCAAAGGCCCGGGCGTGGACCGCGCCGGCGACGCGCTGCATCACGGCAACGCCGCGGGCGCATCGCGCAACGGCGGCGTGCTGGTGGTGGTGGGCGACGACCACACCGCCGTCTCGTCCTCCATCCCGCATTCCAGCGAGGCCTCGCTGATCGGCTGGCAGATGCCCATTGTGCATCCCGCCTCCATCGACGAATACGAAACCTTCGCGCTGTGGGGCTGGGCCCTGTCGCGCTACTCGGGCACCTGGGTCGCCTTCAAGGCCGTGTCCGAAACCATAGAGTGCGGACATTCCTTCGTCCCCGCCCCCGCCCAGCGCTACGACATGCCGGCGGACCCGGACATGCCGCCCGAATCGCTGGAATATTCCGCACGCGACTTCCTGTCGCTGGCGATCGAAACGCGCATGAGCCTGCGCATGAAGGCCGTGGCTGCGTTCGCGCGCCGCCACAGCATCGACCGCCTGACCTGTCCGGCGCCCAAGGCCGCTGTCGGTATCGTCACGGTCGGCAAGGCCCACCTGGACACCATGGAAGCGCTGTCGCGGCTGGGCGTGGACACCGTCACCGCCAACGCGCCGGTGCGCATCTACAAGCCCGGCCTGACCTGGCCGCTGGATAGCGAACGCCTGCTGGAGTTCGCGCGCGGCCTGTCGCATATCCTCGTGATCGAGGAAAAGGGCGCGGTGGTTGAGAGCCAGATCAAGGACCTGCTGTTCAATCTGCCGGACCGCCCCTCGGTCATCGGCAAGAAAGGCTTCGACGGCGAAGCGCTGGTGCCCTCGGCCGGCCAGTTGCGCCCGTCCCTGCTGGCGCAGCCGCTGGCCAGTTGGCTCAGCCGCTCTGCCGGCCTGCCGCTGGCCGCGGACCTGTCCGCGTTCGCCTGCCAGGCGCCGCTTTCCAACGACGCCGACGGCATGCGCCGCCGCCCCTACTTCTGTTCGGGCTGCCCGCACAGCACTTCGACCAAGGTGCCGGAAGGCAGCCAGGCCCTGTCGGGCGTGGGCTGCCACTACATGGCCGCCTGGATGGACCGCGACACCGGCGGCCTGACGCAGATGGGCGGCGAAGGCGTCGACTGGATCGGCCTGTCGCGCTACACCAAGATGCCGCACATCTTCCAGAACATGGGAGAAGGCACCTATTACCACTCCGGCTATCTCGCCATCCGCCAGGCCGTGGCCGCCAAGGCCAACATCACCTACAAGATCCTGTTCAACGACGCCACGGCCATGACGGGCGGCCAGCCCATCGACGGCCCGATCTCGGTGCCCAGCATCTGCCAGCAGTTGCGCGGCGAGAACGTGACGCGCATCGTCGTCACCACGGACGAACCCGAAAAATACCAGGGCATGGACCTGGGCGCCGGCATCAAGGTGCACCACCGCCGCGAACTCGACGCGCTGCAGCGCGAGCTGCGCGAGATCCCAGGCGTGACCGTGCTGAT
Organism: Achromobacter pestifer; assembly: GCF_013267355.1. NCBI lineage: Bacteria > Pseudomonadati > Pseudomonadota > Betaproteobacteria > Burkholderiales > Alcaligenaceae > Achromobacter > Achromobacter pestifer. The sequence continues at coordinate 1,916,515 of NZ_CP053985.1, forward strand.
CCACGACCAGACCTGCGCCGCCGAAAAGCGCCGCCGCCGCAAGAAGAACCAATTCCCGGACCCGGCACGCCGCATGCTGATCAACAGCGCGGTCTGCGAGGGCTGCGGCGACTGCGGCGTGCAATCGAACTGCCTATCGGTGGTGCCGCTGGAAACGCCCTATGGCCGCAAGCGCGCCATCGACCAGTCCAGCTGCAACAAGGACTATTCCTGCGCCGAAGGATTCTGCCCCAGCTTCGTTTCCGTCATGGGCGGCAAGCCCAAGAAGAGCGCGGCGCCCAAGGCCGACCAGGAACGCCTGCAGAAACTGATCGCGCAATTGCCCCTGCCTGCCATGCCGGCGCTGGACCATCCCTACCGCCTGCTGGTGGCCGGCATGGGCGGCACCGGCGTCATCACCATCGGCGCCATCGTATCGATGGCGGCGCATCTGGAAGGCCTGTCCGCCGCGGTGCTCGACCTGACCGGCCTGGCGCAGAAAGGCGGCACGGTGGTCAGCCATATCCGCCTGGCGCCTGCCGGCGCGCCGGCAGGCCCGGTGCGCCTGGACTGGCAGCAGGCCGATGCCGCGATCCTTTGCGACCCGGTCGCTTCCGTGGCGCCCGATTCGCTAGGCGCGCTGCGCCGCGGCCACACCCAGGTCACGGTCAACAGCTACGTGGCGCCGGTCTCCGACTTCACCCGCAACCCGGATGCCGCCATGCGGCCCGAAGCGCTGCTGGCCAAGATCCGCCACGCGGCGGGTGACGCCAACACCGCCGCGATCGACGCGCACGAAGCCGCGCTGGCCCTGTTCGGCGACAGCATCCTGTCCAATATGTTCATGCTGGGCTATGCCTGGCAACGCGGCGGCGTGCCGTTGTCGCAGGCCGCCATCAACCGCGCCATCGAACTCAACGGCGTGGCGGTGGCCGCCAACCGGGCCGCCTTCGACAGCGGCCGGCTGGCGGCACACCAGCCCGACGCGCTGGAAGGCGCGCTGCGCCCGCGCGCCCAGGTCGTGCAGCTGCACGTGCCCGAATCGTTCGAACGCGCCGTCGCCCGCCGCATCGAAGACCTGACCGCCTACCAGGATGCGGCCTACGCGCGCCAATTCCAGGACGTAGTCGCGGCCGTCGCGGCACGCGAGCGCGAACTGGCGCCCGAGGCCAAGACCCCGCGCCTGGCGCTGGCGGTCGCGCGCGGCCTCTTCAAGCTCATGGCCTACAAGGACGAATACGAAGTCGCGCGGCTCTACACCGGCGCCTCCTTCCAGGCGCAGTTGCAGGGCCAGTTCGAAGGCGACTACAGCCTGCGCTTCCACATGGCCCCGCCCATCTTTGCCCGCAAGGATCCGCGCACCGGCGTGCCGCGCAAGATGACGCTGGGCCCGCGCACCATGACCGCGCTGAAAATGCTGACGCGCCTGAAGGGCCTGCGTGGCACCTGGTTCGATCCCTTCGGCCACACCGCCGAACGCAAGATGGAACGGGCGCTGGTGCGCGAGTACCGCCAGACCATAGACCAGTTGCTGGCAGGGTTGACCCGCGACAAGCTGGCCCAAGCGGCTACAATCGCCGGCCTTGCAGAAACCATCCGCGGCTTCGGCCACGTGAAGGCTGCAAACGTCGAAAAATATCGGACGGAGTTAGGCCGCTTGATGCAAACCTATACGGCGCCTGCCCCGCGCGATATGCCCCTGCGGAAAACCGCATAAACATTCGCTCCGAGCGGCACCTTCCTGGGCGCGCCTTGCTGGGCGCGCCTAGTGCATTTAGTAACAACCTTTTGTGAACTTCGTCTTATTTTTTTCTTGTCCCTGTCGTACTCGATCACTAGAATTAGTGTCCAACGAGGGGTGCTACACTATATGTTGTGGTCGCCTAAGCGCTGATTCCCGTCGGCCACGCCTTTTGGACTAAGCCGTCCTAGCGTTACGACCCCCTCAAAAGAACCGATTTCGTACCTGACATGACGTCGTCATGTCGCTATCTACGCGCTTTTCGCACAGGAGCTTCCATGCAGACTTCGATCGCCTCTGTGACCCGGCCTACGGCCGTGCCGCCCTCGCAAACCGATTCCCCTGCCGACGCCAATGGCGGGCAATGGGCCAGCTACAACATCATTCGCCGCAATGGCTCGGTGGTCGGGTTCGAACCCAACAAGATCGCCATCGCCATGACCAAGGCCTTCCTGGCCGTCAACGGCGGCCAAGGCGCGGCCTCCGCGCGCGTGCGTGAACTGGTTGGGAACCTGACCAGCCAGGCCGTCAACGCGCTGGTGCGCAACCGCCCCAACGGCGGCACCTTCCATATTGAAGACATCCAGGACCAGGTCGAACTGGCCCTGATGCGCTCGGGCGAACACGACGTCGCCCGCGCCTACGTGCTATACCGCGAAAAGCGCACGCAGGAACGCGCGGCCGCCGCTGCCGCCGCCGGAGGCCAGGAGAAGGCCGCCGCCCCGCAGGAGCACGTGCTGAACGTGACCGACGCTGGCGTGCGCCGCCCGCTGGACCTGGCTGAACTGCGCGCCACCATCGAAGCCGCCGGCGAAGGCCTGGCCGAATTCATCGACACGGAAGCGATCCTGAAGGAAACGGTCAAGAACCTGTACGACGGCATCCCCGTCGACGAAGTGTTCAAGTCCGCCATCCTGTCCGCGCGCGCGCTGGTCGAAAAGGACCCGGCCTACAGCCAGGTCACCTCCCGCCTGCTGCTGCACACGATCCGCAAGGAAGTGCTGGGCGAGGAAGTCTCGCAAGACGGCATGGTTGCCCGCTACGCCGAGTACTTCCCCACCTTCATCGCCCGCGGCATCGAAGGCGGCCTGCTGTCGCCCGACCTGGCCAGCTATGACCTGACCAAGCTGGGCCACGCGCTGAACGCCAAGCGCGACCTGCAGTTCGGCTACCTCGGCCTGCAGACCCTGTACGACCGCTACTTCCTGCACATCCGCGGCACCCGCATCGAACTGCCGCAGGTGTTCTTCATGCGCGTGGCCATGGGCCTGGCGCTGCGCGAAGCCGACCGCGAAACCCGCGCCATCGAGTTCTACGAGATCCTGTCCTCGTTCGACTTCATGAGCTCGACGCCGACGCTGTTCAACTCGGGCACCCTGCACTCGCAGCTGTCGTCGTGCTACCTCACCACCGTCTCCGACGACCTGGAAGGCATCTACGACGCCATCAAGGAAAACGCCCTGCTGGCCAAGTACGCCGGCGGCCTGGGCAACGACTGGACCCCGGTGCGCGCGCTGCGCAGCCACATCAAGGGCACCAACGGCGAAAGCCAGGGCGTCGTGCCGTTCCTGAAGGTCGTCAACGACACCGCCGTCGCGGTCAACCAGGGCGGCAAGCGCAAGGGCGCTGTCTGCACGTACCTGGAATCGTGGCACCTGGACATCGAAGAATTCCTGGAACTGCGCAAGAACACCGGCGACGAGCGCCGCCGCACGCACGACATGAACACGGCGAACTGGATTCCCGACCTGTTCATGAAGCGCGTCATGGAAGGCGGCGAGTGGACGCTGTTCTCGCCGTCCGACTGCCCCGACCTGCATGACAAGTATGGCCGCGCCTTTGAAGAAGCCTACGTGGGCTACGAAGCGCGCGTCGCCAGCGGCGAGCTCAAGCTCTTCAAGAAGATGCCGGCGCTGAACCTGTGGCGCAAGATGCTGTCCATGCTGTTCGAAACCGGCCACCCCTGGATCACGTTCAAGGATCCTTGCAACATCCGTTCGCCGCAGCAGCACGTGGGCGTGGTCCACAGCTCGAACCTGTGCACCGAGATCACGCTGAACACCAACGAATCCGAAATCGCGGTGTGCAACCTGGGTTCCGTGAACCTGGTCGCCCACATGAAGCCGGCTGCCGGCGGTGGTTTCGAACTCGACCACGACAAGATCAAGCGCACGGTCAGCATCGCCATGCGCATGCTCGACAACGTGATCGACATCAACTACTACGCCGTCGAGAAGGCCCGCAATTCCAACGCGCGCCATCGTCCGGTGGGCATGGGCATCATGGGCTTCCAGGATTGCCTGCAGATGATGCGCGTGCCTTACGCATCGCAGTCCGCCGTCGAATTCGCCGACCGTTCGATGGAAGCCGTGTGCTATCACGCGTACTGGGCCTCGAGCCTGCTCGCCGAAGAACGCGGCCGCTATCAATCGTACGAAGGCTCGCTGTGGTCGCGCGGCATCTTGCCGCAAGACACGTTGAAGATGCTGCGCGATGAACGCGGCGGTCACGTTGAAGTCGATGAGTCGAGCACGCTCGATTGGGATACGTTGCGCGCGCGCATCAAACAACATGGCATGCGCAACTCCAATTGCATCGCAATCGCCCCAACCGCAACTATTTCCAATATCATTGGTGTATCTGCGTGCATCGAACCCACTTTCCAGAACTTGTACGTCAAATCGAATCTCTCCGGCGAGTTCACGGTCGTTAACGATTACCTCGTGCGTGACCTGAAGAAACTCGGTCTCTGGGACGAAGTCATGGTCGCCGACCTCAAGTACTTCGACGGCAGCCTGTCCCGCATCGATCGCGTACCTTCCGAACTCCGCGACCTCTACGCCACCGCGTTCGAAGTCGAACCGAGCTGGCTGGTTGAATGCGCGTCGCGCCGCCAGAAGTGGATCGATCAAGCACAGTCGCTGAACATCTACATGGCCGGTGCGTCGGGCAAGAAGCTGGACGACACCTACAAGCTGGCCTGGAAGCGCGGCCTGAAGACGACCTACTACCTGCGTACCCTTGGCGCCACCAGCGCCGAGAAGTCCACGGGACGCGGCGGTGAATTGAACGCCGTCTCGGCGAGCGGTCAATCCACGTCCGCACCGGTCGCTGCTGCACCTGTTTTGCCGGAACCCGAAGTTCTCGGGGCGGTTTGCACCATGCGGCCGGGCGATCCCGGCTTCGAAGAGTGCGAAGCCTGCCAATAACCGCCTCCGGAGAATGAATCATGATTAATTGGGAAGACGACACCATCGCCACGCAACCTGCACAATCGCCCGCCCCCGCGGCGGGCGGGCAGGCTGCGCCCGAAGTCCGGGCGGCGACCGGTGTTTTTGGCGACACCGCCATGCCCACGCCAGCCGCGCCTGAACACGCGGCCGGCCTGGCCGCCAGCGGCGCCGCCACCTCGCAACGCGTGAAGGTTGCCGACAAGCGCATCATCAACGGCGAGACCGACGTCAATCAGCTCGTGCCCTTCAAGTACAAGTGGGCATGGGAGAAGTACCTGGCTACTTGCGCCAACCACTGGATGCCGCAAGAGATCAACATGTCGCGCGACATCGCCCTCTGGAAGAACCCGAACGGGCTCACCGAGGACGAGCGCCGCATCGTCAAGCGCAACCTGGGCTTCTTCGTCACCGCCGACTCGCTGGCCGCGAACAACATCGTGCTGGGCACCTACCGCCACATCACGGCGCCCGAGTGCCGCCAGTTCCTGCTGCGCCAGGCGTTCGAAGAAGCGATCCACACGCACGCCTATCAATACATCGTCGAAAGCCTGGACCTGGACGAAGCGGAGATCTTCAACGCTTACAACGAAGTGCCGTCCATCCGCGCCAAGGACGAGTTCCTGATCCCGTTCATCGACGCGATCGCGGACCCCAACTTCAAGACAGGCACGCCCGAAGCCGACCAGACGCTGCTGAAGTCCCTGATCGTCTTCGCTTGCCTGATGGAAGGCCTGTTCTTCTATGTTGGCTTCACGCAGATCCTGGCGCTGGGCCGCCAGAACAAGATGACCGGCGCCGCCGAGCAGTACATGTACATCCTGCGCGATGAATCCATGCACTGCAATTTCGGCATCGACCTGATCAACACCGTCAAACTGGAAAATCCGCATCTGTGGACGCCGGAATTCCGCGAAGAAATTCGAGAACTCTTCCGCAAAGCGGTCGAACTCGAATACGCTTACGCCGAAGACACGATGCCGCGCGGCGTGTTGGGCTTGAACGCACCCATGTTCAAATCCTACCTGCGCTTCATCGCCAACCGTCGTTGCCAGCAAATCGGTATCGAACCGCTGTACCCGCAGGAAGAAAATCCCTTCCCGTGGATGGCGGAAATGATCGATCTTAAAAAGGAACGCAACTTTTTTGAAACTCGCGTGATCGAATACCAAACCGGTGGCACGCTGAGCTGGGAGTAAAAGCAGTACGTCATCAGGCCCGGCGCGGGCACGCTCCAGATGCAAGGAGCGTCGCGTTCGCGACAGGCTTGATGATGTCTCCCTGGTCAGGGTGTTTTGTCACCGGGCCGCCCCAAGGCAAAACGCACCCCCTCGGGGGGCAGCGAGCCGAAGGCGCGGCGTGGGGGCATATCGAACACACGTAGAACAAGCGGTTGGCGGCCTGTGATCAGGTCGCCTACCGGCGCCATTTGAAATGGCTCGCGCCAAAGGAGCGGGGGCCATATCAAATGGCTGTGCCGAATTCATTAGCGCAAACCGTAGTAGCTGTTGCTCGCACAGAACAGCGGCTTGCGCCGATGAATAGCCCGGGCACGATGCGCCTTGTTGGCGGATCGGGGCACGGGTTTAAGTTCTGGGACCCCTGAACCTAAGGAGCATGACCATGGCAACAGCCAAGAAAGCCGTAAAGAAAGCGGTGAAGAAGCCCGCCGCCAAGAAGGCAGTAGCGAAGAAGGCCGCACCGGCCAAGAAAGCTGCCGTCAAGAAGGTAGCCGTCAAGAAAGTCGCTGCCAAGAAGCCGGCAGTGAAGAAGGTTGCCGCCAAGAAGCCGGCAGTCAAGAAGGTCGCCGCCAAGAAAGCGGTAGCCAAGAAGGCCGTCGCCAAGAAGGCTGTCGCCAAGAAAGCGGTAGCCAAGAAGGTTGTCGCCAAGAAGGCCGTGGCCAAGAAGGCTGTCGCCAAGAAGGCGGTTGCCAAGAAAGCCGTAGCCAAGAAGGTTGTCGCCAAGAAGGCCGTCGCCAAGAAAGCGGTAGCCAAGAAGGCCGTCGCCAAGAAGGCTCCTGCTGCCAAGAAGGCGGTTGCCAAGAAGGCCGTAGCCAAGAAGGCGCCTGCCGCCAAGAAGGCTGCTGCCAAGAAGGCCCCCGCTGCCAAGAAGGCTCCTGCTGCCGCCAAGCCTGCTGCTGCCAAGAAGCCTGCCGCCGCCAAGAAGCCCGCTGCGAAGAAAGCCGCTCCGAAGAAGCCCGTAACGCCGCCGTCCACGGCTGCCGCCCCGGGCGCGAAGACCGCGCTGAATCCCGCCGCGTCGTGGCCGTTCCCGACGGGTGGCCGTCCTTAATTAGGACGGTTCGAAGCTTTAGCTTCGCAGAGCCGCCTGGCCTAGGCCGGGCGGCTTTTTCGTGTCTGCCCGATCCGGAATCGACCGGCCTCCCCCAACGGGCTGCAAGCACGCGCTGGCTGCAGGCGATTTTTTGCCTGGGCGTGCGACAATTGACTCCTCTTTTTCAGGGTGAACGTGTCCATGCTCGATGAAATCTTGCGCTTCCTTCTCGAAATCGTGTTCACGCTGTTCGGCGCTGCGCTGATTGCCCGCGCCTGGATGCACGCGATACGGCTGCACCCGTTCAACCCTTTGTCGCGCTTCATCTACCAGGCCACAAACTGGCTGGTGCTGCCCCTGCGCAAGATCATTCCGGCCAGCAACAAGATCGACTGGACCAGCCTGGTCGCTGTGTGGCTGTCCGCGCTGATCTATCTGGTGCTGGTCTGGCTGGTCGCGATCGGCGCCTTGATACCGCTGGAGTATCTGCCCAAGGCCATGGGCTCGGCCTTGATCATGGCCGTCAAATGGGCGCTGAACCTGGTGGTATGGCTGACGCTGATCCAGGCCGTGCTGTCGTGGGTCAACCCGATGGCGCCCATGATGCCGCTGCTGCAGTCGTTGACCGCGCCCATGCTGGACCCCATCCGCCGCCTGCTGCCGCGCACCGCGATCGACTTTTCGCCGCTGGTGCTGCTGATCGTCGCGCAGGTGCTGCTGATGGTGCTGTCCAACATCAGCCAGCGCATGATGGGCCTGTAAACGGCGGGGCTGCGCCCCGCCTGCCTACGCCGGAAGGCCGGCGTAGATCTCGACCAGCTTCTTGCGGTCGATCTTGTGGTTGTTCGACATGGGCAGCGCCGGGCAGGCCACCAGCTCGGACGGCACCATGTAGGGAGGCAGGCGCTGCGCCAGCCGCTCTTTCCAGCCCGCCAGCGCGTCGGGCGCCAGAACGCTCGGCGCCTGTCCAACGTCCACGCCCGCCACGAATCCGATCAAGCGCACCGCCGTGCCGTCAGGCCGGCGCAGCACTGCGCAGGCGCCGCCCTCCACGCCCGGCAGGCCGTGCAGCGCTTCGTCGATCTCTGCCAGTTCGATGCGATAACCGTTCAGCTTGATCTGATCGTCCATGCGGCCGCGGCAGAACAGCAGGCCATCGCCCTCCATCTGGCCCAGGTCCCCCGTGCGGAAGGCGCGGCGGCCGTCGGCATAGGTGTAGAGCTTGGCTTCGTTCAGGTCGGGGCGATTCAGATAGCCGCGCATGACGTGGTCGCCCACGATGCAGATCTCGCCTTCGTCCACGATCAGCACGCTGTCGGGCTTGGCATGCCCCACCGGCAGCGGATCGTGCGCGGCCAGGACGGCATCGGTGACCTCGATCCAGGTGGTCGCCACGGTCGCTTCCGTGGGGCCGTAGGTATTGAGGATGACAGCGTCCGGGAAGCGCTGGCGCAGCTTCTTGGCCAGCGCCGACGGCAGCGGCTCGCCGCAGAACAGGAAGGTGCGCAGCGTGGGCAAGGCGGCCGGCGAAAAGTCGCGGTTGGCCAACTGCTGGTGCGCGAATGACGGCGTGGACACCCAGACCGTCACGCCATGTTCGGCCAGGCGGGCCATCCAGACGCTGGGTGCGGCGATCTGCTCGCGCGCGTTCAGCACGCAACAGCCGCCCGCGGCCAAGGTGGCGAACACTTCGTACATGGACAGGTCGAAGCTGAACGGCGCCTGGTTCATGAACACCGGCGCCTCGCCCAGGCCGAAGCTGCCCAACATCCAGTCGCCCAGCAGGCCCACGCTTTCGCGGCCAATCTGCACGCCCTTCGGATCGCCCGTGCTGCCGGACGTGAACATGACGTAGGCCAGGCCTCGTTCGGCCAGCATGGCGCCCTCGCCCGGCGTGAAGCTGCCGCTGGCGGCATCGAACACGGCGGCAGCGCGCACGATCTCGACGATGCGACGCAGGCGCTCCTGCGGATAGATGGTGTCCACCGGCACGAACGGCGCCCCGATCAGCAGGGCTCCCGCCATGGCGACGAAGAACGCGGCTTCCTTGTGGCCATAAATGACCACCGGCACGTCAGGCGCCGCGCCGTGCCTGCGCGCCTCTTCGGCCCAGGCGCCGGCCTCCGCGCGCAATTGCGCCCAGCTCAGGCTGCGGTCGGCGGCGACGACCGCAGGCGCGTTGGGCGCGTACTCGGTATCCGTGAACTGGAAAGACTTGAGATCGAAGCGCATGCCGAAACTCCCGGCGTCAGATGGGGCTGCGGCCGCTGAACACGTATAGCGCCAGCGCAGCAAGAATCAAGGTGAGCACGCGCCCGAGAAAACGCATCACGGGTTGCGCCAGCGCGGCCTGCAGGGCCGGACGGGTGCGTGCGGCGTTGATCAGCAGGTTATGCCCCACCGAATACGCCCCGAACATCAGACCGCTGACGATGTAGTGCAGCGACAGGCCGTTCCAGACGCCCATGGCCAGCAGGGTCGCGAAGATGCCGATGTTCTGCGCCGCCATGCGGTGGCGTCCGAAGAACTTGGTCTTGCTCAGCGCCTTGTAGATGGGCATGAACACCACGTCGCGCAGCCACTCCGACAGGCTGATGTGCCAGCGGCGCCAGAAGTCCTGCGGGTTGAGCGTGGCCAGCGGATTGCGGAAGTTGATCGGCAAGGTGAAGCCGAACAGCATGCCGATACCGATCGCCATGGTGGAGTAGCCGGCGAAGTCGAAGAACAGGTAGCCGCTGTAGAGCGAGGCGTTGAGCGCCACGCCGGTGAACGAGTAATCGTGCGCATCCAGCGTCGCCAGGCCATAACGCCAGATCAGCTCGGCCACGCCGAACTTCTGGATCACGCCCAGCATGATGAGTTCCAGGCCGCTGAGCCAGGTATTCAGGTTCACGCCTTCGTAGCCGCGTTTCAGGTCCGCCTGGAAATTGCGCCAGCGGTACATGGGGCCGGCCAGCAGCGTCAACGGGAAGAATAGATAGATGAAGTAGTCCAGCGGCGACACGCGCTCGTTGCGCTGCGCGAACAGCAGCACGTCGATGGCGCGGAACGTGGCGAAGGACAGCCCCAGCATGGCGCCCAGGTGCGACACGCCCGTCTTCACCAGCAGCAGCGGCGTCATGGTGATGATCACGGCCAGCCAGGTGGGGATGTAGTTGCGGCGCATGGCCCACAACGCGCTGCCGGAAATGGCCAGCAAGGCGATGGGTTGATAGGGACGCGCCCAGAACACCGCCATCCACACGCCCAGGCAGATCACGCCGATGATGTGGCGATAGCCGATACGGAACGGCATGCCGAAGGAACGGTAGGCCAACAGGCCCAGGCCGCCGCACAGGGCGCCGCCGAAAAAGCTCAAGCTTGCGAACAATTCCATGGCGGGCTCAGAACTGTTGGTATTGGAATTCGACCTTGATCGGCCCGCCGCTGCCCGTGGTGGGCTGCGCCTGCAGAACGAACACCAAGATCACGCCGATGTACAGGCACAGGTGCCAGAAGAAGCGGCGCCCCCAGGCGGCAGCCGCCTTGCGGGTTTCCTGCCCTTCGACAGCGTGGGCGGCCTCGGGCGCGGCCGCGGGAAGAATCTTGCTCATCGGGAAAAGTACTCCGCAATGCCTTGATCGGCCATGGCCCAACCGAGTTCGGCCAGGTGCATGTCGTCGCGCAGCATGCCCGGTTCAAACGGGATGCTGTAGAGATCCAGGCAGCCCATCTGGTAGCGCTCGCACATGCCCGTGACGGCGGCCACCACCGGGTCGAAGCGCTCCACGTCCAGGATGAGCTTGGGATTGAAGGGCTGGATGACGAAGTAGGCGTGAACCTTGCGCTTCTGCAGCAAGGCCATCACGCGCGACAGGTCGCCAAGTTCCGTGCGAGTGATCGGATCGATGTCGGCGAACTCGTTGCGGGCCGGCGAATACAGCGCCGCCAGGTACTGCTTGTAGTAATCGTCGCGCACGTCGTAGGGGTTGTGCCCGCCCAGGTCCTGCTCGACCACGCGCGCCTGATGCGTCAGGCGGCCCCACTGGCCCTGATCCAGGCGCGCGGCCGACGGCCAGGACACGTAGCGATGCGCGGGCACCGACAACTTGCTGCGCGGACGGTCGGGCGCCGGCTCCTTGCGCGCGTGCCACCACAGCGCCAGCTTGTCCTTCAGCTCCGCGACCTGGCCGTTGGCGATGAGCCACAGCAGCCCCCAGTTGGCGTTGTCGCTGATCCAGGTCTGCATCTGCTCGCGCGTGCTGGGCTGATCCCAGAGCCGGTCCCAGACCGGTCCCGTGACGTGCTCGGCAAACGCGCTGCGCGGCAACTGCCCGCCCGAGGCAAACCAGGCCGGCGACAGCATGATCACCAGCCGCGTGTTGGGCGTGAGCGAATCCGCCACCGACTCCAGCACGCTGACGATGCCGTAGGACTGGAACATGGCGTGGCCATAGGCCAGCGTCGGCACCTTCAGCTCTTCGGGGAAGAAGCGGTAAGGCACGAAACGCAGATCGTGGCTGGACAGTTCGGACGAGCCGAGCACGACCAGCGTCCCGTCGCTCAGGGCGTTGCCCAGGCGATTCAGGTTGACGTGCTGGGTGCCCCAGTCCGGCCCCAGGTTGGGCAGGTAGTTGCTCTTGGCGGCCGCCGAGGCCGAGGGCGCCGACATGGGATTGACGACGCGGCTGAGCAGATCGTCCGCGCCGCAATACGTACCCACCGCCAGCGCCACCGCCGTCGCGGCAGCCGCGACGTGAGACAACAGCCGGGTATTACGAAGTATGGGCAGCGACATAGCCGGCAAGCGTGCGGACCGACTGTAGGTGTTCCGCGATCTCGGGAGCCGGGATGCTGCAGCCGTACTCCGACTCGACCGCCAGCGTGATGTCCACGGCAGCGAGCGAATCGACCAGACCGGTGGCAATCAACTGCGTATCTGGGGTGACTTTCTTCATGACGATCGACTCGACGATCTCGCCGATCTTGGTGTGGAGTTCTTGCTCGGTATGCATAGATAGTGCGGCGTTACAGGCCCGATCGGCCAACAATCCCCCGCCCCGGGATTCAGGACGACGAGATTACAAAGAAACTGCTGAAATCAGGCTGAACGTCCAGCCCACCACGAACGACGCCCCGATGCACTCCGTTACATGATTTCCGCAATGCGAGGTCGATCGCAGGCGCAATCATGGCACTACGTTCGTCAAATCGCCATGAGGCTTATGGAGGAAATCGCGAGAAAACGCTGGCAAACGTAACGTTCGCGGGTAAGTCCCCGGGTATCCCGTTGCGGTTGAGCGACAGATTCTTACGACTGCACAACCTTCCCGCCCTGACCCCGTTATGGGCCAAGGGCGCCGGCAATAAAAAAGCCCCCTGACGGGGGCTTTGCCAAGCCGCGCCGCGAGCGCGGCGCTGGATGGGTGCTTACATCGGCGTGATGCGGGTCGGGCCGGAGCCGCTGATCACCTGCACGCGCTGGCCCACGCTGATGGGCACATCGGCTTCCTGCGCGACGACGCGGGTTTCACCGTTGTCCAAGCGCACGGTGATTTCGTAGCCGGAATTCTTGCCGGTCTGGTTCTCGATGGCGTTGCCCGCCAGCGCACCCAGGATGACGCCACCCACGGTGGCGATGGTGCGGCCGGTGCCGCCGCCGATGGCGTTGCCTGCAACGCCGCCCAGCGCACCGCCGGCCACCATGCCGACGCCGCTGGACTTGTCGTTCTGGATCACGATGGGACGCACGCCGGTGACCGTGCCGGTACGGACGATCTGCTCGCGCTGCGCCTGGTCATAGCTGTAGACGCCGCTGGACGCGCTGCGGTTGGCGCAGCCGCCCAGGACCGCCATCGAGGTCACGACGGCGGCGATCGCCAGCCAGCGCCCCGCGCGCGGCGTCACCAGGGAAAAAGTTTTGCTTTGATTCAATTTGGACTCCTCGATCGGCCGTTGCCGACGATGTACTCATCATACCCCGGCCCGGAACTGGGGCCAGCGCTGCTGCAACACACTGAAACGCACCGCCAGAAGCTGAAAAACCGGCCAAAAAGCCGGCCGGGAAAGGCGCTGGAACACAGCGCCTCACCCCCTCTCCTACGGTTCGACCACGGCGCAACTGCCGGGTTCCCGAGGGGATCAAAGAGGCAGATGGATGCCGTAGGTGGCGTGCAGCACGGCGTCGATTTCGGCGCGCGACGGCGCATAATTCTGCGGGCCGCGCGAAGCGATCTTGAGGGCGCCCATGACGTTGCCCAGGCGGCAGCTGTCTTCCCAGCTCCAGCCGCTGGTCAGACCGTAAAGCAGGCCGCCGCGCTGCGCGTCGCCGCAGCCGGTCGGGTCGACCACCTGGGCCGCACGCACTGGCGGGATCTGGAAGGTCTTGCCTTCGGTCAACAAGGTGGCGCCTTCCGCGCCGCGCGTCACCACCACGGCCTGCAGGCCGCGCGCGATGTCGTCCATGCTGCGGCCCGTGCGCTGTTCCACCACCCCGGCTTCGTAGTCGTTCACGGTCAGCGCTTGCGCCAGCTTGAGCATGCGCTCCAGGTCGGCGCCATCGAACAGCGGCATGGCCTGGCCCAGGTCGAAGATGAACGGGATGCCGCGCTTATGCAGGCGCTCGGCGTGGGCGAACATGCCTTCCTTGGCGTCGGGCGCAACGATGGCCCAGGCTGCGTCGGCGTCGCTCAGGTCGTTTTCCGCCGCGTGCGACATGGCGCCCGGGTGAAACGCCGTGATCTGGTTGCCGTCCAGGTCGGTCGTGATGAAGCATTGCGCGGTGAATGTGTCGGGAATCACCTTGACGCGGCTGACGTCGATGCCCAGGCCGGCCAGGCGCTCCATGTATTCGCCCGCGTCTTCGCCCACGGTCGCCACCGGCACGGGTTTGCCGCCCAGCAGGTTCATGCTGTACGCGATGTTGCCCGAGCAGCCGCCGTATTCCTTGCGCATGCTGGGCACCAGGAACGACACGCTCAGCGACTGGATGCGGTCGGCAAGAATGTGCTCCTTGAAACGTCCTTCAAACACCGCGATGGTGTCGAACGCCATAGAACCGCAAACCAGAACTGGGGTAGCCATGCGAGTCATCCCTTAAGGAAAGAATTTATTGAGTTGGTAGCCATTGACCTGGACGCCAGTCACTTCAATGGGCACGGAAATCTTCAGTTCGCCCTGCGGCGCGAAAGGACCGCGCAGTTGCTCGGGCGTCAGATAGTCTTCGGGCTTGAGCGCGCGGCGCACCACCACCGTGTCCGACAGATCATTCAGGTCCAGCACCAGCGCGGGCCAGTGCTGCGGCTTGTCGTGACGGTTGCGCATCACCACCGTCAACACCAGGCGGCTGCGGCCGTCGTCGATCGCCGCCGCGCCGGTCGGCGGCTGCAGCGACGAGGAGGTGATGTGAATAAGCTCCAGGCGGCGCGCGTACCCCACGGTGCAGCCCAGCGGCTGGCACGCCGTTTCCAGCACCGGCCGCAGCATGGGCACGGAATTGGCGATATCGGTGCGGTACACGTACACCAGTTGCAGGCCCAGCGCGATCAGGCCGATCAGGCAGGCATAGCCCCATAGCTTGCGCAGCAGGCCATGCCGCTCCTCGCGGTCCTGGTCGAGGAACTCGGGCGGCGCGCGGCCCACATCGGTGGCGCTGGAATAGCGCGTGCGCGTGTCGCCCAGCACGGGCTCGCCGGCGTCTTCGCGGTCCGGGTCGTGATCGTCTTCTTGGTATTCGTCGCGGTCGTCGCCGTGGCCGTCGTCGCGGCGCTCGCCGGCGTACTCATCGTCGTATTCGTCGTCGCGCTCTGCGTCGCGCACATCGGCGCGAGCGCGGCCGATGGTGAAGGACGGCTCCGCAGGCGCGCCGCGCGGAGCGGCATCAGCGCGATAGCCGGGCTGTGCCGATACCGGGACGGTCCAGCGCGGCGACTCATCATCCCGGGCAATGGCGTCATCAGCCGCGTGATGGCGAGCCTGGTGATCGGCCGGACCGTCGGCCCAGTCATCGGCCAGATCGTCGTCGTCCTGTTCAGGCTCCTGCACGCCATCGGCAGGTTCGGCGCGCCGGCGGATATCGTCGCGGCCGCGCAGCACGGCCGGCGGCACCGCGGGCGCACTGTAGGGCGGCGCCACGGGCGCGCGCGGCGGTTCCGGCTCGTCGTCCCAGGGCGCAATCCGTGAAAAATCCGGCGCAGGCGCAAGACGCGCAGCCGGCGGCATGGCGGAGGGCTGCGGCGGGAATGGGGCTGCCGGCGCAACCGGCGCCCGCGGTGCAGCGGGCGCGTGCGGCGCGATGGTCGCGGCCGGCGTCGCCAGGACCGGCGCCGCCTGGCTGGCGGCCGGCGTCAGCGGCATCGCGGGCGCAGCGGGCGGCGCGGATTGCGGCGCAGCGCCCGCGGCCGGCAGCAGGCAGGCGCTCCCGTCGAATACGGTGGAGCAGACGCCGCAGCGCACCAGGCCATTGCGGACCCGCAACTGATCAGGCACCACCTTGAAGGTGGTGCCGCACTGCGGGCAACGGGTGGTCAAGGCCATGGCGCGATCCTGCGGCGGCGCTCAGGCCTTCTGGCCGTGCAGGCAGACCCAGCCGTCGCGCGCGCGCCAGACCGACATGGCGATCCAGGGCGCGTAAGCGGTGGCCACTTCCTCGGCTTGGCGCTCCAGCACGCCGGACAGGACCAGATGGCCGCCCGCGGCAACGCGTCCGGCCAGCATGGGCGCCAGCACCTTCAGGGGGTTGGACAGGATGTTGGCCACCACCACTTCGAACGTGCCTTCGGCCAATCCATCGGGCAGCATGGC